>JAWAQK010000082.1:0-5375 GCA_038893995.1 Candidatus Thorarchaeota archaeon | reverse complement strand
TACGGGTGTCTCAATCTTCACCCGCATCGTAGGGATCATCTCGTGGATCACGTCTATCACAGGTCCGATATCGTACGGGTTACACGAGTCTATCACCATGTGTGCGTACCCTTTCTCAGGCCAGTTGTCATACGCCACGAAAGACTCGTACAGACACTGGACAGCAATAAACGGAGATGAAACAGGTAAAATGATCGTATGCGTACCTTCAGCTTTCGTGTTCTCGGGATAATAGAATACAGTAGGTGTCCCCAGTGGAGTCATCCCTATGGCGTTCACAACCTTTTCCAACAGACGACATATTAACTCCACGTTCCCGATCACTTCACTGCTGTCCTTCAAGTGTACTACAGTCAACATGCCGTTTATCTTGCTCATCTTCCCACCTCCCATCTCTGTTGTAATTCTATCATCTCAGGTCGTGCAAGTTCTCTGGTAATCATTATCTTGTACGCCTGAGGATCAACCATGCGGAGTAGGTTCATCCTGATCGCTCTGTCAGAAAGCTTGATGACCTTATGCAACTCTCCTTTCTGTATACACCTCATATTGTGATCCATGAGTTCTTCGTATGCCTTCGCCAACTCATCCATGTCGCCTTTGAACAACGCTTTGGCTACTCGCAGGTTGTAATCTCTCGTGTCCATGTCTACCGCATGCCGTACTATCTGTTCCCTCAAACTTTGCCTGTACGCATGAATGACTTTCATAGGCTGGATACCGAGAGACCTCAGGATACTGTCATACACCTCGGCATCAGATAGTTTCTGTAATGTCGGTGTCCTTATGCCTCCTTCTATCTGCCACCTGATCGCTGTAGTGATATTACGCAGGCTTTCTGGCAGAAAATACTCTGCCGCACGCCACAGGTCTCTGTTGTGATAATACAGAGACACGGCTTTGGGAATCCTCGTGATGAAGTCACCTGCTACCCCGAGAACAGTTCGTACTAACCCTGTCGTCGTCCCTACTTCAGATATGTCCACAGCTGTGGGTGCCAGCGCCTGACCTATTGAAATGCCAGCTAATGCAGGGACACCGTACACCAGAACATTTGCCAGTTCGGGATCAGACTCTTCTCTCAACATGTCCTCGATGTCTACCCCTGCTTTTGCAAGAATCTGTAACACGTCTGACATCCACGGTAACGACAACCCGCCTCCCAGAATAAGATGAACACCGAGGATGTGACCGAGTGCCTTGAAATCCTTCGCTTTTACCAGTTCTTTCATCAGGCTGATAAAGTTCCACGCATACAGTCTGTATATCCCTGCAAGTTCGAGGTACCTGTGCGATAACGCTAAGGGTCTCTCAGCCTTCTCATAGTATACCTGCGTGTCACCGACGAACTGTCTCACAAACTTCTCTATTGCCTGTTTCTTCAACCCTTTCTCCTTCGCCAACAGGTACGCTACGATACTCGCATGGGTTCTGTTATTCCGTTCAGCTGTGTTGAACAGGAACGCACCGTAATCCACTGCCCGTTCGAATTTACTCATCTCTCCCCGCAACCCTAACCCTACCAGTTCCCGCACTGTTTGCGGATTAATCTCCCCCGTCTTCTGTTTCTCGTCCAGAAAAGCCACGAGATCAGCAGGTAACCGCTCTTTCTTTCCCAGTTGATAATCTACCGCCATCTTCATCGCTTTGGCATTGATGACCGTTCCTCTCTTGATTCCTGCATATCTCGTCGTGTATCCCCAAGTCATCGAAACAGGTTGCAACGAGTTGATGACGAAACTCTTGAAGTTGTTTCCCAAATACATCAAGAACATGAGAGCCTTGATTTGAGCAATCCCGGGATGAGTAGGTGTCAACATGGCATCTCTAACCTTAGTATAGTAGTTGATCAACGGTGCGTCCCGTTCCATGTGTAACCTGTCTAACGCATTCCGGAACTGTTCATACATCTGGTTCCGTGCCCTGAGGCTCCCTACAGACAACACATACTTCGTCAACGCCTGTTTCATATGCCTGTAATCATATCCTGCGACGAATCGTGGTGTGATGAAATGTTTTCCTACCCTGCCTCTTATTCCCCATGCGTTCATCAATTTCGAGATTTCTGTATCCAGATCCTTCATCCCCTCACTTAGTGCACCTACAGCCTTTAACTTCTCTATCGCATTTTTCAACAACACGACGAAATACGGTGGCATGTGGAGGATCTCGGGAACCTTGGACTTGTACTCTGCCCCTGTTCTGATAGATAACCCCGAACCTTCTAAGTCTCGTAGTATCTCTTTCAACTCTTTTGCACTGTTGTACCTGTTGTAATACTGTACTTTCCCGTACTTGTCTGTCCCGATGATGAAATACTTGCCCGTAGGTCTCGTGTGAGGGATATATGTCATGTGTTCGAGGGCTTCGAAGTGTCTGACTATCCGCTTGATTTCATTCATAGATCTGATGCGATCAACCCTACGCCTCACTTCGTCAAAGTTCTTACCCATAGCTCCCTGCAATTTCTCCTTCTCCTGCTTGATGATATCCACTATCTGCTGAGAAGTTGCAGGTACAGGATACTCATCGTACACCCACATGCGATTGAGCGTCTCGTTCTTCAAATCTCCGGCAATCTTCTGCGTCGTAGCCCGTACCGTCATGATAGCGTCGACTTCTGCAGGGGTGAAACCGAGAGATGATAGATACTCAGGTGTGACCTCGGCTAACGGTGTCGTTCCTTTCGTCTTCATCGCCTTGTGTTCTAACTGCATACGATCTGATAGAAACTTGTTGATCCTCAGTAACGACTCCTCATCTACGATCGTCAGGTAATTACGCATCATCTCAAGATACTCGCTCTTGTTCTTCAGTTCGTTCGTCTTGTACTTTGTGAGAGATTCGTAGAGAGGATAGGCTTGAGGATACTTCTCGGCAACACGACGGGGGAAGAGGAAGTACTGCTTAACTCTGTTCCTGAGAGTCGTACCGTGCAGGTCTCTGTAAGGTGACGGTAACTTCTCAAAATCTATCCCGTGTTCTTTTGCGATTTTCTCTACGTTCCAGTGACCGAATGTGCGGGATAAGAGAAATTCAAAAGGGGCGTGTTCAAAAGTCAGTTTCGCAGGAGGTGCGTCGCCGCTGACTACAGATTTGATAATGCCAGGAGAAGCATTGAGAGCTCTGAGGGTCAGGATAGGGTTCAGGTCTGCATCCGTAACTTCTCTCTTCTTCTCTAACCTGAACTCAGGCGGAGGTTTGTCAGGAGCAAATGACAGCCTAAGTTGCGGATATTTCTCGTATAACTCAGGGTGTTGCATGATGTCTTCGAGCTCGTACTTTCCTTGCATGGTACTGCCAAGGGTTTCTGACAGTTCGGGACTCACTCCTTTCTTCCTCATCTCTTCTTTCGGAGCACGGGCAAGTACAGAATCAGTAGCCTCAGTTCCTCTCTGCTCATTCCTCGTCCTCTTCAACGCTTTTGCCGTCATCTCACGTATATACTTGTCTAACTCAACTTTCGACATCCCCAGATCTATCCCGAGTTTTCTGAGCACTTCACGTATCAACATCACGAAACGGTCAAACAGGGTGGGGTTAGAAAGTGCTGAGTACTTGTAATGTGCGAAATACTCTTTCCCCGCAGCTATAATTCCAGCAGTTGTACTCGTGTCAAACCCGTAGTCGTCTATCACCTTCTTCATCGTCGGGTCGTCACGGTACAGCTTGTAGACAGTAGCGTAGAATTTGTTCAGATCGTCTCCTGCTGCACGGACTACTTCGGGGAAATAACCGTGGTTGATTAGTTCCTCGAATAGAATCCTGTGTGCGGTATGACGGTCTGTTATCTCTGCGGCGTTGAGGTGTACCTTACCGTTCTCGTACCACGCATAAACCTTGTGACCTTCTGTGTATGGTTTGATGTGATCTGGGAACTCAGAAGGACCACGGTATACCATGATCCTGTCTCTGTCTATACCAAGTCTGGAAACAAACTCGTCTGCTGCCGAGGTGACATACATTAACCTGTCGTCTGAGGCTGAAGACAACGGACGTTCGTCAGTCTTAGACATACGCAGTGACAGTTCCTGTTCCCACCTTGGGGGTTCTACCGTGTACTTCTTCCGTGCTTCAGGAAACCTGTCAAGCATAGAAGGTGAGGGTTGAGGAGCAGGAGTCTCGACAGTCTTCTGTGCTTTCAGTTCAGACACCAATGTTTTGAGTTCTGTGATAAGAGGTACTAACGCCTGATCTTTCGTCTGCCCGTACTCGTGCATCAGTTCGCCAAGCTTGAGGTTCAGCTGTCCCATGATCTCAGGCGGCATCTGTTTCCTACCCGTTTCCAATATACGTTCTTTGGCTGCAATTATAGGCTGCATGATGGCGGGTTCTCTGTGTTGTCTGTAAGTGTCTATAAGTGAGAAAAGTATCGATGTGTGGTCAGGTACAGGTAAAGTTTCCTTGAGTTTGGCATGCAACCGCTCGATGAGAGGAATGTATATCGGGTTGGCAGTATTTACGTAAGCCTCCAGTACTTTCGCTAATCGAGCTGGTGTATCAGAAGGTTCAACAGACATAGCCCTGAGTTGACTTGCATACTGATTCAGTTCAGTCTCTACAGTACTTCTCTCAGCACCTGATGCTGTCTTATATTCGTTCACAGCTTCGATTAGTCTGACAGCAAGAGGTAACAAAGCTCGTTCAGGAGGTAGCGCATTCTCGATGGGAGGTAGATAAAAAGGACTCTTGGTAGTCTCATGTGGTGTTTGAAGGTTAGAAAGGTGGTGTACGACTTCTTCTCCAGTCTTAGTGAAAGGCTTCTCAGACGTAGGAACAGATTCACGCTGTGCATAGGCCTGTTCAGACATAGGAAGAGATATAGATGGTTCTGCCCCTCTTTTTGCCATCTCCTCTTTCGTTTTCCTGATAAGATCGAGAATATACGGATTTTTTGTGCTTTCGTACGCAGCGGTGAGGTGAACAAGTCGTTCTATTAACTGTGCCCGTGTTAGCTGGGGTAATTCTACGGGTACAGGGTGAGGAATATAGGCTCTTACAGGTTCTATTACTCCTCCAGGTTCAGTCCCCGGTCTTCCTTGTACAGGCAACGGAGCTTTTACTTCCGGACCTTCAACCATCATCCTCTCCAACTCTCCCATCTTCTTCCTTGCTTCTTCTACATCTTTCAGTATCTTCTGTACTTCTCCCATACGACTTTCTCTCATCGCTTCTGTGACACCTGCAATAGCCTCGGCTTCTGTTACAGCCTGTTCCCACATCTTGCCGTATTCAGGCGTCTTTATGTAGTATCCCCGTTTCAACCCTTCTGCCCTGTATGCGTCCATCACCTTGTCGAGGTAGTAGTAGGCATCCTCGGGGGTAATTTCGCCTTTGTTCAGACTCTCTTCTACCTGATCCCACAGTTTCTTGAA
>JAWAQK010000081.1:0-5463 GCA_038893995.1 Candidatus Thorarchaeota archaeon | reverse complement strand
GCAGAGTCGACTCTACTGTCCATCATCGGACACAGCCCCAGCAACGTGGATGCCCTTGTCAGGCTCGCTCTGGTCAGCCGACTGAAGAGGAGGCATAGTCTGTCAAAGAAGTATCTCATGCGATCTATCCCTCTGTTTGCCAGAGACGAGTGTGCGTGGCTGAGAGTAGGGCCGGTCCTTAGGACCCTCGGGGAGTCCGGGCTATTGGTCGACTGTCTGACAAACGCTGCAGACAAGGACCCCGGGGCAGCAGGAGCATGGATACAATTGGCGCTCGAGTATTCCCGATTGGGACTACCCAAGTGGTCCATGATGGCGTGGTACAAGTCGATCCAGATAAGGGGATACGTCAAGGTCTTCTGTCCAGCATGCCGCGTTCACACTAGGTTCATGTTGACTGGTCGTGAGAAGATCGAGGAACTAGAGTCCGTGAGATGCCAGGTCTGTGGCCGGGCCCTCACGATCCCGGACAGTCTCTCGCACATATGAACGGCCCCCTGCCTTCCATTCGCCCAGAGTCTCTACCGCATAATGTCCCCCGCCCATCTTGCCCTGACCCTCATCTGGGACCTGATAGACACGAGATGCATGGTCAAAGAATATAAACCCTCCATAGAAGATAGGACCAAATATTCCCTCCAGGTGGAACAACGGGATGTTCAGAACTATAATGTCGCTCCTGATCTGTCTAGTTGTTGCAATTGTCATCGGTGCCTTTCAGATCCTAAACCTCACCGTTGACCAGATTGTCCAGATGCTCACGTCTGTCAACCCGACCGATGCCCTGAAATACCAGGGGGCCCTGCTATTTGCACAGCTGATCTTCCCGTACACATTTGCAACCAACCACGCTGTGTATGCTCCTATCGCGGCGCTGGGTGTCGCAGGATTCGTGTCGGGCCTGATAGCCAAGAGCTCTATTAGGGCCTTTATCGTCGCGGTCCTGTCACTGGTCTTGTTCTTCATAGGATATGCAGCTCTGAGTGTTGGGATGGCTCTTGATCCTGCAGCCCTCGCTCAGCTTGCCCAGAACATAGGCATCGATCTTGGCGTGTCCTTTGCACTGCTGTTTGTACCCGGCATTGTGGGTGCATCTCTGACAGCAGAGGAAGAGATCTAGTCGCTCGTGTCTGGAGGGGGTCGCTCTTTTCTCTGCGGAGTACTCAGCATCTCACTGATCGTGCTGGATACGAGATCTAGATATTCGTCGAGATACTCATTACGTACGAAGGCACCAGCGGCCATGGGGTGTCCTCCCCCCTCGGCCAGGAATGTCTTGTGTCGCTCATTCAGGATCATCGCCGACCTTGCAAAGGCTTCCTTGAGGTTGACTCCACGCTCAATCAACGACATCTGGGCCCTCCCCGATATCTTCACCATCTGGGAGTCCTCCGATGCGCTGGGGCAGACCCCAATCACGGGCCTGTCCGTAGGCACAAGCCTTGCACCCTGTGCCATTCCTATGACTATACCTATGATCGTATCTGGAGTGAGTGGATCGTTGACAACATACATTCCGGGTCGTTCCATGTAGCCATTGCTTGCAAGCCGCCCCAGAGCCTGTGCGAGATTCATCCTGTGCTGATGCAACAGTGAAGACGCTCGTTCATAGGCCTCTTGCGAGCCCAGGCAGACCCTGACACCAACCTCGGGCTCCCTGTTTCTCCCACAGGCATTTAGGAGAGTAGAGAACTCCTTCGCATTTCTCATCTCAGTCCTAAGTGGTCTTCTCAGCAACACATAGATATCCCCTATTATACCCTCGACGACTGCAGGGTCATCGTAGGCCTCGAGCATGATGAGAACTAGTCCCTGTATGACCGTCTTCTTCTCTGTCTCCGACAGGTCTGACCACGTCCTCCATTGGTCGTCGTCCTTGAGAGGGATCCCTCGCTCAGCGAAGAACCTGTAGCAGGCCTCTCTATTGCCAGTGAGACCGGGCAGGTATGGCTCCGTCGTATACTCGAGCAACATCGGTAGCGGACGTGTGTTTATCCCAAAGAAGGTCAGGTCTCTACAGACTCTGACGACACCTTCCTCCTCTGCAAGTGCTACGATCTCGCGGTTGACTCCAGACATCCCCCTTCCATAGTAGTCCTGAAGGTCCCCAGAGGCACCCACGACTGCCAGCTCACTCAGGTCAGTGTTCTTCCTGTCTACCTCCAATGCGACCAGAAACGCCGTTCCCGCACCTGATAGGTCACGACTGCCGTCGAGAGCATGGAGGTTTGGGTTTACCTCAGTCACTCCCTCAGTCGTCCTATCGTCCTCCGGGTCCTGTGGGAGGTGGTGGTCCAGGATGAGGACCTCTCTCACACAATCGATGGATAGAATCTCTGACTTGATGAGGTTCAGCTGCCCCGTGCCCAAGTCTGTGAACACGACGAGGTCCGGCCGTTCCTTTCTCACGGAGTCTGCAAGTCCAGTCACAGACTCCGAGCTGAGCTGAGGTATGCTCTTCCAGGATACATATTTCCCCAGTCGTTCGACAGTCCTGATCATCACTGCCTGTGCACATATCCCGTCCGCGTCTATGTGTGAGACCGCCATCACTCTCTCCGAGCCTCTGAGTCGCTCGGCGGCCAGCCTGACACGACTGGACATGTCTGCGGGCAAGTCAATACCTGCGACCATGGTCAACCAGCGCCCTGAGCTGCACTCTCTTGGGACTATCATGTACAGACAGTAGCCTGAGCTCAAATGTCACTCTGATGCGCGTACAAGACGGCTCAGCGCCATGATGACAAGGAAAAACGCTGTAGCTAGGGCTGACAGTGCAGCTACTATCCTCTGCCTGGTGCTCTTTGGAACCTCCATGTCCCTTATCTCGTTGGCTATTCTTCTGATTGAGATTGTACGTCTGTCGAAGAGTGACTCGTCGTTTCCCCTTGCCAACGCGAAGTTAAGCCAGCTCATGTACAGGGGAACGACGGGTTCGGAGGCCCTCCACTCTGACCACAATCTGGAAACGTAGGTGCGATCTTCGGTCGGAAGAGCCGATAATATACGATTCACTTTCCTCTCCATCTCTTGTGGGTCGATTACTCGCATCGCTCTTTCCTCCAGCTGAACATCCTTGGGACTCTATTAAACCTTAGTGAGGAGTCCCCTGACCGTGGAGTGCTCGGTCTCCTCATCTTATCTGAGACAATTCCTTCTGCCATTCTCGCAGGTCGCTCTTGAGCTTGGTCAAGTCACTGGGCGTAATAGGATCAACTCGGTTATAGGTCCTCAGGATGCGCACCCATCTTCTCATCTTCACGACGACACCGGCCGTGCCGGGCTTCTGTTCGAGCATATCGGCAGCCTCGTCGATCTTCTTCTCGAGGTCGCTTGCAATTGCTCCTTCTCTTATCTGCGTGTCAAGTGTGTCCATTAGGGCAACTGCGGATGACATCGTAGCGCGATCCCCTGGACTCATCTTTGCTTGTACCAGTTGTTCAGGTTGACCCATGCTCCTGATGAGCTGGGCCAGCTCATCTATCTTCTCTCCGTTGGCTGTCACTCTGAGGGCAATGTCCTCGAGAGACTCAGAGACACGGGACATCTTGGAGAGGACCTCTACCATCTTGTCAAGCATGTCAGTGAGTCTTCCGATGGCACCGTGAATCTCTGTCAGCTTTGCACGAACATAGGTCGCTTCGTCGGACAATCGGTATCCCTTCCTATTGATGGTACCCTACAGCGTCAGTCATTAAGGTTTCTGCTCCCGTCGAGCATCACGCATGTATCCATCAGAAATCTATTATACCGTTCCCCCATTCGGAGCTGTTCATACTAACGAGCAGGAGCACTAGAAATGTACGTCATCAACTACCTTCAGAGAGAGGAGCACAAGGTCGAGCTACCAGGCTCGTCAGGGGCCACAGTCCGGTGGCTGATCGGGAAAGTCACTGGAGCACGCACTTATGCAATGAGGTACTTTGAGATTGCACCTGGAGGCAAGATCCCACTGCACAATCACGCCGAGGAGCATGAGATCTTCGTGCTGGGAGGTTCAGCTGAGCTGCTGGGCGCTCCTGAACCAATCGTTGCAAAGAAGGATGACGTGATCTTCATTGCGCCAAACGAGCCTCATGGCTACGACAATTCATCGGGGAGTGAACCATTCAGGTTCATATGCGTGATTCCCCTCCTCGAGAAGAAACAATGATTCGTTATCAGACGGAGGCCCCTGCATTGCGCTCACTCAGAGAGGGTAGGCTCTGGCTGTTCGATGTGGACAACACTCTGATACGAGATGTGGAACACCCCGATGCCTTTCCTGATGCCCTCGTGTTCGTCCGTGCGCTCCTCGAAGGTGGCAGGAGAGTGGCCGCACTCACAAACGTTGGAAGACTCTCCTCTAGGCAGGTGCATCATACACTCACCAGCGCGGGATTCTCTCTTGAGCCATCTTCGGTGTTCACGGCGGGCTCTGCAGCCGCCTCATACATCCGTAGTAGATCGCCCCACGCACGATGTTTTCTCATCAGCGAGGGTGGGGCCACGGAGGACTTTATCGTTGCAGGTCTGAACGTCGTGAACAACCCTCCAATAGACTATGTGGCGGTCGGGGCTGACAGGGGACTGACCTTTGAGAAACTGAACTTTGCAGCCCGAATGGTCGCAGAGGGTGCTCAACTGATATGCATCAGTGGTAGCAAGTCCTATCCGGGGGTCTATCTGGGCCATGAGGGACTCTTCATGGGTGAGGCGTCCATAGTGGCCGCAATCGAACACTCCACAGGTCGGAAGGCGATCACGGTCGGGAAGCCAATGCCGGAGATATTCGTCGAGTGCGCCAGGTCGCTAGGTCACGATCCACAGGAGTGTGTCATGGTGGGCGACAATCCCAATTCCGACGTCGCGGGGGGTCGTGCTGCCGGAATGATGACTGTCCTGGTGGACCGTGGCAATGACAATATCGTCGAGTTTGACTCACGCGGTCTGGATCGGACCCCCGACCTGGTCGTCAGGACACTGGATGAGGTGTTGCAGTATCTTTAGGTACGCTCCCCTATCTGGCGAAGGTCTCAATAGTCTCCAGCCCTGGTAGACTCACCGCAATGAGTGAAATTCGACGCGACCTTCTCACCTTCTCAGTGTCTGACACCGGTCTAAGAGTCGGAGTATTCAGGATCGAGGATGTCACTGTTAGACCATCCACTCCTGAGTTCGAGGCTTTCGAACAGACCCTGTTCGAGGAGATACGACGAGAGACCGACCTTGATGACATCAAGAACGACCCCGTCTTCAGATCCTACCGCGACCTCTACTGGAACCACGGGCTGGATCCCACGAAGGTCAGAGTATCGAGTGAGGCATTGGTCAGGAGGATAGTCG
Organism: Candidatus Thorarchaeota archaeon; assembly: GCA_038893995.1. Classification (GTDB taxonomy): domain Archaea; phylum Asgardarchaeota; class Thorarchaeia; order Thorarchaeales; family Thorarchaeaceae; genus JAWAQK01. The sequence goes on along the minus strand of JAWAQK010000081.1, from coordinate 138 downwards.
CGGGCCAGAATCTATGGAGGGTAAACAATGTGGTGGACAGTGCAAACCTTGCCTCTGCCACGCTCAGGGTGCCTATTGGACTCATTGACGAGCAGAAGATTGATGGTGGCCTATGTGTGAGGACAGCTCGCCCGGGTG
>JAWAQK010000080.1:0-5556 GCA_038893995.1 Candidatus Thorarchaeota archaeon | reverse complement strand
GACCGTGCGAGCCGCTTGCCACCATGATCTTTATGTCAGACTTTCTGACGCCGAGCTTCATCATTCGGGCTGTGAGGGGCGGGAGGATTGCCCGAGTGTGGATGTTTGGCCGGGTGTTGTCATCTACCAGTATGACTATCTTCTTGCCCTCGACGTACAGTTCACGCACCATATCGTCGAACGGTTTCATGTTCAGAGGGTGCGTCAGTACTTCGTTCAGTTTCTTCAGGAAGTCCTTGAAGTCAGGTCGATATTCGCTGACCTCTAGCACCCTGACTCTCCTCATCTTCGTGGGAATGAACTCGTCGACAGTCTGAGATCCGTACGTTAGTGGCGTACGATGGTAGGATACGGTCATATGGTCTGCAAATTGGTGTCACACATATGTAATCATTGCGGTATACGCTCAACCCGACAGCACTCCCGATAGGGACAGGAGTCTGAAAAGGAGCCCTCCGAGTGAGAAGGCGATGAGCAACTCTGCCACTGAGATCAGGAGGGCACGTCTGACGCCAAAGTCCTTTGAGATGGCCGCAATCGTCGCGACGCAGGGGGAGTACACCATGACGACAAATGCGAACACGACCATCTGCACGGGCGTCAACACGAGTGCAAAGTCCGTCGTACCCAGTGCTGTCGCTAGCATGATGAGGCTCAGCTCCTTGCGTAGGATGCCAAAGATGAGAACGACACCCGTGACTGCAGGTAGACCAAGCCAGACCACCATCACCGGACTCATCCAGGACTCTACGATCTCGAGGAGTCCGAAGGCTGCGGAAGACTGAATGATCAGGTTCCCAAAGACAATGATGGGAAATGCCATGACGATGAACTCCCTCATCCTTGCCCAGACACGTTGAAGCGTTGCCTTCGCGACTGGTCTCCGGTAGCATGGCATCTCCATTATCAGTCCACTGGTCTCCCCGCCCCATACCCCCATCGCGATCCTACTCAGTCCAAGGAGCAGTGCAATGTCCAACAAGTAGAGCAACATGGCCCATCCGAAACCCACGTAGGTCGCCACCAGGCCCATTATCACCACAGTGCGCGCACTACACGGAACGAGGCTTGATGCGAAGACACACATCAATCGCTCGCGCCTTGACTCCATGATCCCACAGGAGAGACAGGCTGGGACATTGCAGCCAAAACCAAGCATCAGAGGAATGAACCCCTTACCGTGAAAGCCTATCTTGTGCATTGACGAGTCCATCAGGAAGGCGACCCTTGCAAGGTATCCAGAGTCTTCGATCACAGAAAGCACGATGTAGAATGGAAGAATGTAGGGGATTGCAACTGTTGTGCCTGCTACAATGCCCTCAATCAACCCGATCCAGACGAGCCTGGCGAACTCACCGGGGAAGGTCGAGTCATACGCGGTCCTGATCACACCGAAGGCCTCGTCCAGTAGAGCACTCAGGAATCCTCCCAGAGAAAATACTCCGTAGAACATCAGACCGAGTATCCCAGCCATGGCGAGATATCCGACTGCTGGATGTAGCAGGAGGGTGTCAAGTCTATCAGCAAGGAAACTTCGCGACTCCCTGTGACTCGTCACAGACTCGGCAATCTTCCGGACCAGAGCATAGCGCTCCATGATCAGCACACTGGAGGCGTCCTGGTCGTATGCATGGAATATCTCCAGCTTGAGCTCCTTTACAATATCGATCACTTCAGGTTGTCTGTCAGCAACGATCCGGCGGTAGTGGGCATCATCCTCGAGTAGGTGGAGGGCGACCCACCTCTTTGAGATACGAGATATGTCATCCTTCAGCACTGCGGAGATACGCGCGATTGCAGACTCTATCAGATTGCTGTACTTTATCACTGTCGCACTCGTCTTGTCTCTCTCTGCAAGTTGGACAACGGTAGTCATAAGCTCCGTCAGGCCCACGCCCCTAGTCGCGACCATGGGGACTACGGGCACACCGAGCAACTCCGAGAGTCTCTTGTGGTCTACCGCCTTCCCCCGCTCTGAAGCCATGTCCATCTGGTTGAGGGCCACTACAATTCGCGGCCTCATCTCAAGCAGCTGAATGGTCAGGAACAGGTTCCTCTCCAGCGCATTGGCGTCGATGACATTGATCACTACATCAGGGGATACAGTCTCGAGATATCCTCTTGTGACCTCCTCCTCTGCAGACGCGCACGAGAGACTGTATGCTCCAGGAAGGTCTATCACGTCGATAGTGTGGCCGAGAAAGGTCAGTGTCCCCTCCGCCCTCTCGACCGTCTTCCCTGGCCAGTTGCCGACATGCTGATGAAGCCCGGTCATCTGATTGAATAGGACACTCTTGCCCACGTTTGCATTGCCCACGAGGGCTACAGTCAGATGCCCGTGGTCCAAGTCGACCCCCTCACTCAGCAGCATGTCTGTCGGGGGCTATTTTGTTGCCGACTCCCTTGTCAATCATCACGAGCACGCTCTCAGCCATTCCTCTTCCAATGGCCACGCTGGTCCCTCGGACAGACACCTGGACGGGTCCCTTGAACGGCGCCGCACCAACGACCCTTATTGGCGTTCCAGGGGTCAGGCCCATGTCCAGAAGTCGCTTGGTCCGGGCCGTACCCCCTCGGACACGTACGACAGTCGCCTCGTCGCCAGTCCTGAGATTCGACAGCTGTGTGAGGACACGACCATTACCCTCAGACGGATGTGCGCTCTCACAGTCTGAGCACTCGGCAACATCGAGTACACACGGAGGAATGGGGCGATCATCGTCAGGGCACAGGTCCGGCGCATTCATCTTTCTGCACATGGCATCAGCGACCTCGTCCGACACTGAGTGCTCCAGCCTACATGCCTCTGAGTGCACTCTGCCACGCGCCACACCAAGTATGTCGTGCAGGAATCTCTCGATGAGCCTATGTTTTCGTACCACCTTGCGGGCCTCGATGAGACCTCTCGTGGTGAGGAAAGCCCCTCGATATGCTTCATAGTCGACAAGGCCCATCTCTGAGAGCCTCTTGATCATCTCAGTGACACTCGGGGCAGAGACATGAAGGCGATCCGCAAGGTCCTTCGTCCTTGCGGGGACCCCTCTCTCATTGATATTGTAGATGGCCTTTAGGTAGTCCTGAATGCTCGTGCTATCCACGGGAGATGCCCCGGACCTGACTGAGCATCCACTGTATAAGAATTTTTAGGTTTACCTAAATCTGCTCAGACACGAGCATCCGCCACAATTGGCTCAAGACAGGTGCCAGCAAGGGAGACAGCGATACATGAGAGGATACGATATGCTTATATCTTGGAAAGCTCGCACTTTATCGCAAAGTTTATAAGCGGCAGAGCCCCTATATAAATTTAGCGCAAGCGCGCCCCCACTGTTGCTGATTATTCTTTTGTCATGCGACACAGGGACAGCGCAGAGAGCAGTACGGATGGTATATACCGGGAGATGAAGAAGATGGCGTCCAAGACCAGGAAGATTGAGGAAAGGGAGAAGCCCAGGATAGTCCCTGAGCCAGAGTTTGTCTGCCCCGAGTGCGGTGGACAGGACCTCGTACAAGACCCTGAGAAGGGAGAGAGGATCTGTGCCTCGTGCGGACTTGTGGTGAGCGACCACAGGATAGATACAGGGCCAGAGTGGAGAGCATTCACGAGCGACGAGCGCAATGCACGAGCCAGATCGGGCACGCCTACAAGCTACACGATCCACGACAAAGGGCTCTCGACAATGATCGACTGGCGAGACCACGATTACATGGGTCGCAGATTCTCAACGACAAAGAGGTCTGAGATATACCGACTCAGAAAGTGGCAGATACGCACTCGTGTACACAGCTCGGTGGACCGGAACCTGGCTCAGGCCATGACAGAGCTTGAGAGACTCTCATCGCAGCTCGGACTCAACAAGGACACAAAGGAGCTCGCTGCTGTCCTGTACAGAAAGCTCGTAGTGAAGCGACTTGCCCGAAGCAGGTCGATAGATGCGATGGTGGGCGCCGCGATATACGCCGCCTGCAGGCTGAGGGAGACCCCAAGGTCCCTCGAGGAGATAGCGCGACACTCGAGAGTGAACAAGAAGAAGATAGGCCAACACTACAGGCTCCTGGTCGAGAAGCTCAAGCTCCGGATGCCGATCTCTGACCCTGCAAACTATGTCCCAAGGCTGATGGCTGAACTCAAGCTCCCAGGCAGGGTACAGCAGAAGGTGCTCGAGATCATAGAGGAGGCGAAGGCCAAGCGCACACTCACGACCGGGAGAGACCCGCGAGGTCTCGCAGCAGCTGCAATCTACATCGCCTCGATTCTCCTGAATCATAGAGTCACCCAGAGAGACATCGCCATTGCAGCAGGAGTGACAGAGGTGACTGTGAGAAACCGCTACAAGGAGCTCGTCGAGAAGCTGAAGATCACGATGCTGCCATGAGTGAAGACAAGCGGCCTGACCTCATGTCTTTTCTGAGCCATGGGGTCGGGTCAATTCACCAAGCTCGTCCAGGCGACGAAAGAAGGCCCGGGTGAGGAAGGACCTGTACTTGAAGCCGCCCCAACCCGATGTGTCCATCATAGAGTCGACGTCACCGAGCATCTCCTCACGAGACATGGTAGTCACACTGCAGATCTCCTCGGTGTCAACAGCACCAAGATGCCCTGCTACTGATTCTGCGAGGAAGACCAACGAACGCCACGGAATGATCTCACCATGACACCGGATGGTGAGAGAGACGTCCAGGACGAACCTCATCAGGCGGATCTCCAGCCCAGTCTCTTCCATCATCTCACGGGCGGCTGCAAGTTCTAGCGGTTCGCCCGGGTGAGCTCCTCCTGAGGGAGCCCTGAATATGCCGGTACCGGAATATGCATGCTTCTGAATGACCACATACTTGCCGTCGTGTAGGATGAAGCATGTTATGTCGTGGTTTCGTCCTCCCCTGACGCTCCGCCGTACCAGTTCGCACTCAAAGTCCAGGAAGTCCGCGGAGAACTCCAGATGTTGTGGGGAGCCGTACTTGCGGACCAGGGTCTCGATCTCAGAGCTGCTTAACTCGTTCAAGTCTGTCAGTTGAACGCCTCCCAGCAGGTCCGAAAAACGTTTCGAGCGTCGAGCGAATGTTTTTGAACGCCTCTACCCTCTCACATGTGAGCAGCGGTTGCCGGGAGGAAGAATCAGACGAAGAAGTACATAGGAAGGTTCCTGGTTGAGACCATAGTTGCTGACATCACTGAGCTTGAGGTAGATGCCATCGCTAACGCAGCCAATTCGGAGCTGTGGATGGGCAGCGGAGTCGCAGGGGCGATAAGGCGGAAAGGCGGCGAGGAGATCGAGAGAGAGGCAATGGCAAAGGGTCCGATCGCCCCAGGACAGGCCGTGATCACTGCGGCGGGAAGACTGCCTGCGTCATGGGTCATACACTGTGCAGGGATGGCGCCGGGAGAGCGAGCCAGGTATGAACATGTCAGGGACTCGGCGACGTGTGCGCTCAGGCTGGCATCGGAGAAGAAGCTGAGAGAATTGGCATTCCCGGCCATCGGCGCAGGTGTGGGGGGACTCACACCGCAGGAGTCAGCAGCGGCCCTCCTTGAGGCGATAACCAAGGAGTCCCATC
>JAWAQK010000079.1:0-5889 GCA_038893995.1 Candidatus Thorarchaeota archaeon | reverse complement strand
ACATAGAGCTCGAGCATCTGAGAGGGCCAGTCCAGCTCGTCGAGCGCAGGGGATCCAAGTATTCCGATGCCCAGTAGTAGTAGGCCCACAAACAGCAATGCGCAGGCGGCCATGTAGACGTTCATGCCCATGAGTTCTAAGACGAGGTCGCTTCGTCCCACGAATCCCACGAAACCTATCACAAATCCGACAGTTATGAGCCTGAGGCTGTCACGGACCTGTCCGACTGTCACACGAATGAAGTGTCTGAAGAACTGTCCGAGCATGACGAGCGCAACGACGCTGGCGATCAGTGCAGGTATCCATAGAATATCGCCTGGCCAGAAGACTGTCAAGACCATCACTACAGACCCAATGAGTGCAAATGCGTTCCTCGTGCGGTATGGTAGGACACTCTCAATTGCGACCAGGAATGCTATCAGTGCAAGCATGAGCGACAGATATCCCCCCTTTGTCCATAGGACGCGCTCCATACCGACCGAGTAGAAGTCACTCATGATGAAGAAGAGCGAGTTGGCCGCAATCCCATAGTTGAACACGGCCCATGCCAGTCTGACGTCAGTGAGTCTCCTCAGAGGGCCCCTTGACCACCTGAGGACCAGTGTCGATCCAATGAGCACCGTATACAACACGACAGCCGCATAGAGGACGAGTGCAAGATTCTCGGGATAGGGTACTGGATTGAATATTCCCATGACAATCATCTCGGCATTCGTCCGTCTATTGGATACAAAGGGTCCTATCTGTCAGCTATATCAGCTCAATGTCATGTCTTTGATCCTCCCAATAGGCGACGTATTCTGGGTCCACATCGGGCGGAGGCTCATATGCCCCTGCCAGGCCTGTCCGTGCCTGCTCGAACTCCTCCAGGACAGAATCCATCGCCCTCCAGTCGAGTCTTGAGAATGCAAGATCCATCTTATCCTGCCATCTGGCGACAAGCGCCCCGTATTCAGCCTTCACGCGAGTGAACTTGCCGGAGAGATCCCTAGAGGTCCGTTCGCGTGTCCACCAGAACGAGTCTGGTCCAGGTGCCCTGTCCGCCACATCCATCCCGCTACAGACATGAGGATGGGCAAATGTGAATGGGACATAGAGGTTCATGCAGGGGTTAGAACACCCTGTGAAGTAGTGGACAGAGCCCTCGCCGAGCCTGGATATCTGACTACCAGCTGTCAAGAACCCGTTCATGGGGCCTGCATGCTGACATATCGATGCATGGTCTTGCCTCCACGGGGTCCAGTCCGGAGGATGGTACCTCAGTATCTCAGCCATGGTGCTGAAGTCTATCTCGCCCAGGCGGCCGCCTAGCGCACCGCGGGTATACTCCAGACGTTCGTCACAGCGAGTGATGTACCTCATCCCCTCGTTTCCGTAGACTGCTGCAAAGTCGAAGTCGCTGTCGTCCCTGATCCATCCCTGTTCGATGGCATGCTCGACCAGGTCTTCTGATGCAGCATCCCACACATCGTGGATCGTGTACCCGTTCGATATGGCCCCAATGTCCCTGACCTGCTGCATCACCCACCTCCTCTGGGATGTCTCGAGAATGAAAGCCTCATGATCATCGGCTATCAGGAAACTGTTATGGTACATCATGACTCCACTGACGTCAGAGTATCCTCCCTGACCATAAGATTCGAGTAGGTCCACGATGACCTCAAGTGCATTCCTTGCACTGTCACCCCGCTCGAGGCCTAGCCTGACGAGGTCCATCCCTAACAGACCCGTCTTTGGGACATCCTCTCTGGAGAAGACCGCCTCATTGCCAATCACGACTCCCCTCTCGTTTGCTCCCATCTCTGCACCCCAGAGCCAGTATGGTGATGAGAGGATGACTGCATGTGTGTGTCTGACCTGCGGTATGCTGAGGTAGGTGCAATGTAGCTCCTCGTCATCCTCGTGAGTCTGTGCAGAAATGTACCTGATTGGCTGAGGTTCGTTCGGAGGTCTGTCGCTATTCTTTCCGAAGTACGTCACTCCGTCCCTTGTTACGGAGCCGAGTGCTACAACAGTATCACACATTGTTCGACAGAGGGTCCCGGGACCAATATTTAGATTGTTGCGACTGAATGACTCTATGCGTTCTCACGGCGGATTCTGTGGATCTCTTCAACGGACCTGAGTTCAGCAAGGTCGCCGAAGAGATGACCGGCCTTCTCTGACTTCGTACGGATGTAGAACTCATTGTACTTGGTCGTTGGCATAACGAGCGGTACTCGCTCTGTGATCACAACGCCATGCGATGCGAGCTGATCTATCTTCTCCGGATTGTTTGTCAGCAGTCGCACAGACCTGACTCTGAGTGTCCTGAGAATGTGCGCCGCCACACCATAGTCTCTCTCATCAGGCTGGTGCCCAAGCAGGAGATTGGCCTCGATCGTGTCAGCGCCACGGTCCTGTAGACTGTAGGCACGGATCTTTTCCGTCAGCCCGATGTTTCTTCCCTCCTGCCTCAGATAGATGAGTATTCCCAGCCCCTCCTCATCAATGAGTCGCATCGATTCGGTCAGCTGCTCGCGGCAGTCACATCTCCTCGACCCCAGGGCGTCGCCTGTCAGACACTCAGAGTGCACCCTCACGAGGACGCGTTCCATATCCAACACGTCGCCCTTGATCAGTGCGGTGTGCTCCTTTCCGTCGCACGGACTCACAAAACCGCAGATCTGAAACTCACCAAAGATGCTTGGAAGATCTGCCACTGCCACTAACCGGACACAACACTGGGCGGGCTCACAACTGTGTTCTGCACTCTCAGCTATCAGGGCGTCTATCTGTTCTCTCGAGAGTCTCATGTTTTCGCCTTCCGTTCATAGCGTCTGATGCTGCTTCTGATACGACCAGCTGGAGTGACCATGGCCCGTACAAATAGCTTTTCTTGGAGGATGCGCCAGGCACATGTGTCGGCGGTGAGACGTACAGGATGAGCCAGAGCATCGACAGTGCCCTCTCTCGCGCACAGAGGTGGCTGAGAGACAATGCCAGACGATTCGCATTCAAGCGACTCAAGAAGGACATAATCGATACTGGTGTGTGTACCGAGTGCGGCGCATGCGTGAACATCTGTCCTGTGAATGCCCTGTCCGGAGAGACTACTGGTAACAGGTATGTTCCAATATTGACGGGAGAGTGTGTGTCGTGTGGACTCTGCTATTCAGTCTGCCCCAGGACCATTGTACTGGCATCCGAGCTACTTGGCGACCTCAGGAGTGTTTGGAAAGTACGCTCTACTGGTACTCACAGACGTCAGGACGGTGGTGCTGTGACGGCCATTCTCCACCACATGCTAGAGAACAGGATAGTAGACGCCGCTGTCGTGGCTGGTCCAGGTGATGAGCCCATGTATCCTCGGCCGGTAGTGGTGACGGATCCGGAGGAGGTCCTGAGGTATGGCGGCACCTTCTACGTCCACGTACCAGTGATAGAGGGAGTATTGAGAGCAATGAAGGCGGGTCACAGGGCAGTAGCAGTGGTTGGAACATCATGCAACATTGATGCGGCCTCATCACTCGAGAGACATCCCGCTGGACTCGTCGCAGTGGACCCCAGATACTCGATCTTCAAGGTGTCACTGTTCTGCATGGAGTCCTTTGACCACACCGCGCTGAGAAAGTTTATCGAGTCGGCCGGCATCGGTGCGAGAGACGTGAGGAGGACCTCAATCAGCAAGGGCGTGTTCCGTGTAGAGACCGATGCTACCTCGAGGGAATGGCCACTCTCAGACATCGAGGACTATGCAGCGACCTCGTGTCTGTACTGCAGGGACTTTACTGGTAAGAATGCTGACATGTCTTGTGGCAATATTGGATCTCCGGACGGCTGGACGACCGTCATAGTCAGAAGCCTCAGGGCTGAATACGTACTTCAGGAGGCCTCCAGCGCGGGCCTAGTCGAGGTACAACCGTTGGAGCCGAAAGACATCGTCAGTATCGAGAACATGTGCAGGACAAAGGCCATGCGACAGTACGAGCTCGGGAGGCGCACTTGAGACGGGACTGCTGCGAGAGAACATCCTCTTGACCGGTCAACCCGGGATTGGCAAGACCACTGCAATCAGAAGGATAGTCGAGCTCATCGGCACAGACAGGGCTGGAGGATTCTACTCGGCAGAGATACGGGAGGGAGGACAGAGGGTGGGTTTTGGACTGACCACCCTCGATGGCAAGAGGGGGACACTCGCCCACATCGACTGTACCCAGGGTCCCAGAGTGGGTCGGTACGGCGTCAACGTCAGGGACATAATGAATGTAGCCGTACCAGCAATGAGGTCTGCGCGTGAGTCTGGAAAGATCGTGATCGTGGACGAGATTGCACGCATGGAGCTCTTCTCGTCAGAGTTTGAGAAAGAGGTCGTCAGATGTCTGGACTCACGTTGTGTCATCGGCACAATCCAGCAGAGGTCTGACCCAGTTCTGAACGGCATCAGGCATCGTGACGATGTCCGAGTCATCGTCATTGACGTGAGTAACCGGAACTCGATTCCGGAGCTGGTCATGTCAATGATCTAGCGACCTGTCTTCGTCCTACAGTATATGTTCAGGAGGGCAATCGCCGAGAGAATGCCAGCAGCCACAACAATCCCAATGACCCACCCTGGTGCCTCATCCCTGAACAGGGATGGAACTGTTATCATCTTCCATTCAGTTGCATGTCTGTTCTTGACAGAAGAGTTGTCGTAGGCGACTATCCGATACCAGACCTGTGTGCCGACAGGATACGCCTGACCCTCAGAGTAATAGACGGTTCCTGACATACGAGTCATGTTCTTGACGACAGGATTACTGGGATCGGTTCCATATTCAACTGTGACGTTGAGTATACCGTTCAGGTCCCAGACACCGGCCTGGAAGGACACCTGTGTGAGTCCAGGGTCAATCATTGAGAGCAGCGGGACTGCGCTCATAATGGTAGGTAGGTGCGCGTCTGGAGTGACAGTGACAGTCACGATCGATATGCTGACTTGGTAGAAATAGTCTACCAGGGTGAGGTTGTAGACATGCACTCCCACTGGGAGACCATCCACTCTTATCGATATGTTCTGTCCTCTCCAGACCCCACCCTGTATCGTGACGTTGCCCCTGGTCAGGTTGTAAGATCGTGGGTTGCTCTCCTCAATGGTCCAGTTGATGAAGTAGCCCGTGAATCCCTCCTCGTAGGTCACATCACCCGTCGTATTCACCACGGGCGCCCTCAGGTCCTTGTAGACCGTGACATTGACCATGTCGTCGTTGGTGAGTCCGTTCTTATCAAAGAGAACCAGTGTGAATGTGTAGTTGCCCAGATATAGGTCGGAAATATCGATGATGATCTCTCCACCATGCGGGTTGGTGAACACCCAGTTGGGTTGTGTAAGATTCGCCGGTGCGTGGAAGCGCGGATCCGAGACATTCCCATAGGTGTTGTCCATGTCTATTATCCGTACCCTCACCGAGTAGTTCTTTGGGTTACTGTCGTAGGCAAACCACTTGATCTTGTGGGGTCTTGAACCGAACTCGTACGAGATGTCCTCGGGGCTGGTGACAGTGGGAGGCGTGGTGTCTGGGTAGACCGTGACGCTGACAGAGCTCGTTGCATTGTGACCGAGTGTATCGTTGACGAAAAGGGTGAACGTGTACACAAAGGTGGCATTCAGCCCGTCAACATTCACCGTGATGTTTCTGCCATCCCATGAACCAGACATCAACACGGTCTCGTTTCCGTAGAGGGTGTCATTCGAGGTCCGTGTGACCCGGTAGTAGTCTGGATTGCTCTCTGTGATGTTCCACTTGATATAGTGTCCGAAGCTCCCGACCTCGTATGAGAAGTTCTCGGGTGCAACGATGATCGGGGGTGATTCGTCTGGCACTATCCGTATGTTGACGGAGTCGGACACAGACTGATTATTCTGGT
>JAWAQK010000078.1:0-6064 GCA_038893995.1 Candidatus Thorarchaeota archaeon | reverse complement strand
GGTGCGGGAGCCGGAGGTCTACTGACCGCTCTTGGTGCGAGTGCACTCGGCAAGAGATGTCTAGTCATTGAGAGTAGCGACAGACTTGGCGGTGTCTGGCATGGCTACTGGGTCAATGGTTTCCGTGTGGACCAGGGCCTCCACATGGTCACCCGTGTGACTCGTGGCTCCTTTGTCCGATTCATGAGGGCATATCTGGATCCCCCGCCAGAGTTCGTGCCACATGAGGGCTGGTTCTTCTATATCGACGGTAGGGTAGGCACAATCCCCTCGAGCATAGGTCAGACTCTGAGATGGCCCCTCACAGGTCTCAGGGGGCGTCTGGGACTGGCACGCGTCGGTGCCAAGATCAAGACCATGCGTCTGGATGATATGAAGAGATTCAAGGACATCAGCTTTCTCGACTACATGCATCGGAATGGCATGTACGATCAGAACGTGCTCGATGTCATTCAGAGTGCTGTCTTCATGGCAGCGGGTGTCGGGATTGATCGTGCCTCTGCATACGAGACATTACGTACCCTGAGGGACACTGACAAGGAATCATCGAAGATACATTCCATGAAGAAGCTGCTGTTTGGAATCGGTGTGGAGTACGACGAGGGTGTGGCAATCGGTGGCATGAGTGGTCTCGTTGATCGGGTGGTCTCAGCGATAAGCGGTGACTACGTCTTGAACTGTTCGGTAGAACGGATCAGTCAGGGTGAGGATGGCACTGTAGACATCACCGCCGGGGGTGTGAGATTCAGCCACCCCACAGTGGTCAGTAACATTCCACTGTGGTCAATGAGCAAGATTGTGGATTCCCGCTCCCCTGCTGTGGCCGAGTTCTTCGAGCGCTGGGGCCATATGGAACCCACAATGGGGCTGACAGTATGGTTGGGTCTTGATGACGTTGTGATAGGAGACAGAAGGTCCCGTGTCATTGTACGTCCTAGTCCCCCCAGATGGATAGTATCTCTGTCAAGTTTCGACCCCTCGTGCGCGCCAACAGGCAGGGAACTTGTGGCAATTGCTACCGTCTTGGACACCAGCAAGCCCGTCAGGGAACAGGTCGAGGCATTGAAGGGAAACGGGTTGACTCATCTATTCCCAGACCTACTTGATCACGTTGAAATGGAGCATGTGCAGCACAGCTATGCTACTCGGGCGGCGCTCATTCCTGGACAGACCGATCTTGACAGACCCGGCCCCGGGACTCCCATTGACGGTTTCTACATAGTCGGGACGGACACCGCAGGTGCAGGTGTCGGCCTCCAACAGGCAGCCAATTCCGCACAGGGTGTGCTCAATGTGCTGTGCAGGAAGTGGCGCTGTCAATCCGACTAATCATCACTCGTATCATGATGACGGGTATCTGGAGCTGTCCCTCTTGCCACCATTTCGAAACAACTCTCCGCCGCATCACCGATGTGCTCTCAGATCCTGATGACTGTTCAAGATTCTTGATGGCTTCCCGTTGTTTCATCCTCGCATCTGTTGGCTTGACGTTTGAAGATGGGTCCTGTTCCCTTGCTAATGATGTTATCGAGGAGTCGTTTCCCCTCCGAAACCAGTAGTACGAGACCAAGTCCCGAGAGGGCGAACAGTACAAACGATAGGTTGTACCACCACAATGGTATTCCCATGCTCAGGTCAAGCAGTGCGGAAATCGTTCCGAACAGCAGGATCGCCGCTGATAAGAATAACACGAGCCATTGCCATCGTCGCGTTCCCCATTTGGGACCTATGTATTCTTCCATATTGAAATCTATCTTGGTCAAGAGATATATCCATTGCCCTCAAGATATACTTGGCCATGATGTATTCGTCACAGTAGAAATTGAAGACCGCCCGACGCACATCCGATGATCATGATTACGTTCTGATCGCTGACGACCTGGGCCATGACAGCTATCCATAACCTAGACTCCGTACCTATTGTTTCTCATTGTGGATCACAAGACGGAGCCTGGCCATCTGCCATCTTTTACCCCCCACATGTCGACCCTCTGTTTCAACGATCGTTGGTAGTCTTTCGTCTTCCTACTGGAGGTCTAGGTAGACAGGTGACACGCTCAGGAACGGTTGTTTCTGTGCTCGACCCAGAACTGGGTACCCTATTGCGACTCTGCCTCTACAGTCCTGTCCCTCCGCGGAACGTTGCTCTCCGCGTCTGGCCCGAAGCGACTCTCTATCACAAAGAATATCTTGAAGTGCTGAGCAGGGCTGGGGCATCCTCCTTGAACAAGGATCTCATCCTCATGGTAGTGCTTACGGCAGTCGTTCTTAGTCTGGCCCCAGCTCCCGCCTCTGCTGGGAGATTCATGACGACCCTCAGCTGGCCCAGCGGGTTCTCTATGGACTTGCTGGTGATCAACAAAGACTATTGTGCAGCCGGTAGCTGGTTAGAGATATACTTCATCTTCACTTTGCGTAGTACGGGAGAGGTCGTAGCGGCCAGTCAGATGAGAATGGATGTGTGGTTATTGACTCAGTTCTGGTATCGCTTGACGCTCACTAAGACCGCTCCACTCTTCGGACCGGACAACACCATGAGAATGAAAGCACAATTCCATATCACATCCGAAGATATTTGCAATGCTGAGTGGAACACTTTCGAGGGCAAGTTCTATTTCAACTTCACCATGACGACGTTCATCCAGGGTGGGAAGTTGACCACCCTGGAATCTGGTGTCTTCGAGGGAGGAACACTCAGCATGTCTACCTTGTGGTTCATTGATTACTGGCCCTTCCCGCCCATTCTGCTCACGACCACAGCCTTTTGGGGCGGATACTTTGTGGTACGAAAGCTCAACATGCGTTACCAGCGAGCCGCGGAGGTCCCGCAGCAGAGCACGAGTGCTGCTCCGCATGAAGGCACAACGGACTGACTCCAGCCAGATGTCGTTGTAGAGAACTACACTCAGCTGAAAGGAGAGCCCCACCTCCTATGCACGGGTCCAAGTCGAGTTCCGATTGCGTGGACTGCTGTGTCACCACATCGGTGTCACTGCGCTTCGTGTGAATGATCGTCAGAAACTTGGTTTCGAGGTCCGCATGCAGTCAGATTTCCTCTGACGAAAGAGTTTTGTTGACATATCTGGGCTTCACTCCATGAAACCACTGTGGAGTGTATGTTCGAGTGCCGATGATTGAAGTTCGCTGGCATGGTCGTGGTGGCCAGGGTGGCGTTACCTCTGCAGAGCTGCTGGCCAAAGCCGCATACTACGATGGCTACAGGGGCGTCCAGGCCTTTCCCTACTTCGGAGCAGAAAGACGCGGTGCTCCAGTCAAGGCCTTTACCCGCATCTCTGATAAGGAGATCAACGTGCGCAGTCAGATCTATACACCCGATGTCGTTGCGGTACTTGACCCCGCCATATTAGAGATAACTGACGTGACTGAGGGACTCAAGCCCAATGGTATAGTCATTGTCAACAGTCCGAAAAAGGCCCGTGAGATCCATCTCCGGACTGGTCATGTGTATACGTACGATGGTACAGGGATTGCACTGAAATACGGTCTTCTGGTCGCTGGTCTTCCGGTTGTCAACACTACGATGCTAGGCGCCTTTGCCAAGGCCACAGGTCTAGTCAAGCTCGAGACTGTTCAGAAGGTCATAAGAGAGAAGTGGCGTGGCAAAGTCGGTGAATTGAACTCGGAGGGCGCCAGGGTCGCATACGACACCTGTAGTGACTGACTCTGTACGGCCATCACAGTATTGTTATGCGTACATACCCTGATAGCCTGCCCCAGCTGGGCCCTTGGTTCTCATACTGTGGACTTGTTGTGCCATCTCCTCCATCTTCTTACGTATCTCTTGTGCACTCTCGTTCAATTCCTTGAGGTCCACTCCGAGTCCATATAGCCTGTTGAGTGCCTCGAGGAGTTGCACTGCTCCTTCTGGGTCTGGGATCATTGCGATGGCAGGCGTGAGTAGGGCAAAGCCGACCATGGATCGACAGAGCGTTTCTGATAGTATCGAGCCCGCAACCCCCGTAATGACGCCCTTCCTCAGCATCTCCATCTCGCTGTCGTTCTGGAGCTCCTTTAGTTTCTCCTCCTCAGCCGCAAACAGGACTTTCCTCGTGAGCGGGAGTCCCTCCACTGGGATCCCATCTAGGATGACAGTCTCCCTCACACCAATAGTGGCCGCCCAGTCCAGCAGTGCTGAACTGACGTAGTACATGCCCTCTTCTGCTATCGGAAGTTCAGATGTTACAACTATCAAGTTCTTCTCTTTGCTCTCATATATCCTAAAGGGATGCCTCAGCCTGCCATCTTGAAATACTGCGGCTGATGGCATGTACTTCGACCTCAGGTGGGCCACCTCGACCATGTGAAACTGATCGATCAACGTGGTTCCTGCGATTGTTCCCACAACTCCCGCTGAGGGAAAACAACATATCATCAACGGCGATTTTGTTTCCACCGTTCTTGTCTGGACCACCTGAGCCTCTGGGGAACCAAGTGTCTTGGCTGCACAAGCATCTGGCACTTTGACACCACCACCCATAGAGAGGTATCTCGCACTTATCAAGATTGAGCAATCCGGAAACTCAGTCACTACGGACCTCTGATCTCGCGGTCGACCGGTTCCATGTGTACGACCACGCTCGAGATAGCTGGAACATTCCGTTTGACCGCGTCCTCGATGATCGCAGCAATATCGTGGCTGACTCCCAGACTCATCCTGCCGTCAGCCCTACACTCCACGATCGCACACAGCCCCTTGGCGTCTCTTGTCAGTCGTACCGAGTGACATTCGACGACGCCCTGTTCTTGAGCGGCGATCCGCCTGACAATATCGGCCACCTCAGACTCCTCCTGAGTGACATCCTCGGCAGATGTTCTCTCTGTGGTTGACTCGAGATGAAATATGACCTTCCTGATGTCGGGTACTCTCTGCCTGACCTGTTCCTCGAGGTCGTGAGAGAGTGTATGAGCATGCTCGAGGGTCACTCCTGTTCTCATCTCCAGGTCCGCGACCACATCGGTCCCCATTCTGGAATCCCTGATTCTGATATTGTGTACCCCCACCACCTCCTGATGACTCTCTACGACGCGTCTGACAGCATCAGAAACACTGTCGTAGGACCTCATCGTAGACCGGGCTGGGCCTGGTTCGACATGTACGCCGACGTCAACAACGTAACACAGGTCCTGCAGGGCCTGCTCGACTCTGTCCGAGATAGAGTGCGCTTCTGTCAGTGTCGTATCTTCTGGAACGATAACGACCAGGTCGACGAACATTCTATTTCCAGACTGTCTCACTCTGACTCTCTTGCACTCCGATACTCCCTCGACTCCGTTACACCTCTTCAGAATCTCGTCAGTAATACCTGGAGGCGCCCGGTCCATCAACGTGTCAGTGGCTCTCTTCCCGAGTCTTGCTGAAACGACCACCATGACGACCACGACCCCGATTGCTGCAATGGGATCTGCGATTGGTAGACCTGCATAGACAAACCCCAGGCCCACCAGGACAACGAACGAGCTCAGCATGTCTGTACTGAAATGGAGCGCGTCCGCCTCGAGCGCCTGGCTGTCATATTCTCTGGCCGTCCTAAGTAACATCCGACTTCGCTCGTAGTCTATCAATATACTGAAACACATCACGACGATGCCCACTATGTCTGCACGGGGCCAGTCCTGAGTCTGAATTCGCACAATCGCCTCATTGAGTATCCATAGACATGTGACCCAGATGATCACGACCTCAATCAATGCAGCAAAGTTCTCGGTCTTCCCGTGACCAAACTGATGATCCGCATCGGGTGCCCTCGTGGATCTCGAAACCGCGATCAGTGTTATTCCGGCTGCCACAAGATCGAGACCGCTGTGAAGCGATTCAGACATCAATCCCAGCGAATTGCTATATATTCCCGCACCAAGTTTCGTGGTGGTGAGAACGAGGGCCGCTAACACCGACAGAACAGCTGCCTTCCTTGCGGGCGAGATGAAGATGGCCCTTTTCTCGTTGCCCGTTCCCGATTCCTCCCTTGCATCGTGTTGTCGGAAAAGCGTTCTCACATTTCGGCGTACCGTTCCCATTCCCAGTCTGTGACTACCCGCGACCTAT
>JAWAQK010000077.1:0-6192 GCA_038893995.1 Candidatus Thorarchaeota archaeon | reverse complement strand
AACTCGGCAGGTATTCCTGGAACTCCGGTGGTACATGCGTCGTGAAGTCGAACAGATGATTCAGATCGACGAAACTCTTCCAAAGGACATCAAGGCATTCATGGAGAGTATGGGCCGTCCTGAGTCATCACTACCCCAGGCCAACGATATGTCGATGCTCTTGGCCGCCAGCCGGGTGAGGGGGTCGAGGATAGTGACCAGCGACCTGAAGCTTCTCAACACGATCCAGGATCTCAAGATAGACATCGACGGGATCGTCGGGTCAGCGTTTGTGTTGGAGCTGATGGAGTCGGTGGGTGACGAGGACATCAAGAAGAAACTCACAACCATCCGAGAGAGAATATACGCAGAGGAGGTCAGGTACAGCATCGAGAGACGTGAGGCCTACGATCCCGTGACCAGGATAAGGATCATTGAAGACCATGCGATGAGGGTCCTGCGTTCGGTGAAGAAACCCGCTGACATGCTGGACAAGAAACTCGCGCGCGGACAACCCCTGTTCGTCCTTGACTTCATCGAGGACATCAAGGCGGGAACTCCAGCGATGTTTGAGGACTTCATGAACGGAAAGTACGGGTCACTTGCTCTCGAGATAGAGGCGGTACAGAACGAGATAGAGAGACTCCTCATAGTCTCTACCCTGACCGAGGACAAGGAGACCCATCAGGCCCTCGTAGATCATGCAGCAGACCTAGTGCTATTCCTCTACTATCTGAACATGATCTGTCATCTCTATCGAGGTACACGTGACGGAGTGGAGAAGGCCATATCGATAGGCGAAGAGGCATTCAGACTACTGATGTTCGCAGGAATAAAGAACGACGAACTGAAGGCCTCTGTCTTCTTCGTGAGAATACTTCTCGCGCTGGTAAAGGAAGACTACGAGACCATCGATTACTTCTACTCCCTCTACGACAGCATGATCTCAAGAACAGGCCTTGAACAGATGATGGAGACATCCGAGGGACTCTATGTAACGATGCAGATACTCAGAAAGTTCATGGGAGGGTTCAGCCTCACAAAGACTAAGCTTCAGCATCCAAGTGTTACTGCATCGATGTTGAATGATATTGCACGCTACAATCTTCTCTTCGACTCGTACGAGAACGCCTGGCAGTTGGCGTCAAACGCATACAGGATAGGTGTCGCATATGGCAAGGAGGAGTGCGCAGTCCAGTCCTTCCTGACGCTTTACAAGATCTCAGCCGCAACCGGAGATCGTTTCAATACCATGCTTGAGAAGTTCGCGGAGAATGCACTGAAGTACTTCGTGAAGAACGGGTGGAGCACCTCTGAGATAACCCCGATACTGAACGAGCTGCAGGGTAAGCCTGTACTCCCCGAGGACATGAGCACGGGCGGACCAGTGCCGCTAGAGCGCATCCCCGAGCAACTCAGGGGATGGATGGATGTCCTGTCGACGAGAGTGGTGGATGGAACAGAGCTGCTAGTAGTCAGGAATGACAGATTGAGAGTCCGTGTCGGAGTAGTCACAACGCACAATCCCGAGCTGAAGTCTCTCAAGGCGGGAAACAGGGTCGCATTGACAAACGGTACGTTCGAGATAAGGAATGCCACGCCGGAGGTCATAGCCCAGACCATGGTCATGCTCATCATACTCCCCTCTGAGTTCTCAGAGATAAGCTACGAGGGAGGCGGGGGATTCAGCTATCTCAGATTGGCTAAGCCCATTTCCCCCTAGACCTGTAATGAGGGATGGTATTGGATCCATTCGTGGCAATCTCACTGGCCATCGGGACTCTACTCCTGAGTGTGCTCAATTACTATCTCAACCTTGCACCGAACGCGGATCCCGACCAGTTCAGCATTGGACCAAGAGAGATGGGAGTCCGATGTGACTGCTGTTTCAACGTGCTGGTACTGGGAATGATCGCCGTCGCCTTCATCGCTCTGTCGTCCACTGCATTTGATAGCAGGACCGAGCTCTATGTCTCAGGACTCACTTCATTCATGGTCGTGACTCTGTCGGGCCTAATTGGGCGGATCAAGCGATATCGACGTTGGAGTCTTGAAAGTGAGCTGCTTGAGTCAGTCATGCCGGGCCTCTCCCGCCGCGGGTACGACGACTCGTGGGACGAGATCCCGTTCAATGACGACGATGATGAGAGCAACGAGATGTTCTAGACATCGACCTTGTCAGTCGGGATGTTTGGGAGCTTGACTGCAAATAGCACAGCAGGACTGTCCCTGGCCTCCATCGAGTGGGCCTCGCCACGTTCGACCAGCACAGCATCGCCCTGTTCGAGACTGACTGTCTTCCCCTCGACGTGGACGATGGCGCTGGTCAGCGCTATGAAGAGCTCGTCCAGGTACAGGTGTCGATGAGGGGAGGTCAACGTGCTCTTGCAGAGACTGACGACGATCAGTCCTGCGGACTCTAGGGGAGGTCCAAAATTGAGTTCTGCAAGGTATCTTGCCACGTATCCTGCCTTCTCGATCCCCTCTGTCTCAGAAACTCTGAATACTCTCATGTTGCTGCCAGACTGACTGCTCTCCGAATAACCTTGACGGACTGCTGAATGCTGTCGGCCCCTGCACGGCAGTACGGAGTTGTGAAACTGCTTGCAACTAGAAATCAACACTGACTGGACCGCGTCAGGCGCTTGATTGTTGTTCCGTGGTCGATATACTAAATAGTGTACAGCTTGCACTGGCATGATACTCACAGGGAGGATCTGCTCGTGCCAATGCGAATGATATCTGTGATCGGAAGCTCGGCAGCAAGCAAGCAGGACCTTGATATCGCAGAATCGCTGGGAGAGATCATAGCCAGGAGAGGTGCGGCTGTGGTCTGCGGTGGACTTGGGGGAGTCATGGAGGCAGTCTGTCGAGGTGCCAAGAGAGCTGGGGGGATTACCGTAGGCATAATTCCCACTGACAGACATGAAGATGCGAATGAGTATGTCGATATCGTGATTCCGACAGGACTTGGGTATAGCCGTAATTTTCTCGTTGCCCGAACGGGCCATGCAGTCATCGCCGTCGATGGTATGGCGGGGACACTCAGTGAGATGGCCATTGCGTGGTTCTCCGATAGACCAGTAGTGGCGATCGCCAGCTCAGGGGGTTGGGCTGGACAGCTTGCCGGTAAGAGAATAGATGACAGACGACCAGATATCGTATATGCCGCATCAGGTCCCGAAGATGCAGTGGACCATGTCTTTCGCGTGCTCGGATGGAGCGATAGTTAGGACGGATGGACCTTGCAAGCAGCAAGAAGAGTGATACAGGACCCAACGTGTGTATCAGGTGAGGACACCCTCGAACTACTAGACGTGATGTCAGACCAACTCGATGACGTTCCGAACATAGTAGATCTCAAGAGAGAGGAATACATCGTTGTAGGGGATCTTCATGGAGAGCTAGAAATTGCGCTAGAGGTCAAGAGGACATTCTTCGAGAAAGGCAGAGTAGGAATAGTCTTCCTGGGAGACTACGGAGACAGGGGCCCAAGACAGCTGGAGACCGTGAATCTTGTCCTGTCGATGGCGCTAATGGCTCCAGACCGGGTGGTGCTACTACGTGGGAACCATGAGAGTCGAAGCGTTGCCATGTACTACGGGTTCTATGACGCGGTCCTTGAGAAACACCCCGCGAGTGTGTTCGAGTCGTACGTCAAGACATTCAGACACCTGCCCATTGCGGCAGTCGCTGAAGACATGACAATGTTATGCCATGGCGGAGTGCCAGACGGGGTACACTCGCTCGACCAGCTTCGAGAACTCGATCGTAAGACTGACGAGCCGAGTGACCCAGTCTTGAAGCAACTGCTCTGGAACGACCCAGTCGAGGCGGACTTACGGTTCATTGACAACCCGCGCGGACCAGGGATAAGACGCTTCGGAAGACTGGCGTTCGACGAATTCTGCAGGGATACCGGCGTGAAACGCATGGTCAGGGCTCACGAGGCATTCCCCGAAGGATATGCAATGTTCTTCGATGGGAGACTCGTGAGCGTATTCAGTTGCACCTACGGCGGAGTCATTCAGCCGAAGGTCTGCAGGTTAAGGTCAGGCCAACCCCCTGAGTTCTTGGAAATGGGCGTATGAAGTCACGGCCTTAGAGGTAGTTTCATAAGAGCCTTGCGAAGCTGGTTCCCGAACGACTGACAGGAGACGGACTCATGGCCAAGGTAGCAGTGGTAAGGACGACAGCCAAGACTGTGATCGAGGACGTTGCCAGAGTGATGGACCTGGCAGACTATGACAGACATGTCTCCAAGAATGTCGCAACGACCATAAAGCTCAACCTGTCTTGGAGCAAGTTCTATCCTGCCTGTTCAACTAACCCCTATATTCTCGATGGGGTCCTCAAGAAGCTGATCGCCGACGGATTCGATCCACATAGGATACAGGCTGTAGAGAACGAGACTGTCGTCACAAACATCTACACCGGCACACGCAACAACAAATGGTACGGCGTGATGAGAAGACACGGAATCAAGTTCCTTCCGCTGACCAAGGCCACTTACGTAGATGTGAAACTCCCCAGAGAAACCCTTGCGTTAGAGAAGATCTTTGGAGAGGTCGTAGCGCCCAAGGAGATCTTTGGCACCAACATCATTCACCTGCCGACAATAAAGACGCACGGACACACCCAGATGACAGGTGCACTCAAGGACTCGTTCGGCCTCTATCTCACGAAGAAGAGGCACCTGGCACACCTGAAGATACATGAAGTGCTCGTGGACCTGCTGCTCCTCCAGAAGACCATCTCTCACTCTGAGTTCGTCCTGACTGATGGCACTGTGATGGGAAACGGAGCGGGACCCAGGACCATGATACCAATGATTGGGAACATTCTACTGGCGTCCTCTGACATGGTCGCTGCGGACGCCGTGCAGACACGTATCATGGGAATCGACAGGAGACTGGTGCACAAGCTCCAGATAGCGAAGAGTCTCGGCCTTGGGGAGTGTGACCCAGAGAACATCGATATCGTAGGCGATTTCGAGTCATGGGACGAACTCCCGAACTTCCACATGAGGCCGGCCAAGAGCCCAGTCATTGCATGGAACAGGGGATTCCTCGGGTTCCCCGGTATGGAGAGGCTGATCTTTCGATCGCCTCTGATGTGGTTGCCAACACAGCTGTCAGCCCTGTACCATGATGGACTGTGGTTGCCTCTCAAGGGTCGAAAGTGGGTACAGTGGTTTCTAGAGGAGACTGAGTACGGCAGACTCTGGAAGTCATATGAATGAAGGAGGTGTCTTCAGTGTCGTTAAGAGGCCACATCAGGCTACTTCGAATCCATCAATGGTACAAGAATTTCCTAGTCTATCTGGCCATTGTCTTTGTGGAGGTGCCCAAGGAATGGCCATGGCCAACCATGCCTGCAGTATTTGTCTGGACAAACTACATTCCCCTGACATTGGGGTTCATCGTATTCTGTGCGGTGTCATCGTCAAACTACATAGTCAACGACATAAAGGACAGGGCTGAAGACGCAGCCCATCCGGAGAAGCGAGGGAGACCTATCCCCTCCGGGGACGTGAGCGTCACATCTGCTCTGCTTCTGTCAATTGTCCTACTCGCAGGGAGTCTCACCACTGCATATGCGATGAACCCAATATTCTTCATACTGATAATCCTGTACATCGTCAACAGCCAGGCGTACAACTTCCTTCTGAGAAGGTATGCGGTGGTCGACGTCATAACAATCGCTGTCGGCTTCATAATCAGGGCCATTGCGGGAGCCATATTACTCGGGGTGCCATTCACGTCGTGGCTCGTAGTGGGAGTGTTCTTCGTAGCCCTAGTGCTAGGATTTGGAAAGAGGAAGAACGAGCTCCTGTACCTCGGTGATGACGCAGTCCATCACAAGCACGTATATGCCCAGTACGACGAGAAGATCCTCGACCAATGTATCTCCCTGTCTGCAGCATGGGTTGTGCTGTTCTATGCGCTCTATACCTATGAGAATTTCAGAGATACCATGAACACTCAACCCGTCATGATGACCGTGCCGATTGTGGCAGGAATAGTTCTCAGATACGTATATCTTCTCCAGTCAGAAAGTCCTGTCGGAAGGAAGCCTCATCTCGCCTTCAGGGACAAGGGGATACTCGTAGGCAGCATAGTGTTCGGACTGGCTCTCGTGTGGACTCTATTCTTCTGGGTCCCTGTGTTTGAGTTCGTACGTGGGCTATTCCCGCCTCTCTTCATCCATCTT
>JAWAQK010000076.1:0-6591 GCA_038893995.1 Candidatus Thorarchaeota archaeon | reverse complement strand
GAAACACTCGGCTTTCGTATTCAGAGGTATGGCGTCCTGAGATGGGGTGACATGTTCTCTCCACGACAGGCCCTCGTGTTACTCACGTTTGTCAAGCACATCCGTAGGGCGTATGAGGACATGCTGGAGGAGGGATACGACCAAGAATGTGCTGGACAGCTAATCAGTTATCTGGCACTGATGCTGGACCGACTGGCAGAGAAGAGCACCAAGTTTGTGCGATACAATGTGGTGTCCGAGTCCGTCATACCGACCTTCAGTAGGCAGGCGCTGCCAATGGTGTGGGACTATGTGGAGATCAATCCCTTTGAAACTGTGGGCTGGCCAAGCATAAGAAACCTGGTGTTGAAGAGCATCGAGTCAGTGGGAGGAGTCACCAGTGGGTCGGCAAGGGTCCAGCGATGTTCGGCAACCCAGCTCCCACATCCAGACGAGTTCTTCGATGCTGTGATCACGGACCCACCATACTACGACAACGTACCCTATTCGTATCTCTCCGATTTCTTCTACGTCTGGCTGAAGAGGTGCATCGGACACATCCACCCAGACCTGTTCATCACCCCGTTGACACCAAAGAAGAATGAGATTGTCGTCTACTCGCACGAGTCGGGAGGTAGACGGGAAGGTGAGAGACAGTTCGAAGAGAAACTCTCTACGTCATTTCAGGAGATCAATCGTGTCCTGAGACCCGGTGGGGTTGCTGTGATTGTGTATGCTCACAAGTCAGCGGCGGGATGGGAGGCATTGGTCAAGTCCCTGATACACTCCGGACTGGTCGTGACAGCGGCCTGGCCAATAAACACTGAGAAGAGAGGCCGGCTCAGGTCTCAACGGTCTGCTGCTCTCGCCTCGTCAATCTACGTGGTAGCAAGAAAGATGAGGCAAGAACCAACGGGCTTCTACAGAGAGATCAGAGACGACCTGGAAGAGCATCTTAAGGAGAGACTGGACTATCTCTGGGCAGAGGGCACGGGAGGAGCCGACTTCTTCATTGCAGCAATGGGGTCGGCAATCGAGGTGTTTGGCAGGTACAGAGAGATCATTGACTACGACGGATCGATCATTCGGGTAGACAGACTTATTGAGGATGCTCGCATGATTGCAACCGACTATGCAGTCCGGAGAGTTCTGCAGGATGGGCTTTCTGAACAGGTCACGCCCCTGACAAGGTTCTACCTACTGTTTCGCTGGTACTACAAGACATCATCTGTAGAGTTTGACCAGGCTCGCAAACTTGCACAGAGCTGTGGGATTGACATCACGGAGCACTGGACGGACAGTTTCATCAGGAAGGAGAATGAATTCATCAGGATACTTGGACCCCATGAGCGCAGGACGACTCTACTCATGGAGAGCCCTGAGCTTGTGGATCAACTCCACGCCGCACTTCAGCTATGGGAGGATGGTAGGGAGGACAGTCTAATGAGTTTCCTTGCCAGGTCTGGCAGAGCACATAGCGAAATCTTCTGGAGGATTGCACAGGCAATATCTGAGACACTACCATCACACGAGAGGGAGAAGAAGCTCCTAGATGGCCTTCTGTCAGGACGTAGTAGTTACACTGAGTCGGCCCATTGCTCAACCGAGAGGCTGGGAGAGGACCCGTCGTTCCGGAGATGATTGTGCTTGAGCGACTCACAACTGAAACCATTCCACAGGGTTGCAATACCGCACAGTGAGATCGGGCCGGGTCAAATGAACATGGACCACTTTGTGGCGGATCTCTGGCTGGTGAGTCAGGACAGGGGTCCTGATATCTACCGGGATCCTGTACTCTTCTTCAGTAGGACTCACATCACAGAGGGACTGAGGAGCATAATCAATTCGGTACACGATCGACTGATGGGCAGGGGAGGCGACGCCATCATCCAGATTCAGACACCGTTTGGAGGGGGTAAGACCCATGCCATGATCACCCTGTACCACAAGGCAAGAGAGTGGAACATCAAGACAGTCGTGATCGTCGGGACTGCCCTTGATTCACAACAGACACTCTGGGGAACGATTGAGAGACATCTCACAGGCCGTATGATCAGGATGTCAGGCCTTACCGCACCGGGGAAGGATACCCTCAGGGCTGTTATTGGGGGGAATGAGCCAGTCCTGATCCTGATTGACGAACTACTCGAGTATATGACCAAGGCGGCAGGCGTGCCAGTTGGTGGTTCTGACCTTGCAGCTCAGACACTGGCATTCATGCAAGAACTCACAGAACTTGCAGTCGCCACCAGTGGGCTGTGTGTAGTCATCACAGTTCCACCCAGTACTACTGAGCACTACGACAGGCAGGCGGACCTCCTATTCCGGCGACTCCAGAAGATCTCCGGCAGAGTCGAGAAGATCTACACACCGGTCTGTGATGACGAGATCCTCAGTCTGATACGACGTAGACTGTTCAGTCAGGTGGATGAGGATGCCGCCAGAACAATTGTGACAGAATTCACCAAGTATGCAGAACACGAGGGAATCCTCCCGACCGGGGTCCAAGCGTCAGAGTACCGGAATCGGTTCCTGAAGTCGTACCCATTCATGCCGGAACTGGTCGACCTGCTCTATCGCAGGTGGGGTAGCCTCCCAACGTTTCAGCGTGCGAGAGGCATCCTGAGAGTACTGTCTCTCATCATGAATGCTTTGTGGACATCTGACCGGCCCTACATAGGACCGGCGGATACAGACCTGAGCAGACAGGACATCCGTCAAGAACTTCTCAAGCACATTGGTCCCCAGTACGATGGTATCATTGAGGCGGACATCACTGGCAATGACTCCAACGCCCGGAGAGTTGACAGGGAGATGGGGTCTTCATATGTAGGTCTGGGTCTGGCGGTGCGAACTGCCACGACCATACTCCTTCACTCGTTCTCCAGCGGGAGAGAACTGGGAATTGTCTCTCAGGACATCAAGAGATGTGTTTCGTTCATGGACCATCCGTCAGCAGTGGTTTCAGAGACCCTGAAGAAGCTCAAGAAGGGTCTATTCTATCTGCAGCACTCGGGAGATACGTACTTCTTCAGCAATCAGCCAAGTATCAATCGGATCATCCTCACCTACAAGGAGAACATCACTGACCAAGAGTTGCGGAATGTCGAGATTGATCTTCTGAAGAGGAGCATCGGTGGGAACCAACTGCGAACCTTCCTCTGGGAAGAAGACCCCGCCAGTATCCCTGACACTGCGGACCTCAAGCTCGTTGTGCTGAGTAAGAGAGATGAGATGGTGATGGACTCCATTCTGAAGAGCAGGGGTCAGACGCCTCGGGTCTACCGTAACACGATCTTCTTTCTATACCCTTCAGAGGATGAGCGTCCTGCGTTGATGGACAACCTGAAGCACATGATGGCATGTCGTAGGCTCCTGGAGGACAGCACCCAGAGCTTATCGGATGAACAGAGGAACTCGGTGAGAGAAGAGCTCGACAGAACACAGAGAGATCAGACAGATGCACTGCTCAGACTATACAGATGCCTGTCAATTCCGGTGGGGAGAGGCACAAAGGAGATTGATCTCGGAATTCCAGTACCAGGAGAGCGTACAGGGATCGCACAGAGAGCCTACGAGAGGTTAGTCGAGGAGGATCACGTGTTGGTGAGCATGTCCCCTCTGGTCCTCCTGAAGAAGTACCTCGAATCAAATGAGTTTGTGAATACCCGACAGGTATACGAGTCATGTCTCAGGACCCCCGGAGAGGCCAGACCAATCAGCAAGAGTGTGATTGAACAGGCTGTCGAGGAGGGAGTGAGCAGAGGAATCTTTGGGCTGGGCACCATAGAGAATGGTAATCCTGTCTGCCTCTACTTCGGGACAAGGGCGACAGTATCGCTGTCTGAAAGCGAGATAATCATGAGGGAAGAACTCTGCAGACATCAACGGGAACATACAGTCGCGAACAGGGATCTTGAGCAGTTGCCTGCGTCAGACAGAAGAGAGACTCACGGCAGTGTGTTTGCTGAGGAAAATGTACAGCGAGGGCAGGGGAGGGCCTTCGAAAGGATTCGTCTGCGATTCGCGCTGCCTTCAGGAAAGTTGTCAGATCTACTGGGAATGGTCCGCTATCTCCAGAGTAGGTTTGAAACGACCCAAGTAGACCTCTTGTTTGAGAAAGGCTCCATATCTGAAGACGACTACCAGAACAAGGTGCTCGAGGCGTTAGAACAGATGGGCGTCGATTTTGAAGTGGAGAAGGACTAGATCGGTTAAACCTCATGTTAGGCGACTCGCGAAAGGCTGTACTGTTACGTCATGCGCGGTCATGACATTGGTCGACTCTAAAGGGATAGTTCGAATGGCTCAGATCACTCTGACACGGAGAATGTCCTCCAGAAACACCACTAATAGGCCCTCGCTGAGCGCGCTCGTATACGCGTCCGTTTTTCTAAGGGTATGGCCGATCGATCTGAACTACGGGAGATCACTCCAATCATCTTCACCGTAATTGCAACCACAGTAGGATCTCGCTCCTGGACTACCGACCTGCATGATGGACAGGAATTGGCAGATTCATCCACTTTTTCCTAGTCTTGTCCACATGCTTATATCATCTCGGGAGGATTACGATCTTGGGTGTCTGCTTGATAACACGAGTCAAGATGGACAGGCAGCGTCGTATCAGAATACCGAAGAGAGCACAGGTCAAGGGGAACACGTTTCTCCTCGTCACACTTGGAACATACCATATACTCCTCCCAGTACCTCGAGAGAAGCCAGAGCTGGACATTGAGAGCCCCATCTCAGAGCTGCTTGGTCAAACAGACGCTGAGATTACTAGGGACACGGCCGACAGATGGAGGCGAAAGAACGGCGGTGTTGATTGAGAACGATATGATCTTGGCCTTCTACAAGAGAAATGACCAGTTCAAGGAACGGGCAGTGCGTCTCTTCTCCAAGATCGAGCGGGGTGAATTGGGAGTTGTCATGGTTCCCAGCATCTTCTCAATCGAGCTGTTCTACGTGCTCAGGAAGACGACGGGCACAGCGTCTGTCCGGGATGTGGTGAGCCATATCATAACGTATCCAAACATCTCAGTCATCCCATCACGGATTGACCATTTTGTTGCTGCCCTCTTTCTGCTGGAAACCTACCAACTGACATCGATATTCGACGCAATATACGCGGCGGTTGCACTCAGCGAAGACAATCCGGACCATACCATTGTTTCAACAGACCAGATCTATGACAGAGTAGAAGGTCTAAGACGAATTGACCCCGTTGATGTATGAACTCATTCCTGGAGTGAGATTGTTGCTGCATAATGGACGATCACCCCAGCTCGTGCCCGGGAAGAGTGAGTAAGACACATACATCGGGAGGGTGTGCGGACCTGCAGACCCTGCAATTGTCGAATAGCTGGAGTCCACTGCATGAAAAGGGTCTTATGGCAGTGGAAACAAAACGTCAGTCATGATAGAGTGGCCAGCCATATGTATGGGATGTGGCAACACTGACCGGTCTGTCTTGATTCCCGACTCATTCAGGTTTACTAGGAGCGCATTCTACAAGGGACAGAACATCGACTTCTGGCTCGATGTAAGGGCCGCACTCTGTCCCGTCTGCCATTCTAAGGCAATCGCAAGGAGGAACGCTCGACTAGGGGTTGCACTCCTGTCTCTCGTCGTAGGGGGACCGCTTGCCGCTATCGGCTTTGAAGACATCACCCTGGCCGTCCTGGGTCTCCTGATCTTCTGCATAGGTATGTTCCTGTTGGTATTCACTCTACTGACGAAGATGCATCCATCGCTGTTCTACTCCAGCTACACGTTTTCGGCGGGCACGATATATCCGAAATTCGCAAGTAGGGTCTACCAAGAGGCGTTTGAGAGAGCAAACCCCAGCGGGATCAGGGTCGATAGTTAGACCAGCACAGTCGTGACAGACTGGTCTGAGCATCGTGAACAATAACACAGCTCATGATCAGACCGACCGTACTAGTCAGGATAGGTCTGGCAGCGTCCTCCACTTGCCAGATAGAAGGCAATGGCACGCTTGACTGCCTCATCACCCTCAGGGTTGAATGGTGTCACCTCGGCGGCCACCATGCCACGGTCCTTCAACCACTTGAGGGCGGTCTTCAGGAGTGTAGACCCAATACTCTGTCTGCGGTACTCTGGAAGGACGTGAACACCTCCGTCTAGCACCCCAATTCTGGAGTCTAGATCCAGTCTGGGACTCACGCACCCGACCGGTCTATCACCCAGATATGCAATGAAGGGCTGTTCAATCCCTGCGGAGAGCGACGGACCAACTCGTCTTCTTGTGACCTCCGGACTGCGTATGAAACCGCCCCATGTGCGCATCAGGATCTCTCCCATGACATCTAGATGCTCCTCGAGGGCAGGTACTACGACAACGGCCCTGTTCTCCCTCAGCCGGGGCAGCTCACCAGTCAGGTCCCACCGAATCCTCACCACCATGTCGTGAGTCACACCTCTCATCGAAACATAATATCATTACAGTGTATCATCCAAATAGGATTTACACCATGACTTGTCTGAATCTTGATGCCAGCTAGACTTAGTGCCCAAATACGCGGCTGAACCAGAAGAGATCAATCGGCTTGTCTTTGGAGCAGACTGATGGCGCACCTGCAAGAAAAA
>JAWAQK010000075.1:0-6650 GCA_038893995.1 Candidatus Thorarchaeota archaeon | reverse complement strand
CTGGGACTAGGACTTGGCCTGACTTTGGTCAGACGGATTCTGAACAACTATGGCGCCTTCATAAGAGTTGAGGACAGGATACCAAACCAGCATACTGCTGGAGCAAACTTTGTGATCCTGATGCGCTACGACACGGGAGCAAAGCTCCGAGAAGAGGAGGTGTGATACTAGTGGCGACCATTCTCATTGTCGATGACGACAGCTTTCTCCACAAGGTCTTGGAGAAGATCCTGACGATTGCGGGACACACGGTTGTTGGGCATGCCTACGATGGTGCTGAGGCCATCGAGAGATACATACAACTGAATCCCAAGCCAGACATTATCCTGATGGATCATCGGATGCCTGTGATGAATGGTGCTACGGCAACAAGGGAACTCCGCAAGCTGTCACCGTCCGTCAGGATACTCTTTGTGAGTGCAGACGAGACCGTCAAGGATGAGGCAATTGAGGCGGGAGCGCTGGGATTCCTCACGAAGCCAATAAGGAGCGCAGACCTGTTCGCAGCCATCAAGAATGCGTTGTAGGGGTCTTAGAGAGTCGAACTGCGAATATACCTGAGCCAGTTCTTGCTGCAACTCTGTACTGCTATCTCGACAAGTTGCTCCAGAGCCCCGGCGGAGTAATATCTCTTCAGTCTATTCTTCAGATGCTCAAGAATCGCCTCCAATGAGCTATATACCGCGTCAAGGACAGAGGGACTTGCACTGGGTGAGAGTCTGCATCGGACCATCTGGTCCGAATCAAGTTCAACTCGACTGGCCCACGGGTGTGTAGTGCTGGCTGCAAGCCTCGCCGACTTGAACAGCTTGAGCGACCGGGTACGTTCATGTTTAGACTGAAAGCTCCTCAGTATGCTCGAGAGTACGCACTCCATTGAGAAGACGAGGATTCGTTCTGCGGATGCCTTCTGGAGGTATCCGTCTCTTAGAAGATTACCCAACTGTAGGAATACCTCGTCCGCGTACGAGGAGCCGACCTCTTGGATGACTTCTGTCAACGTAAGACGACCATCCATTAGGCCCAGCGCAGTCAACGTCGAGCTGCTGAGACCGAGTGGGTTTGAACTTGAGAACAGATACTCCAATGTGCTCTCCGTCGGGAAGAGCAAGTCGTCGACATCTGGTACGAACGCCAGTCGGACTTGACCGGTCCACACAGCTCGTGAGAATACGTCAAGTACGAACGATGTTTCCACGCGGTTGAACGTAGCCAGCTCTTTCAGTGTCATTCCTGGCTGTCCGGCAATCAACAACTTGAGGGCAAGGAACTTCTTCATGGGGGAGTCATAGCCCAGTCGGTTCACATCAGTGCTCTGCTTCTCAACAATGACCGACCTCTCAGAGAGCCTGTCATCAAGAAAGACTCTCCGGACATAGTGGTCAAACTCTGAGAAGATGTCCGAAGATAGCCCATCGACGCCCTTGAGTGTGGCAAATGTGGTCTCGAACTCTCGCACGATCTGACGCAGTTTACTGCGGAGCTCATCGGTCGCTCTAGAAACGACAAGGACTCCGAACACCCACTCTCCACGTTCCACGACCAGGGTCGAGTCAGATCCGTAGCTCACTTGCCACTCGGAGAGAGGTAGCCCCAGCATCTGTCCCATGAATGAGCTCATTGCGGCCACGAAGCTGGCCAGTATCTGCGGGTCAATGTCAGGGCTCACAAAGTCATGGGAATACGGAGCCAGTCCACTGTTAGTATCGTATATGAAAAGGTGTTTCTCATTTCCAACTTCCGAATTGCCGACTGTCGTGTCCGAAGGTCCACCACTTCTCAGTCATGAATACCCCCGATCGTGGAACCCCATGAAGCCTCTGTGATGAGGGCCGCTCATGGGTGTCCGAGCTGCTGACAGACTTGATGTTCCTTTTACACTTTTGGTGAGGAACATGTCGTCGGCGCCAAGTCTACGAACGCCCAGGGTGGGGATGTCACCTAGGACCGCATGCGTCGTCGTCGTCGAAAGACGGGGAGGAATCGTCCAGTTTCTAGGACATAATTCTCGTAATCATCGCCAAAATGATGGATGAGGTGTTGCTCCTCAACAAGCGATACAAAATAGTATCCCGGAAGCCCTACGAGAAGCATGATCGTGGCTACTGACGGGATCATCAATAGCAGACCCACGAACGAGAGCATGTAGGATGTGTAGGAGGGGTGCCTCACTCGGGAGTACGGACCGTCCTTCACGAGCTGCTGGTCCTCACGCATCTCCCAAGAACTCGCGTTATTCTTTCGGGCCCATCTTGACCAAGCATGTAGGATGATGCCTGCCGACAGCAGCCCGAGGCCTGGAAGCCAGACATAGACTGGGGGATCAGCAATGGGAAGCATTGTAGCGATGACCGTATCCGTGAGTGACAAGGGCCCTGCAACTGAGATCAAGAACACGATCGCGAAGCACAGGAGTGTCGGAAAACCGACCGTAAACAGCGTGAGACGTCCCACCCTCACCAGAGGTTCTCTCATGTACGATGGCCGATCGTTCAGCTTCTTGACATCCAGGTACAGATGCAACAGAACATCGGCTGCACTCATGATCCCGACTATGGGGCCCACCAGAAAGACATCGAGCATTGAGTCCATACCTCTCATGACAGAAATGACTTCTCTCTCAAATGGTGGCCTATGTTCGTAGATGATAGATAGAAACCAGCAATGCATTAGAAGATGAACCTGTCTCAGACGTCATCACTGCGGACTACCATGACCTTTTCCTGACAGCTAGGGTAGATCAGATCCCGAGCACTCTCGTCAGACCTGTCAAGATGCGCCTGTCTGCATCGTAAGAAATGTCTGTCATAGAAACTGATAACTGTCCCTGCGTCCCTTATCTTTCAAGGGACACGGACCTGAGGGGCGGTCCGATAATGGGGCGAAGACGGTGACGGAGCAACGGACCCTAGTAGTGACTACCTCGAATACTCATCTATGTCAGTCGCTAAGACGCTTTCTGTCTGACATTCCATGCACCATCAAGTGCGCCGCTAATGAATTACAGATGATGTCGAGAATCCTCAATGAAAAAGTGGACGTGCTCATCATTGATGATGACCTCTTGGTGACCGGGACGACAAATACGCTCAGTGGCGTAGAGAACCTGTGTCCAGGACTGCCCGTGATAATTCTCACGAGTGACAAGCCACTAAGGGGTGCGGTCGGAGCACTGGACAAGGGGGTATACTCATTTGTGCCGAAGAGCGACGATCTGGGAGAGTTCCTTGTAAGAACTCGTGCAGTCGTGCTGAAGGAGATAGCCAACATCGAGAGGACCAATTTCGAAGAGAGCCTCAACCTTGCCCTTGACCTCATGCAGCATGACATCAGGAACTATCTGCAGGCAATACAGCTTGCAGCGGAGATACTGACTTCAACAGACGATGAAACGGACAAGGCGAGGTTCGGCAGCATCGTGTTCGACTCTGTGGCTGCAGCCGAGAGCCTGATACGAGACGTAGTCGCCCTGAGCCTAGGTCCGGGAGTCAAGAAATACTGGCATCTGAATGAGGAGATTCAGGAGGCTCTGAAGATCATAAGTTCTGCCAGACCAGATCTTGTGGTAGAGGCGAGTCTTGGAGA
Organism: Candidatus Thorarchaeota archaeon; assembly: GCA_038893995.1. Lineage (GTDB taxonomy): Archaea > Asgardarchaeota > Thorarchaeia > Thorarchaeales > Thorarchaeaceae > JAWAQK01. The sequence goes on along the minus strand of JAWAQK010000075.1, from coordinate 3,065 downwards.
GGGGGAGTACCGTGTACTGAGCAGGGGCCCGCCAAGAAACCTATTCATCAACCTAGTCGGGCTGATGGGCAGGGACACGACAACAGTTCCGAGCAAGATGAAGCTTGAGCTGAGTGAGCATGGGATGGGATATAGGGTGTCAATTGACCTCGATACGATTCCATCCCGGAGCCAAGACAGAGTGTCACAGGGGCGAAGCATGACAGATGGCGGCGGTCCGCTTGATCGCGTACGATTCCTTGTCAGACAACTAGGGGGTACGATGTCACTGAGTAGCTCTAACGTCTGTGGCAAAATCCGCACATCCATTGTCATGTGGATTCCGCGATCCGACAAGAATTGCTAATCTATTGGGGGCATAGTGAAAACTATATAGACGTATCACAGGCGGCAGACCCTCGCTCATATCATATCAGGACGTCCTGCACCATGGCCCAGAAGAAGGCCCAATATGAGTTCCCAAGCAGAGAAACGTTTACACAGCTGATCTCTTCGTTGCCGGTTGGAGTGGCTCTTGTCACGACAGAACTGGAAATAATTCCGATCAACGATGCGTTCGAGTCTCTGCTCTGCGAGAAGTATGAACATGTCATCAGGTCGCAGTGTCGTCGGATACTTGAGGCGCCTCAGACAGAGGGTAACGCAGTCCTAGCGCCTGATAGGGGGCATTCATGCTTCATCGAGGTATCGTGCCAGCACGGACCGAGGTATGTGCGGCTCACATCAGTCCCCCATATCAGTTCGGAGGGCCGGCGTCAAGGATGGCTGCTGGTCGCAATCGATGTGACTGAATGGAAGAAGGACCAGCTGGAGCTGGAAGCAGCTGCGCATCAGATAGTATACCTTCGTAACCTAGCCCTCCTGCTCTCCCAAAGCGATAGGGATCTCGAGGAGATCCTATTCTCTGTGGTCCACATCGTGCCAGAGGGCTGGTCAATGCCAGACCGGACATCTGCAAGAGTAAAGGTCGGGGGCTTGGACGTGCAGTCCGCCAATTACGACGAGTCCACAAGATGGTATATCCAGGCTGATATAGCCGCCTTTGGATCCGTTGTTGGATTCCTCGAGGTCCGGTTCTCAGATGTCAACAATCAGTACGAGCGAAACAGCCCCTTCTCAAGCACCGAGGAGGGACTGCTACAGGTGATAGCTTCCGAGATAGGCAGATTCCTGGAACACAGATGGGTGGAACAAGACAGACTGAGGCAACAGAAGGAGCTTGAGATATACAACTCGCTCTTGAGACACGACATTAGGAACGACCTTGGGATCGTCATGACCAACATTGAATTGGCACGTGCAACCATCAAGGAGCCGAGTACCGAGATCCTGGATGTGTTTGGGTCGATAGAGGCCGTATGTGAGAGGATGATGCAACTCCTCACTGCCTTCAGCAGATCCCCCTCGGAGCGACACAGGTCACTCGCACAGATGTTGAGGGATATCTGCACCAAGGCGAGGGCAGTGTACCCACGACTCAGCGTTGAGCTGGAAATCGAGCCAGACGCAGATACTGCACGCATTCCAGAGAGTTTGCTGCTGCCGATGGTCTTCGAGAATCTCATTAGAAATACTGTCACTCACGCAGGACCCGACAGCCGAATTGAGATATCTCTAAGGAGGTCGGGAACGAAGCTAATCGTATATGTCTCGGACGATGGCCCAGGAATAGACCCGTCCATCAGAGGACGTCTTTTCGAGAAGGGAGTGTCTACTCGGGGAGGGGGGCTAGGTCTGTATCTCTCACGTGAGGTCATCAGGGCAATTGGAGGGACCATTGAGATATCAGACGACTATCGACCGCTGCCGGGGGCCACCTTCAAGGTCACAGTCCCGATGATAGTCGAGATGAGTCCCACGGGGGAGGACCCACAGGAAAAGCCTATCATGTGATGCACCCATACGTGACATGAGAGATAGACAACGTCGACTCTCCGGGGGAAGTCCTATGTATGAAATATGTAGAGAACTGGCTGAGATAGTCGACGATGGAATCCTCATTGCAGATAGCTCGCTCACGGTGCTCTTGGTCAACCAAAAGATGGCGGACAGACTTGGCCGCAGTCAGGACGAATTGAGAGGGGCCCCACTCAGTGAGCTGATGGACCGGAAGCAGTCTGAAAAACTCGGCAAGTGTCTCAGCACGGGATCAGGAGGCACGATCGAACTGAGCCTCAGACCAGGTGACGAGCGAGGCACGTCGAGCCCCATTGCTGCCACAGCAGTGGTATCTCGAGACGGCCTGATCGTTGTCAGGTCTCGCGGCTTCTCGGGCCTGCTGGCTGGCCTGAACCAGTCGGTACTCCGTGTCATTGAACAGTGGCCCGAGGGGATAGTGCTCGTGAACAAGGATGGGACTGTGATATTTGCCAATGCTGTGGCTGAATCAATGCTGGGATTTTCCAGAGAGTCTGATGTGGGGAAGGATCTGACTGAGCTACTGAGGACTGAACCAACGGCACGACGCAAGTTCAGGTTGGTACTAGAGGATGCAACTTCTGGAAAGAAGACCACGCCTCTTGAGGTGACCGTTCAGGTGGGGGAGGACCTGAGACACATAGAGATCAGACCCATCGTATTCAGAACTCAAGACAATAGGACAGTTGTGGCTATCGACCTCAGAGATGTGACCAGTCTCAGAGTCGCCGAGGAAGAACTGAGGGACAGACATGCGTTCGACGAGGCAGTGATGTCATGTCTCTTCGATGGTGTTCTTGTCACCAGCAATGAGGGGAAGGTGCTATACTACAATCAGTCATTTGCCGCTATGTGGGGAATCCCTGACAGGGTATTGGAATCAAGAGATGACTGGAAACTGATCGATCATGTCCTCACCAAGCTCAAGGACCCTGACGCATTCAAGTCCAGGATCAGGCATCTGTACGGGCATTCTGTCGTAAGCAAGGACATACTCGAGCTGACTGACGGTAGGGTAATCGAGCGTCTGTCGACGCCTCTCGTCTACAGTAGTAGGACGGTCGGCAGAATCTGGACATTTCGCGATGCCACAGCGACGGTGAGAATGGCTGAGGGGCTACTAAAGAGCGAGGAGTTTCTCAGGGGGA
>JAWAQK010000074.1:0-6728 GCA_038893995.1 Candidatus Thorarchaeota archaeon | reverse complement strand
ATACACCTTCCGAGCATTTGACGTCAAGATATACGACGCAGACCGTGACTATCGTCCGGACATAATAGTCGCGTCGTGGGACGGAAAGGTACGATGCTACGAGTACGATCTGCACTCTGGGTATCCATTCTCGACAGAGCACTGGATCACCTACAGAGAGGTGTGGAACTCGGGTAGCACCATCACGGGACGTCTGACGGCCATCGCGTACGGCGATACGAACTACAACGGTCTACCCGAGATAGTCGCAGGCACCCGAGAGGGGAGGGTGTACGTGTTTGAGAATGACGGCGTTCACGTCATGATAAACGGTAAACCATTCCCGCTCATCAATGACAACCACTACAAGCTTGTCTGGACCTCGCAGAACTATACGTGGCGTCAGATAATGTCAATGGAAGTGGGTGAACTCGACCAGACACCAGGCGAGGAGATTGCTCTCGTGGCGCAGGGTCAGGGCGTCTTCGTGCTCAACTGGAACGAGACTTCTGGCACGTACAACTATCAGAAGGTATTTCGCCCATGGGATGCCTGGCAGACGGATGAGGCTTCACCGTGGCGACTTGACTTCTGGGCTGACTCAGTGGTCCAAGCGACGAACGTACAATTCATGCTGTCAAATGGCACTGTGATCTCCGAGCCCATAACCTACAAGGTCGTGGGAGGTGGATTGGTCGAGCCGCCAGCACAGTGCTACCCCTACAATACAGGAATGGCCAATGCAAGTGATGCTGTCTACTCAATATTCCGTGGCGACCTGTTGCCCAACGCCACTGCGATCGTGGACTTTGGAAATGACGAGGAGGGCACGGGAAATGCCGGTCCTGAGTACGACATTGACATCAAGTTCCTCACCACCCCCAGTCTGTACAAGATCCGACTTGCCATCGGACAGTCACCGACAGACTTCGAGGGAATAGCCCCGCGGAGGATGTGGGTCAGCGGTACCCATCTGTACGTGGACGTGGATGACGCACTTGGCGCCAGAAAGTGGGACTGGTTCAGATACCTCAAGATAACTGTGTTCGGAGGAGTCGTGTATAGAATCGACTCCATAAGACTGGCTCAGGTCTACACTCAGATAACAACGGCGCTCACTGTCACAATCGGTCCACTGCCAACCACCTTCAATCTCTACGGACCACCGAATGAGCCGGACCGGTTGATAGTAGCGACCGTGATCGGAGTCCTCTATGCGTTTGAGTACAATTCAACAACAGGTAAGTACGACCTACTATGGGACTCGTCGCGGGACGACTTCTTCAAGGTTGGAAAGAACATATGGGACATGGAGTATGTTGGACACCGTACCAACATTCCAGTATGGTTGTGGGGCGCAGTACCCTACGCCACACCTATCTCAGGGACCTATCGTCACTGGACCGTGACTGACCTCTACCAGTTCGACTTTGTGGGTGCAGTTAACCCGCACGAGATCTTGGTCATAGACTCGAACAACGATTTCAGGGTGTTCAAGACCTCGGGAAATCCGTTCGAAACACTTGTGGGGATCCTGCAACAGGACCCCGTGGCGTCATCGTACTTCAGTCAGATAAAGACGGATGCGGGTACTAATGTGATCACCGCTGAGGTGGCAATGTTCCGACCCCTGTACATGCCAGTTGCGGTCGTGGGAATCTACGACCCTACGATAACCCCTGACATCAAGTATGGCTCAGGCCCAGGTCTGATGAGCGCCGACCTGCGGTTCTACCACCGTGCAGGGCCTACCGATTCGTTCCAGTACGTACACAACGCGGCACCTATTGACGACACAGGTGACATTGTGACCGCACTGGCAAATGCGAAGACAGTCCCCCGCTTCAAGTTCGTTGACTGGGACGGGGACGGGGACCTCGACATGATTCTGTCGACCGGTTTCCTGTACTACTGCGAGAACATTGGCATCCCTCCGGGCAAGGAAGACCCGATGTTCAGAATGCGAAAGGGCTACTTCGAGACCCTGAATAGCGGCGATTCCATGAATGACTACTGGGGCCAGCCGGAGGTGCTCGACATCGACCAAGACGGTCGGCTCGACCTGGTACTCAGTTACGACACACGTGCGGGTGCCACGTGCTGGCTCAACCGCGGGACCACAGAGAGCCCCGTGTGGGTGCAGAACAAGAAGCTGTTCTCCAACACGCGTCCCGACACCAATTTGAAGTTCAAGAACTACACGGGAATCCGATTTGTAAAGTACGACTGGAACCTACCGCAGGACTTCTGGAAGGCGATAGGAGAAGATGCAGTGACTCTGTGGGATGCCGATTTCGCTATGATGGCATACAAGACAGACACCAACGGACTGAGCATTTTCTTCCCCGTCTATAGTCAGTCGGCCAGCTACATACTGGCCACATATCCGACTGTTCATAGATATGAGTTCGCGGTTCAGACAGAGGGCGCATACAACTACGGATACCATGTTACTGAGTCCTGGAGTACGGAGTCGGACCTGGACCTGTGGACCCTCACGGTCCGCTCCGGTGATGTCGACAACGATGGAAAAGGTGAGATCATTGTTGGTGACTACGACAACAACCTCTACATCTTCGAACACATGCTCAACAACACCTACAAGCGAGCGTTCAGATCCTTCGACATAAACCACACAGTGTTGAGCGACACTAGCCCCTACCTGTGGGAGGACCTTGAGGGTCTGAGTGGTACCTTCAGGAGGGTTATCTGGGACCATGTCGAACACGTCCTTGCTGGCTGTGATCTCGACAGCGATGGCTACAGGGAACTGATCGCCGCTGCCAACCTACAGGTCTACGTGTTCGAGGACACAGGTATCGATGACACCTACAAGCTTGCATTCTCACTGGATCTGAGAGAGTCAGGGTTCAATGCGACGCTCGGATGGACGCGCGTCACAAAGATAACAGCTCTAGGTGCTGGTGACGACTACGACCTCAACGGAGAGAGGGAGCTTGTGGTCGCCGCGGGGCCCTATCTGTTCGTCTATAACATTGGTCGAAACAAGTGGACCTCTGAAAACGAGTACTTCATGGGATCCAACGAGCTGACCGGAAGGTACTACTTGGTGGGCAATGGTGCCAACAGTGCCTTCTATGAGGCATCCATTGATGCCCTGGCGCTCTGTGACACTGACGAGGACGGCTTCCGAGAGATCATACTTGGCGGACGGCTGAACACGACTCAGATGCGTCAGGACGGGTTCCTCAAGATATACGAGTGGCGAGGTTCCGGTTTCGTGCAGGCGTGGGAGGCACCCACTGAGGTCACTTACTGGAACCCAGTCACGAGAATACTGATCGACGACCAGGACTACGACTCCAAGCAGGAGATCATCATCGGTCACAGGGAGGGTTTTGACATCTGGGAGTCCACGGGACTTGACTCGGAGTATGTCAAGGTCGAGGTCGTGACATCCTCGCCAAACTACCCGAGAGTGAATGTGACCTCAGTCTATCGGCCCGGAGAGTCGGGTCTACTCACCTCGAGAGGCGACAACGATATCTCCTACGTGTTTACGACCAGTAGCGACTGGATTGTTTCCGTCTTCTGTCAGGGCAATCGAATCTGGCAGAAATACTACTACAGGCCGCTCAATATCTGGGGTCTTGCCTCTCAGCCGTTTCCAGACTACGACTATGGGTATCCGGGCGCCACTGTCCAGGAGTATCGTCCGTCCCTGTTCCTGCATCAGAATGGCTCACTCTATCTCATCTGGAAGACCTACATAGTGTATGGATCGAATAGCTACTACGACATGTGGGTCTCGAGATACGTCGGTCCGGGCTGGCTCCAGCCAAAGCATGTGTTGACAGACTCGTCGAATATCAGAGACTACCCCGCAATGTTCAGTCTCTCCACGAGTCTCGGGATGATCTACACACGCACTTCAGACGGTGTCGTCTACCGTCGGTTGCTCTCGTCGTGGTCCGGTCCGTGGAGTTCCGGAGTGGTTGTGCCCTACAAGGACTATACAAGGTACTTTGTCCAGTCAGCAGATATCGCGATGCTTCCCGACGGAGGCTACGCACTGGCCATATCAGCACGGAACAATAGCCTGTCCAAGACAGACCTGGACATCTTTGTGGCCACGAGCAACAGCTCGTTCTACTGGGCCAAGAGTCCAATGTTGAGAGCAACTACCTCGTACAACAACGAGGTGAATCCGGATCTGAGCGTCTTGGATGACCCCGAGCGGACACTGGTCGTCGTGTACGAGTCCATTGAATCGCCCATCGAGGACCGCATCCAGATGAGCTACAGCAACACCTACACTTCATGGAAACAGCACGAGCCACTCACCTCGTTCCCAATGTACTACCGCAGGGTCGAGCTCCCGGGTGGCGGGGTCCAGTACTGGTACAACGACACGACGCGGATCTACTCCCCGCTTGCTCTCAGCCCGAGCGTGGTGGGTCTGAGGGGCGGTGGTTTCATGCAGATGCATGTATTTGACTTCTGGACCAAGAGTAGGACCAATGTCAACCCCGGGGAGATCACCAAGGCTGGCAGTCCCTACCATGCACTGAAGTACGTGGAGAATGCAGACCTGTTGTATGGTATCAATCCGTCCTCCAGGTTCACACACTTCAACATCGAGAGCGTTGTGGACATGGCCGTAGGCGATACTGACGGAGACGGACGAAGAGAGGTCGTGGTAGGATTCGAGAACCGAGTTGGGGTCTACGAGCTCAAGCATTCTAACGTGGGCGACGAGGTGATGGAGCACGAGGAGGCATGGTTGTCAAATGCGTTCCCACAACCTGTCACTGGCGTCACGGTCTATGACTCGAACGGAAACGGCTACGAGGAGATAGCTGCCTCCTGTCAGAGGGGAGAGGTCTATGTGTTCGAGACCGTGCACTCGTCAGTGCCTGCTGTGAGTCTCCTCCGGAGCAGGGTCAACTGGAGTAGCTATCTGGGACCCGGTGTGGAGGGATTCATGGGCCGCCAGGTCCTGTCATACGATATCGACCGCGACGGTAAGGCAGAGGCCTTCGTGGGTCTGAAGGACGGGAAGATCTTGGCCTACTATGGCAATGGGACTGCATTGTGGAGCGCACAGCCAACCTCGGGCTCGATATGGTGGATGGACATAGGTATTGTGGCTGCTGATCTCTGTATTGCGAGTCTACATCTGCCTCCCGTGGCCGGGCAGAACATAAGCATCTCATTGATTGATGCGTTCACAGGCAACGTCCGATGGTCCTTCAAGATACCCACATACACGGCCTTCTCGTTGGGACACATAGGCATTGCCGACGTCACAGACTCTCCCGGAGGAGAGGTCGTGGTGACGACAACCCTGAACCGGTTGTACGTCTATCACTTTGATGGCACACGGCTGTATGGAGTGAAGCTGGGCGCAAACCCCGACATCATGCCTATTGCGTTCGGGAACTTCACCGGTGACCAGTACAGTGACATTGCAATCGTTCATTCAAATGCAAGTCTATCCCTCCTCGATGGAAGGGATGGTTCAGTCATCTTGCACATGGAGGAGAGCTTCGGCTCCCCGCTCACGCCACCTACAGTGGGAGACCTCAACCGCGACTCTCATGACGACGTGTTCATCGGACGCACTCACCTGTGGGTCATTGATTCGCTCAACAAGTCGATACTGTACAACTCTACCATATTCCCGGACTCGCCCATTCGAAGAATACTCGTTGATGACTACGATGGCGACGGTGTGGTCGATGCCATCGTGACTACGGGACGGGAGGTCTACCTGGAGAGAGTCTCATCGGGAAGGATGATGTGGTCCTACAGGTACACCTATGGGACCATCTATGATGCCTCTCCTGTGACTCTCGACCATGGTAGAAAGGGAGTGGCGATCTGCACCAGTGATGGACTGATCACAGTCCTAGATGCTCTCAGTGGAGTAGTCGTGTGGTTCTACCTTAGTTCCAAGACCAGCAACGGAATCGTCAGTGGAGACTTCGATGGAAACGGAGTCTCTGAGGTCGGCGTCACGGACAGCGTCGAGCACAAGCTCGCTATCTATGAGCGGGTAGTACCTAACGCGTCTGCGACTCCTCCCGGTTACAACATCTGGCGTCCCGTCTGGAACCTCGCGCTTGGAACGACAGACAATCCGCTCCTGGGGATCTGGTCTGCTGACATTGACTGGGACGGCTACGCGGAGTTCGTCGTGGCACAAGGTGGCCAGCTTCTCCTGTACGACCCCTTGGGTCCTGCGCTGGTCTGGACATCGACGATAGGAGGTGACGGTGCCAGAGACATCCAGTTTGCCGACCTGAACAACGACGGTATCCTGGACATGCTCGTGCTGTACAGGAAGAGCGGCTGGTATGTCGTGAGCGGCATCAATGGCCTCAATGGGTACACATTGCCCGGTAGATATCATGCAGCTCCAACAGGGGTCCTGATCAATGCGTTTGTCGTCGGCGAACTCAGGGCTGCTGTGACGGGCTCTGAGTACGCTATTGTCTATACAGACCCCGTCAACACGACCTATATCGACATTCATGATAGAACTGGCAACCTGATCTACAAGTCCTCACTCAATGCGACGAACTTCTTCCCTGAATGGGCTGGAGCTGCCGACCTCGATGGGGACGGGTCACAAGAGATCCTGGTCACCGGAGCCTACATGATCACACAGTCAGGGATGATCGTGTGGAGGGGTGATGGCACTCCATTTGGCTCTGCCGGACCATTCCCGTACCCGATAGCGTCGCTTGCTACGGGCAACATCGATGGAGATTCACGCATCGACA
>JAWAQK010000073.1:0-8195 GCA_038893995.1 Candidatus Thorarchaeota archaeon | reverse complement strand
CAGTAGATTGGGCCAGTCATCTCCACAACGCATGTCCGGAGCTGGAGACCATACTAGAGGCCACTCCGGGCCACCGATCATCACAGGTCCTTAGCCACCAGAGTCGTCAGGTCGGCAAGTCTGTGGCAGTAACCCATCTCATTGTCGTACCAGCCCAAGACCTTGACCACATTGTCTTTCACCATGGTCAGCTCTGAGTCGAACGTACAGGAATGGGGATCTCCAATGAGGTCCGATGACACGACCGGCTCCTCGCAGTAGGCGAGGATGCCCCTGAGGCTCTTTTCGGAGGCCGTCTTGAACGCGGCATTCACGCTCTCGACAGAGGAGGGAGACTTGACTTCCACCACCAGATCAACGAGAGAGACATCCATCACGGGAACTCTCAGGGCTAGACCATCAAGCTTTCCCGCGAGCTTGGGGTAGACCAGTCCGATGGCAGATGCTGCACCAGTCGATGTCGGCACTATGTTCCAGGTGGCGGACCTCGCACGTCGCCAGTCACTGTGTTGCATGTCGAGTATTCTCTGGTCGTTTGTCACTGCATGGACGGTAGTCATGAAACCGCGCTCTATGCCAAACGCCTCGTCGAGCACCTTGACCATTGGGGCTAGGCAGTTGGTAGTGCACGATGCGTTGGAGATTATGTCATGCTTCGAGGGGTCGTACATGTGCTCATTGACACCTGGGACCAGTGTTAGCATGTCGTCCTTCCCCGGCGCAGTGAGGATCACCTTACGAGCGCCAGCCGCAATGTGCTTCTGAAGGTCAGAAGTCTTTCTGAACACGCCAGTGGCCTCTATCACTATGTCTACCCCGAGGTCACGCCACGGGAGCTTCGAGGGCTCCTTCTCGGAGAGACATCTTATCTCCTGGCCGTTGACCTTCATAGACCCATTCTCTACGCTCACAGTACCCTTGAATCTCCCAAAAGTGCTGTCGTACTTGAATAGGTGAGCAAGCAGATCTGCACCTGCAAGGTCGTTGACCGCGACAACTCTGTATTTCCTGTCCATTGACGCACGGAGATAGATTCGTCCGATCCTTCCGAAACCGTTGATTGCAACCTTCACTACCATTCTACAGACCTCACTTCAGTCGTCAAAGACTCTCTGACCTCTCTGCTATAATCCTTACGAGTCAAGTCACCTTGTGGGATGGTTCCCCGACTCTGGCTGACTGCACAAGACACGGAGATCACTACCAACATGCAGGTCATGCAGTACAGACGGTGAAGCGCCACCGAGAACGCATACGATAGCGCCATAGTGAATTCTTAATTAGGAGTACTGCGCCTTTTTCCCGTGAGGTCAGAGTGATGAGTGCACATCAAGACCATATGTGTGAGTTTTCGAGACACCACGGTGTTGCCGAGATGAGGGAGAGGGTCAAGGACCCCAAGTGGATCTGTGAAGTCTGCGGAAGAGCTGCAAACAAGAAGGAGTACCTCTGCAGACCCGCACAGTTGTAAGACCTCTACTCGTTCAATACTCCCTGGCGCTCCTTGCGTCGGGGAGCTTCTATTAATACTCGGCGGACCGTATCAGAACGCATGTCCAGTCCTGTGGTTGAACATCTCAATCGGACCATTGATGACGCGATAGCCGAACTCGAGAAGCTCGTCAGAATCCCGTCTGTGGCGGCGACTGGTGAGGGGCTGGATGAATCGGCTCGTCTTGTTGAGAAAATGCTCCGTGACGCCGGGCTGAGTACACGACTCCATAGGACCAGTGGAGCCCCTGTTGTGACGGGCGAGCTCGATGTGGGCGCTGGCAAGACCCTGTTGATCTATGACCACTATGATGTTCAACCTCCCGACCCTGTCGACCTGTGGACCAGTCCCCCCTTCGAGCTTACTAGAATGAACGATCGTCTATATGGTCGAGGGGTCGCTGACAACAAGGGCGACCTGGTCTCGAGGGTCTGGGCACTCCGTGCCTACAGAGACCTTGGAATCGCACCGCCAGTAAATGTGAGATTCGTAGTCGAGGGTGAAGAGGAGACAAGCAGCCCCCACCTGAATGAGTTTGTGAGGGACAATGTCGACTTCATCAGGGCTGATGGGGGAATATGGGAGTTCGGTAGTACTGACGCGCGTGGAAGGCAGGAGATGTGGCTTGGTCTGAAGGGAATCCTGTACGTTCAGCTTGAGGTCAAGACACTTGCTCACGACGCGCACTCAAGCCTGGCCTGTGTGCTACCGTCTGCACCGCACAGACTGGTCAGTGCCCTCTCATCTATGAGGGATAGCTCAGGGAGAGTCCTGATAGATGGTTTCTATGACGATATCAGACCGCTCACGCGTCTTGAGAGGGACCTGATCGAGAGAGTCTCCTTCGACGAGGAACAGCTGAGAGAGTTCTATGGTGTCGCGGAGTTTCTCGGCGGACTGTCAGGGTCCGATTTGAAGGAGGCATTCTACAACGCACCGACCTGCAATATCTGTGGAGTGTGGAGTGGATACCAGGGTACCGGTTCCAAGACTGTACTACCAGCCTCAGCGGCCGCAAAGCTCGACTTCAGACTCGTGAGCGGGATGAGCCCAGCAAAGACGCTCGAGAGAATCAGGCGACATCTCGACAGAAACGGTCACGACGATATCAGGATAGCCTGGCATGAGGGCTACCCGGCTGCAAAGACAAGGCCAGACCATCCGTTCGTCGAGGTGGTCCGTAAGGCGACGACGATGGCATTCGGACACGAACCCATTGTCCATCCGACACACCCAGGTTCAGGGCCTCTCTACCTGTTTGCGGACTACGTGCCGATGGTCTCAGTCGGTTGTGGAAACTTTGGCTCCCGAGTTCACTCACCCAACGAGAACATCACTGTGGATGACTTCCTGAGGTCGATGAAGAGGACCGTATACGTGATCGAGTCGATGAGTATGATGGATATCTCTCGGGCATGACCTTCGTAGCTCACCACACTGACCGACAGCCACTGCCGTAACTGATCCTGAGGCCCATGAAATGACCTAGGGGAGAGGCGGAGTCAGGGTCACGTCTTTCTCCCACTCTACTGCAAATGAATAGTCCACAGTGCGAGTAGTCCCGGGCTCTATCGTCAGCTCCCACTCGAGGATCCCCAGCTCGAAGGACTTGTAGGGGACCGAGGTGTTCAAGAGCTGCACTGACACCTTCTCAGATACGCTGTGCGGGATGCAGTCCACGACTCTGATGGTGATTGGACTCTTAGCATAACTCTTGAGCTCGAGTGAGTACTTGTACTCCCTCCGGACCCTGCCCTTCGTGAGACCCGCCTTCTCAGTGTCCTTGAGAAGTGTCTTCTTCTTGACCTTCATGTCGTAGCTTATCCTCGCGCCGAGTGCAATCTTCTCCCGAGGAGCGACCAGTTTGATTGTACTTTCTCCCAGGAACTCGCCTGCAGCATAGACCTTCGTCTTTCCCGGGAGCAGCAACGTATCTCCATTAGTGACCTCGTTCTGGGCGAGGACTTCAGTGGTCGCACTGGCATTCCAGTAGTAGAGCTTTCGGCCAACCAGACTCTCTTCAACGAGCGTGACGGGATGATAGTCATTGTCAGACGGTATTGTGACGAGACCAGGTATGAGATATTGGACTGTGCCACCGATCCCCTCTGACACGGTGGCTGTGACCACCTCCATCGCTGGTTTCGGTTCCTCGGCCACAGCTCCCCTTCCACCTACCCCGGCCACGGAACGCAATTCTACGGGACGTTCTGAAGGGGCTGGCGGCGGACGAACGTGGTAGGAACTAAATACGTCCAGATACAGGGGTGTGGGTTCGACAGCCGAGACGGGACGTGCTGATGCTGTTGAAACGGCTAGTGACACATTTGTCCAGTCTTCCCGAGTCCGGTTGCTGACCATCGCGATACGCTTCAGGGCTGCGGAATCGTCGGCCAGATCAATATCGTAGGTGGGCATCCAGCCGCAGAGACCGACCTGATACGTGACGCTCAGCTCCAACTCACCCGGCGACTGCATGTCCAGATAGACCCTGAGCTGATTCATCGTTTCGACCCTTCGCTCACCCTCGATGCGGTTGATTTCGGCGGTTATGGCCAAGATCTCGGCTTCGATGTCCTCAAGGGCGGTCTGTGCGTCTTGGAGCTCCCTCGTCAGTTGTCGAATGCTGTCGATCACGTGTCTCTCGACATGCGGAAAGAGGTCAGGGGTCACATCTCCGGCGGCAAACCACTTGCCGAACTCAGAGGAGAAACGGCTGAATACAGTCCTCATGGCCTGAATGCGAGCCTCACGCTGCTCAACCACATCATTGAGTTGATCACGTTTCCGTTCCAACTCCTTGAGTTTCTCGCGCATCTCACGTAACTGACGCTCTGGTTCAAAGACTCTCTTTGTCGTCGATATATCGATTCCCCGCAGAATGGCCGGCCCAACTCCCTTGACTCTGAAGCTGTCTGCCTGAGCGTGTTCCGTGATCCCGTCGATCACCACAGTGTTTTCTCCCGCTGCAAGATTGACCTTGCCATGTCTTGTGACACGAGCGCCGTCTCTGAAGACGGTCACTTGCCCGATCACAGTATCCATTGAAACAGTATTCATCTCATGCACCTCCTAGGCAAGCGACGGGGTGATGGTCACATCTCTGTCCCACACCACTTCGTAGCTGTACTCGATCGTATCCTTCCTGTTGGGAGGCAGTTTCCGGACCCATTCCATGATACCCAGATTATGCTTCGTCAGTCCGAGCCTGTCGAAGTCTATCTTCACTTCGATCTGGGGACTGAGACTGTGCGGTACCCTATCTATCAGCTTCAGTTCAATCTCGGAACGTCGGAAGTTCTGTATCTCCAGCCGGTACGTGTAGGAGCGCCTGAGTTTGCCCTTTGTTATTCCGGCCTTCTCGACCTCACGGGCAATCAGCTTCTTCTCTGCCTTTACGTCAGTCGCAACTCTGGTACCGAGCTTGAACTTTTCACGAGGCGATACCAGGTCAATGGTCGTTTCGCCGACGTAGTCGCCCTCCGCGAACACCCTCACCTTCCCGGGAAGCAGCACATTGTCTCCGTTCGTCACCTCATCCTGTGCGACAACCTCTGACATACCATCAGCATACCAGTAGTGTACGGTCCTGCTCTCGAGGTCCTCCTCAGTGAGTGCCACCGGATGAGGGTCATTGTCGAACGGTATGGTGATGGGCCCAGGAAGCTCGTAGACGCTGATTCCTGCGGTGGTCTCCTGGGGTGTAGCAAGCTGTTCCTCCATCTCTACAGGGGGTGCAGCCTCAGGAAAACTAGCCGCCTCCATGACGGCCCCTGCCCTAGCCTTTGCAAAGCGGGGACTCGGCAAAGGCCGATTATCGATGACGTCGATGGTGAAGGGTGTGGGTTCAACGACCTCGACAGGTGTGGCAGTGGCAGTTGATACCGTGAAACGTACTTTGTTCCAGTTCTCTCGAGACCTGTTTCGTACATCGGCTATCCGCCTGATCCTCGTACGACCCTCGCGCAGGTCTACCTCATAGCGCGGAGTCCACCCCACACCCGTGACTTGATATGTCACGTCGAACTCTAGTTGCGCCCTCTCCTTCACTTCAATGTCCAGCCGGACTTCGTAGAATGATTCGGTCTTCTTCTCTCCCTCGACCTTCGATACCTCAGACCTGATGACCTCAATCCTGTCCCCGAGCTTCTGTATCTCCTCGCCAAGACGCCTGATCTCCGAGTTTGCCTCAATGTCTATCGACGAATACGTGCTGTCCATCGTCGTCAGCCTGGACACATCACCCTCGCCTGCTGCAAGGACAGTGGGAAAGTACTCACAGAACATGTCCCTCATCGATCTGACGTTCTCAAGCCGGCTCTTCTGAAGTTCCACCTCTCTGTTGAGAAACTCCAGTTCTTTCTCGAGTCTATTCATTTCGTCCAGGAGGTTTCTGAGAGTGGTCTCAGGTTCGCTGACAACGGTGTAGGTGTTCACGTCGATGCTAGATAGTCTAGCGGGGCCCCTACCTGAGGCGCGGAAACTGTCTCGTAATGCGAGTCCTGTTATTCCACGGAGTACGACTGTGTGTGGGCCTGCACTCAACTTCACCCTGCCAACACGTACGACACGGGCGCCGTCTCGAAAGACCGTGACCTGCTCAATAGGCGCCTGAATTTCCTGCGGTTCCAACACAGACTCACAAGAAGAAACGGCCACATATATGCGTTGAGGTGGTCAATTGTCACCCGGGGCCACAACGGGCGTCTGCCAGGCGAAAACGTTCATAGCGCCATCCGCCTTGGAGAATGGCATGTGTCCCCCCATCCGTTGGCAATGAGCAGTCCTGCCTGGTCGACACGGCCGAGCACGGAACCCCGAGAAACGGATAAGACATGTCCTTTGACGTCGATACATGATGACGCATAGTCAGGTGGATGTCCGATGTTCTGGCAGATGGTACGCCTGGGTATGAAGAACTCGACGAGGGCAAGGCGTACTCTGGCGTTGACAGTGATATCTGTGGCCATCGCCGTGAGCCTGCTTTACAGCTCCCTGTCGGCCAGTTATGCGCTGCAGAGCAGCGCGAACACGTTTCTGAAGAGTGCAACATCCCCTCTGGACATAAGAGTGGCCTCGACACGGTACTTCGAACCCCTCTCAAGTGAAGTCCGTGTGTATCTCTCCACGCTGAGGGAGGTGAAGAGAGTCTTTCCCAGGATAGAGGAGCACGCTCAGCTAGACAATGTCACGAGCAACGTGTTCGTGCTCCTGGTCGCCCTCGATCCTGTTGAGGAGCAAGACGTTGGCGCGTTGGTCGCGGACGAGGGAGTAGTCGACCTCTCGAGGAATGGATGCTTCCTCACACGCGAGGCCAGCAGGATCCTTGAAAAGTCTGTGGGAGATCGGCTCGCACTGCACACATCAGCAGGCCTGGCATCATTCAATGTCACTGGAACGGGTACAGCAGTCGACAAGGGTGTATACATGCCCGCAGTGTTCGTCTCGATCCAGATGGCGTGGGACATCTACAGGATCAAGTACAGCGGCAACGCTACAAACAGGGTATACCTGGAGGTCCACGACCTGTTCTGTGCAGACGGCCTGGCCACGACTCTCACGCAGACCCTGGGGCATGGATATGTTGCGACCAGTCTCAAGACGTACCAGGCGAGGACAATGGCGACCTTCCTTGAGCAGGGTAGGCTGATCCTGATGTCTCTCGTCTTGTCTGCAGTGCTCGTCTCTGTGTTCAGGGTACTCTCATCGTTCGCCAGTCTGTTCGACCAGAGACGCTTTGAGCTGGGCATTCTTCTGGCCTTCGGTGCTTCCAGGACGCAGATAGCGGCTGTCCTGATGTCAGAGGTAATGGTAGTGGGGGCTACGGGGGCCATATTAGGATGCCTCGTCGGAGTCGGGCTGGGGTATGTCATATTCACTGTACTGACACTCATCCTGAGGGTCAGCGTGATCCAGACACCCGAGATGTCATCTGCCTTCTCAGTCGATGTGGCCAGTCTGGCAGCATCTGCGACGGCCGGCATCGTGTTGACACTCCTGGCAGGTAGCATTCCAGCACTGAGATCGGCAAGAGCACCTGTTGTGGAGAGTCTACGTGCCTCGCCATTACGGAGCCAACCAATCACCCTCATACCACCCAGGATACGCCAGGCTGTAGTCAGAATGGTATGGTGCCTGGTGGTTGTGGCCCTTGGGGCAGTGCTCATCCAGGCCATATCAGACATCACGGGGATGAGATTGATCCTCAGCGACCTCCTGAGGGTCATGTCAGTACCTGTGTTTCTCATGGCTGTGGCAACCCTGTCTCCCCGACTGTCCACTGTAAAGAGGTTGGTGAGCCTGCTCTCCCATGGGTCTGCACAGGTCGTCCGTTACCTGAGTGTCAGAAATCTTAGGGCAAACCTGCTAGTCTCCGCAGTGATATTCAATCTCTTTGCCGCGAGTACGACGTTGCTCATGCTTTCGTCCAATGTCAGTGACGTCATTGTGGCCTCCTGGCATGGTCGCGTGGAGGGGCAGGTCAATGCTGCAAATATCATTGCCCTGATACAGCCTCCGAAGCCTGTGTCTGTCGTCGAGGATGTAGCTGCGCTCCCGCACGTGTCTGCCGCATGCGGCGTGAACCAGGTGGTGGACAACATAGTCTCTGGCTGGAGGTCCGTTCTTGGTCTAGTGGTTGGGGTGCAGACTACTCACTTTGGTCAACTGTCGGCGGTGAGCCTGTTGAGATCCGTCAACATCA
>JAWAQK010000072.1:0-8854 GCA_038893995.1 Candidatus Thorarchaeota archaeon | reverse complement strand
ATGAAAGGAGATGACAGAGGAGAAATGCCCCCTGTGCGTTTCAACCCTACTTCTAGTCTGATTCAAACGAAGTTTGGAGAGATAGTCTTCTCTGACTATTGTCCGAAGTTTCAACCCTACTTCTAGTCTGATTCAAACCTCTCATGTCCGTTTCGATGTTGAGAGCGACACACGTTGTTTCAACCCTACTTCTAGTCTGATTCAAACTCACGTTCTCTTCAGATGCCCCGTGTGCGGGGCAGAGGTTTCAACCCTACTTCTAGTCTGATTCAAACCTACAACTTTCCTGTTGGTGAGACCGCTGACCGTGTCAGTTTCAACCCTACTTCTAGTCTGATTCAAACCTGAAGGCACGTACCTTCAAGAGCTTCCCAGTGTCAGACGAGTTTCAACCCTACTTCTAGTCTGATTCAAACTCCGTGGCTCTGGGGGTGGGAGTCCCTCGGGGTCTCGTTTCAACCCTACTTCTAGTCTGATTCAAACATCTCGCAATTTCACTCACTTACCTGAATGATGAGAGGTTTCAACCCTACTTCTAGTCTGATTCAAACCGCTATGGTTTATAGCGATTCTCGACAAGATAAGGATTATGGTGACCTATTTTTTGTCGATTTCTCTAAAACCGCCGGTTGTGCTGCCGCCTTATAAAGGCTTGAGGAAATCTAGATGACGAAACCGAGGTCAACCATCGCTATACCGAGGACTCTTCGTGTGAACGCACGTTCGGACTCCATTCTGTAGATGATTATCTGGTCGGTGTCCTTGTCAATTATATCACCGACCTCTGCCAGCATGGATGCATAGTTCGAGTCATCGATCTCGCCCTCGAAGACAGAGTTCTGGACCCACGTGAGATACCTCTTCAGGGTCATTCTGACTCGGTCCAGCCGTTCTATCTCGACGTCATAGACGACAATCAGGTACAGGTCTATCACATCCCCCTGGAGAGCAGAAACGGGACAAACGGTCTGTTCTCGACTACCGCCTTCAGCAGCTTGTAGCAGTCGAGTCGAATGAGTAGTTCGTTCGAAACGTTACGTCGCAACCCCGGGTGTTTCACAGTCGTCCTCAACAGTGCATCGAACTCCAGCAGGAACTTGCGTCGTCCTTCCTCATTGAGTACGCAGTAGTTCAGGTCCCTCTCAAAGTCATCCTCCGAGAGAGTACGAGTGTTCAACACTCTGAAGATGGTCACGTCAACAAATCCTGGCTTAAACACCTCTGATATGTCAAGGGCCAGAGAGAAACGTCTCTCGAGTGGTTCGTGTAGGAAGCTTATGGAGGGGTCAAGTTGAGTATGGTATAGTTGGGTCAGGACGACAGAGTAGAGGAGAGAGTTGCCAAAGCTGATCAAAGCATTGACGGGATTGTTTGGCGGACGTCTGACGCGAGGACCCATGGTGAAACCCGTCAGTATGATGTCGAATGCGCCGTAGTAGATGTTCCAGGCCCGTCCTTCGATGCTCATGAGAGTGGGGATATCACCGGCCTTCGGAATCTCTTCCAAGACTGCCTGAAGTTCACTTATGACAGAAACCAGCTGCTTCTTTCTCCATCTGTATGGTGACAAGACAGACATCATGTTCAAGACACAGGATGTCACAATGGACCTTGCGATCTCTGTCCGTCGTGATTGGTTCATATGAGCCGCTGCCTGTCTGATCAGGGCATGACCGGAGATGAGTCGTTTTCGAGGATAGAACGAACCCTCGTAGGTGCCATAGTGACCAAAGAAATGGATTGGCAGACCGAGATGACTGAAGAATGAGATGGCACCAGATGTCACCGTGATCCTACCAACCGCAAAGATCGCTTTCACCTGATTTACGGGGACGGCTCGTCTTCCTTCACGCGTGTAGTAGTAGATGGTAGACTCTTGCCTGCAGAGCCGGCCGTTCTTGGTCAGATACAGGTTTCGCTTCAATTGTAATCACACCCAACAGTAGTCTCGATAGGAACAGGCGCGGCAGGGAGCCCCCGCCTGTGGTGCTGGCGGTGTTTCCGACAAGACCACGGAGCGCACCTGCTCTATGAGTCGCTCTACCTCCTTCCTTCCCTCGTCATCGAGGACCACGTGCTCCTTTCTGGACTCGCTCCGGAAGTGCAGCTCACCAGTGCAGGGGACACCCAATCGTTCCATCTCATACAAGTAGAACAGGAGCTGAGCACGGGCTGCATTCGAGTAATTCTTCGTCTTCTTTACCTCGTGCACGATAACGCGCTGACCCCGGCTCGTGTGATCTATCGTGAAACGTCCGAGGATTAGCACCTCCTTCTTCCTCCTTGGAAATGACGTACTGTGGAGGAGCGCACCCAGCGTGACCAACTCTGAGTCCTGTTCCCTCGAGAGCCCCCTGGAGAAGAGCCACAGCTTACGTGGACACACCACCACGTAGTTGATCATCGTCCCGCTCACTCTCTTCCCGAGAGCATACTCATGAGTCCATGACTCCGACCGTCCGCTCTCTTCAGAAGACAAATGCATCCCCACCTCCCCCATCCACGGGGAACTGGTCGAGCCTGAGCCCGTACTCCGCCGAGTACGGTATGTTCACAATTCGTAGGTCGTCGTCATGCACGACTAGGTTTCGTTCTTCCATTCTCTTGTAGGACCAGACTGGCACAGGCACAGAGTATTCCGGAATTCTGAACCGGTTGTTCTTCAGGAGAGCCCGGACGGCCTTGTGATATACAGATGGGACCACCTCAATACTCTCAAATAGACGATAGAAATCAGCATCTTCATCTCCTGGTCCCATCGGAATCTGAGCATTCCATAGGCTCAGCATGTCAGACCTCGCTATCTTGAACTCATTCATCTGCTGAGAAGTGAACCCCTGTGCATAGACCTCGTCAACAATCTCTCGAGCCATGGCCTCAGTCAGACCCGTAGCGAGTACATCAGAACGACCTCTCAATGCATCAAGTGTCCGTCTGACCAGCTCCTCGGAGTAGATGTGATTGTCATGAGGACCACCCCTCAAGAATACACTCACCTCAGCAGGAGGGGTCTTGCGTTCGCCCTTTCTGTTGACCCGGCCGAATCTCTGAAGCAGAGCGTCAACCGGAGCAGGTTCGGTGAACATGCGATCGTAGCTGATATCGAGGGACACCTCCACGACCTGTGTGGATACTGCAACATCAGCACGGGATATCAGATTCTCCTTCTCGATACGGTCCTTGAGAGCGAAACGTGCATGGAGCAGCACGGCCTCTCTATCACCCAGCAGGCTCTTGAGGGACTCGTAGGTTCGGACTGCAGACTTCACAGTATTGCAGATTATCAGCGTCCGTAAACCGCGTGATACACGAGCAATATCGTCAATCGAGGAGTCTATGCCCCCGTCGATCAGAGTCAGTCTGTGTCGAGCATTCTGGTCATTGGTTCTGTCAATTCTCACGTTAGATTGGGGAATTTCAAGTTCCTCAGTGAAGATGTCCCTCAGAAACTGAGGGAAGGTGGCAGACATGAGGAAGAACCTCACGCCATACGACTGCAGTGCCTTCAACATGCCCAGAATCAGACCCGTCACATGGGGGTCGTAAGAGTGTATCTCATCGACTATGATCAGAGAGCCGGCCAGCTCGGACAATGTCCTCTCATAGCCCTTCACGCCAAAGAGACCCTTCAGCGGCTGGAAGGGGGTGGTGACCTTCAGGGGCGAGTATATCTTTCGTGCCTGCTCAGCCAGCACGAACGGGTCTATCTTGAGCTCCCTGTACCTCTCGGAGGAATAGTGGTCGTATAGATAATGCATTGACCTGTGATGCAGCACTGACACCAGGTCGAAGTCTTCTGCGTGACCACTAGAGAGACGGTCTCGCAGACGTTCATACATCTTGTTTATGCTGGCAGTCGTCGGCAGCAGATAGAAGATTCTCTCTCCGAAACGGAGGTTGTTCTTCGCCCATAGGAGTGCTGACTCAGTCTTACCAAGACCAGTAGGGGCCACTAAGACAGCTGATCCAGAAGCGCTCATTGCCCAGAACTGATGTGGATATGGAAGCCTGGGACAGGAGATACGGTCACGGCCAAGCTCACGGATATGGTTGACACCGGATGAGGCCAGATGATCGCACGATGTGACTAGACCCTTAAGGAGCATCAGGCTACGTCGCTCCGTTTCGCTGAGGGATCCCTCTCTGGTAACCCTGCGAAACCTGCGCACATACTTGTCGAACGGATCCGTTCGTGGAAGCAGTTTCTCGACCTGTGCTGCATCGGGTATGGAGCTCACTATCGATGCGGCAATCGGAAACAGGGAACTGACCCTCCTGGCGGCAGACCTGAGTACATCTACTAGCTCGGGTAGGTTAGGGAGGAGTTCGCAGATGCGTTTCTGGTAGTGCTCGCTACCCTGTTCGCTGTTGACTGTGGAGTAATATCTCCAGAGGTAATCGAGGTCTCTGTGATGCGACATCACAGCAAGACCGCACTTCCATCCCATCTTCTCGTCAAGCGTGTCTGCAGGGAGGCATGACAGGATGGCTGATGACAGTATCTCATGTCGGTATCCCCAGTGGTGCCGCTCTTGCCCGGTGTGGGACGGCTTCTGTTGAGATTCTACCGAAGTCGTTACAGCTTCATGGACACGCTTCAGACCACGAAGGAGGGCCCTCTGAAACCCCACAGCAGCCTTTCCAGCATCATGGACGAGTAGACCCAGCGCTACGGTCTCGTGTATGTCTTCTGACGTCAGCTCACGATGAATTGCTCTGAGGCCCCTCATACTCGATAGGACCTCGATCGACCTCACCGTGTGGTCTAGGAGCGACTCATTTTCCTTGGCCAGAAGAACCATGTCTCACGCCCAACCCCAGAGATTCCACTGACAATACTTCGAGCGTAAGGCCTACTGCTGGATCGCAATGGCCCCTCCCCCTGCCCTGATACCTTTCAGCAATCATTGTAAAAGGTCGAGTTCCAACTGCCCTACGGGGGATAGTGTCAGTGAAGTATACCGGTAGGGCATAGAGCAGTGAGAGTCTGAAACCGCGCGGCGGGTCTGTGTATACGCTCTCACCAAATGTCGAGACCTCGTCAACGGACACCTCTTCAAGGTCGACGGTTTCCACCACATCGACAGTCGCAAGGTCAGATGAGCGTCCGAGGAGGAGAGGGAAGTGTGGTCGGAGGAAGGCGCCCTGAAGAGAGGGGTCGACATACAGGTCAAGTTCGGCATTCAGGAGGATCTCGCGGTTGATCACGTTCCATTTCCCTCCCCCATCGAGGGGCATCTCGAGTATTCTCTCGAGGTCCACAGTACGACCCTCGCTACGGAATGAGTATGCGATGAAGGTGTCGTATGGAGTGACCACTCGGCCAGCAGCGGCAGAGATCAGACCGTAGATAGTCGAGGGTGGGGGAATTGGCAGGGTAGGCTGAAACCCTATCATGAAGCCACCGTACCTGAATGACGCAGTCCAGCTACTCAGGTGAATATGGGCTGCCTTCAACTAGTCCGGCCCCCTCATGAGATCAGTCTATCCAGTGTACCACAAAGATTGTTGACTGCCTCAAGGACAGTCCCGACAGAGACCTTGTCGGGGTAGGACTGCACCAGACTCGCAAGCGGTTCTCTGAGATGGTCCATGAATCCCTCCTCTCGTCCCACAAAGATCTTACTCAGGCGCTCAGAGTCGTAGTCGCGTAAGATCTGGCCCAGAGAGTCCAGATTGAGATCTGCATGCCCGTCTTTCTCCCTGCCAAGGTGGCTCAGCAGATGACTCCCGGTGGAGAAGACGCCGAGGACAACGAGGCTTGGGGCCACCCGGGTGAGGTGTCTCGCCTGCATTGCACCACCTGACAGATGTGGTAGCGCCCGGAGTACATCAGTGACACGCTGAACACGTATCTTCCGGTCCAACACCACCTGACCATTCACGAGCTTGCATACATTGGAGTACTGCGAGGGTATCTTGTAGTCCGAGGGAAGATTCTGACTACCCGCGGTGGATACCGTCTTGAACACGCCTGCACTCTCAAGGTCGATGGAAAATATCCCCTTCATCACTGTGGAGTAGAACTCGTGTTCATAGGGAACGGGGTTGCCCTCGAAACGTGAGAATGTCCCGAAGTCCTCTGTGGGCCTGTGAGGACCGATTGAGATCAGCGGAGAGTTCTTCAGGACAGATATCCGCGTGAGAGCTCCACTTTCCGTTACTGCATCCCCGGTATCGCCCTTCGAGCTCTTCACCTTCTTTGGTGCACGCATGTATCCAAACATGTCATCGTCAGGATATTCGATGGGGTTGGCTGCAGTATAGGCGATCTTCGCAGTACGCTCTATGGGTGACAGTCGCCATCCGATCTTGTTGGCCAGAGTGTCACGCCACCAGAATCGCCAAGCCTGACCCGAAACATACGGGTAGGCCTGCCGGCCTCTCCAGAACACCTTGGTCCTGACTATGTTGTCAGTACGCTCTGATTGCTGCACCCCTGCGTTGTTGAGCGCAGAGGCCCATGCATCGAGCATCACAAATCCCTGAACTGTCTTCATGACTTCATTCCTCCTCTTCGTATTCTTCTTCTTGATCCTCAGTGAGGTGGGGTCTCTCAGGTACGTTTGCTAGCCAGGAGGCACCACGCTCATAGACACGAAACAGGATCAGGTCGCGTGTCTCTCTCCAGCTGGCGCCCCCTTCTGGCGCAATGTCGAGAGTATACTCGTCGAATGTCAGCAGGGGTCGTCCCATTTTCTTTGCCATCTCAGCCTGAACCTTCACGAGCGCCGTCCTGAATGCATCGTAGGTACGGGCCGAGTCTATCTCCCATATTCTCCGCGCCGACCCCGAGTCCATTGCAAACTCCAGCAGTTGGTCGGCGACCCGTCTAATCGTCTCAATTCGTTCTCTGCTCATTCCTCTCACCACCCTTAGGTAGAGTGATACCAGATTCCAGTCACCTATGACAGTGCGATCCTTCTGGATGAAGAAGCGCAAGATGGACTTGCCTTCGGTGAGCCGCTGATACACCTCGTTAGGAGACCTCTTCGGTGTATCCGCCTTCGGACGCTTCACGTACTCAAGGCCACGAGCCACTATCTTCTTCCAATCATTCCTGTTGGGACTCTTCTCCACCTCCATGAGAAACAGGAACACTGAAGCCGGAATATCATACATATCTATCTCGGGACCCTGGCCATAGTTGGTGAAATGATAGAATCTGAGCGGGACAGGGTCCTCAGTCACTCCGATATCCCTGTCCTGAATTATCTCTGTGATCGCATTGTAGACTGCGTTAAGGCCTGCGGGCTTGCCAAATCCGTCATCGACCACACCCCCCCTTTTCATGGCGTGATTAGTCCTCACTCGATTGACAATCCGTCTGGCGTACGCCAACTGAATCTCCCACTTGCTACACTGTAGCATCAGAGGTATACCTACCTTCTCAACTGCGAGAAGATGAAACTGAGATGCCAATATGCAGTTGGGACAGAATCTCTCTCCGGGACTTCCTGCAGGAAAGAAGTTCACGAGTTTCTGCGAGCCCAGGAGCGGGACTCGGGTCTTGTCGATGAATATACCGTCTCTCCTTCCACACGCAACACAGTCACCCCGACCGTGTATCGACGAGGCAGCATTGAGTAATTCTTCCATGGTGGTCGCATACCTGCCCATTCCATCCTTCACGGACGGATTCACAAGGTCAGCATTGGGAAAGAACATGCCGTGTATTGCCTTCTTCCAGTCCCCGTCACTGTAGAGCTGAATGATGTACTCCATCTGAGTACGGAGATCGTCTCTCGTTATCTCCTCCGGAGTCTTCCGACCTGAGAGGACACAGAGCGCAGCGATTCCCGAGTCTACAAACGGGTTCCCCGTCCGGCAGAACAGGACCTCCCTCCCCAATGTGTCTGGAGTGACCGTACTCTGCCGACCCACTCGCTACGCGCCCCCCAGTCTGACCATTCCGAACCCCATGGAGTTCTTCTCTCCAAGACCACAGTCATAGGCGAACTTGAGTACCTCTGGTTCAGCTCTCAGCGTGATCCTCATGAGATGGGCCCTGTGGAAGGTGTCCTTGATGGCAATGCGTTGCTGTTTTGCCCGCCCGACTGACTCGACCCTGATCTCTCCAGGCATGTCTCTCCCATGGTAGGTTTCAAACTTGTTGCGTAGATTGGCAGTCAATCGGTCTGTGAACTCCGGATCTGACGGACTGAGGTCCCACGTCTGCGTCCTTCCATCTGCCGCTTCAATCTGTTTGCGCAGTAACACTCCAGACATGGTGTCGAAAGTCGCTCTGTGTTCGGTTGGTTCGTAGCGAGCAGGTATGGATACCCCGAGTACTTCGAATTCCAGTCCACCGAAACTGACGACCCTCTCGCTGACAAGCAGGTTTGCCATGAGTCTGGCCAGTGCGGGATCTGCACTCGTGAACCACAGGTAGCAGTCATCGGAGAGGATCGCAAGTCCCCTCTGCAGCGCACGTCTGCGTGGTGCCTCCAGCCTCGAAAATGTGAAGAACTTGTATGAGGTGGATTCGTGCAGCTGGGAGAAGTTCGTGGCAGATGACCTGAGAAGGTTGTAAAACATCGATGCAACATCATGTTGGTAGTTGTATGACAGGACAGGCGGAGAGTGACCATTCCTCCTCGGAGCAAGATTCACTCTGAATCGCACGGGAACTCACCTTCCACTGGGAGAGAGTATTTTCATCGAAACTTATAAACTGGCGTTGAACCGATGATGGCCCGCGGATGTCCTTCTCGTCCGACTGTGCCCGTCTCGTGGCTCGGATTGCGTGGGACCTGTAACGATGTTCGACACAGTATCTCATTATTCGCGAATGACGTTACAGGGTCCGGGTCCTACTTGGCAATTCAGACCGGGCCGATGGGCGGTGTTATAG
>JAWAQK010000071.1:0-9502 GCA_038893995.1 Candidatus Thorarchaeota archaeon | reverse complement strand
GTCTCTCACTAGTGTAGTATTCAGTTTGAATCAGACTAGAAGTAGGGTTGAAACGATTTCCCCTATCATCGTAGACACTGGTACCCTCAAGTTTGAATCAGACTAGAAGTAGGGTTGAAACATCACGGGCTGCCCTGCAGAACTCGCAGGAGGTCATCGGTTTGAATCAGACTAGAAGTAGGGTTGAAACCAGCAACCACCCTGCACATGTGGTGCATGTGGAGCTGTTTGAATCAGACTAGAAGTAGGGTTGAAACTGATATTGCGCTAAAACAATTTCATGATTTATTGTCTGTTTGAATCAGACTAGAAGTAGGGTTGAAACTCTGGGAACAGAGTGGCCAGCCTCTCCAACCACCGTGGTTTGAATCAGACTAGAAGTAGGGTTGAAACGATGTCCGGTATCAGTATCGGGATACCCTCCCTCGTGTTGTTTGAATCAGACTAGAAGTAGGGTTGAAACGATGGGGGGATGGTGACGGTCCCATCAGCGGTCAGTAGGTTTGAATCAGACTAGAAGTAGGGTTGAAACTGTGGATGAAAAATGGGGCTCTGCAACACCACTGTCGGTTTGAATCAGACTAGAAGTAGGGTTGAAACGCGTTCGGCATTCATGATCTGCCCGAGTTCATCAATGTTTGAATCAGACTAGAAGTAGGGTTGAAGCGAGCCAACCATATGGTTCATCATTCACAGTCAAGGAGTCTGAATCCGGCTAGAGGACATGTTGGGACAGATAGCATTACAGGTCTGAAGATGCCATGCGATGCTCCAATCAGAGAGTGAGTGGAGGGGTGGAGACACGAAGTTCATCTCGCGCATCTTGAGGAGGAAAAGGGAATCCAACTATCCTGACGATCCACTGCTACGGGTACTCTATGACCTGATCCGAGCCGTGACCGATTCGGGCGACGATAGGACGGGTCGTGACGGAACCGATCAGGGATAGACGCGTGAGACAGTCCTTGGGAAGGGGATGCAGTCACGGATGTGCTCGAGCTGTAGCATCCACGTGATGAGTCTGTCAACGCCGAGTCCGAAGCCCGAGTGGGGGACGCTACCGTAGCGTCTGATGTCGATATACCACTTGTACTTGGCAGGGTCGTCGCCGATCCTCAACAGGTTGTCGATGAGGAGTTGAGCGTCGTCTTCTCTCTGGCTTCCGCCTATGATCTCGCCGAAGCCGCCGGGGGCCAGTAGGTCGCTGTTCTTGTAAGTCCTGTGGTCCTCAGGGTTGTCCTTCATGTAGAAGGACTTGATCTCCTTCGGATAGAACTGGACAAACAGGAAATTGTCACTGTCCCTGGTCAGCAGCTCCTCCGCCTCACCCCTGATGTCCTCTCCCCACCTGATCTCGAGGCCTCTCTTCTGGCAGAACTCGATCGCCTCGGTGTAGGTCATCCTGTCGAACGGTGGCCGGACTGCCATGAGTCGCTCGGGATCGACACCAAGCTCGGCAAGCTCAGGCTGCCTGTTCTTTGCGACAGACCTGCAGATGTGGCTGACCAGTTCCTCCTGTCTCTTCATGTTTCCCTCGTGGTCACACCATGCCTCCTCGACCTCGAGGTGCCAGAACTCAGTCAGATGCTTTCGGGTACGCGACTTCTCGGCGCGGAAAGAGGGTGCGAGGATGAAGACCTTCTCGAGTGCAAAGAGCTGAGGCTCGAGATGCATCTGGCTTGTCTGGGTGAGGTACATCTTTCTGCCAAAGTAGTCGACCTCAAACAGCTCCGCGCCCTCTTCCCCCATCGTTGAGACGAACATGGGGCAGGTGGTCTCGTAGAAGCCGTTCTTCCTCAGGTATTCCCTGGCGGCTCGAAAGACCTCATCTCTGACCTTGAGGACATTGGTGAGTTTGCGGGACCTCAGCCAGAGGTGTCTGTTGTCGTTCAGGAACTCGATGCTCTGGTCCTCGGTGATGGGAAACTCCTCGGCGAAATGGAGTACGGACACATGTTCCACCTGGACCTCCCAGCCACCCACTGCACGAGGGTCTGCCTTCACAGTGCCCTCCAGGGATATCAGGCTCTCAATCAGCATCCTGTCAACGTCAGCATACTCGCTCTCGCTCACGGCGTCCTTCTTGACGACTGTCTGCACGACACCGGAGGGGTCTCGCAGGAGGACAAATACCATGTTCTTCTGCTTTCTTATCCTGTGGACCCAGCCTCTCAGCCTGACTGACCTGCCATCGTACTTGCCACCCAGCACATCAGATACGTGCAGGTACTTCACGCATCTCACCCGACCACAACCTGCTCCGTCATCAGTCCTGGACGGGCACGCTGACACGATGATAAAAGGCTGACGGACCCACCATTAGCGGCGGAACCTCTTACCAAGATAGTTCATGCCCATCACTGTGATGGCGAAGAGCGCTGAGATCCCAACTGCATAGACGGTAACCATCATGATGGCTGGGGGTGAGACAACGACCATCACAGTGGAGGTGGCAGTGTTGTTACCCAGGTCGTAGACAGTCAGCTCGACATAGTGCACGCCCTCGGCCATCCCGCTGAAGTCAAACTGGATTTTTTCAGAGGTCCAGGCCGCCTGAACAACAGTCACGCCGTCCACTCTGATGACGTATCGGGACTTGAAATTGTCGACAACTGTCCAGTTGCGCACTACAGACAGATCGCCACGAGAGTAGAAGACTGTGGATGGTTCGTAGACTATCGTCGGAGGAATGTCGTCAATTCGGACTGTCACGGTGACATTGTGGACTGCGACATTGTTGCTCGTGTCATTGACCTTCAGTGAGAATAGATGAATGCCGATCTGAAGTCCGTCTAGCGAGATTGTGACATGCATGCGCGTTGGGTCAACAGTGCCACTCGCAAACTGAGTGCCGTTCCGATATACGACGTACTTGTGAGGATTGTCCTCAGTGACATTCCACCTCAGTGTCTTGCCGGTCTCTGTATAGTAGATGGAGATATTCCCGGGACCAACAACGATTGGCGTGACGTTCTCATATATCCTGACCTTGATCCTGTCCTCAGCAGTGTTGAGATTCAGGTCAGTCGCGACGAGCTTGACGTCGTACACACCAATTGCATAGCCGGTCATGTTGAGAGTGAACTCAGTCTGGTTGGTCCAAGTCACAGTCTTCTTGCTGACCGAGTCAACAAAGGCCTCAAGGCGCTTCGGATGCTCGTCGTAGACCTGCCATGTGAGAACGATATTGGCCGTGCCGACCAGGAAGCTCTGGTCGCCAGGTCCCATCACCTCAGGCTTCCGAATGTCGGCGCTTACGGCGGTCAGGTCGTAATAGTAGCGACCGAGCAGACTCGCGCCGAGTGTGACTGACCAGTTGATGAATGCCACTGGCAGATCCACAAACCGGACCGTCCCGTTATTCGGGGTCAACTTGGAGTCGATGACAGTTCCATTCTTGAAAGTGACTGTGACATTCGCGTTGGGGATTGAGTCGAACGATGTCTCATAGTAGACAAAGACCTCGAGATCGTAGTAGTCTGTCGAACCTGTGAATGGTCCGATCGTGTGATGGACGAGCCTGGCGGTACCGTCTGATATGAATGTACCATTCTTCAGGATCATTCCTGCGTATGGACCTGTTTCTAGGTTGACCTTCCAGATGTAGACCCCTATAGGGATGTTGAATATCTTGACAATCCCGTCAGAGGGTATTATCTGCTGTACATAGATAGAGCCGTTGACAAAGTAGTGGACTGTGAAATTTAGCCCCGCAGCCGGTTTTCCATCGATGTCTAATACTGTGGCCTCCAGGTCGTCATTGTTGTTCATCAGGTCGAGGTTACCAGTACGAAGTGTGACTGCCACCTCGGGACCATTAGACCTCATGACACCGGCCTTCCAATATCCCGACCAGGTCACGTTCCAGGTGTACACGCCTTGTGGTACGTCGTAGAACCGTGTCCAGCCCTCTCCGTTGGTGATATTCGCCGCGTAGAGCGTGCCGTTGTCCTTGAAACGCAGTATCACGTTGGCACCGGCGACAGGTACAGTGTAGTTGCGTACTCTGAAGTAGAAGTCATCATCGTCAAACTGGAAATCATGGTTCTGTGTGAGATTGGTCACGACGAGGTTTGTTGCAGCAGTGACGCTTCGGCCCGACCGGAAATCGTAGGTCGAGAGAGATGCTGCTGAGTCAGTTGCCTCATGGAGGGGAGTGACTGACGAGGCTGCAAGCGCGACGATCATCAGTATCATCACAGTCTTGATGAATCTGTCAGATGCCTTCATCCAATCTCACACTCTGCACGGGGATGGATTCACCGAATCGGAGCGGCTGAGGGGGCTCGAATCCCAGAGCCCATAAAAGCATTTCCCACTGTTGAGCGAGTGTACCACGGTACCCGTGCCCCTACTAGAGAGCTGGGTTTCTTCCGAGCAACAGATCACGAAGACAGCTTTCGGTGCTAGAGATGCTCCGGGGCCGACCAGCAGTCTGACGAGAGTAGACCAAGATACGCCTTGCATGCGGCGGTAAGTATTTTCGGACATACATGAAGCAGCTGTCGAGCATGATTCGTCATGGAGTCTCAGCGTATACCGCACACGTATTGTGCTCCACATCAGGGTTGCACCATCACATACTCGAGGACTGGCCTGCCCCTGTGCAGACATGCAGACAGGCAGACCTGTCGTCCCTCGAGGGGCAACTAGAACCGGCTCTCAGGTCATACCGGCACCAGCCGCAGCTTGGGGCACTGATGCGGATGACGACAACACCACTCATGACAAGGTGACAGGAAAGATGGAGAGGTCATTGACTGGGCTGGCCTCGGGTGGTCCCTCCGGACCCCCACAGACAACGGTCAGAGGGGCCATAGAAGGTCTATCTACAGCGCTCAAGACCCATCTGAGTATGCATGGGTCTGGCCCTGTTCTTGTCCTGGTTCAGTCTCTGTCATCCGCCGTGTTTGTGTCCTGCTGGACGTTTCAGTTTCCATTCTCTGAGGCCGCCTGCGCAGTATTCGGATTCTTATCTCTGATTCTGTTACCGGGCATCGCCCTCTCCAACGTCATCCTGCCTGATAGTGTGCGCTCACTGGGTAGCACTGTGACCATTGGGATAGCTACTCAACTTCTGACGACGCATGTGATGTTTATAATGACGGTGTTGACAGGCCCCCGTTTCCTGCTGTGGATCTGGGCCTCCCTCTCAGGATGCGTAGTCGTCTATGCGTCCGTGTTCTATCTGAGACTCAAGTCCCGTGACTTCTCATTTGATGGCTGGCGGGGACTCCCTAAGGACAGAGCGTTGCAGATGCTGCTTGTAGCGGGTCTGACAGCTCGGCTGATCGTGTTCAGCTCTACATCTTGGTCTATCGCACCCGATGCTTCCCTGTACTCAGACTACGCTCGGTCCATAGTACGGGGCGAGTTCAGGTCGTCCGTATCCAACGATGTTGCGGTCATGAGTGTGACGGAAGGCATTGATTTCTTAGCGCACCAGGCAGCAACGTATCTGTTTGCCATCTCATGGGTACTGGTCCCGCCCGGTTCAATTGGTCCAACCGTGCTATTGCCGGTAGTTGGGATGGCCCTGGTCCTCGAGGTCTACTTGCTCTCGCGTCGGTTATTCGGAGAGAGAACCGCATCCTTCACTCTCGCTCTCGCCGCAGTCCAGCCCGTACTGGTCTTCTACTCGGCAGTGGCCTACGGTCCCGAGATCCTAAGTCTGTTGATCTCCATTGTCCTGTTGAGGCTACTTCTCGATGAGCCGCAGTATGACCTGCGACGACTGCTTCTTGCCGGTACCTTCATGGCACTGATCAGTGCGGTCTGGTACACCAGTTTCTACATGCTCTGCGTGGTGGCACTGATACTTGTCCCTGCCTCGCGAAAGTACAATCGGGAGGAGTCCGCTCTCTTCGTATCGTCCCTGATAATGCTTGCTATTCTCAGAACACTGTACGCCGATGCTGTGGTTTTTACAGGTATCGGGGCTGTTACAGTCCTTGTGTCGTGGTTTCTGGCCCGAAGGTTTCGTATCACACAGCTAGGCTCACTGTGGGCTCTACCCGCAGGAACAGTGCTCGGAATAGTGTTCTGGAAGTGGCCAGTTCAACTCAGGCTTCTACCGTTGTCAGTCAGTCAGCCAGCGTCCAGACTGCCATTCGTGGATACTCTGCTCTCCCCGCTCACAATCTCAGCCATCGGAAATTCGCTCGCATTTCTTGCTGTCCACATCTCAGTCCCGCTGCTAGCCCTCCTGCTGCTGGTACTACTTACATCTAGGACTGACCTCGTGGCTGTCCGGCTAGTGATATCTTTCGGAGTGATCTACGCCGGGACTACGAAGGTCCTGAGCAATATCGGTGGACTCGAGATGGCGTACATGTACTCCGATTCGCGTTTCTTCCTCTTTATGACAGTGATAGCTCAGATGGGGGCGTCCGTCGCACTGAACGCTCTCACAGAAGGAGGCGCCATGATGGCCAGAGTGGGCCGCACGCTGAGTGTGTCGACTCGTCGCAGGATCGTTGTACTGGGCATGATCATTCTAGTGGGACTACTGCCAGCCTACCTGACGATGCCCAGTGGAATCGATTTTGTGAACATCGAGAAACGATACGGCTGGGCAGGCCTCTCGGACGCGATAGATACCCTAGGAGTCGAGGACCCTGCCTTCATTGTTGATAGGGCGAGGGAACTTGCATGGTATGCGGGCTGCCGCTCTGTCACGCTGAGACTCAGATCTCATTACATGCCGGAAGCACAAGCACTCCTGGATGTACTCGACATCAAGAGCAGATATGGTGCAACACACCTACTGATTGATGCATACACGGTTGCAAGTTGGAAGACATTCTTCTTCCTCTACTCTGCTGACATAGAAATCGGGACTAGGTTACCTCTGGACCCATTCCCTCTATTCGAGTCATCGGAGGAGATGCTGTTACCCGCGGTTCAGCTGGTTGCCTCAACGGAGGAAACTGGATACCACTACGTTCGGATCTTTGCTTTTTCTGAGGGGAGGTTTGTCCGCTCAACGGTCCTCAATCTCCTTGAGGACGGCTGGTATGCAAGCGCAGGAGGAAGAATACTCAACGATACTGGTTTCACCACGATAGTCGTGGGGAACGGCAGCCATTACACGAACACACAGAGGGTCGGCGGTCTTGATCTCAATATCCCTGTGGCCGGTGGTGTCCTGCTATTGTCGTTCGAGGAATTCGGCGCGCGGGTGACGCGAGTAGAACTGTGGAGCTCTACGGGTGTGATGGTAGGGCATTCTGTGAGCGCAGAGAGAGAACTTGTCTGTTTCATTGGAAACACCGTGATCGGTGATATGAGGATTGTCGTCGAGGGCGACCCCGGCGAATACGTGCGAATCACACAGGCAAGTATATGGACATGCAGTGGTACATGACGTCCGTCTCCACACCTCTGGGAAACAGGAGGAGGCCTCTAACCCACCATGAGGCTGGTCCATCGGCAGGCATGTGCAAGGGGTGCAGCAATGAGAGTACGGCAATTTCAAGTTACAATCAGGTGCTGTGACTGCGGCAGGGATTGACTCCACCCTATCGTGCAATGCGAGGGTACGAGGGAGAGATTCCAGTGCGTGGCTACCCAGCCAATCATTCACTGCCTTGGCGGCTTCCTCGACACGCCATCAGAAACAAGTCTGGAAACCAATCAGTTACGCTGACTGAGAAGCAGACACGAAGGGGAGGCAGGCTCGCGATTTCGTCCGCGCTGCGATTCTCGCTCGACGAATTCAAGAACGGAATGAACGAGTAACCAGTGGAGATCCTTGTGAGGTCGATCCTCTTCATGCTGATACACTCGTTCCTGCACATCTTCCACTTGTGGGTGCATCCCACCAAACACAGTTATATGACCGTGATGCTGTCAACATGGCGCCTGAAGGGAATTGCGAGACCTGGCATGTGTCGAGGGGAGTAGTTCGTGAGACGCACGTGCTTGAAGATAGCTCATGTATGCCCCTTCGTGGGAGAACAATTGGGGGGATCGGAACGATATGCTGTGCAGATTGCCCAGTATCAGCAAGCTTCACATGACGTAGTGCTCCTCACGACAACGTCATCGTGGAGAAAGAGGGGACGGAACAGGACAAATGGGCTTGAGATAATACGTCATTATGCGCCGGCGGCGATCTGGGGTGTCACACCACTCGCCATCCTGCTGCGCAACGTGTTGAAGTCGAAGCCAGACGTTGTTCATATCCATTCGTATCTGCACTTCATCTCATTTCAGGCAACTGTGGCAAGACACCTGGGCGACTCTCCCGTACTCTGCCATGTTCATGGGGGTGTGGGTCAACCACCCTATCACGAAACACTGACGCGAAGAATCGCAAAGCACGTATTCGATAGCACCCTGGGTTCGTACGTACTCCATCATAGCGACTTGGTGGGCTCTGTCTCACTCACTGACCTGGAAACTCTTGCATCACAGTATAAGGTCCCTCCTGAAGTTCTACTCTATTTACCCAACGGGGTAGACACGACCTTGTTCAGACCCATCTCAGGAGACGTGGAAACCAGCGACAATGGAACGCGTCTTCTCTATGTTGGGGACTTCGAAAGATGGAAGGGAATCAACAGACTACTCAGATGGATACGTCGCAACTGCGAGAAGGTCGACCCCCTCACTTTTTCTTTTGTCGGACAGGGTCGTCTGCATACCGAGCTGGAGCTTACTCGAGATTACTGCTCTAGGCATTCATCAAGAATCCGTGTAGAGATATTGGGAATGAAACGACACGCAGAGATTCCCGAGATCATGCGTGCCTCGACTGCGCTAGTTCTGCCATCGTACTGGGAGGGCATGCCTACGGTCATTCTAGAGGCCATGGCATCTGGGATCCCTGTCCTAGTCACTCCGGTCGGCGATGTGCCGAAAATCATCACGCACAAGGACACAGGGTTCATGATTGACATGAATATGGACAACTTCTCAGCGATGGTTGATCTGGTGGTCCACGACCGTGCGCTAGTGAAGAAGGTCACTGCAAACGCACTCAGACTCGTAAGGAATAGATACGACATAGAGAAGATTGCAGCACTTGTCGAAGACGCATACAGGACCATTGTACGGTGACCCAAGGGGATGGAGCGAGACCATTCATCTGGCAGAATGTGGATGACCTGGAGAGCTGGCCCATGGATCCCCGTAGAACCATCCTCCTGGCTCAACATGACAACGCTTTTCAACAACTTACATCGCAGTTCGAACGTTGATGTCGGAGACCTGGCCAGATGAACTGTGTAGAGCGTCATGAATGCGGCAGGATAGGCATACTGACTCAGATGAGGTTGAACTTCCCTGAGATGCCTGCAGGAAAGGGGTTCTCGGAGGCCCTGACTCTCTCTCGGGCCCTGGCACCTGTAGTCCTGTTCTCGTACAGTGTGAAGGACCGAGTGGAATCAGTTGCAGTCAGTCGTAGGCTCATCTGCTACTCGGTGCCGCTTCTCCTATGCCCTAGCTTGCCAAGAAGCGCGTGCCGATACGTCTTGGCTGTGGTCAGAATGGTTGGCGT
>JAWAQK010000070.1:0-9806 GCA_038893995.1 Candidatus Thorarchaeota archaeon | reverse complement strand
GCACGGTCGAGTGAAACCCGAGGCCGTGCAGGGCAAGGTCCTCAAGGAGTTGTATGAGGAATGGAAAGACAACGTGATCACCCACGATGCAGATTCTGGAAACAGGCTGGTGGGTGAGACTTCGAGAGGAACACCCATACTGATTGACGAGCAGGTGCTGGATTCGTGTCTGGTCATTGTGCTCAGTGACTCGGAGTACCACTATTTCGCAGGGCAGGCTGGTACAGTCAAGCTATTCTGCCCGGGCATTGCGGGCAGAGAGACGATAAGGGTCAACCACCCCCGAATGTTTGACCTTGAGAAGGGCTTTGTTGACGGGTGCAGACTTGGGAACACGGTTGGCAACCCTGTCATCGAGGACATGATCGAGATAGTCCAGAAGATGCAGCAACGGCTCAACATCTTCTGCATAGACACGATAATAGACCGTGGCAAGATCGTCTACGTACAGGCCGGAGACATAATCGCCTGTCACAAGGCCGCGGCGCCACTGTTGAGACGACTCAGGGTCGTGGATGTGGATGAGCCTGCCGATATCGTTGTAGTCTCTGTCGGAGAACTTGGCATCAACCTCTACCAGGCAGGAAAGGGCATTCATGCGGCATGGAATGCTGTGAGACACGACCGCAAGGGTTGGATCATCCTCCTGGCACGGTGTGAAGATGGCATTGGCAGCGCAGCATTTGAGGAGGCCATGATGGCGACAAAGGACATGTCCGTGAAGGATGCCCTGAAGTATGTCATCCAGACATACTGTTCACAGAAGACATTCAAGATTGGCAATCAGAAGCCTCCGGACCTGTTTCGCATACTCCTTGATGTAGCAGAGGGCGATGTGAAGGTACTGACGGAGCTCGATCCGAAGACGCTTCGTAGCGTGTATCGGCTGGAGGGCGTCAGTCCGAACGTACCCGGTGGTCCACAGGCTGCACTCAGGGGTCTGTTTGAACGCTGGGTCAAGGAGCATCCCGACAATCCCGACCCGCTCATCTACGTGCTGGGCGACTCTGGTCTGCTCGTGAATGTGAAGAAGAGGTAGACTGGTCACACCTCTAGCCTTGAGGTGGAGGCTGTGAGCTCAGCTCACCCTCCCTCTCAATCTTCCACGTGGGGCCATCTTTGGTATCGGTCACTACTATCCCGAGTGAGGCCAGTCGGGACCGTATCTGGTCTGCAGTCGAGAAGTCTTTCGACTTCCTGGCACGCTCGCGAAGCTCCAACAGCATCTCGACGAGGCCGTCTATGATCTCGGCGTTGATGTTCGGAGTCGTTCCTGATCCAGTCTGTGACACATCCAGTCCGAGGACAGAGAGAAGGTCATGCAGCGCAGAGAGAGTCTCTCTGAGTACGAGAGCCCTTGAGACCTCGGGCGCATAGGTGTTTATTGCCTTCACCAGACTGAACAGAGCGGCGAGGGCCCCGGGCGTGTTGAAGTCATCATCCATCTCCCTCTCGAAGTCACTGACGGCCCTCTTCACAGACTCCGCAAGCAGGTCATCTGCATCAGAGTGAGGCACTGGTCCCCGCTCTAGGATGGACAGTCTTCCGTTGATCACCTCTATTGCATTCCGTATCCTCTGGACGGACTGTTCTGCCTGGGCAAGGCTGTCACTGCTGTAGTCGAGTGGCTGTCTGTAGTGTGCAGACACGAGAAAGAGGCGGACTGACTGCGGATCGTGCTTGTCCAGCACCTGCCTGGCTGTCAGGAAGTTGCCCTCTGACTTTGACATCTTTGTCATGTTGATAGTCAGGAAACCGTTGTGCAACCAGTACTTCACAGGCATTTCAACACCGTATGCGGCAACCGTCTGGGCCAGCTCATTCTCGTGATGTGGGAATATCAGGTCCTGACCGCCTCCGTGGATGTCGAAGGGTATACCAAGGTGCCTCGCTCCCATCACTGAACACTCGATATGCCAACCGGGCCGGCCCTTGCCCCACGGACTGTCCCATGCAGGCTCACCAGGCTTCTGAGCCTTCCAGAGTGCAAAGTCCTTCGGGTCCCTCTTCTTCTCGCCAGGTTCGACTCTTGCTCCCGCCTCGAGTTCCTCCAGCGTCACCCGGGATAGTCGTCCGTAACCGGGAGTCTCACTGACGTCAAAGTAGACATCGCCGTCTACAACATAGGCCTTGCCATTCTCTACTATCTTCCTGATCATCTCTATCATCTCCTCTATGTGCTCGGTGGCTCTCGGATTGAGCGTGGCAGGCCTGATGTTCAGCTGCTGTGTGATGACCATGTATTCATGAATGAACCTGCGTGCAAGCTCGGCGACCGTCATGCCCTCTTCCTGTGCGCGGGCAATCATCTTGTCATCAATGTCGGTAAAGTTCGTGACGTAGCGGACTCTGTACCCACGATACTCCAGATATCGTCGGATGGTATCGAATACCACGAATGAACGGGCATTGCCAATATGAGGATAGTCGTAGACGGTTGGTCCGCAGACATACATCTTCACGACATTACCCTCGAGTGGTACGAAATCCTCCTTGGTCCTGTTGAGCGTGTTGTAGACCCTTATCAATAGACAGTCCTCAAGTCCTACTCGAGCGTTCCACATAAAAAGACAGTTGCAAGAGTTGCCAGTATCTGCAGCGCAAGCGACGACCTTTCCAATTCGGTTTGTCTCGTTCTCACTCGAGATCGATGATCTCTCTCCGGTAGAGGTCACCAAAGACTCGCAGCAGCACACTCAGATCAACCCCAGTCAGGGAGGAGATCTCATCCACTGTCAGCATTCCGTCTGCCAGTTCAAGCACATCCCCCAGGTCCTTGTAGGCGCTGAGGACATGGTCGTCAGGTCTCTTGGTCACACGTGGTCTGTCGTTTGGAGTCAGCACAAGTCGGAAGTCGACACAGTTCATCGACTTGAGGAAGTATATTCCCCCGAGCGCCATGCGGGGGCCCTCCTCCGTCATGAATCGTCCCAGTGTC
Source organism: Candidatus Thorarchaeota archaeon (assembly GCA_038893995.1). Classification (GTDB taxonomy): domain Archaea; phylum Asgardarchaeota; class Thorarchaeia; order Thorarchaeales; family Thorarchaeaceae; genus JAWAQK01. The sequence continues at coordinate 6,868 of JAWAQK010000070.1, read as the reverse complement.
ACACGACCGTCAATGATGTTCCACAGGGCCTTCAAGAACTCCGCGACTGACTCGTCGGAGAATCTTGTCCAATCAGGTGCCTGCAGTTTGTATGGCACGTAACGTGGCCGAGCACGTTCAGGCGGAATTGTAGCGAGCAGCTTTATCAGGAACGGTCTGGCGGAATAGGGGTCATGCGTGTCTTTCACATCGACAGCGGGCTGTTCGTCAAAGTACAGCTCCGGCAAGAATGAGAATCTCTCACGCAGTGCCTCCAGGTCCTCATCCTGGCTTGTCACCAGTGTGAATAGCAGGTCCTTCTTCTCAATGACAAGGTAGTTGAGATCTCCCACGGTGAACACAGACGTCTTCCCCAGGTCGTCCACCTGGATCTTGAATGATGATATTGCCGCGACTATGTTTGACATCCGCTTGAGCATGGGGGATTCCTGATAGTGGTACGCGAACGTGGCCTCACCAGTCATCTTGTCGACCACAAGGAATGCCTGATGACCACGAGTTGTCTTCTCCTGTCTTGATGGTGTGATGCTCTGGTCAAGACACTCGTCTATCTTCCAGCGTCTTCGGACCTCGGTCTCGGGCATGTTGATCAGGCCCGATGCCCTCATGATGCTGATGACAATGTCGCTGGGCAACTGGTAGTCCTCCTCAGGTATCAGGGCCACATCCTCTCCTTCGAGCATCTCGACCAGTTCGGGCGCGTTCTCAGGGACCACTACCACTGTTGGCATTGACGATCGATGACGGAGCTGGTGTACCAGGCTCACCACTGAATCAGGAGCCATCGCGAGAGGCACTACGGAGAACACAGAGCTGTCCCGGTTCCAGTCCGGACCTGTCGCCATGTCTGCCTGGTCAGGGGTGAACAAGAGCAGTCTGACTCGATACCTACCGATCTCGAACTCCTGTACCAGGGCGCCGCTGCTGGGTCTCTTCCTCTCGATCAGCTCCGCAACTACACGCCCAATCGCCTTTTCCGATGCAATGTTCTCAGGGACTATGATTGCCAGCTTCGTGAGAGTAACGAGTGCAGAGTATGCCTTTCTTCGGAACTGCGACCGCAGGCCTCCCATGTCCTCCTGTTGTGATAACTGTTCAACCATCTGGCGGACCATGTTCAGATCCTGTGCCCTGACCTCGCCTGACTCGGGGACTGCAATCAAGACCAGCTCGCTCGTGAGCCTGCAGACTACGACTCCGCGTCCGTGAATCTTCGCGCTTGCACAGGATCCGATATGTTCGTCGGATGCGATGCCATAGTACCACTCCAGAATGTGGTCAAGTTGTTTGGCGTCCAGTGATTGACTCAGGACCGTGACCTCCTCAAGGACCTTCGGCCCTCTCATGTCAACGAGAATCACTGTGTCGATCACTTGGCACCGACACTCCCGGGCCCCGGTGGCGTATTCAATTCATAGTCCACTCCCTATTCTTAAATTGCTCGACAGACACCATCCCCCTCATCAGTGCCTGGTACTCAGAACTTATCCACCCTGTATTGTACTCGATCACTGGTAGGCCTCCGCCCGACTCAACTGGAGGCAAGTCGCCGATCGCATCTCTTACTGTTACTGGAGGTGGCAAGTCGGACGGTGCGGGTCTCTTGCGATTGCGCGCTCGTCTTGACGGTGCAGGGGCAAACGACGGTGGGGGTGTGTCGGGAGCATCATTCTCTCGACAGCATACAAGGAAGACTCGCCTTCTCCTCTGGGGCACTCCATATTGCTCGGCCTTGAGAGTCAGTATACTCACCGAGTACTCAGCTCTCTTCAGTCCCTCCACCAGTCTGGACAGATGTGAGCCTCCATCCTGGATGATGATACCCGGTACGTTCTCAATGAGTACATGGTCGGGTCTCAGGACCGAGGCGCATGTGACCATTGTCTGTGCAAGTGCATTGCGTCTGTCTACGAGACTCCACTTTCCGGCAGTGGAGTAGCCCTGACATGGAGGTCCTCCCGCAAGGATGTGAAGAGTACGTCCTCGGAGCTGTTCGTCTACGGCCCGCATAGTCCTGCAAAGTCCTTCTTCGGTCCCGAGGTCTGCTCTCACTATCGTTGTGTGAGGATGGTTGAGACTGTATGTGGAACACATCATTCGCTCCTTGTCGCAGGCAAGAACGACCTCATGGCCTGCCCACTCGAGCCCTGTCGACAGTCCTCCCGCCCCGCAGAAGAGGTCAACAACTCTGCCCCTTGGAAACATGGAACCGACCGCGAGGGCGAGTAATGGCGGTACAGCATTTCCGATCTGTCTGCATACTGACACCATACCACCGAGGAATCTGTACTCATCGGGGAACGACTGCAGTCGAGCACCCTCTCTCAGGGTGATCATCCTGTCCTGTGACGGGTGGACAAACGAACCATTCCCAGGTCTGTAGAAGTACGTGTTCAGCGTGTAGCTTGGGGCATCCCATCTAAGGCGTCCGTAGTAGGTAGTCCTACCCCCGGACGATACTATCCTGCTCAGCCTCGACGACTTCGCGGTCGTGCTGGGAGGGAGGTCCCTCCAGTTGCCTCCTTCAGGAAGGGCCCGGACAATTTCCAGATCAAGCTCACTCAGGGACGGTGCCACATGGTCGTATAGATACTGTTCCTGTTCCGACTCACGAACATGAGTGGGCACCAGGTCCGTCGAATTCATCCTGCAGACCCCTACTTCTCGTGCTTATCAAAGTTCATTGCGGGTCCCACTCACATAGTATTCAGGACCATGTCGATCTCGTCGTAGCTGGCGCCTAGGTTCTGCATGACCAGCAGTGCCTCGTCAGCATCGAGGCCGTACAGTGAGAAGACCAATGCATCTAGAGATGGATTTGTCGCGGGACGCTTTCCTCTCAGGCGTCTGGTCTCTTCAGCAATCTCGTCGATGAGAGTACTCAGGTCGTTGTCACACCTCACAGGGTCTGGGATTGGCAGGACAGAGATCTCCCTGTTCGACACATGATTGTTGCTGCTCGTGACCCGAAACCGCCAGTTCAGGAGGCTCGAGTTCAGCAGGCCGCAGATGTAGTCCAGCCCGTTCTCGGGACCTGTCCTCAATGCAATGTAGTTGCATGAGTTTGCAAGCGTCCACCCAGGCGGTACCGCAGCGAACTTGAGGCTCCATCTCTGGGTCCGGTTCGATACCTGTTGACCTGCCAGACGCCAGTCATCGTACGTGGCCAGTCTGCGTGTGTCCCTCCTAGACTCCACAAACTCTCTCAGTCGCACGCGGCTACGAGTGTCAGTGCGTACGGAGAATCGACCCACATCGGAGCCCCGGACGAGTATCTCTCCCTCGCCTGGACCCGCGAGAAACATCCTGTCGAGCGTAAGGTCGAACTCTCCCCTCCTGTTGACGAGCCATCTCAATGACCCGAGTGATGGGAACCTGTGTATCCTCCGAAGTATCTTGACCAGGTCCCTATTCAGCATTGGGACCTGGAGCGCCGGTCCACCCAGTATCTCGATCTCCTGAACAGAGATGCGACTGACGCCCGCATCCTCAATCCCCTGAAGACTGGTAAGCCCAGGTGAGAGTTGGACCTCTCTTGTGAGTCCCCCTCTCTTGAGGGCCACGATGCAGACCGACTGTGTGACTTCCGGAAATATTCGGGCGTTCTCTGAGAACTCGTATATGACATCGATTGAGTTCCTGGTCAGCAGTTCCCTCCTCAGGGGCGCGGACGAATGGTCTCCCAGGAGGGTCGAGGGGACAATCATACTCAGCCTGGAACCCTCGTGTGTCAGCGCGATACTCCTCTCAATGAACAGCCTATAGAGGTCGACCGAGTCTCTTGCACTCAGTGGGTAGTCTCCACATCTCCTGAAGTAGTCCACTCTCTGTCTGACGTACCAGGCCCGTTTCTCGGACACCTCTACGCGCTTCGTATGGTCGACGTGTTCTGGACACTCGCGCAGGAACTGCGCACGGTCGGGTTTCAACCTGTCATATGGCGGATTCATCAATACGAAGTCAAAGCCCATGCGATCTCCCTCCAGGACATTGGGAAACTCTCTCTTCCAGTCGACACCTGCATTCATGTCCTGTGGGGGAATGAGGTCCCGCAGGTCTCTCCGCTCGTTGAGTGAGCATGGTGAGATCAGTGCATCACCACACCTCAGACTCTTTCCTATTCTGCTCCCAACGTTGTCGATTCCGTTGCCAAGTGTGAGAGAGATACATGCGTCCGATATCTGAAGCGCAGCCATGTCAATGTCGGTCCCGAAGAGTCGATTTCCCAGACTCTCCATGAACGTGTCAGTGTCTGACCCCTCGGTCTCAATCAGCCGTGCCAGGCGATCGCGTCGTTTCAGAAACGCCCTGATGACAGCCACCAGAAACACGCCGGTCCCGCAGGCAGGGTCCAGAAAGGTCCAAGAGCTGACGTCGCCGATCTCTTCTTCAACCGCATGAGAGCTGCCCGACCCGATCTGGTCCAATGTCCTCCCCACTGTCAGCTCGACCATGACATCGGCGACTGTTAGGGGTGTGGGATACATCCCGAGTAGTCGACGCGGACGGCCATTCTCGGGTGAGAGAGTGCTACCCACGGTATGTATGGCTGCCAGTGTCTCGACGAGTTCAGCGGGGTCATGAGGCATCAGTCCGGCGTCATGTTGTCGCGAGTCTAGCCGGTCGAGAATGTGTCCTGCTACTAGGTGGACCTCTCGCTCCGATACCCCCGCCCGGATCGCAGCGGGCGACAGGGCTGAGAACGGGCGCTCTCGACTCCACACGTCCGAGGCAGTCCTACCGAGATACTCGGAGATCGTCCAGGTCAGGGCGGCCATCCTGACGCCCTCCATGATCGCCGAGTTCTGCCCCCTGTGGGTAATGACTGAGTTTGCAATTTCCCGTAGCTCCGTCAACATCCGAGCGACCACTACCATCCCAACTTCAGGCTCTCCTGTCTCGGTCGGCCCTAAGTGGCATTTGTCCTCTCTTCAGTCAAAGGTGAGTATTACCCTCGCGCCGTGAGTTACTCCAAGAGCCGCCGGGCCCTGGCCTGACTCGAGGGCCGTGTAACCGAATGTTCCTGGTGACAGTTTTAAGTGGAAGCTCCGGACCTGAATTCGATTGTGGTCAGTGATGAGGCGTGCCCTGGATGGAGACGAGACCTCAGTCAGACGGGCCTTGAGAAATCGATTGGAGACCCAGCTACAGGACCGGCCCCAGTCGCTTGAGGATGCGCTCGACATGTTGGACGAGATAGACTGGGACTTCAGGGGTGTTGACACACAGTACTTGACTCACAGGTTCCACCCCTATCCTGCAAGGTTCATCCCTCAGATTCCAATGAACTTCATCAGGCTCTTCACGTCCCCTGGTGACATTGTGCTAGACCCATTCTGTGGTTGCGGGACGACCCTCGTCGAGGCCCTCATCAGCAACAGGCGATCTATTGGTAACGACTTCAATCCCCTTGCAGTACTCATCAGCAGGGCGAAGACTACGCTGGTCCCCCAGGACGAGCTCACGAGCGCATACGAGATCCTCGAGCACGACCTGGAACACTCACGCAATACCAACGTTGACGATCTCATCTGCAGACTACCTCACAGGAGACTCAGCCGGGTCTTTACCGGGGCTGTGACAACAAGGCTGGCTGCCATCCGAGAGGCCCTATCTACTCTCAGAGATGAGGGGTACCTGGGAGCATACGACCTTGCACGTGTCGCTCTGTCCTCGATAGTCTGGTCTATCGTTGAGGGTGGAAGTGGGGTGTTCGACTCAGACATCATACATGCGTTCCTATCGCGATTCCGCATGATGATGCGTGTGCTGGCCGACATGACTCGTGTCGTAGGAATACCCCCTGAGACGCGGGTGATTCAGGGTGACGCAAGGAGGCTCGACCTCGATGACGAATCTGTCGATCTCGTCGTGACGTCTCCCCCGTATGTCAATGCTCTGGACTACTACCGGGTGCATATGTACAACATGTTCTGGTTGGACATGGACTTCGCCCAGTTCAGGAGGCACGAGATAGGCTCCCACTCGCGGTTCGTTCCCAACCGGTTCAGACTCCTGTCACAGTACCTGGGCGATATGTTTCGCTCCCTGGCCGAGATGAACAGGGTCCTGCGGGAGTACCGGATGTGCGTGATCGTGATGGGTAACTCCACAGTGGAGGGAGAGCTGATCGAGACTCACCGACTCCTGTCCTCGATGAGCACGGCTGCCGGGTTCGAACATCTCAAGACCCTCTACAGAAGAATTGACACAAGTCGGAAATACACGAGCTTGGAGATCGGGAAGATCAACAATGAGTACATCTTGCTGCTCCGGAAGGTCAGTCACGCGTATCTGACAGCCGGTCAGGACTGCCTCGTCGAAGAGGTGGTCAGGAGACAGTTGACCTCTCTGCTGGAGCGCATGATACAGCCATCCTCGACTGCCGACATGACCACACCAGCCATGCAGAACGCATGCCGTGTCACAAAGATCACAGAGGCCCTATCACGAGTGGCTCAAGACACGCGTCTGAGGAAAGGATGAAGGGCGCCATCATTGAAGAGTGGCCCGCACAACATCACTCGAACTCATTCTACGAGTCTGCCTTATAAACCGTGGAGTGCTTTATAAGGGGCGATGCAAAACTGTCTACTCCTCACGGCCGCCCGAAAAGGAGATATATGCTCGCTCAGTATGGCTAGAACAGAGAAAATCGGCCGGGTTGCAGAAGCAGATCCCAGATTGAGGGGATTGAAAGCACTGGAGACTGCGTCGATGACGGTCGGACCAAGCGCAGTTGCAGAAGCAGATCCCAGATTGAGGGGATTGAAAGGACACACGGCATCCAGCCAGGAAAAGCAGTGTGAGAAATGGTTGCAGAAGCAGATCCCAGATTGAGGGGATTGAAAGATATACCAGTTGAGGC
>JAWAQK010000069.1:0-10174 GCA_038893995.1 Candidatus Thorarchaeota archaeon | reverse complement strand
AACTTATTGCGATGAGGCGATAAGGAGGGCGGGAAATACATTGTTGCAGAAGCAGACCCCAGATTGAGGGGATTGAAACTGTCAGCGAGGAGGTCTTTTCTCAGGCCCTTGAGATCATCGTTGCAGAAGCAGATCCCAGATTGAGGGGATTGAAACGTCTTGAGGGGACGTTTTCAACAGCAGTCTATCAGGCAATTGTTGCAGAAGCAGATCCCAGATTGAGGGGATTGAAACCTTTATTGATATAAAGACAGGAAAATCAACCTTGAGCGCGTTGCAGAAGCAGATCCCAGATTGAGGGGATTGAAACAAGATGAAGTCGCTCTCATAGACCGCAATCTCATAAATTGTTGCAGAAGCAGATCCCAGATTGAGGGGATTGAAAGAGTTCATCTGATTCAGTGGTGTCTTTCCTCCCTGTGTTGGTTGCAGAAGCAGATCCCAGATTGAGGGGATTGAAGGACCAGGTGTGAAGGTCTTTCAGGGTGACCCAGACTATGGTCCCATGGACAGGTCTCGGTGAGAGGGGTAGGCTGAAGCCACTTGACTGGCCAGAGGTGTCAGGCCTGGTCGTTGCATTGACCCCGCATGGCCTGCTGTCTTGAGGGATGTAATGGTGCTGTCTCGATTCAGCCAGGGTATCTCATGCCTGCCTTGCCGATAGCCCTGTATTCGAATCCGTTACTCTCGGCCTTTTCTCTATCGAGGACATTCCGACCATCGACAATGACCGGTGTTCGCATCAGGCCCCTCAGTCTTGGGAGGTCGATGGAGAAGTACTCCCTGTGTCTGGTCACTATGACAAGGCAGTCTGAGTCTCTTGCAGCCTCGTAGAGGTCACGCTCGATCCTGCCATTGCTGAACTCCCACTCCTTCACATAGGGATCGTGCAGGCGTACGTTCATTCCCTTGCCTCTCAGAGCGTTCTCTACGACTGCGGCTGGTGTGTTCCTAGTGTCGTCAGAGTTCTCGAGGTAGGCAAGCCCAAGTATGACGACCGTTGCGTCGTGGGGTTCAACTCCCCTGACTGCGAGTGCATTCTCGACGAGATTGGTCAGGTGGATCGGCATGTGATTGTTTATCCTTCGTGCAAGAGCTATCATCTCAGGCTCTATCTTGTAGGAACCGTATTCATAGAGACCATATCTGAGTAGCCACGGGTCTTTGGGAAGACAGTGTCCCCCCACACCTGCTCCAGGCATGTGCATATGACGGTCGTGGCGAGCATTGACAATGCGAATGATCTCGTATATGTCGACGCCAAGACTCTCGCAGACAAGGGCCATCTCGTTGGCAAAGGCGATGTTGACGTCACGATACGCGTTCTCTATCGTCTTTGCGAGCTCAGCCGTGAGCGTATCGGTCACGTGTATCTCTCTCTTGACGATCTTCGAGTACATCTCTACGGCACGTTGAGTACTCCTCTCAGTGATTCCTCCCACGACTCGGGGCATATTGACTATGTATTCAATCAGCTTTCCCGGCATGACCCGTTCATAGGAGAATGCCAGATCGAAGTCAGTTCCGCCCTTCAACCCTGACTCTCTCTCTATTATCTTCTGGACGACATTCTGAGTTGTTCCGGGTGCAACAGTGGACTCCACTACCACCAGTGTCCCAGGCTTGATGTGTTTCCCTATCTGGACGCAGGCCTCTCTGAGAGAGTGGTATTGAGGCATGTTCTGTGCGTCAGTGGGAGTCTGTACGTCGATCAGGACTATGTCCGCATCGCCAAGCACTCTCACATCATCTGTCACCCTGAAGGTGCCCTTCTTGACCACTCTTGAGATCAACTCATCGAGGCCTGGCTCCTCGCCCTCAAACGGCGACCTTCCGCTGTTCAGTACGTCTATCTTCCATCCCGAGCGCCTTGACCTCCGCTGTAGTCCAGTCACATCGTATCCATCGACATCAGCCAGGAGAGCGGCAGCAGGAATGCCGACATATCCCATGCCCACTACGACAATCTTTGTCTTCACAAGTCCACCTCTGCTTCAATCAGGCGTGCGTTGGTTGACCTCGTGCCGCATAAGAAGGTTATCGAGGTTCGCAGACTGGCACACATGGTGAACAAGCATCGATGGACGGCGCTCCGCGTGGAGGCACTTCCTCGGTATGAAAGACAAACAATTATAAGTGTAATTTACTAGAATATCATGGGGTCATCGACCGTCTGGGACCACGGTGATTTGATGATCGCACATAACTTAGAGGGAGTGAGCCCTATCTCCGACGGGGAGTCCACTCGGCAGTACACAGTGAGAAAGCCTGGGCGAGTGAGGAAGATAGTGATCGTTGGGTCGGGCGCCGTGGGGAAGACCACGCTAGTCGCCGCCCTGAGAGGCGAGCTGCAAGAACTCTCCAAGATCCAGGATTGGGCTCAGTATCGTAGGACTCTCTTCCTTGACCTTCAGACACTGCGGGTCCCCGGCGACGGACCGCAGAGCCCACTCGTTGTGCTCCAGTTTGTTGACATGTCGGGGCAACTTGACTCGCCGATACACCCTCTCCGAGACGCAGTTCCACTTGCTGTCGGACAGGCGGACGTGGTGATGTTGGTGTTTGCCAGCAACAACACGCAGTCCCTCATCGATCTACGGCACTGGATCTCGATACTGGAAACACAACGTTCTCAACTCCAGCAGAGTAGCAGGCCAACGTACGTACTGGTACGGACGAAGACTGATCTGCCATTTGAAGCGGACCCACGACTGGTCGACGCACTGAGGCAGGGTGCTGGCATATCTTACTACTTTGAAACTAGCTGCGTCACGATGGATGGGATTGACGAGCTGAGAAGGTGGCTCTGCAGTCTATCTGACCCCGAAACATCTCAAGGGGGAAGTCAGCAATGAGTCAGCTAAAGGGTATTACTGAGTTTCACTGTGCCATATGCAAGGATACTGTGAGGTTTGATCCGACCGATGAGGGAACCTACGAGAGCAAGAGTTCCGAGGAGGATTTCTTCGGGATGCGTCTGACTACATACCGTGTCTCTCACATGGTCGGAAACGAGAAGCATGTCAACACTGTGATCGTGGACCGTTCAGGGCTATATAGAGGGCACAAGGACGTGTTCTCGCTGAACGTAGGTCAGCAGGTCGAGCCGGCCAGTCGGGCGTGGTGGCTCCTGAAGCGAGGCCCAAAGGCGCTGACTCAGCACTCGCACCTGGAGGCATCTCTGCTCATGGATCTAGATGAGTGCTGGGTGATGGAGATGGTCAATACTACCGCTGTGCGATCGGTTGAGATGGCCCGGCTCGTCATGGAGCGCATCGAGGAGGCGCACAGGATCTATGAAACAGTTCCCACAACTCTTACTGTATCAGTGGCCGGTCAGGATGTACACGTATGGCGTTCGGATCACCGAATTGTATGCATGAAACTGAAGACTCCCACTGCCTATGCTACGCTCGATTGGCTCGCCAGGCGGATGATCGCCCTGGACGATAATGGGCCCTATCCAGACAAGCGTCTGCTTCTCCTTGCCATGAGGGCAATAGGCAGTAATCCGCGATTGGATACGGCGCTCCTGACGCGTCTGCTCGAGGACAATCTCTTCTTTGCTACCGTCAACTTCCCCTATGTCTCCCGCATCCCAAGCATCGTCAGGAGGCTGCAGTCGAGATTCCCTGATGCAGAGGGTTTCCTGACACCATTGCTGCGTGGCAGTGCAACTGTCATTGATCTTCTTGAACAGGGCTACATCGAGAAACTTCCAGCAATCGTAGAGATGATAGACTATGTTAACAGAAGGGGCCTCATTGGGCAGGAGGAGTAACCATGTCCATTCGTAAGGCGAAGGCCTGGAGAGAACTGATGAAGCTTGGACCACGCTTCAAGGTGATCAAAGAGCAGGTGGACACCTTCTTCCGGGGGAATGTGCTTGGAGTCCTTCGGGAGGAGGGGTGGTTTGACTACCTCAAAGAGCCGAGGACTTTTACTGAGATAGCCTCGGCGTTCAGCTATACTGACATGGAGTATCTCGGTCTCATCCTGGATGTCCTAGTTGAGGACGGTGTCCTTCAGATGGAGAATGACAGATATCATTTCCCACTGAGGGATATCTCATTCGATTGGTGCCAGCCACGTGTGTTCTCCGAGGCGATGGTCGAGCTGTGGGTTGACCACGCGCGCGCCATACCTGATCGTCTCAGGGGCAAATACATGAACTTCAACAGCGGACTGAACCTCTTCAACTGGGACGATGCACTCACTTCAAGGGCATATGAGCAGGGCCGCCGAGCGTCGTTCGCACTGGCCGGGGTGCTCAAGAAACCCGTGCGGTTCCTAGACGTCGGTTGTGGTAATGGTCGTGGCACATCTGCAATCTGGACCTATTACTATAAACGCGGTCACTTTCAAGATCCTCGGATGCAGATAGTCGGGATTGACCCGGATGAGAAGCTTCTGACCATAGCCCGCGAAGAGTTTCCGCGTATGGTCATCGAGTACAACGGCAACGACCCCGAGATGGGTAAGGAGGCTGCCAAGTACCCGCCTGTGTTCCGGAAGGGCTATGCGGAGAAGATTCCTTTCGAGGACGGTTACTTTGATGTGGTCTTCGCCTCACAGGTGCTACACTGGACACGGCCTCGCGAGGCAGTCAGGGAGATGATGCGTGTGCTTCGTCCGGGTGGCTGCCTCTTTGGACATGAGAACTTCCGACCCGGTGTAAATCGGTATGCAGAGATCCATATGAAGGTCGTCGAGGGTGCTTATGGATTTCTGACCAAGCAGGAACTAGAGGAGTGGGCCCGCGAGAATGGAGCAGTCCGAGTCGAGTTTGCTACGCCCATATCGGTGTTCAGGGTGACCAAGGGATAGGGAGATGCCTACCGTTTGAGAGTACAGTATCCACCATGAACTCACGGTCTGTGATCCAACTCCTCTTGGCGCTGTCGAAGGCCTCGGGATATATGTAGTACAGCCGGGAGTGGGTGTAGTCCAGCAGGCAGACCCTCATCTCATCAAGTATCGTCAATAGTCCATTGAGGAAGGGCGATATGTGTCCCTGAGGCAATCTGATGAACCAGAACAGGTTGTCGTCACGTATCCTCTGGGTTGACTCGAAAGGAGGTGGGTGCAGTCTCGTGTTGACCGACAGCCTCTCGAGCGCAACCTCATCGCCCCTACCATACACCATCACGCTGCTCAGCGCCTCAAACAGCACGGGGTCGAAGGTGACTCTGTAACCTGCGATGTAGTTCTCCTGTATCATACGAAGATGACGACCGAACGTCTGAGGTGTCAGATCTATTCCCTTGTGCGTCAGAGCCTCCATTATCTCGACGTTTTTTCGTCGAGCGTCGTGCATCAGTTCAGAAATGATGTGAAGGTCCTCCCTGGTCAGAGACCCAGTGTCAACACTGTGCTCCATGATCGTCGGTACGGGCTCCTCGTTGTCGTCCTGGGTGCTGAACCATTCCTGCCAGTTGAAGACCCAGGATCTGGACTCTCGATCCCAGCCTTCTGTGCTCATGCATGTGTAGACGGGGACACTGTCCGATGTTGGCAGCACATGGAATTGGCGGACGTACCCACGTTCTCTCAGCGTATCCAGCAGCTCTCTTATCGTGTCGGATGTGCCGAATGGCGTCCTGAACTGAATCAGCAGTCCAGTTACTGATCCAAAACATCTAGATCGGTAACCGGTGTAGGGATGTCTCTCCGCCACCGCCTCCAGGTATGGAAGGTTGCTCGTCCGGTCTATCTCCACCAGTACATCGATCTCTTGGAGGCCAAGCCTGCGGTACCTGAGAATCGGCTTCACGAGAAAGTACCGTCTTCCAGGGGGTAAGAAGCGCTGCTCAACGGGGTCCGCGCTACCCATGAGCGCGTTCAGACGTCTGAGGGCAGTGGGTTTCGATATCCCTGCTCTCGAGGCCAGTTCTTCAACCGTATCGAATGGCCCAACCTGCACTGCTGCCAACAGCGGCAGATACCTATCTGTGACTGGGTCTACCGTTTCACATTCCTCTCCTGGAACGGCCCCCGCCTGGATTATGGAACGAAGTGACTATCAGATTCAGGGTTCGATTGTGACGTTCGAGTATGCGTCGGGCGTCAGAGGTGGACCTGGGTCGCCTCCGCCTGGTGGATCAAACTCATACTCACAACTGAATATACCGAGCCCACCCTGATAAGCTACTATCGCGACTACCGACACCCGATAGATTCCTGCCTCAAGGGCTGCATTGTACCACGAGATTGTCACCCAGAGCCGCGAATAGTCTCCGGAAATCGTCACTATGTAGACGAAACTTCTTCCGGATGGAGTGGTCAGCATAGTGAGCTCCACGGTGAACATTGCGGAAATCTCTTGGTTGATCTCCAACATGCTTGTTGTGAGTACATCGTCATCAAGACCGTCACCGTCTAGGTCGAGATAGTTGGCATAAAGAACTGAGAGCATTCCGGTCGCTTCGTTTGACTCGAGGGCTACAGCGGGTGCAATTCCGAAGATAGATGTGGTTGTCAGTATCGTCAGCAGTACTAGCATACCGACTGGACGAGGAATGACGGCCTTCATGGGTAATACTCTGGTAAAAAAGCAATAAAACTGTTTCTCCTGTGTATCACCACCTACAACTGGGTAGCACCTGGCTCAATGAGAGGCTCTACCGACTTGCTGGGAGGAGAGGTCAGTCAGCCTTGAAGACAGAGGCGATCCTCTTGATAGAGTCGTTCAGGTATGCCTTGTTGTCTATTCTCAGCTCGATAGCCCCCTTCGGACACACCTCCACACATCGTCCACATCCACGACACTCATCACTGATCTGGGCCCGACCATTCATCAGTGTGATGGCATTGACAAAGCACACATTGCTCCTCACACAGGTGCCGCATCCCTCACATCTCCCATTGACCAACACTGAGACTCCGGGCATTCTTGTGACCCGCCTCCCTATCCCCCTATCAATCACGGGTAGGACTCGCCAGAGACAACAACATGGGCAACAGTTGCAGATCGTGAGTAGCTTCTCACCCGGAGACACATTCAGCCAGACTGCGTCCAACTTGTTTCGTCCGATGAGGTGCACCAGACCGGCCTCGTCACACTTTCTTATGTATTCGTGAGCCTCCTCTCTTGTCACTCTTCTCCCGAGGCTCGGGTTGATCCCGAGCACTGCCTCTCCGAGGAACAGGCACCCATAGTCTCGGGGATAGTCCTTGCAGTGGGAAGACTCGCGGCATATGCAGAAGTTCATTATCCAGTGATAGGACGTGCTGTCAATGAAGTGATGGACCACCTGCGATGGAAGCGCCATCTCAACTGGAACATCAAGACTCTCGCCGACCGGTATCGATCTCCTGAATACATCATCCTTCGGCAAATAGATAATGTCGTCGCCCTGGAACAACATCCGGTGAATGACGGCCCCGATCAAGGGGACTCTCGTCATTCTGGCAATGAGACGCGTCCGAGGAAACGTCTTCTTGAGAAGCTCCACGAACCACAACGGTCGTGCCATATGTCTCAGTAAATCGTAGTAGCAGATATTGCTATTGATGAGGACCCAAGTGGCCCCAGGAGACTCACTCCTTGACTCAATACCTAGTGCATCGGGAACTCTCCCCTTGAGGAGTACCACCTGATTGTCTCTCTCAGCCCCTCCTCCAGTGGGACTGATGGCAAGAAACCGAGGACTGTTCGGGCGCGTTCGATGGAGCCGTAACTGTCATCTATGTCTGCAATCCGTCTGGGGAAATGTACTATCTGTGATCTCGTGCCATTGACGTTTCTTAAGACCATCTCGGCCAATTCGACTATGCTGACAGACTCCGGAGCCGATACATTGATGGTCTGGCCACTTGCGCCAGGCACTTCGCCAGCCAGAATGGTAGCGCGTACAACATCGTCGACGTAGATGAGGCTCCTTCTCTGCTTTCCCTCACCATGCACGGTGACAGGCTCATTTGCCAGCGCCTGGCTGATGAATACGGCCACGACACCGCCATATCCGGTCGTGTTCTGTCGGGGACCATAGACATTGAAGTACCTTAGTATAGTAGTATCAACCCCGTACGTCTCCTGGAAGACACGGACGTAGGTCTCAGCTGCGACCTTTGATGCAGCATAGGGACTCAGGGGTCTCAGTGCATCCTCTTCAAGAACAGGCAGGTGGTCGACATTCCCGTATACCGCTGCGCTCGAGCTGAAGACGAATCGCTTCACATCCATCTTTCTGGCCAGTTCGAGAACATTGAGGGTACCACCGAGATTCACCTCGTTGACATCGATTGGTCGTTCTATGCTCTCTGGTACTGACGAGATTGCTGCGAGGTGAAACAACACATCAGCATCGTGAGTCAACAGACAAGTCAACTTGCTGCTACAGATGTCCTCCTGGACGAGGGTGAACCGGCCGCTGCGTTGTGCCTGTGCGAGGTTGTCAAGTGAACCCGTCCTCAGATTATCGACACCGATCACCCTGTGGCCCCTCTTCAGCAGAGCGTCCACAAGATTACTTCCGATAAAACCCGCACACCCTGTGACTATTGCTGTCATGCTCATCTCGTTCAACACTCTCCGTCTCGTCCTGCCATGTATCAGTTTCGGAGATGTATTCGTCTCTCGTGGCGGATGCTGGATAATCGAGAAGACCTTATCAGTGATGGGACATCTACCCTGGGACTCCATGGTCTCGAGCGGAACCCTGGTCCAGAGGATTGTGGAGCAGCCACCTCCGTCGGAGCTGCCCCATGGTCAGGTTCCAGGGGAGCGGAGGAGACGACTATACGACAAATGTCTAAATACTTCTGACAGACCATTGCTCCTGCTGTTCTCCATGCCGCTCCCCACGAGGGATGAGGATGACGTATGCCTACGGTACGCCACGAGAGGGCCGGGTTGAGCGACTGTTCATGTCAGTCAACGTGGCATCGATAGTCACGATCATTCTTCTTGGTGTCTTCTATCTCGGCTACCTGCTCCTCCATGAGGACGTGGCCGAGTCCATCCGGTCCGCCATCGTGAGATGGGACTTCGTGGCACTACAGGAGGCGCTCGAGGCTGTGACAACAGCGATACTGACCAGCGACGGCTGGGTGGCTGTCACAATCGGTCTGAGTCTGTTGCTCATGTCATTCCTCTTCATTGTGAATACGGCAGGCATAGTCTTCTCTGTGTTCATTCATCGACCGTTCTCAGCTGGAGGCGAACCAACGGTCAGATGGTGGCGGCTCAGCCTGTCACGTCTGTACCTGACTCTCCGACTACTAGTGTTCATTGCGCTCTACAAGACCACTGGGCTGGCAGGCTTCTCAATCATGCAGAACTACTTTCCCAACAATCCGATCCTGAACATGACATTCTTCTTCAGCAGCGCACTGAGCCTGGGCACTCTCATTGTGCTTGCCAGCGTGGTCAAGGTCGTCGTCTACGAGATCTCACGTTACGAAACCATGGTTGAGTCCAACAGGCTCAGGGTCTCGTCAGCGCTGAGAGAGTACATGAATCGCTGGAGAGACAGTATCCTCGTACTGGAGGAGGCGAGGTTCAAGGATGACCTTGGCTACATAACCGCCAAGCTCGAGGACGCCACTCGTGACCTGAAGTCAGACTTTCGACTGCTTGAGCGTTCCAGGAGCGATCTTGAGCGCATCTCCTCTCCTAGGGGCATCATGAAGAGACTGTTCATCACCTTTGTCGGAGTCGTGATCATCCAGATGGTTGCAGATGTTGTTCTCTACCTTGGTTGGGGCAATGTACTCAACTACTTCCTGGGGTGGCTGGGGTGACATGTTGGAGGTGTAAGAGAGATTGGACGGGCCTTTCACATTCATAGTGACGAGCAACAAGGGTGGCAGTGGGAAGACTCCTCTTGCCATCAACCTCATACTGTGGGCACTCGGCCAGCGGAAACGAGTACTGGCGATCGACATCAACCACACCAATCAGGACCTCTTTCAGGCTGCGAGTCATCTCTCATCACAGGGTGGCACATTTGAGACTGCATTCTCTCTCCCCAAGACTGGGACAGCCTACTATCTGCCAGTGAATGATCAGCTGCATCTTGTCCGACCAAGGGCTTTCCAACCGATGTCGTCTGCTCAGATCCTCGAGATCATCTCGTCCTCAAGCGGAGCCTATGCGCGTGAGAAGGGCGTTGAACCACTCGACCCGGGACTCATAGTCCTCGATGGGAACTACTGTTTTCCAAGCTATCGG
>JAWAQK010000068.1:0-10556 GCA_038893995.1 Candidatus Thorarchaeota archaeon | reverse complement strand
CGCAGCCCATCCAACGCCTGCCAGCATTGCTGACGTCGTAGAGTCAATCTGATGATGGAGAAGCTTGATACCAACTCCCGTCCAGTAACTGAATGGTGGGATGTGGTTGTATTCCCGATCCGGATGAGGATACTTGACCTGCCATGATGGTCCTATCACGAATTGAATTCCGTCCCACCACTTGTATAGATAGTGTGCATCATACGGCCCTGGCCGCTGTGTCTGCACGTCTGCATATAGTGTCAGAGAACTTATCGGTTCTAGAATGTTTACGTCCTTAGTCCCTGTGAAGACAACGTGTCCATCCAAGAGGACCGTGGTTATGTACCCGACATTGGTGGGGACCACCAGTATCTCCTCTGAAACAGTCTTGTCGTACATATCATACAGAATGAGCATTCTGGAACTACTCTCTCTCACAATCACGGTCAAGACCAAGTCATCAAATACTAGTACCATGGTGACATTGTTTGTAGACAGTGGGTCAACGTCTGCATTACAGATCGGCCCCCCTGCTTCACCCAGCACCCTGTCTGTGTGCAGCATCATCCCCGTCATCGTTAAAGGCGAGATCACCAGCACCAGGCAGATTGCTAGAAACAGATCCCGGAACTCCGAGCATCTAGACGTCTTGAGCACCCTCCTACCTATTCTCTAACCCAGGTCATCTATGAATCTTCCGCAAATCTTCTACGATCGCGAAGCATCGACTTGGTATTAGTTGAGAGTCGGGTCTCTTCCTAACATGAAGAGACGCTCGATCCACTCGTGGGAGTCCTCGTTATAGCTTCGGGTGGTCCCTCCGATGTGCGTGTGAGATCTCTTTTCTGTCACGTTGATCGTTCAATGACTACCTGGTTTCCAGTTAGTCTTCTACCGATCACAGCTATACTCCGTCTGACGCTCAAGGACTTCGGATGTATTACCAACAGTGTGCGGATTGGGGAGTTGGGTCCTCTATCAGCTGGAATTTGAGCGTCCTCTTGATTCTATAGAGTCAGGTCTGCAATTGGATTCTGCTGTATTCAATCCATCACCTGCACCTTGGATGGTTTGCATCCCGGGAAGGTGTACTTGCCCTTTATGACTCCCCAACCATAGAAAAGAGAATGAAGGGTGCTCAACAGTGCATCAGGCGGGAACACATCCGCAGACTATCCCGCCCTATGCCTGCACCTCCTGTCCGAAGACAGATCAAGCGGCTCATCACGGTCATCCGTGATGAAGACATAGGAGGTGATCCATCCGCAGCTTCCGCTACGGATACCTTGTTACGACTTCTCCCCACTTGCCACCCCAAGATTCGTCATCGCCCTATGGACGACGCCTCACCCAAGAGCGGCTCGCGTGGAGCGACGGGCGGTGTGTGCAATAAGCAGGGACGTATTCTCCGCGCGATAGTGACACGCGGATACTAGGGATTCCAGGTTCATGCGGGTGAGTTCCAACCCGCAATCCCAACTACGGGCAGGTTTGGCGATTGACTTCACCTCTCGGTGTCGTAACGCATTGTCCTACCCCTTGTAGCACGCGTGTGGCCCCGCCCATATCGCGGCATACTGACCTACCGTGGCCCCCACCTTCCTCCAGCTCATCGCTGGCGGTCCCCCTAGTGATGCCCCATCAGAGGCGAACCTCCTGGCTGGCAACTAGGTGGCGAGGGTCTCATTCGTTGCAGCACTTAAGCTGATACCTCACGGCACGAATTTGCGATGGCCATGCACCAGCTCTCAGCTCGTCGGACAAGATCATCAGTCTGATCCTCATTCGGCTGTCTGGGCGGGTAAGATTTCCGGCGTTGAGTCCAATTAAACCGCAAGCTCCACCCCTTGTGGTGCTCACCCGCCAATTCCTTTAAGTTTCAGTCTTGCGACCGTACTTCCCAAGCGGCCCGTTTATCGCTTTCGCTGCAGCACTGCAGTGACTCGTGGTCAATGCAACACCTAACGGGCATCGTTTACGCCCAGGACTACTCGGGTATCTAATCCGATTCGCTCCCCTGGGTTTCGTTCCTCACCGTCGAGCACGTTCTCGGTGACCGCCTTCGCCACTGGTGGTCCTCCACAGATCATCAGATTTTACCCTTACCTGTGGAATACCGTCACCGTCTCCCGTCCCCAAGTAAGGCAGTATCCCTACCGGACCGACCGTTAGGCGGCCGGATTTTGGCAGAGACTTGCCAAACCGGCTACGAACGCTTTAAGCTCAATAATCACGGACACCACTCGAAGAGCTGGTTTTACCGCGGCGGCTGGCACCAGCCTTGCCCTCTCCTTTCTAGTGGTCCATCCTACGGAGCCACGACAGATGGAGTTATCCCCCATCACTCGGCTTGGCCCACTCACGCTTTCGCGCATTGGTGAGTTTTCGTAACTGCTGCACCCCGTGGGGCTAGGGCCCTTGTCTCAGTGCCCTTCTCCGGGCCACGACTTGCATCGCCCGCTCGGGTCACAACCTAAGTGGGCAGTTACCCCACTTACTAGTATGATCCGCTGCCGCCCCGTCCTGCGGCGGAGTGCCTCGCATGCCTAAGGCATCCCTCTCAGAACATCATCATTTCCAGAACAATGTTCCTACGGCGGATTAGCGCCAGTTTCCCGGCGTTATACGCCTCCACAGGGTAGGTTAGCGGCACTACTGAGCCGTACGCGACGAATCAGGATGCTGATTCGTAACACTTGCATGTCTTAGCCCCAAGCCGATAGCAGTGTCCTCTAGCAGGATCAACTAGAGTTGATCGAATCGGGACAGTACGTGACCTGCAAGGTTGGTATATGACCCCGTACAGTCCAATGCACACTCTGAGCTTGATCCACTTGGTGAAGTACAGGCTTGACGGGTTAGTTGGGACACGTCCTCCCGCCTACTGTACGCACTGTTGAGCATATCTTAGACTTGAGGTGCTCCCAGTACGACTATGCACACTGGTCTATCTCATGTCCGCATCCTATGTTCGTGTCTGGAATCCAGCACCATCATCGCTAGGCATCAGCCTACAGCATCCGGCCTGGCGCCTTTATCCACGAAGCATATTGATTGTTCGTGTGACCAAATAAAAACCTTTCCAAGGGTGTCCGTTGGCATCTAGACGGCATACCAACAGGGTTTCAGGCCTGGTCTTATGACTGGGCCACGGCAAGTACATTGATAGCACCCCGAGATGTAGATCAGGCAGTATTAGTTCGAACTCCGTACACTGTTCATCTGACAACGTTCTTAACTACGGCCGCTGTTCATGAGGACTCGACAAGAGAAGCGAATGGAGTGTGCCCACTACGACTCGATTCCATGAACAACTTGAAAGGATGCAGAGAGGTTGTCTTCACGAAGTCGATAACCTGTTTGGAGAAGAACGGGAGTCATTCACCTTTCCCACGGCAAGACCTCAGTGGGCCCCTCCCAGACATTACAATATAGACCACCTCCTATTTGAGTGGAAATTCGACCTTGAGAACGAGCATGTGGATGCATCGGCAACGCTGAAGATCACGTCGATCGTCAAGAGTTTGGATCGCGTTGTACTGCATGCTGCTGAATTCTCGATACTAGATGTGAGAAACTCCAGGGGGACACACTTGCGTTGGAGCACTTCTTCCGAGGAGCAGAGAGTCACAGTCTATCTTGACGTGCCACTTCTGGAGGGCCAGAGCGAGGAAATCACGTTCAACTATACGATAGACCATCCAAGGGCCGGACTGCACTTCACGAAGTCAGGGCCATTCTTTCCGAACCTAGAGCTGAGTGCGTGGACTCAGATGCAAGATGACTACGCACGTTTCGTCATTCCGGTATATGACAACCCCTCTCACAAGTTTCCCGTTTCTGCAGTGATTACCGTACCTCAGGGCTTCTTTGCCATGAGCAACGGACTGCTCAAGGAACGACGGGCGAACAGCGATGGGACTGAGACCTTCGTATGGGTTCAGGAATTGCCCATTCCTGCATATCTGATAAGCGTGGCAGTTTCCGAATATGTCGAATACAAGGAACAGTTGGATGGTCTAGAGGTCAGCTACTATGTTCACAAGAAGTGGGATCGTGATACCGTATACCGTTCCTTTGGGAAGACTCCAGACATGATCCGATTCTTCGAGAATCGCCTGGGCGTAAAGTTCCCGTGGGCCAAGTATGCTCAGGTGACTGCTGCCAATTTCATCTTCGGGGGAATGGAGAATGTCAGTGCAACGACACAGACTGATGCGACCCTCCATGACTCTAAAGCGCATCTTGACTTTGACTCCGATGGGCTAGTTTCGCACGAGCTCGCACACATGTGGATTGGTGATCTGGTCACTTGCAGGACTTGGACACATGGGTGGCTCAACGAGGGTGGTGCGTCACAGCTCCAGAATGAGTGGAAACTCCATGACCGCGGATATGACGAGTACCTCTACGATCAGTACGGGAAGCAGATGGACTACTTTGAGGAGGACAAGGAGAAGTATCGACGCCCTATCGTCTATAACATGTGGGAGCATGGCGGAGACATGTTCGACCACCATCTCTATCCCGGAGCAGCATGGAGATACTACATGCTGAAACATCTCCTGGGACCTGACCGGTGGTGGCGAATGCTCGGCGAGTGGTTAACACGATTCGCTCACAGATCGGTCTACACACATGACTTTGAAGCATTCATAACAGAATACACGGGAGAGGACTATGGCTGGTTCTTTGAGCAGTGGCTTTACAAGGCGGGCTACCCAGAGTGTAAAGTCGAGTGTTCCTACAACGACGAGTTGGGTGAAGTGCAACTGAGGATCGAGCAGACTCAGAGCAGCAGCGATGGCATTACACCTTCTGTGTTCAGATTTCCCCTGAAGATTGAGATCGTCGATCATTCGGGGCGTCACAGCAGACATTCAGAGCAGATCACCGACCGGGTCCATACTTTCATCTATAGGTACAGTAAGAGGCCCAGGCAGATCGTGCTGGACCCAGATTACGAGGTTCTTGTGGACTGGACAATAGAGAAGCCTGAAGATATGTGGATAGATCAGTTACTCAGCGGCTCAAATGTGATTCAAAGAATAAGGGCTGCAAAGGCACTGGGAAAGAAGGCCACTCCAAAGGCACTGGAAGCCCTTGGAAAGGCGCTGGTCCTAGACAAGTTCTGGGGTGTCAAGGCCGAGGTTGCAAAGACTCTTGGATCATTGAGGACAGAATCTGCCCTGGTGGAACTACTGAAGGGTATTGATGTTGATAGCACCAAGGCCCGCACCGCAGTCGCCAGGGCTCTGGGCGAGTTCTACCGGAATAGTGCTGCATTCGAAGCCCTCAGTAAGCTACTTCATGACAGGGAAAGTTACTTTGTATGTGCTGCAGCCGCAGCATCAATAGGCCAGACCAAGCATGAGGCTGCATACGATCTATTGATAGCCGAGCTGAAGAGATCTCCCCAGAGCTGGCACAATGTCATCATTCAGGGAATCGTCGAGGGGCTCGTGGCTACCGAGAAAGAAGAGGCAATAGCAGTCCTTCTCGAACTGCTTCGTCCAGGGACGGATGACTACGTCAGAAGAGTGGTCCCTCGCGGTCTTGCTGTCCTTGGCAGGAGGTACAAGAAGGAGCATCCGGAGATCAAGGAGGAACTGATCAAGCTCCTGAATGATGCTTCGTACCGAGTAAGAGTAAATGCGATTCTCGCAGCGAAGGAATACGAGGATCCGGAACTGATTCCAGCACTGCAGAGGCTCGCCGATGGCGAGGTCGATTCAACACTGGTCAGGTATTCCAGAGAGGCAATCCGGCATCTCAACAGAAAGAGAGAAGCAAGAGAGCTTGAGTCTCTCCGAAGAGCATACGAGGAACTAGAAAGAACCACCAGAAACTTACAGGACCGGCTGTCAAAGCTGGAGGCCCAACTGAGCACAAAGGATGATGGTCTGCGAGCTCCGCCATGAACCAACTCACTCGTTGGTCGCCAGTATTCGACCTGAGGAACATTCCCCGAACGAGAATGATCTCGAATAGGCTTGAGCGGCCCAGTTCCAATTCATGCGAGGCCTAGAAGTATCAGTCACGGTCTCGTTTCCAGTGTTGCGACTGTTATTGATGAAACGGTTTGAGGATCGAAGACAGTCTATCCTGGTTCCGCGACTATGTCACCGGTTAAGTAAAATGCATGAATGACTCAAGTCGTTTGACAGGGACACCTTCAGCTGTCATAGGTGCAATGATCATGCAATATCCATTTGAGATTGGACTACTGCGATTGGATCTACTCTTGGAAGCGTTGGCCGGCACGATCTCATTGATGATCAGCCATAAGGCAAGAGTTGCCTTCCGGCTCACCGATCAGAAGAAACTTTCTGACCTGTCCGTGGGCTTCTTGGTGTTGTCGGCATCGATGTACGGTCGCGTTCTTGGCACAATACTGATCCTAGAAGGTATCCTCGAAGAACCGAGTACCCCCACGGTGATCATTGCCTATGCGACGATGAGGGCCATGGCCTACTTGCTATTTGGTCTCTCAACCTTGAGGCTCCCCGAACGTTCCACTTCGCTTCCCGTGACGATCCTCGCACTGCCTATTCTGATCAGCCCAGCTCTTGACATGATTGCTGTTCTCATACTCATCGTTGTTATTCTGCAATCTCTTCTCAACTACCTGTCTGTGAGGTCGTCCTATGCTGCCCTGGTATTGGTAGGATTCACGTTCTTGTTGTTAAGTCACATCTCAGTCTTGCTTTATTCGGAGCCGCTGAGGGGCTACTTCTTGAGCCAGTTGTTTCAGTTCATCGGACTTGCATTCTTCTTCATAATGACAGTACGGGCGGGCCGAGGGAATTGAGATCCAAAAGGGTTTACCGTTCCAAGATGAAGATAATGGCGGACATCATGCATGCAATCGGAGACTGCGGAGAGGAAGGCGCAATGCCTACCAAGATACTATATGCTGCAAACCTCTCGCACGATCGCCTCACGCAGTATTTGGACGAGCTTGTTCAGAAGGGACTGGTTCTAATGCTCAGTAGTGAGAACGGCAGAGTCTACCGCTTGTCTGAGAGAGGGAGCGAGTTCTTGCGGGCCTTTGATGGCATTGCAAGATTCGCTGAAGCCTTCGGTATCAGCATCTGAGCAGACAAAGTTTTAAGACACCTGTGTGCTGGCCCTAACAAGAACGGGCCGGTAGATTAGACCGGTAGATCGTCTGATTCGCAAACCCGTTGGTGTGTCGACGGGTCGGACATTCAGAAGGTCGCGAGTTCAAATCTCGCCCGGTCCACCATTTTGTAGGTCGTCCACATCATCTCCATCTCACAGATGAGAAACCGACCCTGGAGCCTGCAATGGTTCGACCGAAATGTACGCCGGTTCCTATGTATCAAACGTGTGTGCTCTCCATGACAACCGTGTGGTGCGGGGGGTCATACGCATACGTATTTCTTGACATACGACATTTCCATCTCATGGTCGATGTCATGCGCAAGGCCGTGCATTGCCGCTTCGACGAGGCAGTGCGTCGTGTCGAAGAGGCATGCACCAGTGAAGGTTTTGTTGTCCTGTTGAAGAAGGACATGGACAAAGTATTCAGGCAGAAGCTGGGTATTGACAATTATCCCCGATTCACCATGATCTTGGCTTGCTCACCAAGACTTGCAAAGATGGCACTTGATGTTTCAAAGGATATCGGCACTCTGTTTCCCTGCAGCTTTGTGGTCTACGAGGAAGAGCAGAATGTGTTTGTTGCACACACGTCCATCATGAAGACCGCAGTTGAGATTGGCATTGCATCACGAGACCGAATGGAACCGGTACTGGCCGAGACTTCTCGCGGGATCCAGGCGATATGGGAGAGAATATGATCCTGTCAGCAGTGGTGAGACGGATGTCCGGTCGCAATACGGCAGAACAGTGGGAGACCAATGCCGCCGCATATGCAGACCTGATCGGAGGCAAAGGAACTCCCCATCATCAACACATCCTGAATCCATGTGTCGAGAAGATGTTGGGCGAAATCGCCGGCAAGCGTGTTCTAGATGCAGGATGCGGCGAGGGGTATCTCTCCCGCTACTACTCGCGCAAGGGCGCATTGGTCACCGGTGTAGACATCTCTCGTCGTTTCATCAGTATCGCCGCCTCAATTGCCAGGAATGAGGGTGTGTCAGTGGAGTTTCGACAGTCTGACCTGTGCAATCTGTCTGGGATTCCCGATGGTTACTTCGACGTGGTCCTCTGCAATCTCGTCCTGATGAACGTCCCCTGCCTGGATGAGGCTCTCGCATCGATTCGAAGGGTCTTGCGTCAATCGGGAATATTGGTGCTATCCGTCGTTCATCCTGCCTTCGACTTCTACGGTCCCGGTCGCTGGGAGTTGGGAGATAAGGATACCGTCACTGGCAGGAGGACTGGAAAGCACTTTATCATGGACAATTACCTTGACGAAACTGTCCACGAGCGGGTCTGGAAAAGCCGTGATGGCTCAGACTTCCCTGCGCCCATCACGTTCTTCCATAGACCGATCTCGCGTTACGTTAGTGCACTTATTCGTGCTGGCTTCTCATTGGAGGCGCTTGAGGAACCGGTACCTGACTCCACTGACGATTTCTTCGAGCGCGAGCGTCGGATTCCGACCTTCCTGGTGATCAAATCAA
Source organism: Candidatus Thorarchaeota archaeon (assembly GCA_038893995.1). GTDB lineage: Archaea > Asgardarchaeota > Thorarchaeia > Thorarchaeales > Thorarchaeaceae > JAWAQK01. Next base: position 1,959 of record JAWAQK010000068.1, on the reverse strand, counting down.
GACGAGTATGACCTTGTACATGGCAGATTCCATATATCTGTCTGTAATCCTCTTCTCATCAGTGGTGTTGCGACATGAGCGAAGAACCCAGGATATTCGAACAGAGAATCAGATGGGTGGGTGATAGAAAGGGCCAGATCACAGCCAGTGGAATGCCTACTATCATCTCTGGTGGATTGAATCAGACTGGAGATGAACGTCATCACACTCCCGAGGACCTGCTAGTTGCTGCTGTGGGGTCGTGTTTCATGAACTCGTTTCTCACATTCTTGGAGAAGATGAGGTTGGAAGTTGTATCGTTTGAGGCAACGTGCACGGGGACTCTTGAGAAAGTGGACCGGAGCTATGAGGTCACAAAGGTACACATCCGGGCGAGAGTGGTCATAAACGATGAAGAGATACGACCAAGAATAGAGCGAGCATTGGAACTGGGTGCCAAGTACTGCTTCGTGGCCAACAGCCTTAAGGCAACTGTTTCCCATGAGAACGAGATAGTTGTTGAGGCAGAGTGATATGCTTCAGGGATTGACCATTGTTTCAGCTATGTTGGCTGGCTGTTGAGATACCATCCTACACGCCGGATTGAACGCTTTCGTTAACAAGTTGGTACAAGTCAAACTCGGCAGGGTCGAATGTCCATCCAATCCCTTCCTCCCATCTGCTGACCAGATCCAGTATCGATCGAGATCCCGCGGGCGTAAGGGTCATCATCGAGTTCACCGACTCGACTCCACTCAGGTGTCTGAGGTCCGTGAATGCCCGGTAGTACTCTACTTGTTTGATACTCGGAACATCGATCCAGACTATCACTCCCTGCTGCGAAACATAGTAGGTCGCTGCTGGAACCAGTGTCATTGCAGTAATAACTCGACGGCGGATTTCGGGATCACATTTGATCTCGAAGCAGAAATGAGCATTGAGACCCACGCCTCCTAGATGAATGGTCGGCAGTATCAGTTTTCTCTTCTTTAGCCATTCGATCGACCTGCGGACCTGCGCGGAGTCTACTTGAAATCCCCTCGCTTTGAGCCTGTTAGCAATCATTTCAGGCCCATCCCGACACGCGGACTTCAACTGTGCTGCGACCGCAAGATCCATGATGTCAAAATGTTCTTCGTACCCTCTACATCTCAACAGGGGAGCTCCCTCTATATGGGCCACATTCTCCCCTCCCTCGAGAATATCCTTCAGCCCCTCGGGACAGCTCCATGTCCTGCCGTCATAGAATTCCACGTTGGATGCCGAACCGGCTGCAAGTTGTTTGTGGAGTGAGGCGCTTAAAAGTGGGCCATCGGTGAGTTTCCTGGTGCTTGACTGAAGCATCGCAAGTGCTCGCCGATCTGAGGGGAACAGTAGAGAGGCATATCCAGTATCTGAAGTTGCAGTGGTCACCACAGCCTTCGTGAATGGAAATCGAGCGAGTGCCGATTGCACGAGCTCCCTCTGTTTGCGTTCACGCATTCTGAAGAACAGTATATACGAGTCTAGTCCGAACGCACTGGCATCCAGGTGGCATCCAAATCTGACGCCATTTCTCTCCTCTATGTTCCTGATGGATCTGGCTATCTTACTCCCCCTCATCTTCAGCTTGTATGCAAGTTGTCTGATCGAGATCAGAGGGTCACGAGCAAGAGCCCTCAGTACGCTGAGTTCATTCGGACCCATGGGCGAATCATCCTGAATAAACGCAAACTGAACCGCCGCTGCTACGGAGTCCGGTGACGCCAGTCCATACTTGCGGAGGGTATTCACATTCTCGAGGAGGCGTGACTTTAGTCTCTCGTTTACAGGAAGCAAAGAGATGTCAAGTGGAAAGCCACTGTGCAACACCGCTCTTATCAACGCCGATGCTTTCGCCGCATCCTCAAGCGAGATAGTACCTGCACATAGTCCGAGGTAAACTCTGATTGCATCGACGTAGGCCCTGGCCTGGGGTTGCGTGACTACTGGCATCAGATC
>JAWAQK010000067.1:0-11566 GCA_038893995.1 Candidatus Thorarchaeota archaeon | reverse complement strand
TCGTCATTTTCTGTCGGCGTGACATCTACTAGACCCAGCCCCACAAGCATGGACTCTCAATTAAGGATTGTCTTGCGTTGTCCAGTACGCCAGGGTGACAATGTTGAAGTACTGGTAGGCCTAACACTGTCCGAGTGGTCCAAGATGCTTTGTATCCTGTGGAGCAGTGGTCCAGTGGGTCCGAGGGACCGAGATGTCGGCGGATGCACACGGTCGCATCTTGTGCAGCACAGCAAGGCAGGAGTCGTCGGCATTCGACCACGATTGGGCCACTTGAAGACGTCTGGAGAAAGACAGGTGAAGACTGGTCATGAGTGATAAGGCAAAGTATGAGCGAAGACTTCAGCTGAAGCATTTCTTTGATGAGAAGCAGACAGGTCAGACCCGGAGAACTTGGCTCGAGATACAGTTACAGCCTCCTGAGAAGAGCCCCGAGGGTTGGGTGAACGAGGGCAAGGTCCGCATATCTATTGGCGATGACCGAGAGATCAAGGGTTCCTTCCTGCTGTCTATAGCCGAGGCAGCAAGGCTACAGAAGTCCCTCGAGCTCATCGTGATGGAGCACGAGCGACAGATGGCGGATCTCTGGCGCGACTAGACCAATGTCGAGAGAGTGGCTGATGTCCATTCTCTCAGATACCCAGTCCGCTACTGTCCAAAAACAGTTTTATGCTGGACTCTACATTAGTCTTCACGGACTGGAGGCTAAGACGTGTCAAACTCGAGTGTCAGCCTGGGTCACTCACCTGCGATAGACTTTCAATTTCCGATGAGCGATATCGTCGCAGTCCTCCCATATGTTCTCCCGCTGCTGACTGTAGGACTGCTTCTGTTGCTCTTTCAGAGGTTCATGCCCCAGACTGACAAGTGGAGGAACTTGGCCGTACTCGTATGCGTGATCTGTTTTGGTTCCTCCTTCCTACTGTTGTTCTATGCGGGTCTAGGTTCCTATTGGTGGATGGAGGGCGAGCATCCCACAGTAGGCTCGTGGTGGTATTTTGTAGGTGCGCTGCAGTGGATCACAGATGCCGTGTTTGGATCGGTGGCCGGTGCGATTGCATATGTAGTCGCAGTTTCCACCCTGATGGCATTCCTGATGTACAGGGTCATATCACCCCCGAATCCCGATTTTGTTGCGTTGCAACAGAAGCTGAAGGAGTCTCAGGACAGCCTCAGCGGACTCCGGTCTGAGCAGCAACGGCTAGAGTCCGAGAACAAGAAGCTCAACGACATGTTGGTCCAAAGGGATGAGGCGTTGAAGACAATGCAGTCTCGTCTTGACTCGCTGAGCCGGGAGATGGAAGAGGCCAAGTCTGTCAAGGAACGCCTGGAGCAGCAGGTAAGAACATCTGCTGAGAGTGTCGCGGCCTCCAAGGAGGCAGAGTTTCTTGAGACAATCTCGACAAAGGACCGTACGATAGGCGAGCTGCAGCGGCAGATCGAGGAGCTGAAGACGGCACTGAGCTCTGCAAAGTCATCGGCACCAACAGGGGCTCCAGTACCAGACTCAGAGCTCGCCACCCTGAGGAGTCGCCTGAACGAGATCGCAAGCAGGGCTGAGACTGCAGTCGTAGTATCTGAAAGCATGGCGGCGGAGATCAGCCGCCTCAGGCAGGTCATTGATGGCGCTCGTGCTGATGAGGCCACGAAGGTCCCGTTCAGAGCACTGATTTCGATGCTCGAGAAGGCTGTTTCAGACATATCGGCAGCTGCAAAGGTCTCGAGCCGGACCGATCCACGTGTTGAGACCATTGGCATGGTGATGCTCGCTCACGAGATCATTGACGGTCTGAGGCAGGCAGTGAGGTCCCTATGACCGGTCCTCGCAGTCGGTCTCGTCTGCGATTCCCGTGTCGAGTGATGGTGCAGCCGTACTTTCTCGATTAGTAATGCTTAATAATGTGGCTGCGGTCCGTCTACGACAATCACCATAGTGTGGAGAACACGGACGAGGAGAAACGCCTGTAGGTTGCAGCCCTCTGGCGCAGGAGGTGAGTCCGAGAGAGAGTTGACACTAGTAGTGACTCTCCAGGTACTCCACACGACTTGCGTGAGGAGAGAATGAAATGAACAACCGAAGAACTGCTGCGGTAATGTTTCTGATGATGGCAATGCTGATCGGAACGATCGGCATCGCACCTGCAATAGTCAGAGCCACTGCAAGTCCTTTGGTTGCAACAAACCCGCCGACTGCGGCAGATGTCCTGAGTGACTGGGTCAAGTTCCTCGACGAGTCTCGACCCTCTGACAAGGTCAGTGCTGTGCTCAGGACCTATGAGAAGACTGGTACAGTGCCCAGGAACGTCGCAGTCGACCCTGAGGGACGCCCCTCAGTGATCATAGCCATATCGAGCAAGGCTGACATCCAGGGCCTGTCGAAGGTCGTGAAGGTCAACTGGATGGTTGACTTCGGACCGGCCACAGTCGTCAACGCATATGTTGACAGGGCCAGCCTGGGCCGACTCGAGAGCTATGAGGGTGTTGCAGCCGTTGTGGCAGACTACTTATTCAGGGAACGTGTAGAAGGCATCGAGTCAAGGGCCGATCTTGAGTTCCCCGTACAGACCGAGCCGGAGATGTGGATGTCGAATGACTACCTTGGAGTCAACGACATGCGTGCCGACTTCGGCAACTTCGATGGTAGCGGGGTCAGAGTTGGCGTCGTGGACACTGGTGTTGACTTCACTCATCCCGACCTCTGGGACGCATACTACTGGGATCCGTTTGATGGCTCTCCCAGCAGCTTCGACGTCGGAGGATACGGAATGGTCAGTACGCTCTACAGGGTCAATGCCACACCAGTCGCCAATGTGAGTGCCTATCTGGCTGCCTCGTCATGGAACAGGCTGAGCTATGAGAAGGATGGGAAGATCTACATCAATTTCGAGCCACGCCTTCATGACAGGGGTTCGCTCAACTACCTGGATCAGTGGTACTTTGAGGCGTATCTTGAGGCCTGGTGGTACGATCCCGAGACCAAAGAGTGGCTGATGCCATACGTGGAGAATGTGACCGACTTCTACTACTCGGTCCTGAGGGCTCCGATGGAGCTCCCCGCTCCTACGACGACCTACGGTGCATCATACTCCTACAGCTATAAGGTCAATGGCACCTCAGTCCCACAGAGTATCAAGATGTACAACTACGGCTGGCTCTTCCAGCAGCGCAACAGCCCGTACGCCAAGGTGTTCGCACCAATGCTTGTGCTCAACGGCACCAAGCTTGTGGTTGACTGGAACACAGCGAGAGCATACACCACATTCTGGAACTACGTGATCGGTGGCTGGAGGTACGGTCTACCGCTGTTCTACTTCAATGACACTGCCACATGGGCCTACTTCGGCGCCTATGCTGACTGCAGCTTTGTAGATGACCTCGCCAACGATGAGTGGTACACTCACAATGGAGGCCTCTATGGAGCAAACAGGCTTATCCTGGCCCATCAGTACGCCGACTCGAAGTTGTTCGGTCTCGGAGTGATCGGCAATGCCTGGGATCCCGTCTTCGGCACCGGTATGATATACGGCAGGGCCCTAGGCGGGAGACTGTGGGCGGTGACATATGACACGGGTGCTCACGGCACCTTCGTCACCGGTCAGATTGCTGGACGCGGTACAATGCAGTATGGGCTAGGTCTGAACAACGCACTTGTCACTCTGCCTGGCATTGCGAATGGATCCAAGATCATTGCTACGACTGCAATTGGAGTTGGTTCACACTTTGGTGCCAACCTCTGGGAGGCTGGGTTCGACTTCGTCCCCAGTACAGGGTATTTTGTGTACAATCCCAAGAGCAATCACAGCGCTGTCGTGTCCAGCAACTCATGGGGCTGGATCATGGAACAATACGGTGAGCTGTATCCGCTCTATTCACTGATGTACGCAGCCCTCTCAACTCCGGGCTACTTTGGTGCGAGCTATCCTGGCATACTGTATTGCTTCTCAGCAGGCAATGCAGGACCTGGTTCCGCAACGACCACGCCCCCAGTCAATGCCTACACCCTGTCAGTCGGTGCTGCGACAAGCCACCACACCTTTGTGAATTCGTACGGTGACGACCAGGGTTGGGGCCAGATCGCAGAGTTCTCATCAAGGGGTCCCATCATGAGCGGCTACGTCAAGCCTGACGTGGTTGCGCCCGGTCGCAACATCCATGGCATCATCCCATGGCACGGCACCTTCCTGGGTCTCGGGAGCTCGTACGCGACCTACGCCGGTACCAGCATGGCCTGTCCACAGGTTGCTGGAGTCGTTGCACTGATGTACCAGCACACACCGACGCTGAGGCCTGACGAGGCAAAGGTCATCGTCCAGTCCACTGCTGTTGACCTGGGCAGTGATGCTATTGCACAGGGTCACGGAATGGTCAACGCATACAACGCCATAGCGTACCTAGAGGGAGTCTCTGGAGTCGTATTCCAGAACACTGACTCTGTGTCGAACTACGCCCAGACGGTAAGTGATGCGTGGTCATTCTGGATGAACCCATACACCCAGGGAGACGTATTCATCAACTCGACCTCAGCGCCAACCGGCTTCATGGATAGCAGCCTGTATTTCGGCATCGTGAATCCGGGTGACTCAGCACAGATCACCATGTCCGGTGTATTTGCTGATGGATCCCCGGTGCAGATTGGAGACGTAGTCTACGACAGCATGGGATACAGGGCACTCGCTACGTGGACTACCACATGGGCCACCTACACGTACCTCGAGAACACATCCAATCCATCCACCCCGACACGGAGAGGAGGTTGGTTCGTCCTGTCTGATGAGATGGGCGACAGCTTCAACACCCTCATGAATGCACGATACGCCACTCTCTACTTCAGCGCCCCACAGGAGATGGCAGGAAGCTGGTGGGTGTTCATCTTCGATTGGTCCGATACTAGCCCCGCCAACGGTGTCCCAGACTACTACAACAAGAACACTGGTCTGGGCAACGAGCTCACTCGTGTGCAGTATGGTGGGGACAACTACAAGTTCAAGACCGATCTGTCATCGCCCACAAAGATAGCTGACCTGTTCCCGACCGGCAATCCGATCGTGATGGTGGTCGACAGTCCTCTGAGCCCGACGAGGACTCACAACATCAACGTGACGATCGTTGTGTGGGAGCTCGTGTCGAACGGCGAACTGCAGATGACTGGAGCAGGATCTGACCTGACAGTCACTCTCAATGTACCGGCCGACGCTGAGTACGGCATTCACTACGGCTACCTCAACATCACAGATGCCTCCTCGTCCGGAATGTACAGCTACAGGCTGATTCCATACTCCTACATGGTCAAGGCAACCATCGATACGACCGTCGGCAGCATGGTCATTGCTGACGGCTTCGGAAACTTCATGGAGCCCTACGAGCGTGGAGCCGCCTATGAGCCAATGAACGCCTACTACGAGCAGTCTGGTGATCACATATCGTTCCCAGTGTATGTGGACGACAGCAATGCTCACATCCTTGCTGCACGGTTGACCTGGAACACACCCAACTCGGACTTCGACCTATGGATAGTGAAGTCCAACGGCTACGAGCTCGCATCGAGTGCCGATGCTGTGGGAGTCACAGGTTCAGCTGCTGCAATCGCACAGATACCTGGGACTGGACTGTACTTCATCCACATCGTGGCTAACGACCTGGGTGCGCAACCAACTCCATTCACCCTGACGGTCCTGTGCCTCGAAGAGCTGCCAACGCCAACCGTGACCTTCACCTGGACTGGACGGACCCACACTACCCCGACCGTGCTCAACAGCGGTGACTCAGCCTCCGACGACCACGTGGTAATCAAGGCCACCTGGACTGATGCCGCTGTGGCTGGGCTGCCCGAGTACGTCGTGACAACCACCCAGCTGAAGATCCTGAGGGGTCTGTACTTCACTGAGACCGGACCACTGGTCATTCCAGTCGCAGGGTACAATCCGTTCTCAGGAGTCGTAGATCTCGAGCAGTTTGCCTGGGTGTTCGTGCCCGGCATCGAGGCTGGCGACAACGTCAGAATGACAGTCGACTTCACCAACGGCGACTGTGACATCATGGCTTGGTGGGCCGACACTGACAACACGACCTGGACCTACAGCAACAACCTCCTGGGATCCCAAATGGCCACAGGTGCTCATCCCGAGGTCGGCTCGTTCATAGCCAGCAGGAGCGGAACACTGGCAATCGGTATCTTCGACTATGACAGGGCGCCAGGAACCTTCACGGTGACTGTCGATACACGATCCGGCCTGGAGCCTGCGAAGGTTCTCGGAAAGGCGCAGCAGGTCGACACCTACTCCCTGGGAGCCAATGGCAGCTTCGACATCACGGCCTACGCTGAGACTGGAACGAACGTCAAGCTCTCTGCGCAGATCACAGGCGTGGGTATCAACAACTTCTTCAAGCCACACCTGTCAAACGTCGTAGTGACCGGTGCTGGAGCCGTCAAGACAATCACGTGGGATCTGTACGACCTGAACGCTGATGACACTCACGTGTACTCTGTGCACGAGTCTCACGACGGAGGTGTCACCTGGAACCTCCTGGCGGCAGGACTGACCAGCAAGACGTACACATGGGACAGCACTCCGTTCTATGAGCGGCTCTACATGATCCAGATCAGGGTCACAGACTCCTACGGACTGACTGACGAGGCTGAATCCGAACCGTTCACGGCCGGTACAGTACCCCTCGTGCCGACGATCGACATTGGTACAGTCATGCTTGGCTTCTTTGCCGGTGTTGGCGTCGGAGTGGTGGTCGTTCTGATCCTGTACCTGGTCAAGAGACGGTAGGATCTAGTTCAATTAGAGGGGACTTCGGTCCCCTTACGCTCTTTTTTCACTCGCTCGGTCATGACGACGATATGGGTCGCATCTTGATGACTTGCCAGTGTGCCTCTTGGCCGGTCGTCCGCTTCGATGCCGCTCTCACGTTGCTACGTCCGACCGGGACTGTAGCGCAATCAGCCTCAGAGCGTGTCCCGTGACGAATATGTCACTGCCCTCTTACGGTCCCTGGGTTCACTATGTTGGGCGGTGTCTTTCCCTCCGCAATTGCCGCAAGATTGAGTGCACACATCTCTGCCATCCTATTCCTCGTGGCGTGGGTCGCGCTTCCTATGTGAGGGAGTAGAACAACATTCCTCATTGACACGAGTCTACTGTTCACTGGAATTGGTTCCTTCTCGAAGACATCGAGTCCAGCTGCGCCGATGTGTCCCGACAAGAGAGCCTCCTCGAGGGCCCTCTCGTCGACGACTGCGCCCCGAGATGTGTTTATGAACACCGAGCCGGGCCTCATCATCCGCAGCTGCTCCCTTCCGATCATATGCCGAGTCTGGGGAGTGAGTGGAACATGGACTGTGACTATGTCGGAATTGGACAGTAGCATATCCAGTGTCACCCTCGTGGCACCCACCTCCCTTTCGATGGCCCGTGACACGTCAGTATCGGATCTGGAGTAGTACAGGACCTTCATTCGGAAACCGACGGACCTACGGGCAACTGCAGCGCCTATCCTCCCCATTCCTACTATGCCGAGAGTAGCCCCATGTATGTCTGTTCCTAGGAATGCAGTGGGTTCCCACGCCACCTTCCACTCTCCCGATCGTACTGCCCGGTCGGCCTCGACAACCCTTCTGCAGGCAGCCAAGATCAATGCCCATGTCAGGTCCGCGGTGGCTTCTGTGAGGGCCCCTGGTGTGTTTGTGACAATGATCCCCTTCTCGGTGGCTGCCTGGATATCTATGTTGTCAACGCCTGCAGCGTACTGAACTATAGCCTTCAATCCCTCTATCGACTCGATGACATTTCTGTCAATTTGGTCCGTGAGTAACGTCACGATCGCCTGGCAACCCCTCGACTCCCGGATAATCTGATCCCGCGTGGGTGGTACAGTATGGGGCCACACCCTGACGTCGGCGTATTTTCTCATCAGGGACAGACCTATCTCTGGTATTCGACGGGTGACGAAGACTCTCATTTACGGTGCCGTGATGTGTGTGCCCCCAACCACACATTAAATCTTATCTGAGTCCAAGGGAACTACAGCGTGGGGTACATGCAACCAAGAGCTTATATTGGCTAGCGCCTGACGACCTGTGGCATATTGTACTGATGGCGGGGATAGAAAGTGTCGCTTGACCTTCCCAGAAGCGCGATCATAGTCCTGGACAAGCTGCAGACATATGGTCCTATGACTCCCAAGGAGCTCAGCAGTAAGGTAGATCTCGCTCCTCGCACGGTCTCCTTTGCCCTACGCAAGTTGGTCGGTAGGGACCTCTGTCGCAAGATTCCCAACCTCAATGACATGCGTCAGCCACTGTACTCGGTGAATGCAGATCGAATCAGAGAACTGAAGATGAAATACGAACACGTCTTTCGGCAGGCCCTCATGTAAACCTCCTCCAACGAATACGCCACCTGACGCGAATTTTCATTCATCACCGAGTTGAACATCTTTTTGACATCCCCGCCGTGATCTCGTCTGCGTTTGAAGGACCAGTCGTGACGAGCTGACACTCCTCTGGCAGGGAGTAGGTCCCAAACGGTCTCAGTCAAGGTTAAGTATTCATCAGGTCCATCCGACTGCGGGGCAGGTCTAGGATGGCGCATGAAGGAATTGTACTGATCCTTGTCGTACTCGGGGCTATCCTACTTATAGCATACTACCTGGGTCCGCGTAACGAGGTACGGGCCACGAAGAGGCTCGAGGCGAAGATCATGCTGGTGCCCACAGGAATCCTGCTGTTCTTCCTTGCGGCCGTGATCGTGTCAGGAATCCTCGGATAGGTCAAATCTCTGGCTGAGCAGCTCACAGAACACTGCTGCGGAAACAATGTCCGCGGTTGTACCTGGGTTGAGCGAATTCAAAGAACTTCTCAGACTATCGTCAAGTTCCGCGACCACAGGGCCGAGTGGCTCGCCCCGCATCCGACGATGGAGGCAACTCTCTGCCAGTCTCCTGACCATCTCTGCCGCTTCTGAGCCCATCTTCTTTGCAATCAGGCCATCAGGTCTCAATGCCAACAACTGCAGGTATGTATCGACAATGGCCTCCTCTATCGAGTCGAGCCCGCCCGAACGTTCATGAAGCAGAGGATAGGCGAAATCAAGAGTTGTAGGCAGCCTTTGGTGGAGCTCTGATGATAGCTGGTCCACAGAAGCTGAGATGGCGAGAAGCCTCTCCAGTGTCACACTGTCCTCAACCAGATTCAGTTCCACTGTGGGACTCTCGATGTCATAACGCGTGTGCACACTTGTCCACTGGGGCGTGAGTCTGTTCATATTGCCCCCTGGTCCCGCAATCTTGAGGGCTCTTACGAAGTCTATAGAGTCGTCCACAGTCGTCTGACTCATGATAGTCGAGAACCACCTTCTGACACCAGCGACTGTAAACCTTCCTGATTCAGTTATTGCAGCTGACGCCGAGACAATTAGCGGAACATAGAGTGCAATGGTGCCGAATATCGTGTTGGACTGATTGATTCCCCTGAAACAGTCGCGAGAACATGTGAGTATCAGGCCTCCAATGCCAGTCCTGGCCACTGCCAGTCCTCCGCGTGCGAGCCGGATACCTCGTTGTGCAGATAGATGATAACCTCGAGCCGCAAGGGCGGCAGTGGCAAGGAAGTTCCTGTACGCCATATCAGAGAAGTCATTACTCCTGTTGACATTGCCAGGCTTTGGTGAACTGACCTCAAGCAGCATTGCAAGCTGCGCAAGACTTGTGATCTCCCAGGCAATGTTCCGCATGGGTTGGCCTCATTACGACAGGGTTTATGAAGCTGGGCCATCAAGGGAAACCGTTATAGGCCAGGTGCATGTGACCTGTTTCCCAGATCAAGATGAGCCTATCAGCCAGACTCACGTTCTCGCAAGTCGGTCTATTGGTGTCAATAATCGTCTTCCTCGTTGTCCGGGGAGGCGCCGTAGTCCTGACCGGTGGTCTGCTGTGGACCCAACCTGGTAGCTTCTTCTCCATCGCTCTCCCACTTCATGTAGTTATCGTCTTCGGATTCACCTCGTGCGTCGTTTCATACGGATACTCGTATCTTGGCCTCTGGCTGATGGACCATGACCGATACCTAATCGGCCTACTATGCATCGGAGTTGGCGTGCTGATACTGCCCGCAGTACTTGCCGCATACTCATGGCTCAACTTTCCACTCTCCTAGCCCGACGATGGCGGGAAGTACCTCGGACGCACGTCCCCTCACAATGATGTCAGCTATACCGTGACGGTCAACCCCTCTCAGCGATACAAGTATGATTCTCGCCCCATTCTTCCTTGCGAGTTCTGGGAGATACGCCGCAGGATAGACCTGTAGACTCGTTCCGATGACGAGCATCAGATCCGTTCCCTTGCAGACCTCTATGGCCCTCCTCATCGCATCCTTGTGAAGTGGTTCACCGAATAGCACCGCCTCGGACTTCAGGACCCCCTGGCATTCTTCGCATCGAGGCGGAATCTGTCCCCCGGCTACCCGCCGATGTACTTCTTCGCCGAAGTAGGTACGTCCGCACTCGGTGCAGTCTGCTCTCAAGTAGTTTCCGCGAAGCTCGATCACCCGAGTGTTACCAGCAAGCTGATGCAGGTTGTCTATGTTCAGTGTGATGATACCTATTAGGCGATCCTGCTTCTCAAGCTGACTCAGTGCGATGTGGGCTGCATTTGGTTTCGCGTTGAGTAGTAGTCCTGCAATCTCTCTTCCCATTGTCCAGAACTTGGTCGGGTCATTCAAGAAGCTCTCATGGGTGACATACTCAAGAGGGTCATATCTCTTCCATAGTCCTGCATCGGAGCTGAAATCGGGTATGCCTGAGTCGACGCTTATACCCGCACCAGTGAGAGCACTTATCCTTCTGGCCTCCTTGACCATTCTTTGGGCCTCACGAACGCTGTCGCTGGGCAGCATGAGCCACATTCAGCGAGAATCTCTAGATATCTCTTGCCCGTGGCCATTACGAAAGCTTTTTCTTGGATTGTCTGGGACTCACGCAGCGAGTCACCACATGTAGCAGCGCAGGCCTGGCAAGCACAGGTTGCGCCCGCTTCTGATTGTTTCTGGTCTGTCCGGGGTAGAGGATAGGTGGTCTGCTCGGTATGACTGGCGACGAAGAATCCAAGCTGCCAGAGAAGGCTCCTGATGCAACATCTGATGCTGGCGAGTCCACATCACCCCCCGAGAAGGGCACGTCTGTCCCCCAGCTAAGCAATGGAGAGCTCCTGCAGATGCTTCAGAGGACCTCGGCCGACTTCGACAACTATCGTAAGAGGATGGAGGCCCGTATCCTAGAGATCACTCAGTCTGCAAATGAACGGCTCCTGTTGAAGTTTCTCGAGGTCTATGACAATCTGCAGCGGGCCCTACAGACCGACTTTGCGAAGAATCCAAAGGCTGCATGGGACGGCGTGTCGGCCATTGAGCGACAGATGTGGCGAATACTAGAACAGGAGGGTATCCGTCCCATCGAGTCGATAGGCAGACCATACGATCCGTACTACCAACACTCAGTTTCGGTGAGGACCGACACCAATGTTCCAGACGGGCATGTTGTAGAAGAGTATCTGAAGGGATACA
>JAWAQK010000066.1:0-11828 GCA_038893995.1 Candidatus Thorarchaeota archaeon | reverse complement strand
CATAGGTGGTGACCGGGACGACCAGGATGTCAGCATTCGACCTGCATACCCACAGTCACCACTCGAAAGATGGCCTCATGAGGCCAAGAGACATCCCAAGATGGGCCAGACGGAGGGGACTCTCAGGGATTGCACTCACAGACCATGGGACGCCATCGCTGACTAGACCAATCATCAGCGACGACATCTACATCATCAACGGCTGCGAGTTCATGACGACGGACTTTGGAGAGCTGATCGGACTATTCGTCAGTGACCCGATAAGACGTAGCAGCTTTGAGGAGACTGCCGAGGCAATTCACGAACAGTCTGGGATAACCGTCCTGCCTCACCCGAGGGACCCCATGAGAAAGCACACCGCGATGAGAAGATCGTTGCCAGATGCGCTCATCAGGAGGCACATTGACCTCATAGAGGGGATCAACTCGAGATGCATACTTCCAGTGTTTAACAGCTGGGCGCAGAATCTTGCACGACGACTCGAGAAACCAATGACAGCAGGGAGTGACTCACACAGCTTTCTGGAACTCGGACATGCAAAGACATGGCTCGCCGATATCAGTTCTGCAGACTGTATATTCGACCGCCTGAGGAGAGGAGAGACCATCATCTCTGGACACTCGTCGCTATTCCTGTGGCAACTCCCTACAATGGCTTGGCAGAGGGCGAGGAAACTATGTCTGTGAGAGCAAGCGATCAGGAGACAGGGGCCGGGGAACATGCCGGGCGTATGCTTACTCTGCGTAGGCTAGCACTGGTGGCTGCGCTGGCCATAGTGGTATACCTCGTATTGGCCCTCTACGCGAAGATAGAGGATGTCCTTTCTGCCCTGAGCACAGTCCCCATGTGGATACTACCGACCATGATGGTCTTGTCATTCACGAACTATCTGATCCGTTTCGGGAAGTGGCAGTACTTCCTCGGCAAGGTGGGTGTCTCTATCCGACCTTCAGACTCGTTCAAGGTGTTTCTAGCAGGTTTCACGCTGACAGCAACACCGGGAAAGATGGGGGAGATGGTGAAGGGAATATTCTGCAAGGACCTGACTGGCGCACCGATTGCCAAGACCTCACCAATTGTCCTCTCCGAGAGGCTCACTGACATGCTGGCGCTTGTCGTCCTCGCAGCAGTCGGCTACATCGGAGGGCTCAGTCAAGGAAACGAACTCGTGCTCATGGCGATTGTGGGAGCGCTTGTCCTTCTGGCTGCCATCGTGCTTGGGAAACGAGAGTTCTACCAGAAGATCGTCAGAAGACTGGTCAAGTCACGAGGTCTCAATAGGTTCAGCGACAGCTGCGACCACGTCGAAGACACAATGGTCAGGACCCTCACCCCGAGGTCACTCATCTGGACTACGGGGATAAGCATCCCGGGATGGTTCGTCGAGTGTGTGGAGCTCTGGCTCCTACTGAGTGTGCTTACGGGATTGGGGACTCCCTCGCTGTCTTCAGAATCACTCGTGTTGCTTGCACAGGCCACATTCGTTCATGCAGGGGCATCAGTAGTTGGTGCAGTCCTTGTGTTTCTGCCGGGGGGACTCGGTGGATACGAGGGATTTGCACAGGCCGTACTTGAGAGAGTACTTGGCATTGCCAGGGCCTCAGCATTCGCGGCAGTACTCATCATAAGGTCGGTGACCCTGTGGTTCAGCGTGGCAGTCGGGTTTGTCGCATTGTCAATGCTGCCTAGGAAGACATGTACACCCGCCCAGAAAACCCAGCAAGATTAAAACAGAGCACCATGAAGCTCAGAGTCAGTGAGTATCCGTGAAGGACACATTCGAACTGGTGATCAGCAACACAGAAGAGGTTGTGACCAAGGAAGAAGTCCGTGAGATACTAGAGAGCAGGCGTAGTTTCAACTTCTACTACGGCACGGCTCCCACGGGACCCTTCCACTTTGCATACCTGGTCCCACTCACGAAGCTGATGCAGCTGGCGGAGGTGGGTGGCAAGGGCACAGTCCTTATCGCTGACTACCATGCTTATCTGGACGATCGGAAGACACCGTTCGAACTCATGGACCTGCGTTCCAGGTACTACGAGATGTGCATCCGGGCATTACTTGGACCATACGCCGACAGGATCCGGTTCGTACGTGGTTCCAGCTACCAGCACAAGCGAGACTATGTCGAAGACCTCTACCTCGTAGCAGGCCTGGTCACCGCAGTCAGAGCAAAGCGGGCTGCCACAGAGGTAGTGAGGATGAAGGAGGAGGCGAAAGTATCAGAACTCCTGTACCCGCTGCTGCAGATACTCGATGTGAAGTATCTCAAGGCCGACATAACTGTCGGTGGCACAGACCAGAGAAAGATCTACATGCTGGGACGAGAGGTACTCCCAGAAATCGGCTTCAAGAGCGGGAGCTATCTCTTTACACCGCTGCTCCCGTCGCTCAGGGGTGGAGGATCCAAGATGTCCGCCAGCGATCCTCTCTCGCACATTCGAGTGACCGACCCGCCCGACGATATCAGGACCAAGATCGACAAGGCGTACTGTCCCCAGGGTTCAGTCGATCAGAACCCTATCACATCCACCGCGAAGTTGATCATATTTCCACGAACCGGTACCCTCACCGTGAGGAGAAAGGAGAAGTTCGGTGGGGATGTGACATTCAACTCCTATGCAGAGCTAGAGTCTGCATACATCTCTGGCCAGCTCCATCCACAGGACCTGAAGAGGGCTGTTGCGGATTACCTAGTCGATGTGCTTGCTCCCGCCAGAGACATCAGCGATAGGGAGCCAGAGCTCCTTCAAGAGCTCGAAAGGAGTTGGGCGACCCAGGGATCTTAGAACGCCTGTTTGGTCGCAGGAGGTCTGGGCCGCAGCCCACACCTCCTACTATCGTCATCTACAGGTCTATTCCAAGGCTATCAAGTAGAGCCTCGAGGTCAGCCCTCGACAGACTCTTTGCGTGCTCCAGGATGAGCTCTATCTCCTCTGGCGCAATACCCTTGCGCTTCAGCTTCAGTTTCAGTTCCTCCAGATCAGCAGGCGTGACACCAGACGGAATGACTGTGGGAGCCTCAACACGAGCCAGCTGCTCAGCCCTGCGAGCCTCCTCTTGTCTGATGACCTCACGGAGGAAGCCTGGTCTCTCGCTGGGTTTCATCCGTGCAAGGTCGGCCCTGAATGCGTCAAGCTCTGCATCACCCAGGCCCGTTATCTCAGCCAGGCGCTGTAGTAGCTCGTTGACCTCTGGAACTATCGGTTTGATCGGTTCTCCGTCTATGTCGTCAAGTGACTTGCTGAGCCCGATTGCCCTCAGTTCGTCGTTGACAATTCCTGCAGCAATGCTCTGCCTTGAGAGGACGACCGGGATCTTGGGAATGCGGCCCTTGGAGAGTGTCGAGATCATTCCGTTCATGATACGGATCATGCGGGGGACGCTCAGATACTTCACCCAGAGGACCGTGATTGCGGAGGCCAGGACTATCAGAACACTGCCCCACTGGAGGAGGCTCTGAACGAGGAGCTGCTGCTGAGACACATCAGAGATGACGTTCAATACGATCGTCTTGGGCTCGTGGCGCTCCTTCAGGAGCGTGACAGTCACTGTGAAGACTCCACCCTCGTTGGACTGGAAGAGCAGCACATAGATGCCGTCGCCAAGATATCTGACACGATCAGGATAGTAGATCAGACTAGTGCCCTGAAGATAGACGTCAATCGTAGCGCCATCTATGCCGACTCCGCCGCTGTCGAGATCAACATACCGGAGCGTCACCTCGAATGCAGCACCTGGCGATGTCTGTATTGTCGTATTCTCGATCTGGATCGTAGTCCTGATCGTGCGCACCTCCACGACCAGTGCAAATGTGGCAATCTCGTACAGACTTGTCGGGAAAGTGATTGCCACGCCATAGACTCCAATAGGGAAATCACTGCTGACGGTCAGGATGTAGAGGTCTCCCGAGATGAGGAGGGGCTGTTCGCCGAACAGGTCCCAGATAGCAATGCCGTTGAGACCGGTGATATTACCCCCGGTGAGCGCGTTCACGACATAGAAGGACACCTGACCAGCTCTTCCCACGGGAGTATCGTAACTGGTGTCACCTACGACGTACGCTGGAGTGCGCCTCACGAGAAGTTCAAGATCTATCGTTGCGATCTCGTGGTTTGGGACCACTAGGGTGACTTCCACAGTGTAGGCTCTGGGCAGGTCTACGCTAGCCACGAGAGATATCAGGTACGATCCGTTGCCAAGATCCAACACGCCACTGACAGTACCAGTCCATGTGACAGTCACATCGGCCCCAGCTATTGTGCTGTTGGTCAGGGTCTGATAGAGAGTCACCAGGTAGCTGAGTTCGTCGCCACGGTAGGCAGACTGGATAGGCATTGGGGAGGTAGCCAGTGTGGGTAACGGTCGAATCACTACAAGAACGGTGGACTGTACACGCGCGTACCCTTCCTTTGAGGCCACCACTCTCACCAACAGGCTCTGGGCATTCAGAAGAGATGTATTGAAGGTCCCAGCATATACTCCTGGAAGACCCTCTTCCAGGACTACTGTGAAGGAACCTATGATGAGAGTCACATTCGCTCCAGATATGTGACCCCCGAAGTAGGTGTCGTTGTACTCTGCAGCTAGGTGGAGGATCTCACCATAGTATAGAGATATCGAGATCGCCCCGCCCACGAGGCCTACTCTGGCAGGAACAGGGATGATACTTACGTCGACTGTCAGGTCGAGGAACATAAGATTGTCGTGACTGGCCCGCACAACGGCGGAGTGTAGACCCATGGGGAGTCCCACTGTATCGATGAGTGCAGCGTAATAACCCGGAGTCCCATTGTAGGACATCGGATAGGTGACAGTATTCCACTCCACACTCACCAGTGCATCGGAAATCGGTATACCTCTTCTGACGTCGCTGAGATAGACCACCAGGTACTGACTTGTCGACCTCACTATGTTGAGGACTGGGACGGAGGGAATAATGACACCATTTGCCTTGAATACCAACAGGTCTACAACGACCTGTCGGGGCTGGTAGAATGCCCTTGACACGGTGATAGTCGGGGTGTATGCTCCGGCCCTGCCGAGAGATGTGTCTAGGTCAAGGGAGTATGTTCCATTTCCCAGATCTGCAAACTCCAGATTGAGAGTGCCCCATGACAGGACGACACTGGCCCCGGGGACTGGAGTGTTGTCCTGGAACTGTCTGACATCAACGACCACATGTATGAGTTGACCCCATTCCGCAGAGAAGTACAACGTTCTCGGTTCAACGGCCAATATCTGTGAACCTGGCTGAACGACTACAGGTGCGGAGGCATCAGCGAAGTGCTGCTTCTGAGCAATCACACTAAACGTATACTTCTGAGCCAGGAGTCCCTGTGTATCGAGTGTGATCCTGTACACACCGGGTTGAATCTCATGCACCTGGTACGGTCTGCCTGTCACCGCTGTCCAAGTCGTCGTGACAGTGGCACCCGACACCACCCCGCCGTAGTCCATGTCGTACAGTGTGGCATTGATGACTATTGGATACCCTGGAGGCAAGACACCGAGAGAGGCAGCTGGGACAACAAGGAGAGCCTGAATAGGCCTGACAACAGCTGGAACATCGGTGATAGACCTGGACGCATAGAAGGGCAGTCCTGATCTGCTGAGGGTCAGGCTGAAGTAGACGGTTCCGGGTCTGCCAAACTGACCAGTGGGTACGATGAGCTTATACTCTCCACCGGGTAGCACTATCAGGTGATATACTGGATTCGAGATGTTCAAGAAGGAGACCGAGACATCGGCTCCGCTCACGCCAACGCCCCGGAGATAGTCGAGGTACCTGACGACAATCGTGAGGTTACTCAGGTATGGGACTACCGAGACCTGCGGGAACGTGATAGTGGTTGGACGCTCTATGGTGTTGGCCCGAGTCGTTGCGGACTTTGCAGCATAGAACGGTTCAACGAGACCCATATCGATCTCCATCAGAATCTCCCAGTTTGTGACCAGTGACGTTGGGCTCAGGAGAGTGGAGTTGAACCCTATTTCGTAGTAGGTCCCGGAGTAGAGCAGGTAGTACTGACTCGCAGCAATCACAGACTGGGATGGCCCGTGCTTGAGGACTATGTTGCTCTTGGACAGGATTATGAGAGCGCCTGTAGTGCTGTCGATGTATCTGAACCTCAGAGTCACGTTCTCGAGGAACGGCGTGTCGCCTGGAGTCCGAACAATGAGGATGGCCGTCGCTCTCTCAGTCACTCGGGCGTTCAACGTCCTACTGTTCGCGTGGTAGAAGGGAGCACCGGAATAGGATGCAGTAACGTTGAGGATGAATGTCCCAAGGCTACCGAGTGCAACGGTGCTGACAGAGACCCTGTAGTTTCCGTTCCCAAGAGGTGTGACCCAGTAATTGCTGTCTCTGACTAGGGGCAGACTGGATGTGTTGCAACTCACAGTGATTGATGCACCATCGATTCCACTGCCAGACAAGTCGTCAACGTATGTGAGCACGAAGACAACAGAGTCCAAGTACTGGGCGGGGTCAGGGCTATAATAGATCATCTGAGTAGACCTTGGCAACACTGTGATTGCAAGGGTCTCGGTCGCGTTGTTCTCAAAATTGGTGCCAGTGTACACCACCCTGGCCAGAATGGTGTACCTGCCAGTGGATGGAAATCCTGACGTGTCTAGCGTGACGCGAAAGACTCCGTCGCCCAGGAAGACTACCGAGTAGTACCCGTACAGAGTCTCATTCAGACTGAGCACGCCGACCATTCCCTGAGGACTGCCGGATACCAGATCGATGTAGGTGAATGTGAACACCACACTGCTGCCGTACTGAGGCAGCTGGAATGGTTCATGCACCAGCTGTGTGTTCCTGTACAGAACGCTCACACTGAGGGAATACGCGGGGATAGATGCGTAGTATGGCGCACCGACCCAGGTGATGTTCAGATGGATGATGAAGGTCCCTACGCCACCCAGACTGGATGTGTTGATCGTCAGCGTGAACGACCGATCAACTGCACTGTATTCGTAGCTGTAGACGACATAGGGCTCGTTGATAAGAATGTGTAGCGATGCGGACTGTGGTATCCTGGTGGCGGTCAATGAGTCAACGTAGGCAAACACGAATGTCACTGGCAGGCCGTATGGCGCCGAGGGGGCAATCTGGTAATCCAGGTAGGTGGGACGTTCGAGGATCACCAGTGTCACGAGAAGGGTTCGATTCTCGTAGTGCGGCGCGACTCCGAGGTCCCAAGACACTCCAATCAAGAATGAGAAGACTCCAGTCTTTCCGAACTTCGTGCTGTCGATCGAGAGAGAGTACACCCCCGAGGTGCCAATCTCATGAATGACGAAGTCTGACTGGGTCACAGGATGACCGGGTGTGATGGGTGAGATCGACAGATGGACGTGGAACGTACTGTTTGATATCCTCGTCGCGTTGACCGAGTCGTAGTACACTATGGTGAAGGACACCGTCTCAAGGTAGTAGGTGACCGGCGGAGCCTGCTCGATGAATAGGTCCGTATTCGTTCCCAGGACTCGCACAGACGTCATGATAGTCTTACCCATGTACTTCAGGACAGGTCCTGTCCATTCAACGGTGATGACCAGATCTTTCCACCCAATGTTGCCCCACTGGTTTGCACCGATGGTTATGTTATAGTGACCGTTTCCCAGACTAGAGGGCAGGACGTGATATCGTAGGTCAGAGACACCGGACGAAGTGACTACGATGCGGACATTGCCCGTGCCATTAGTGATAGGTAGCATCAGGTCAATGTCTTCATAGTAGACGAGCACCACAATGGTGGACCCATACGGGGTCTGCTCCACTGGAGAGTCCAACACGAACAGGGTGTTATGTGTACGGACTTGTACTCCAATCGTGAACGTATGGTTCTGGTAGTACCGTCTGTTTACATTGAACACCACGTTACGAAACTCGTTCGGTCCAGTAAGAGGGTCGGAATCACTAGTGTAGATGACGATCTCGTATAGACCTGAAGACTTCTCAGTGACAGTGTAGTCCACGGGCGCAGCTGATGTCCAGTTACATGTGATGTAGGAACTACCTCCAGTTATTGGCAGGCCAGTCTCTACGTCAGTCCATCTGAGAGTGAAAGATCGTGATTCACCAACCGGTATCGATAGCTGGTTGGCCGAGTAGTCCACAATGTTGTAGATCTCACGTACGTCAACATAGATCAATAGTGATTGAGTCACAACAAACGGCGCGCGGGCATAGACCTGCAGAAGGTATCGGCCCAGTGGAACACCAGATCCTGACAGGCTGACCCGGTAGAGACCTCCTCCTTGAGGGTTCACAGAATAGGAGCTGGTCCAGTTGCAGGTGATGAGTGCGCCTGTTATGCCGGTGCCGTTGACATTCTGGAAGACTACATCGAACCACTGTCCTGACCCGACTGCCCCTGAGATACCAGGATACTGTGGAGAAGTCAGAGTCGCACGATAGTTGACATTGACAGTCAGATACGCGACGCGCGGATCATAGTAGGACGCCGACCAGCTCAGAGTGATGACATACTGGCCGGAGCCATATTGCTGAATCACAGATGTGTCCAATACCTTCGTGTAGTCGCCGGTGCCTGTGTCATCAAATGAGCCACTGCCACCGATCCAGCTGTACTGAAGGGAACCGCCAGCGATGGGTGTCCCACTGTCAGTGTCGTTCGCTCTCACTATCAAGAGCATCAGGTCACCGTACGTGACATTGGTGACCCAAGTCTGTGCAGCCTCGGTGGGATACACCATCTTCAGGCTCGATGCGTGTGTCACCGAGAACGTCCTCTTGAAGAATCCTGCATGTGTCCAGTGGCCACTTGTTCCCCTGTCGTTCGACCTTGCCTCAACCATCCATTGTCCAGCCGTGGCGTTGCCTCCGCCCAGGGTGAAGGTGGTGGTCGTGGCATATCCCTGAGCATCTACAACCGCACTCAGAGTCGTCCAGGTCGCGCCGCTAGGAGCGTAGACTGTGAAGTTCACCAGTGAGTTCTGGTAGGCGGCACCGACAAATGCCCTTGCCCTAGTGGTCATACCAGCACGTAGGTCGACTGTCCTCTTCCAGGTCAGACTCGTCTTGTCGAACATCTGGATTTCGGAGATCATATTGGGAGACCTGCTGAGTATACGCCAGTAACCGTACCTTCCAGCACCAGTGGCGACGAGATATGCTGATACGTTCAAGAACCCGTCACCCGGCTGGCCACCAGTCCATCCGCTCGTGAGATTCGTTGATGGTGCCAGAGGTCTTGCAACAGTGTAGACATCGCGGTCCGTATCTAATGACACGTTGAAGAAGTACATGTCCTCGTAGCCGAACGGGATGTCAGCGTAGAAGTATGTGGCGTGGAACACATCCGTGCCGTTTTGGACACGGAGAGTCTCTCCGTAGGCCGTGGGAGATATGTCCCACACCGTCGGAACGTTCAACCTTCTTGCGAACATTGTCGCGGACACGTCAAACTCGACCACTATGACACGATTGGGACTTGGCGGGTTTGGACTGGGCGTCCATGTGAAATTCAGTAGTATGGGATTCATGTGCCATGGTGTGCCCGGCGTCTGACTCACGGAGCCCTGACCATACCCGGACCCGTCCTGCACAGCTATTCCATTCATCGTGAGACTGACACTGCTTGGTGTTGCCCTGGTCTTCAGGTAGAGCTCGAAGTTGTCTACTCTAGCACGGGGGCCAATCTCGGGAGTGTAGCCGACTGTGACCTTGCTCCAGAGACCAATCTGCAGGCTCACGGACTGATCGGAGGGCAGGGCGAATATCGAGGGGTTCACCTCTACCATTGGCGAGGTAAACCATGTCTCCTCAGCACCTATGTCGCCGAAGACCAGGATGTACTCCCTCTGACCCTCAATATCAACATAGATCGCGAACGAACCCTCCATTCCGTAATGAGTGTCGTCCTGCGTATCGGCCCAGTAGTCCATCCTGAACCCGGCCCAGACCACGGTACCCCTATTGATGGTCAGGGTCTGGCTCACGTACGCGAGATCGTCGGCATCGTAGAAGTACGGCGCAGAAGTGGATTGGGAGTCGATCTCGAACTCGACACACCCGTCACCGGGGCCACGACCGTCTGCGAGGTATCGGGTTATGGGTAGGCTGAAAGAACCCGCATTTGATGTCCCTGCCGTCCAGGGAGTGAGCGAAGTCGTGAAGTCCGGATTCTGGACCCATGTGCGGTTCTCAGTCAGTCCGCTCACAGAGACATCTACGTGGTACCCCTCCCAGCCGGCCCCAGTGGGCACGACGAGTGATGTGCCAGTAGTGCCTGACCCCGGAATGTAGCGCATGGTAAGTTGTTGCTGTGAATGGACGCCACGACCGTACTCATAGGCCAGGAGCGGGTCTGACTGAGACACCCATTCTACAAGACCCTGTTCTGTCAGGGTGTACCTGTACAGGGTTTCGGAGGGCCCCACTTCGACGACGAAGCCATCACCAAGGTCGACCAGGCGTGAGGGACCTTCGCTACCTGGAGCAGTCACTGCAGAAGGCGTGACCTGCTCGTATGAGGGGGCCCAGACGATTGCCGGGATGCCAATCACCAGCAGCAGTCCGACGAATACCAGGATGGTCCTCAAGTGCCTCAATCCTTGTCACCTCCTATCTGATCCAGCAGCGCATCTATCTCGGCCTTTGTCAGAGTCCTGGCCTGTTCCACCATGAGGTCGGCCTCGGTCTCTTCAATTCCCATAGCAAGTAGTTTCTCCTTGAACAGGGCAAGTTCCTCCTCCGTGGGTTTCCTTGCCATAGCAGCCCTCTCTTCGGGCGGTCTAGTACTCTCAGCTATCTCTCGGGCTCTACGCGCCCGCTCCTGTTTGATGACCTCGCTTATGAAGCCGGCCCGTTCACTGGGTCTCATCTTCTCAAGGTCCTCGCGCAGGACCGCTATGTCAGAGTCTGTCAGGCCAACGACAGCCCGAAGCTCCTCGAGTAGCAGATCAACATCAAGGACTGTGACATCGACTGTAGATCTTGCCAGGTCCTCCTCTCCCTTCACGATAGATAGGGGTCGAAGATCCTCGTTCATGAAGGACAATATCAATGATCTCCTGTCACGAACAGGTGGTGCTGTCGGTATGACTCCCTTGTCCAGTGCCTTTATCATCGACCTGATGCGTCTCAGCAGCTTGGGCACCGACCATACTCTCACATATGCAGTCCCCAATGCCACCGCGGCCATGATCAGGAGAGCGCCATAGAAGATGCTCGTGGTGAGCATCTGTTGTTCTGGTGACAGCAGGACAAAGACCACCAGTGTGGCCTCTGCAACGGAGTAGTCCGTCTTGCTGAGGGCTATCTTGAGCAGGTACTGTTGTACAGACCTACCCATGAATCCAAAGACGTATGTACCATTGCCATACATCTTGTCAAGCCGCCCCACTCTCACGAGCTGAGTGCCAGTTGTAGAGTTCATCGCTCCGGCGATTGGCAAGTTGTGGTCCAAGTCCCAGTAGGTGATCGTGACCGTGAACTCCTGGCCCACATAGACCTCCACGGGTGCACTAAGTATCATGATCTGCGTCCTAATGGGGCGGATGACAATGCCGACTGTCACCTGTTCTCTGCTGTAGTTGCCCTTCGACATGATGACTGTGATATAGTAGGGCAGACTCCTTATCTCGAGCCTACTAATGCCGGTCTCCGACGGACCAAAGCGATAGACACCATTGCCCACGTGGGTGAGCAACACCGTCCCATTCTCCCATATGGCAGTTGCAGAGGCGTTCTCAACGGGCCGGTTGTTCAGCGTGTCGTTGAAATAGAGATAGATCGTGTAGTCGTCACCAACTGGAAAGTCCGCAAGGACGTTTCCGACTATTTCAGT
>JAWAQK010000065.1:0-11836 GCA_038893995.1 Candidatus Thorarchaeota archaeon | reverse complement strand
CCTGATGATGCTCTTGCCGATGGCAGTGTTGGCGGGGCTTATTGTGGTGATCGGGATTGACCCGCTTCTGATCCTTGAGCCAATCGTACTTCCCAGCATACAACAGATGGGGCTACCGGTAGAGGATGTGTTGCCCTACCTGGTTGTGCCCTTCCTTGGCGGCCTGTGGAGTCCCGTCCTCGTGACTTTCTCGACTGTGCTGCTTCTCTCAGTGGCACTCTTCGCGATAATATTCTCGATGAGAAGAGGCAGATACGTCCACGAGCCCTACGAGGAGGCGTTCAAGCCGTTCGTGTGTGGAGAGGATGTGACAGACTACGAACTGCTTCACTCTGACTTGCTGTATTCTCTCCAGACGGTGCTGGTGAATCTGACCAGGGTATCAAGAGCCACCGATGTAGACCGGCTCTTTCGTAAGATTGTGCGTGTCATAGAAGGGGTCTTTCGCAGGGCGCTCAGGTATGACATTCAATTCGACTTCGTGCGAGCCTTTCTGTCCTTTCTATTGGGAATAGTACTTGTGGCAGTAGTCTTTCTGGCGGGGTGATCGCATTTGAACCAGTTTCTATTGATTGCCATGATCTTGCTCATCGCAATCGTAGTGGTGGCCTGCTACGTTCGGAGAGCAGTACATGCCATACTGCTTCTTTCAGTTGGAAGTGTAGCTGTGACAGTAGTGCCTCTTGCGGAAAACGTGGCTGCCTATCTTGCACTTCCAGTCTACGACAATCTGTTGAAGTTCCTTGTCTCGGTCCTGGAACTGCTGATTGCTGCAGTTGTTACCCCCGGGGTATTCTACCTAGGAGTACGCAAGACCCTTGACGTTGTGGATACACCGAGAATCGGTTACCGCAATACAACTGTGGTCGTTATCGTCTTGATAGTACTTCATCTGGCTACTTGGGTCGTCATTCAACCCATCCTGATGATGGATCTGACTGTCTTGGGTACTGTCATCCTGGGAGTGTCAGTGTCACTACTCATGATTGCAATACGAGATGACCCATTTAAGATCATGGTTGGTCTGAACATGGCTGAGACTGCCCTGTTCCCCTATCTGGAGAAGACGCCCATGGCAGTGGTGCCCGGACTTCTGGTACTGATCGTGTTTGTCAATGTGGTTGGTACATACATCATCTACCACTCGTACTTGGAGTATGGCGTAATGAGCGTGGACGAATGGAGGAAGATGACAAGATGAGCCTCGCCGTGTTTGCCACCATATTGGGCGTACCAGCGGGAGCTGGACTGCTGAACATTGTGATGGGCATTCATCCGCGACTCAGACCGATGCTCATGAGATTCGAGAAACATCTCATGATATTGGCCAACGGAGTTGTCATGACCGTGCTGGCATTGCTCACTCCCACGATCCTCGGGGGCACCGTGTACACATTTCCGTTGGGTTCTATGCGACTTGACCGAGATATCCTGATTCCCGTGCTTGCGACATCAGTCTGTTTCTTCCTGACCTCCGTGTACAGCTTCACTATGGAGCGAGGTGGAAGGCTATCGCCGCATGTCTACAACTTCTTTGCATTGATGTTCCTCGTGTGTATGTTGAGTCTGATGCTTGTCAATGACCTCATCATCACCATTCTGTTTGTGGAGCTGGTGATCGCCGTGTCAGTAGTTCTGGTGCTTCACGCCAGGGGGCAGAGGGGTGTAGAGGCATCATTCAAGTACCTGGTGATAACGGCTGTGAGCGCGCTCTTTGTGATTCTCGGTACAATGCTCATCTACGTCACCACCGGGACCACCATTATCGAGGAATATGTTGCCGAACCCGGCCCATTACGTGAGAACACTGTTCTTTTGCTGTTCATAGCACTCTGTTTCATTGTGGGACTAGGCGCAGACATCGGACTTGTGCCGTTCCATGGTTGGTTGCCAGACTCTTTCCCCGCATCGACTCCTGTGGTGAACTGCCTATTTGCTGCGGAACCAATATCACTCTTCATGGCTCTCTACAAGCTAGTCCATCCATTGTTCCTCATCTCGGGGAATACATCGTTGTCCTCGGTAATGGTCGTGATCGGATTAGCCACGCTACTATTTGGTGTGACACTTGCTTATTCCCAGTCTGACTCCTTCAGAATGATCGCTTATACAACGGTCGAAGAGTTCGGCTATGTGACACTGGTCTTAGGCCTCTTCAGCTCACTGAGCTATGTGGTTGCTCAAGTCCACCTGATGGCAGTTGCAATCGGAAAACTGGGCATCCTAATGTGTCTTGGGTCTGTGATCTTTGCGACCGGCACAGCAGACATGACTAGGCTCGGTGGTCTGGGACGACGGATGCCCCTGACTTCGGCATCTTACGCCCTGTCCGCCCTGTCCCTCGCCGGCATGGCACCACTTGTCGGCTTCTGGACAAAATACCTTGTAGTCGGCACGGTGTTCAACACATTCCGGGTGAGTCTGGGGCTCTTCCCTGCGCTAGGAGTGATGCTGGTTCAACTGGCTGCTGCGTTCACGTCGTTTGTAATTCTGGTGAGGTCCTACCATTCTCTGTTTCGGGGCTCTCTCGCACCAGGACTTGAGAACATTGTCGAAACGAATCGTGCTGCAAGACTCTCGACTGCGCTTGCCGCGGGTCTAGCGTTAGCACTGGGACTGATGCCCCATCTCTTGTTCGGCGTGATCTCCTGAGCTGAAGGCTTCCGGAGCGCAGAGTCAATAATCGACATTCGGCCAGCGTTCATGCAGTCTGCAATCTATGGAAACCCCATTCTTGCTTCTCTGCAGAGAGGCCGCAGGTCATTTCAAGCTCTTCAATGAGCTTCTGAATGGCATATCCACTGTCGCTCATGAAATTGACCGTCTGATACTCTACTGTGTAGGTGGACTGGTTCTCGTCCGGTGCTATCTTCAGGACGGTGTGTCTGGCTATGACCTCACCCATGATGTCAACCGTGATCTTGGCATCCATGTACATCCCTGAGAGTTTCTTATGCGACGAGTACTTGATAATCTCGTCAGACACAATTGCACTCGCAGTCTTTTGGTCGACCGCGTCCCCAGGTCCCGGCTGTCCGCGTGATAGTGTATGGGTTGCTTCTTCAACCAGGGCAAAGTCGTGCTTGTAGATCAACAAGTCCTCCAGCGAAGAGTATTCGATAGAATGCACCTTCATATGTTCAAGTGTTAGTCGTACAGTTTCCTGACGCAATTACAGACCTCACAAATCTGGTTTTCCAAATCATTCAACATAGAGCGTTTCCCGGTCATCGGTGGCTCTCGCGCGTTCAGACGACTGCGCTATTGCCTTCGTTGGACAGATACTGACACACTGCCCACAGTACAGACATCTACCCAAGTTAAACCTTACCTTCTTGTTCTCCTTGACGGCTATTGCGCCTGACGGGCACATCCTTGCACACAGGAGACACCCTATACATTCCTCCGGTCTATAGAGTATTGTCCCTCTGGACTCGAGAACAGTCCGCGCTGAGGCCCGTTTCGCCCAACGAATGGTGATTGGTCTCTTGAACGCTGAACGCAGTGCCTCACGCATTATTGTAGTGCGCTTCATCTTCACATCACCTAGAGATTCATAACGACAAGTATGGCCGCGAGAAACACAAGCGGAGTCGAGATCTTCCAGTAGAAATCCAGCACCTGATGCGGTTTCGACCTGGCAAGTACTGTTCTGGGCAGTGTTACTGTGATCACCATCAACAACAGCGCTACGCCCATTCTAGGGATAAGCGACAGTGCTCCGGGAAACCAGCTGAACAGAATTGGTTGGTTGAAGAACACCACTGTAGCAAGAAAAGTGAGATTGAAGCAGAGCACCGACTTTGCCAGCTTCATGAATGCCAGATTACTTCCGGTGTACTCTATGAGGGTGCCATGCGCAATTTCAGTCTTGGCGACTGGAGTGTCGAATGGGACCACTGACATGGCAGCGGGAATGCATGAGAGAAAGACCAACGCGGCAACAAACATGCTCGGGTATGATAGTGCTAGCGCATTCCCAAGTGAATACTGCGCCTCTATCACAGCATAGCTCGCAAGGGCCGTCCCTGTCTTGAGTACAGCCAGGAGCAGAGACATTATCATGGCCAGCTCGTAGCTGATTATCAGGAGAATGGCCCTCGAGAATCCAATTGCCCCATACGGATTACCTGACGAGGCGCCGGCGACTGCAAACATGAGTGCAGGCATTGTGAGGAGGTAGATCATCAAGACTATGTCTCCCTCCACGCGTATGTGCAGGGTGGCAATGACCACGGTCATCACAGAACTGACTATGGGACAGGCTACTGCTACCAGCGGAGCAGTGACAAATATTGATTTAGCCGATGTCTCGGGCACCAGCTGTTCTTTGCCGAAGAGCTTGATGATGTCATAGAAAGGCTGCAACAGCGGAGGTCCAACTCTGTTCTGCATACGAGCGTGCAGTTTGCGGTCCACGCCATCGAAGATCAGTGACACACCCACCACCATGGGAAAGAAGCTCGCGATGCCCAGAGCGAGCAGTATCTCATTGATCATGGTGCCACCTCGTCGTTTCACCTGTCGGTACAACTGATACACGGGTCAATGGATGCTGTGATGACAGGTATGTCTGCCACCTCTGCGTTTACCAGTGTCCTAGTGAGACTCACGAGATTCGCCAGGGTCGGAGCTCTGACTTTCAGCCTATGAATGCCACTCTTGCCATTTGTACGGACATAGTGAATGAGTTCTCCCCTTGGCGCCTCAACCCGTGCAACTGCCTCACCCTCCGGTATACTTCTCATACGTTTCTGTTCACTGCCCTCGGTCACGATAGGACCGCCAGGCATCTGGTCGAGCAGGGCTCTGAGGATCTCTATGGACTCAAACAGCTCGAGATACCTGACCCTGACACGAGCAAGACAGTCTCCTTCCGTGGCGGTGACGACCTTGAATGTGTCCTTCAATGCTCCATATGCCGCATAGGGTTCATCCTTGCGGATGTCCGAGTGTATCCCTGAGGCTCTTGCCGTGGGTCCCACCAGACAGAGTTCACTGGCCACCCTGGAGGGTATCTCTCCTAATCCACTTAGTCTCTTCTCGGTCGTCCCTGTTGAGAAGGCATCCCCGATGAACCTGGCAGCCTTCTCAAAGTCTCTGAGTACTGAAAGGACCTTGTCACGTGCATCCGGGCTGATGTCCCTGCGTACTCCGCCGATCGTGTTCATGCCGTAATGGACGCGATTACCGGTGAGTTCCTCAAAGAGGTCGTTGATACGCTCCCTGTGTTTCATACCGTACATGAAGAGCGTGTCAAGCCCGATCTGATATGCGACGAATCCGAGCCATAGGGTGTGACTCTGTATACGTTCGAGTTCAGACACGAGCACGCGGATGTACTGTGCACGCTCGGGGACCTCCAGCTGTCCTATCTCCTCGATCGCATTCACATAACACATCGCATGGCAGTTTGAGCAGATGCCACAGATTCTCTCTGCAAGCAGGATGTTCTGCATCAGGTTGCGTTTCTGCGCGAGTACCTCTATTCCCCGATGAGCGAAGCCAACACGAAGATCGACCTGCCCAATGTGTTCCCTCCTGAGTACTATGTTGAACTGAGCCGGCTCCTTGAGAGACGGATGGACTGGCCCCACTGGAATGCGGACCTTGTGAGTCTGTTGAACTGTATCGTCCATGATTCAAACCTCACCCGTATTTCTTCGAGATTGCCATCACGACACCCTCCATGATTGCGTCGGGGCTCGGAGGGCACCCAGGCACGTACGCATCGACTGGTAGCAACCTGTCAACAGGGCCCTCGACCATGTCGCTCCCGAAAAAGGGACCTGTCGATATTGCGCACGCCCCAATGGCGACTACGACCTTTGGTTCCGGCACCTGGTCGTAGACTCTCATTGCACGTTTCACCATCTGCCTGGTCATCGGTCCTGTGACCAACAGGACATCTGCATGTCTCGGTGTGCCAACTAGTTGGCATCCCAACTGCTCGATATCGTATCTTGGAGCGAGTGCTGCGACGATCTCTATGTCACAACCATTGCATGATCCTGTGTTCAACTGGAACACCCACGGGGACTTCAGTCGGCTCCTCTTCAGCGCATTCATCGATCGCACTCTCTCTGCATGCTGTGGTGTGGAGTTAACTTCAGGGCATAAAACAGTTCTCACGTGTATATTGCAATACGGCTTTCCGATTGGTCCTGCCGCCTCTCACGAGGCTGGCCTGCTGTCTTGAGGCGAGTGGGTCCTCAGACTGCATGATCTGGATCATTACGGGGTCTGACATTGGCCGAGGATGACGATGCTTAAGAATCCCTTCGTGATATTCCGACACCATGCAGGGCGTGGGTCTCACAATTGAAGGAATCATCATTATCATGATCTTTGCCGCAACGCTCCTGATCCTCCTGTTTGACAAGTTTGATGCCACTGCGACCGCCTTGCTTGCCCTGTGCATGTCGAGTGCTGTGGTCTTCTTCAGTCCCAACTACAATGAGAGCTTTACCTCTTTTGTCGGGAACATCAGCTGGGACACTGTGCTATTTGTTGCTGCAATGATGATTGTGGTATCGGTGGCGAGTTCGAGCGGAATGTTCCAGTACGTAGCTCTGATACTCGCGAAGCGATCCAGGGGTAATCCGCTCAGTCTGCTGTGGATGTTCACTATATTCGTCTTTGTCATATCGTTGTTCCTCGATCCCCTGCCCACGATGATCGTCATGGCCCCGTTTACCGTCGAGATATGTAGGGCGATCAATGTGGACCCACGTCCGGTGCTGACGGCAGAGATAGTCGTGGCAGTATTTGCGTCCTTTCCATCAGTAGTCGGTGCAGTACCAAACATGGTCGTCGTACTCACCGCAAAGGTCGATGCCGGATTGATGTTCATCACCAACCTCCCCCTGTCCGTGACTCTGTATGCGGTGACGATGCCGCTCTTGATCAGACATTACCGCGCTGATCTTGTGCATGCAGCCAACTACGATGCGACTCTCCTGATGATGCTGGAGCCTGCGCAGATGATAAAGAGCAGACGCGACTTCTATCTCTCAGCAGTCTGCATGGCAATACTTCTGACAGGATTTGTGATACAGCTGGAGCCCAGTCTTGTCGCACTCGTCGTCGCATCCATGATGCTCGTGTTCACTCACAGGAACGCCAAGAAACTCTTGCGACAACTCTCATGGGACACTGTTTTCTTCCTCGTGGGGCTATTCGGCGTAATAACTGCGCTCAATACAACGGGGATTGTAGAGACTCTTGTCACGGGCGTCAGTACATTGGTGGGAGACAACCCGTACATTGCGGTCCTGTTCATGCTGTGGATTCCTGGTGTAGGCTTCTCTATGGTCGATAACGTGCCACTTGCGGCCCTACTTGCTCCCCTGGCAGAGAAGTTCAAACTGATCAATCTCCTCGTACCATACTCGTTGATTGTGGGGACTAACATAGGTGTCTATCTTGTCCCGATTGGTGATGCATCGATAATAGTTGCCGTGAACGAGACTAGAAGGGCTGGCAGACCTTTGAGGCTCCTGGATCTTGCTCGCTTCGCCACCCCGCTCGGGTTCCTACACCTCACCATGACCACTCTATACTTCTTCTTGGCACTCACAGCTGGACTTATCTTTTGTGTGATTGTGATGGCAATCAGTCTGTTTGTAATAAAACGTCAGCTCGCTACAATAGGCCTCAGAAACGGAGGTCCGGAGGAGACATCTTCCAGTAGGACCGGTCGATGGAGGAGGTCGATAAGATGATCCTACCGTGGGGCTCAATTGTCCTGCTCATCTTCATAGTGACGGTGACCCTGATTGTGTCAAAGAAGATCGACATGGCCGCCATGGCACTCTTCGGGATGGCACTGTCAGGTGTAGTGGCGATGGTCGGCACGGGCCTCACATTTGAGGAATATGTGAAGACCTTCTCGTGGGATGCAGTCCTGTTTGTCACTGCGACACTGATAATCGTTTCCGTCGCAGGTTCCAGCGGACTCTTCCAGTATCTGGCCCTGCAAACTGCACACCTCGCTGGAAACGATCCGAAGAGAGTATACGTCTCCTTCTTGACCTTTATCTTCATCATATCCCTGTTCTTCGACCCATTTCCAACGATGCTCATCATGGCTCCGTTCACCATCCAGGTATGTAGACTACTCGACATAGATTTCGAGCCATTACTGGTGTCCGAGTTCGTAGTGGCAAATTTCGCCTCCGTGCCCTCGCCAGTGGGAAGTATTCAGAACGTCGTGATAGCGTTCGCTGCACAGGAGTTCAGACTGAGCGATCCGGCATTCTCCTTCGACCTAGTAGCGTGGGTCGTCATCCTGTTGCCACTGTCAGTTGCTCTCTTCGTCGCCACGATCCCCATCCTCCTCCGTTTCTACAGGAGCAGTCTAGGTGAGCCGGGATCGTCACTGTTCAAGGTCCACGATGTCGCCACGTATTCCATGATTCGAAATGGACGTGATTTTGCCACATCTGTGATTGGAATGGGTATCCTGATCCTCGGGTTTCTTGGCGCTCCGAGTCTCGGAATCAGTCCTGGGCTGATTGCGCTGACACTGGCATCCGTGATGCTGATGCTGTCCAGAGACCGAGCCGGATCGCTCCTGCAGGAACTGTCATGGGATGCTGTGTTCTACATAATTGCCATTGTGGGTCTGGTCGAGGCCCTCAGGCTCACTGGGTTTACTTCTGACCTCTCATTCGCCGTCAATGCGGCCACGGGAAACAACGAGTTGCTTGAGATAGCGCTCCTCGCATGGGTTCCCGGAACTCTCTTGTCTCCTGTCGACAGCATTCCAATCTCTGTGCTCTTCAGCGAGCTGGCAATGACATTGGGTCACGGTAACACCCTCGTACCGCTTGCACTCATCGTTGGTACCAATACCGCAAGCTACCTTGTTCCAATGGGTGGTGCGACCAGTGCATTCATCCTTGGAGTGTCCGATGAACATGGCGGCAGAATCCACCTGAGGGCGTTGCTCAGACTGACAGTACCTCTCGGGCTCTTCCACCTTGGAGTCAGTAGCGCTTACCTGTTCATACTTGCAATTCTGGGTCCCGTGTGGGCCGTAGTGGTCCTTGTCGGTGTTGTTGTTCCATCCCTAATAGCCATGAAGAGGTACTTGACAGAGTGACTTCGGCTCGGTCACTGTCACAACCGTCCAACATGCTGCAGTGTTCAATGACCTTGGTAAGGTCCGGAGACGTAGCAAGCTCTCGAATCGATGACCAAGCTGCTCTGGAACTCCGGACGCAGCGAACCGCCGCTATGGACTCTCATGCAGGCCGCGTACCTACAGTCACGTTCAATAGACGCACATCGAGGAGGGGCCCATGCTTCTCCCACTTCTCGTGGTACTCATCGTGTTCATCCTCATTGCAGCGAGACGTATTGGGAGCCACCATGTCGAGATATGGCAGGTCATGGGCATGGGCGCACTGGCCGTGCTCATTACTGGACAGATCTCGATCGTAGATGCCCTGATCTCAATAAACATGGATGTGATGCTATTCCTCTTTGGGATGTTTGTTCTGGGAGTTGCACTCGAAGACAGCGGCTATCTTCTGCACATCTCGCACAGGATATTCCGACATGCAAGGAACGGAGATCAGGTACTGTTGCTACTCCTGTTCTCGGCAGGCTTCGCATCGGCCATACTCATGAACGACACCCTGGCCATCATCGGGACCCCTCTAGTCCTGTTTCTGGCAAAGGTCCACAGAATGAACTCCAAGATACTGCTGCTTGGACTTGCGTATGCGGTGACCATTGGGAGTGCCATGAGTCCGATCGGAAATCCACAGAACTTGCTCATTGCCATCAATGGCGGGATGGAAGCGCCATTTGTGACCTTCTTCATGATACTACTCCTCCCCACCGTGGCGAATCTCATCGTAGCCTTCGTGCTGCTCAAGCTGCTCTTCAAGTCTGACCTGGAGTGTTGTGTCATCGACGACCAGGTGGGGCAGACCGTGCTGAATCATCGTCAGGCCAGGGCGTGCAGGATTTCCCTGATCATACTCCTCCTCATGATATGTGTGAAGGTCATCCTGGTCTCGCTTGCAATACCAGTCGATTTCAGACTCACTTACATAGCTCTTGCCTCTGCTGCCCCTGTGTTGCTGGCAGGTCCCCACCGTTTCCAACTGCTCAGACGTGTTGACTGGAAGACTCTCATTTTCTTTGCTGCGATGTTCGTACTGATGCAGAGCGTGTGGGACTCTGGAGTATTCCAGGCCCTGCTTGAGTCAACCCATATCGACATCGTTTCAATTCCCATGATATTCCTGTTCAGTGTGACTGTGAGCCAGTTGATATCTAATGTTCCCCTTGTTGCTCTTTACCTTCCTCTGCT
This sequence comes from Candidatus Thorarchaeota archaeon, assembly GCA_038893995.1. Lineage (GTDB taxonomy): Archaea > Asgardarchaeota > Thorarchaeia > Thorarchaeales > Thorarchaeaceae > JAWAQK01. Next base: position 1,509 of record JAWAQK010000065.1, on the reverse strand, counting down.
GCTCCATGCCGGGGCGGGGCCAGTTGAGCTGGTTGCGCTTGCAGCAGGAAGTACCATTGCCGGGAACCTGACGATCCTCGGTGCCGCCAGCAATGTCATTGTGATTCAGAATGCCGAGGACAAGGCCGACATCACGATCACCCTCGCAGAGTTCATGAGGGTTGGAGTCCCACTCACGGTCCTCAATATCCTCGTCTACATGGCCTTCTTCACCCTGTTCTCATGGTGAGTGTTGACAGGGGGCTGTACCCTAGAAATCGACGGTGGGGTCATCTTTCAGTCCTCGTAGGGTTCGAAGTGCATTCCTCTCGCCTCAAGTTGTGACATCAGTCTTTCTAGCGTAGAAGTGTCGGGGACTTCGAGGACCATGATAACCTCCGCCCGATTGGGAGGGACATCAGGGTCGCTCCTGTCATGTTCAATGTCGATCACGCTGGTTCTTGCCTCTGCAACACATTCCAGGACTCTGTTGAGGCTGCCTGGCCTGTCCTGCAGTTGTCCACGTACTCTGACCAGTCGTCCTGTCCTAAACAGCTCTTTCTGAACGCACTCGGCAAGGAACGACATGTTGACGTTCCCGCCCGAGATCACGGCCACTGCCTTTCTGCCCCGTAGATCGACCTTCTGATGGACCAGGGCCGCGAGACCTACTGATCCTGCCGGCTCTGCCACGAGTTTCGCCCGTTCGAGGAGAAGGAACATGGTCCTAGTCACTTCGAGGTCATCGACTGTCACTACAGAATCTAGCAGGTTTCTTGTGATCTCAAAGGTCAGATCACCCGGTTTCTTGACAGCTATTCCATCACATATGGTGTCGATGCCGTCGAGGAGGGTAGGTGTCCCTCTCTCGAAAGACGTCTTGAGGGACGGTGCTCCTGATGATTGCACTCCGACTATGCTGACGTCAGGCCGACTATGCTTTATGGCAATTGCAACACCTGAGGCAAGTCCGCCGCCACCGACTGGCACGGCTACCATCTCGACATCAGGGACATCTTCAAGGATCTCCAGTCCGATCGTGCCCTGTCCTGCTATCACGTTCTCATCGTTGAACGGGTGCATGAACGTCAGATGCTTCTCTTCGGCTATCTCTCGAGCCCTGGCCAATGCCTCGTCGAATGTGTCACCATGGAGTATCACTTCCGCTCCGTAACTCTGAGTGGCCTTTACCTTGGCGATCGGGGTGAACATGGGCATCACGACAGTGGAACTCACTCCCAGGCTTGATGCGGCAAAGGCCACTCCCTGAGCATGGTTTCCTGCTGATGCAGCTATGACCCCCCAGCGCTTCTGTTCGTCGGTCAGCTGAGAAATGGCGTAGGTGGCACCCCTGACCTTGAACGAGCCCGTCTTCTGAAGATTCTCCAACTTGAGGTAGACTTCCCCACCTGCAAGTCTACTGAATGTTGATGATCGAACGAGTGCCGTGGGACTGATGGTGCGTGACAGCACATCTCGAGCATGCAGTATCTTCTGGTAGATCCTGTCGTAGTCGGCCACGACCGCTTA
>JAWAQK010000064.1:0-11895 GCA_038893995.1 Candidatus Thorarchaeota archaeon | reverse complement strand
GAAGCTATACAAGATCTATGAGGGAACCAGTGAGATCCAGAGGCTCATATTGTCAAGGTTTGTGCTTGACGGCTATGAACCCGCAATGAAGACAGTTCCCAGATGGTACAACAACAACCCACCAAGCTTCTGAGTCGAATGTCAAGTGGAGGCCCTCAGCGGCCCCACGTTCATTCGCAGAGTCTAAGCTGGCCTATCATCCAGAAGCCTCTTCTCTCCCTCCAACTTCTTTATCTCAGTTATGTCCTGTGATACCTCCAGGCAACCGAGGTACCTACCACCTTCGTCTCGGACTGCAAAGTACCGAATATGCACCTTGCGTCCTCTCAGGTCTATCCAAAACTCAGCTACATCCCGTTTCTTGTTTCGAAAGTCCTCAAGTATCCTGTTCACGATGTGAACGCTCTTCTGCGGATGACACATCTGTACGCTCCTACCAATCACGGCCCTGGACCGAACGAAGATCCTCTCGGGGGATTCGCTGAAGTATCGTACGCGATCCTGATCGTCCACAAAGGTGATGTCTACTGGCAGCGTATTCAGGATGCATCGAAGTACCCGGGCAGGTAGAGTACCGCTTCCCAGGTCTATACCCTCCTCCATAACCCTTGCTTCGGATAACACTCGCATGTCTGTTGTTTTCCTCTCGGGTGAGAAGAAACAGTAGCCAACTTCGTCAAAACCTCTCATGACTGTCTGCCAGTCCTCGGACGTGAACAGCCTGATTGATGTCGGAAAGAGGATGTTGTTTTCCTTGTAGAAGTGGCTGGAAAGAGTACTATTCAGCTCACGCGCGATCTTGAGGATTGTCTTGCTATTCTGCCCAAATCCTGACTCGTCCCCTGGCAGGGCCTCATACAGCTGCTTCTCAAGTGCTCTGATCTGATCATGCTCCATCCACATCACTTTTGGTGGCTCGGTTATTCCATGCTTCTCCAGGATGGGAAAGAGCACGTTCTCCTCCCTTAGGTAGTGATTTGCAGACTCCCTGAAATAGCGGACTAGTTCATTGACTCTCGCCATGTTGTCGCTGCCGGTCGCATCTTTCTGATTCTCGATCAGCTCGCTCAACATTGCTGCTTTCTCGAGGAGTATCTCGTGCTCTCTCATCAGAATGTATATGGGATGGCCCTCTGGTGCGAGTGAGTCCTTTCTCTCAAGTCCTTCCCCGAACAGTGAGAGATGTACCTCGCAGAGTTTCTGTATCTCCTCCCGGGGAAGCCCTTCGCGGACAAGTTCCTCCTCGGCCTGTGCAATATCTGCCGGACGAGCCTGTCTGAGTACTGCCGCAAACTCTCTCTTTACGTCGTCTGGGTCCTCGCCGTTGTGTATTCTTCGCAGGACCCGCTTGATTGCACTTTTCATGTCCTCGGTCATTACCACTCGACCAATCAGTAGTCTCCACTTCAAATAAGCTGGTGCGTTACTCGGAGGTAACACAGACGGGGGTGACGTGTTCACATTGACGTTACCATCAAGAAACTAACTGACTTATATCCGATTAATTATAGTTAATACCATGATGCGAAATGAAACCTGTCAAGATATCTGATGGAGTATACTGGGTTGGAGCTATTGATTTCGATGTTAGGAACTTCCATGGGTACACCTACACAGTGCATCATGGTACCACCTACAATGCGTACCTGATCGTAGATGACAAGACGGCACTAGTCGACGCGGTCTATGGGCCATTCTCCCATGAGATGTTCACTAGAATATCGCACATCATGGATCCCTCCAAGATAGACTATGTCATCTCCAATCACACAGAGATGGATCACTCTGGAGCGATTCCCGACGTACTCAGAAGGGTCCCCAATGCAACGCTCGTATGTACTGCGAGGGCTGTGGATGCACTCCGAAAGCACTACCCGGACGGCTGGACCATAGAGACCGTCAAGACAGGAGACGAGATAGTACTGGGGAAGAAGACCCTCCGGTTCTACGAGGCCCCTATGCTTCACTGGCCTGAGAGCATGTTCACCTACGAGGTTACCGGTCAACTCCTACTGCCGAATGATGCATTTGGCCAACACTATGCCACAGAACGACGTTTTGCAGATGAGGTTGATCAGGTCACGCTATGGCGCGAAGCCGAAAAGTACTATGCGAACATCCTCTGGCCGCTGAGTCCTCTTGTTCGGAGAAAGATTGAGGAGCTTGTCCAGCTGAACCTGCCCATCAAGATGATTGCTCCCTCTCATGGACTGATTTGGCGAAAGGACCCACTACAGATAGTGACGAGGTATCTCGAATGGGCTAAGGGAGCGAGAGTCCGTGATAGGGTCATTGTGGCATGGGACACAATGTGGCAAAGTACCACAAAACTTGCGCGTGCAATTGCAGAGGGGATCAGTGCTGAGGGACTTGAGACTCTGCTCCATCTGATACCCCACAGCGACCGCAGTGACATAATCGCCGATCTCCTTGAGGCAAAGGGGATCCTCCTCGGAAGCTCTACTATGCATAATGAGGTTCTTCCTACGGTGGCGCCGCTGCTGTCTGACATCGAGGCACTCAAGCCAGCCGGTAAGAAAGGCGCGGCATTTGGCTCAATTGGATGGAGTGGTGGAGCGGTTGAGAAGATCACGTCTTCAATGCGAGCAGGTAAGATGGAGATTGTGATGGAACCGTTTGTTGTAAGGTGGGTGCCAAACGCGGAAGAACTCGAAAGGGCATACGAGTTCGGAAGGGAGTTTGCGCGACGCGTAAGGTGATGAAGTGGCACCTACGTCTATGGTCTGTAGAGTGCCTCGTCCTCCGCCCTCCATGGAGGGCTGACTATACACAAGAACCTCAGTTCCTCCCGTCCACTGTTTCGGATGAACTGGACTGCACCAGGGGGGATGTATATCGCATCCCCCTCCCGGACCATCTTCTCCTCATTGTCAATACTCATCACTCCCTCTCCGCTGAGGATGTAGTACACCTCAGAGGCTGTTCTCAATAGGTGCGGCTGTGACTGCTGTCCCGGTTCTAAGATTGCATGAGCAAGGCTGTATCCCAGAATTGGTGGGTCGCCGTGAACTGGGTTGAGTATCTCACGCAACCTGACTCCGTCTATCGCTCTTATCTCCTTGAGCTCGCTCAGTACTCTCAACAGCATCGATACTGACCACCCTACCATCCTGATCGTATGATGATGCCATAAGCAATCCGCTTGCGGCCGAGATCGACCCGCGTTTAATTGCCGCAACCCATGAATACCTCTCGCAGAACATATGGAACCAGTCATGTCAAATATTGTGCGCGTCAGTCCTGACTTAGCGGAGAAAGTCCGCAGTGCCGTCATTGATTGGTACTCGGGGTTTGGTCGCCGTTTCGAATGGAGAGAGGAAACCGACCCCTACAGGATACTCGTTGCAGAGATGCTTCTTCGAAGGACCACGGCGTCAGCTGTATCCAGAGTCTATCGATCACTTGTACAAAGATATCCGTCGCCTGGGATGCTGGCGAGTGCAGATGTCAGTGAATTGACCACTATCGTGTGTAGTCTTGGGCTTCAAAGGGTACGTGTGAGGGACCTCCTGACCACCAGCAAGATACTGGTTGAGAAGTATGGGGGATCTGTACCCGCAGACTATGATGCGTTGCTTGCCCTGCCTGGTCTGGGTCCTTACGGTGCCTCTGCAGTACTGAATTTCGCCTTTGGTGTTCCACGACCGCTGGTGGATGGCAATGTTCTGCACTTCCTACGCCGAGTCTTCGACATCCATTTCTCTGGCCCTCATGACACAGAGGCATGGGCGATAATGAGTGACATAGGCGGTCTGCATGACAGGAGGTTCTACTGGGGAATCATCGACCTTGTAGCGACTGTCTGTCTTAGAAGAAATCCTCGGTGTGCCAGGTGTCCTGTTCAAGGACACTGTTTCTACGCGTCTTCATCCCGTTGATATGTGGTTTCGTTTCTCGTATCGGCATCTTCTTGAGCTTCTGGTTGTGCTTCCCTGCCTTCAGTTACGCTAATTAGGTCCCAACACTCAATTGTGGAAGGTGTCTCGGATGAAGCATAGGATACAGCCACATCTACGTGTCGGGCTGGGTGACGTAGAGCAAGTTGCAATAATCACTGGGAACCCTGATCGTGTTCAGATGATCTCAGCCCGCATGAGAGATGGACGTGAGATCGCCAGATATCGTGGGCTCGTGACTCACCACGCATACACCCCCGGGGGCATTCCTGTCACGATCTCCTCCACTGGGATGGGCACTGGGTCCACTCATATATGTATAGAAGAGCTTGCGAGGTTGGGAGCACGCGTGTTCATTCGTGTTGGTTCCTGTGGTGGCATCGACCCGAACGTCCAGATCGGTGATGTGGTCGTTCCGTTTGCATGTGTCCGGGATGAGAGCACTGGTCTGAACTACGCTCCCATCGAGTATCCTGCTGTTGCCTCACCAGTCTGGCACTCTACCCTGCTCAATGAGATCAGGAGAACACTCTCCGCGAGGGTGCACTCCGGGATCTGTTGGACCAGCGACATCTACTATCTGTCTTCTGAGAGAAGCAAGCTCGATCTGTGGACCCGTGCAAGAGTCAAGTGTGTGGAGATGGAGAGCTCGTTGCTATTTGTGTTCGCGACCACAAGGGGATATGATGCTGCATCAATCCTTGCATGCGATGGGAACCTCCACACAGGGCAGAAAGGCGAGCAGGTCGACGAGAGTGAGGAGTCGGGTGAGCAAGACCGGAAGTTCGTGGAAGCCGTTGAACACTCTATCGATGCAGCAGTCCGAGCAATAGACTCACTTCTGTCTGAGCCATCCGTGTCTAGGTCCCAGTAATTGAGACAATAGGGTGCGATCCTACATCCCTAGGAGGCCATGATGAATTTGACTGTGGAGCCCACTGGACCAAGCACAAGAGGAAGTGCCTATCTCATCATGAGGGCCAAGACAACCGAGGCGCTGAAGCTGGCCCGTGAGTCTTGGTCCCAACGAAACTTGCCCACATATATCAAGGTCCGCCAGCTGAGTCGTGAGGACCTCAGTGCTTTCGTTGACCTATACAATCGCTGTTTCATGTCGGCTCCGGACCCCTTCTGTCCTCTGACCATGGATGATGCTGAGAAGCTCGAACTTGATGGTATCTTTGTTGCCGAGCTGGGAGGAGAACCCATAGGCTTCATCGCCTGCTTCGTGGAGGAGAGTGACACTGGTCGATACGGAGAGATCACAGCGATTGGAGTATTGCCATCACGAAGACGCAAGGGGGTTGCCACTTTGCTGATACAGCAGGCGGCGGAGTTCTTCGTCCGTAGGGGCGTCGAGGAGGTGTATTGTGAGGTCTATGAATCGAACCTGCCCTCTCGACTACTGATTACGTCTTACGGTTTCTCCGAGGTTGGAAGACGAGAGATTCCTCATCTTCCGACACTCGAGCCCGCACGCGAAGAACATGATCGCGGCCGAAAGATCCTGAAACACATAAGACTACGTCCCTCTGGGAGCGATGGGCGCTGCTAGGGTTGTTTCTATAAGGACCTGCCGCACAGCAAATCTAAAAGCGATATGATTGCAGACATTCTACAAGGTCGATGCAAGGCATTTCGGTGCAAGTACATGTGTAGGAGTCCTGCTTCACGTGTATGACGTCATCGTGGTGGGTGCTGGACCTGCTGGGTCCATGATTGCATACGAGATGGCCAGGTCTGGATACAGAACGCTTCTGCTAGAGAAGTTTTCCATTCCCAGGGAGAAGGCCTGTGGAGGAGCCGCGATGTATCGCGGCCTTCGGCTCATCGGCCCCTCTTTCCCAAGACACCTTGTGGAACGTGAGATATACGGTCTACGTTTCAGATTCTCTGATGGTACTGCAGCTGAGTTCACGTCGGACCGGCTCCTTGGAGTAACGACCGAGAGAGCAAGATTCGACGAGTTCTTGGCGAGGAGGGCCGAGCAGGCTGGTGCTGAGCTGAGAGAGAAGACCAGAGTCATCGGTGTGCAGCTGTACCCATCTGACGTTGAGGCAGTTACTGAGGGTGGGTCCTCTGTCCGAGCAAGATTCCTTGTCGGGGCTGATGGTGCCAGCTCAACGGTTGCTCGTGCGACTGGCCTCCGACCTCACAGAAAGGACCTCAATAGAGCCGGCCTTGGAATGGAGTCCGTTGTCGAGATAGGCGAGGATCGTGTGATAGAGGCACTAGGTGGAAACCCATCGGTCTTGGAGATCTATCCTGTAGAGGGACGAGTAAGCTATGGCTGGGTTTTCCCACGAAAGACCAGCCTGGCCGTGGGAATCGCGGGTGCTGCATCTCATATGTCCTCTCTTCGTTCTCTGTTCGACAGCTTTGTGTCAGGGGTTGAGAGGAGACTTGGGTTCAGATTGCCTATACTCAAACGACGGGTCTCCTTCCTTGGGGCAGATGGCCACAGACAGACAAATGTGTTCCACCGCGTGATCCTCGTGGGCGATGCAGCCGGCTTCGTAGACCCAATGATGGGTGAGGGGATCTCTTATGCAATGAGATCGTCTCTTCTCGCTGCAGATGTGCTGCGGGAGGCACTTGACTCAGATCACAATGCTGATGCAACACTGGCCAAATACGATTCTCTCTGTAAGAAGACCTTCGCGGCGGATTTCTCCATAGCCTCCTGGGCCGGAATGCGCGGTACTGGCTTTGCAAGGTCCCTCCTAAACAAGGCCAGCGAGATGAAGTTCTCGTCTGAGATCATGGCTGCGGTTGCCCGAGGCGAAATGGGATATTCAGACATTCCGCCGCGTGTGATCCTTCGGTTACCATACCACCTCCCGAGGCTTATCAGAGAATACATATCGGACCATCTCGCCTCGACCCGTAGCAGGAACTGACGGAGCGCCTGTGGTATGAAGATCATACTGATAGTCTACTTGATTACCCTGCCCCAGTTCACGGTCTTCTTCACAGGATTGACAGACAGTGTCCCCTATTCCCCCACCTTTTCAGGGGAAAATGCCTACGCCTACCTCCTTCAACAGTGCGAACTGGGTCCTAGACTACCCGGATCGGTATCTCTTCAGATGTGTCGACAGCTCATTGGTAGCATTCTTGAGTCCGCCGGGTGGAATGTGACGTTTCAGTATTTCATCTATCGTGGCGTGAACTGCTCCAACATCGTTGCAATCTTTGGATCGTCGTCTTCGCACATTCTTGTTGGAGCCCATTACGACACGAGGCCCATGGCAGACCGGGACCCCTCCCCCGAGAAGCGAACACAGCCCGTCTTGGGCGCAAACGACGGGGCCAGTGGAGTGGCTGTACTCCTCGAGCTCGCACGGTGTCTACCCGTGGATGTCCGGTCTTCTGTCAAGTTGGTATTCTTTGATGCAGAGGACAGCGGGCATCTTGACGGATGGGAGTGGATCCGAGGTTCCACGCACTATGTATCCTCGCTCACAAGTTCTGAGCGGTCTCAGATAACTGCAATGATACTCCTCGACATGGTCGGGGCCAGCGATCTGTCTCTTCTTCGGGAACTGTCATCAACACGATCTCTACAGAACAAGGTTTGGGAACTGGCGCATGGAATGGGCTACCACAATGTATTCATAGATTCATGGGGTGCTTCAATACTGGACGATCATCGGCCATTCCTCGACGCGGGCATTCCTGCCCTGGACATCATACAGCACTCACCATTTCCGTCATATTGGCATACAACAGAAGATACGCCTGACAAGTGTAGCGCGACTAGTCTGAAGATAGTTGGAGATGTCACAGAAACGTTCCTGGTACTGTCTATTCGACAAGGTCTTGTCCTGACGGAGACTGCCAATTACGCGGTCCTTATCGTCATCATCTCAGCCACAGGAGTAGTATTGGCCATGGCAGTTGTGCTTGACCCGAAACGACGACGTATGATCGGTCGCCGATTCGAGAGTTTCACCAGGAATTGACCCCAAAGACCCACCATCATGACTCTCCTACGTTCGATTTGCTCATCGCTTTGGCGGACTGATCTCATGGCTGCCCACTCCCCTTGAGGTAGATCCTGACTGTTATCCCGAGAACCCCTGGTTCATTCCAGACCAGCCTTGTTCGATCCAGGACCGCCCTCTTCTCGTTCATGCACTGGATGGTCGAGGCCTCTCTGATTCTGCTGGCTTCATCAAGTGGTATTGGGATTGCATTCCCTGTAGTCGAAAACACTAGGACCGGTCCCTGAAATCGTATCATCGGGGGAGATAGTATCACGGTCCCCCGTGCAAAGTATGGTTTATTATTGCGTACAGTCGGAGAACGCAGGACCTGACGTCGGTATCTTGCTATAGTAATTCGAGCCGTCTTCACGACGTCCTTCACATATTCCGGCGTTACACCATATCGTTGAGCCAGCGTGTCAGCGACCCCGTCCTCGATCCGCTTTTCGACAGTCAAGTGCTTCGTCAGAGCGGTCCTTATCGTGAAGTTGACGGCTGCTGCGTATCTCTCAAATTCGTTGAGTAGTATTCTCTGTTTCTCCTTGGTCAGCCTGACACTCGTCAGGTGCACTATTCTCAGCTGTTCCGCCCGCATGGTCATACTCCTGTTTCAATATGATAGTACATTTCTGTACATTGGGAAGGGGCACTCCAAATGATCACAGTCTTGCCGCAATGAACCTTGCTTCGCCTATACTGCGTTCGACTCCCTTTGACTGGAAATCGAAGGCACCGTACTCCACAACTATTTGTTCGTAGAAGTCTGGTTCTCTCTCTCTGAGCTCATCTCCGATGCCAATCTCCTCCAGCTCACCGCTCCCGTCTAGCAGCAGCAGTGAAACAGCCAATGAGTAGATTGCATGTCTCATCTCCAGGACTGCGAGTTCATAATCGCCTGATAGTGTAAGTCCCACTGCTCCGTGATATTGTCGCTGAGCAGCAGCAAGATTTTCCGTGATCCTTCCGGCCTTACCTGCCTCCCGGTACCTATCCTCAGCTATCTCGAGCCAGTGCTGTACATCACTGAGTACTCCTATCAGCTCTTCTTCATCATCAAAACTCTTGAGTTTGAATGTCCTCAAGAATACTTGGTACGTGATTGGGTCAAGTAGTCTGATCTCGCTCAAGACCTCCGCCGGACGAAGTATTGAGAACCGGCCATTCTTCATCACTATAGCTCTGCCAATGTCGGAGAGCGCTCTCCTTATCTCGCAGACCGCACTCACGGTGTCCTCGCGAATTGTGAATCTAGATGCCCGCTCGAGGGAGTTGAGGGCTCTCTGTTTCATCAGGTCTATATGGTCCTGATTCCACGTGAATCGCCTGGCAAGTTCCTCCCATTTCTTGAGATCATGTCCCCTGTCATATACGATCTGAGCATTTCTCAGTCGACCTACAACTTCGGAGATCTTGATTGGGTCTGAGACATTGCCATCGAACACCCTCTTGATCTCCTCAGAGGTAAGGCAGGTCATATCAATGCGTACTCCCTTATGCTCAGATAGCAACTGCGATTCACATTCGCCCTCTTTCAAGACCACACAGAGGTCCAGGTCTGAGGCATTTGTGATCGTGCCTCTTACATAGGACCCATATACAAATAGACCCTCAACCTCTTTCTTCGACTTCCAGGTGTTCACGGTATCGTCGAGGGCATCTGCGAATCTCTTTCTAATATCCAACCTGACCTGCACCTCAGAGGCTAAGATGCACCCAGATGTATCCCACCAAAGCTAAGAATAAAACTATCTGTAACTGCTGGGCTCTGTATTCAGTGGAGCCTCGCTGTGCTCAAGGCGATGATGTCTAATGCTTCGTGCTGATGGTAGGACAAATGACCAGCTTCGACCGATAGAGTTTGTCAGACCCTTCCTGAAGTATCCCGACGGATCGGTGCTCGTGAGGATGGGTGACACTCAGGTGATATGCACCGCCACGGTCGAAAATGGAGTTCCCGACTGGCTTGTAGGTTCCGGGCAGGGTTGGATTACCGCAGAATATGGTATGCTGCCAGGGTCGACTTCTCAGAGAGTGGGCCGACAGGCCTCCGGACGAACGTATGAGGTTCAACGCATGATTGGACGCTCCTTGCGCGCCGGAGTGGACCTAGAGCATATGGGCGAGTACACGATCCGAGTAGATTGTGATGTAATTCAAGCAGATGGTGGAACGAGGACTGCTGCAGTCTCAGGCGCATGTCTGGCTGTTCACGACGCTCTGTCCAGCATGGTGCGCAGAGAGATGATCTCCTCACATGCAGCCAGAGGTCTTGTGGCGGCCGTGAGTGTTGGTATTCTTGAGGGCGAATGCGTTGTTGATCTGACCTACGAGGAAGACTCCCGGGCAGGCGTTGACATGAATGTCGTGATGTGTGGTGATCTCTTTGTCGAGATTCAGGGGACGGGGGAGAGACACTCGTTTGACAGAGGCACCTTGAACCTTCTCCTTGACCTGGCCACGAAGGGAATTCGACAGATCATGGAGATTCAGGGGAGGGTTCTCTCTACAGATCTTGGCGCACGCTGAAATGACCTCCATAGAGGTTGAAGTAGGTGTTGTCTATGACATCTCAGGGTGATGTATGGCCCCGTTGTCTTGCCCTGGCCGGTGCAGATATCATTGCAGGTCCTTCGTGGCCACAGATCCGACTAGGCAGCACTTGGGGTACAGCAGGCCACCATCTTCAGAGTGTGTAGTTTCTAATAGTGTTTACCGAGATCACGAGCTCGGGGACTTGTTGAGAGCCCTACTCATGATTGGCATAAGGACCCCCATCATCGTCACTCCCCAAAATACGTAGTACATCGAGCTGACAATATTGGTACGGGGATACACAAGCTCGATGATTGCGTTGTGTGCTTGAAGACCCATTCCAAAGCCGACGATCCCGATGATCACTAGTAGGACAGCCATCATGGTTATGCTGAAGCGTTCCTGCGTCCTCTGAACGATTGAAATATCAAGAGCGGCCACTCCCAGTATAAGGACGGGTAGTGATACAACGTTCTCCCAGAGCGTAGGTCCGGTCGGAGTGGTCTGAAACACAATGAGAAACAACCGTACTATACTGAACACAGCTAGTGAAATTGCCCCCAGCACAGCCCAGACACTAGTATTCATACTAGTCAAGATCCGTTCACCACGAGAGGGATATGTGAACCTAGCCCCGCAAGGTCATTCACATTCGTCTGCTACCTATTGAATGTTTTGGTGACACCCTCAATATGGGTGTGGCTCCCCAAGATGGGACATACTAGCAGACGTGAAATGTGAGTGTTGTGCCTTTCATTGGGTGTTGCTGATCCGGTAGCATTGTACGACCTCGCATCTTTGCAACGGGCCGGAATGGCTCCCGAGTTTCTTGAGAGCACTGGTGGTTTCTCTTTCTTGCGTCACGCAGGCACGTCATTCCTGTCTCGGGCTTAGGGCCCGCCACGGTACAGGGGGTTGTAGGGGGTGGTCCCTAAACCCTTCCTCAGACCACTAGCCTGTAAATCGTTTCAAACAAACTGTATGTCTGTTCGTGTAGGCAGACGAGCGTGTATTCTCCTTATACCCTGGGATGACTTATCACTCAGGGACTGCCAGCTCCCACGGCATCATAAAATGTATAGCTGCCGATCCTCAGGTAACCATAGGCCGCGAATCCAGAGACCACGAAACCAGTGGCTCCCCCTGGCGTGAGGGACAGGATATATATCCACAGGGCGTTGGCCGCCAGCCATTCCTCGAAGGAACGACTAGACCACCACCATATGCAGCCAGCCTCATCACAAAGAATCGCCTGCGTGTAGTATCCAAATAGAATGCCGAACACAGTTCCCACCACAGCTCCTATGACTGCACCATAGACACTGCCTGTACTCTCACCAATGTAGGCTCCAACCGCAGCGAATAGCGCATCAAGCAGGAGCAGTTCCGGCTCCTGCGCTAGTGCGCGAGCAATGATAGTACGTTGGACCTCGCCGCCAGAGAGTTCGGAGATCAGC
>JAWAQK010000063.1:0-12312 GCA_038893995.1 Candidatus Thorarchaeota archaeon | reverse complement strand
TTGAGAGATATAGGTAGACCTCTTGGTGATTCCGAGATTATTTACGGTGCGGACCTATGCGCTGTGAGTGAAGATCCTCAAGATGTAAACAGGTTGTGTCAAGTGATAAGCTACTTGTCAGGAATACCAGTTGACATGTTACCCAACATAGTAGGAACGCCTGACCAGATCATAAGACGAGTGGAAACTCTGTGCGAAGTCGGTGTGACATCACTGCTGGTAGGCTTTGTCGAATTACCAACAATGAGTCTGTCGCTTGACAGTATTCGACTATTCGGAAGTGATGTGATCCCCTCCTTCAGATCCTGAGGAGGAGCATTTGTCCACACGTTATTTCCAAGACCTCCCTGCGCATACGACGGATCTAGAGCCACTTAGGTCTAGGCTACACCGGTAGATGTCCACTCGGAGGTAAGGTTTATAGACCCCCTATATATGAACAGGCTCTGCTTCAACTCGAAGCAGGGGAGCGCAAGTTCAATGTTGAGTGTAGACTTGTTGTCGGCCTTCTATGGGAGTTTCCTGATGGACGGGAGCGGATTGTTGTCGAACGTGGATCCTCTGCTGTTGCTCATCATCCCAATCCTTGTAATACATGCTGCACTCGCCATCTATAGTCTGATTGATATTCGCAGGAGCCCGAACAAGTCTAGGACCCAGAAAGTGGCATGGGGTGCGCTGGTCTGCTTCGTTTCTCTCATTGGTCCGGCACTCTATCTTCTTGTTGGTCGTGAAGAGCGATGAAGACGGTCATAGAGCTGGACTCGGTTGCAAAGACCTACGGCAAGAGCATAGTGGCCTTACGCAATCTGTCGTTCAAGGTACGAGAGGGGTCGTTGGTCGGGTTTGTAGGCCCTAACGGGGCAGGCAAGACCACCACACTGAAGATACTGACTGGACTGTTGGCACCCTCATCGGGAAAGGCATACGTGGACGGTCACGATGTCAGTCATGATCTGACCGGAGTCCGGAAGACGATAGGCTACCTCCCTCAGGACTTTGGTGTGTATCCGTTCATGCGTGTCGACCAGTACTTGTACCACGTGAGCAGGTTCTACATGACCGGTGCCGCTCGAGATGACGCCGTCAGGGAGGCAATCGAATCCGTGGGTCTTTCTCATCTTTCAAGAAGGAAGATCTCCACCCTCTCTACCGGCGAGAGGCAGCGTCTTGGCATTGCTCAGAGTCTGATCCACGGACCGCGGGTACTACTGCTGGATGAGCCAACGTCGTCTCTGGACCCAATCGGTAGGCGAGAGATATACTCGGTGATTAGACAGCTGGCAAAGAGTGGCAAGACTGTCGTGATCTCGTCACACATCCTTGCTGAGCTGGTGAAGGTCATTACCGATATCGTTGTCATCAGGAGTGGGGCCCTCCTGTTCTCGGGTACGGTTGATCAGCTTCAGCGCCACTTGCAGCATGGGAAGAGAGACTACATTCGACTTGTGTTCGATGTTCTGGACGATAGCCTGCCCAAACAGATCGAGCAATTGCAGTCTGTTGACAGTGTCACAAGGGTGCAATCAAATGAGTTGACTGTTCATGCAAATGACGTCGACCGTGCGCGCATGGACGTCGTGCGACTAGTGGCCTCATCCAATTCGATACTGAGTTCGCTCACATCAGGACTGGGTGACTTGGAGGACTTGATTGTTGACATGATAACACATGACAGACCAATTCAGCACGGGGGGGCGTAGAAACGTGCTACGGGCCCTTGTCACACTCCTGTTGAAGGAAGCCTATGAGGCACGCATGAAACTAGTGGTCCTGGTGGCAACCCTCACAGTTCTCAGCCTATCTGGTCTTCTGATGATATTCATGCTGCCAACGCTCTTGCCTCCGGGGACAATCGAGATTCCCGAGTTCACTCCACAGGAGGCATTTCTGAGTGCAGTTGACGACCTGCTACAGCTGGGGGCCCTCCTTGTCGCACTCGTGAGTATGGACGCAATAGCAGGAGAGCGGCGTGCAAACACACTCGACCTGCTCTTGACGAGGCCTGTCAGCAGGTTTTCGATCGTGTTATCTAAGATGCTGGTCCGCTCAGGAATCATACTGGTGTCGGTACTGTTCTGCGCCGTACCAACATGGGCGTACACACTTCTGTTGTTTGGCGATCTCCCCTTCATGGCGGCTATTCAGTCCGCCTTCTTGATAGCACTTGCTCTGATAATGGTGGCCGCTATAACACTGGTATTCAGCGCACTGGCAAGGACCGAGATCATGGCTGGAGTTGCAGCACTCCTGACCTCTGCGTTCCTAGGGTCACTGGCAATACTCCCCAAGCCGTGGGTGACTCTCTCTCCATTTCATTACGTGGACCTGAGGTCCGTGCTCGAAGGGACAATCACTGCTCAATCATACTGGCAGAATGTCCTGGTGTTGATCTCTTTCGCGGTCGTATTCTTCTTTCTCTCCGAAATGACCTTTTCACTCGTGTCATCTGCAAGAACCGAGCTCGTCTATCTGTCTGTCCTATTCGTCGTGTCGCTGGTGATTCTTTCTGTCCTGGTATTTCAGCGTTTTGCGGATGCCACAGAGATGCTTGCAACGGTCCTGTCTTCTTGAGTGAGATGAGTCTGATTGCCGACTGATGATATCCGAGGTGACTTTGACTGCCATCAGCTCCATAAGTCCATACATCGTAATGCATGACTATGAACTGCCGCAACCGCTGCTATGGTTGGGGAATCCTCTTATCCAGCGTCTTCTTGTTGCTGTTCAGCTCCGTGTTCACCCTGCCATTCTTGCCGCTGACGGGGCCGACCTACTGCCCACAGTCGTCCCATGAACCTCTCGGACTGGAGATCCCGAGGCTTCCTCAGTCTGAAGACCTGCTCAAGGGCCTCAATTTCGCATCTTACACCAAGTATGACCTGTTCACCTACAGGTTTCCGAACGGTACAGAGGTCCAGGAGCACATAGGCCCGTACTGGTTCCGACTTGGTTTCGATATAGATGTCTTGAGGGCAGACCTAGATGCCATGGCCATCATGGGCGTGAAACATGTCAGGAGCTTCACCCTCATCTTCCAATTCATCGAGTGGGATGACTCACTGGGGTATCTCGGATTGAATGACACTGCCGTAGCGAACTTTGGAGTCTACCTTGAGGAGCTGGCGGCCAGAGGCATGACCCTGACGCCGACGCTGTTCGCTAGGATTGGCACACCGGATGAACACCCGTCTCTTCGACACTACTTCGAGGTATTTCAGCTACCCTTTGATCCAGAGCATATCGTAGAGCCCCACCCCCTCGTTAGTCTGGCCGATGGCGTGATTGACTTCATCAGCGTTTTCGAAGGTAATCCCGTCATCCATACGTGGGAGATAGTCAACGAGTTCTCCGCATTCATGTGCTATCTCATCAATCCACCATCGAAAGGTGGGTTAAGTCTGTCATGCAATGCCACTCAAGTATGGCACTTCATGTGCTACGTCCGAAACAGGATCAAGGCTGCAGATCCTGAGCGATATGTGACCATAAGCGATGAATGGTTCGAGATTTACAGTAACACCACGTGGTGGTATTGGAACATAATGCCGAAGTACTACAACGAATCACTCCCCACGAACACAGACTATCATGCAGTCCATCACTACGAGCCCACTTCCCAACTACATGCGCTTGACAATGTTAGCATTCCCGCGGTCATCGGCGAGATAGGTTCTCCACAGATGTACAACTATTCGAGAGCCGTAAACTGTAGGTTTCTCCTGGAAGCATATCGGCAGGCCCATCAATTGGGGTACTCTGGTTTCATGCCGTGGCAGTTCTGTGAGAACATAGTCTACCATGAGCGCACTGGTCCCGGTGGTCATGCCCTTCATGACTGGTGTTGGGATGCCCTTCTGCTGTTCTCCCTGTATCGTGACGACTCTGTAGATTTCTTGGACACGACAAACTGGTACATATTGTCCACGGAACCCCAACTTGATGCATTTGGGCACATCAACCTGACATTCTTCCATCGCGCACCGTTCAACTGTGGACCTCCCTGCGGGTTTGGTGATGGTCGCTACTTTGACCCGTCGCAGATCGGAGTGTCTATCCGCATACTGTCACGACATCTCATGACCGGAACTGCGTTGGTCCAGAACGTCGACAGTACCATTCTCCTTCCGTTGATAGATGAGCTCTTTGGCAAGCCAGACAACAATGTTCTCGTTATGGTGAATGGCACAGGTCAGGTTCGTGAAACAGGCATCACAGTTCAGAGCAATGGTACATGGACTGCGTCCGTAATCAGTTACATAGAGTCATCGACCGAGTTCGATATCGAGAGTTCCGATCCTTTCACCATTATCGTTGAGGACGGAGAGTTCAGGGTTAGAAGCAGCCTCACCTATAAGATATCTGTCCAGAACCTCCTCACTGGAGAGTCTATCTCTCAGTCTGTGGTCGCCCGCAATGGAATCCCGCTGACGTGGCAGTCTACGGCTGGACACTACTTGATCAGCATCGTAGTATCCGCAGAAACAAATCTTGGCATCCCTATTGTCCTGGCTCTTGTGGGCTGTATCGCCGCGCTGACTGTTGGTAGCACATTCGTCATCAGGAGAAGGAAACTGAAGGACGTTCCTGCCGCCGTCGGATGAGTGTACAGCGCACTCGTGGTTCTCAAGTCATCATGTTTCAGAGGTTCTTATGTTCCGGTCTATCTTGTCCGTTGCCATGGTCGCATTGGTGGGTCAGACCGACTTTCTGTATCCTGAAGCGGCGGAACAGCACATGCTGATACAGCACGTACATGATGACTACGCACACTGGGACAACTGGATCATAACCAAGTACTAGGTAGTGAATGACCACCCCCACCCAGAAGAAGGCCATCACGTTGTTCGACAATGACCACAGAGCATCAAGATGGGGTTTCTTATCCATCATGGACTCTGGTCCATAGAGCATGATCATGGATGGACCCAACAGACTATACAGTATGGCCAGGAAGAGGAACCAAGATTCAGGATAGATGATGAGTACTATGAAGACAACCTCTGAGAAGTGCATGATGTATGACTTGTAGGTGTTCGGCGTACTGATGAATCTCGCATAGCTAACCGCAAACATTGCCACTGTTGGGATGAGGAGCGTCGTGTGTGCTAGGAGGATGTTCCGAAGTTGTGGAACGAGCGCTCCGATCAGTGTGACGAGACTCGTGCTATGGTGATATCCCAGTCTGCCATTTGCAGTAACGTCAACGAACCCCCAAAATGAATCCGGGTACGTGATGAAGAACATTGCACTGGGTAGCATGGCAAGACCCACTCCAGCGACAACTGCAGCCAATGGCTTCAGGGGAACCCTAATCAGATATCTTCTATGACGTTCTACCGGAACAAGAAATGGGACAAGCAATATTGCAAAGGGCTTGAGGTGAGCCGCCACGCCTACCAGGAGCGATGCGACGAAGAACTGTCTGAATGAGTCATCCGCACCCGAGTGGAGGATCACTAGTGAATATAGTATCAGGAAGATAGCTAGTTGAGATACCTGCCCGAGGATCAAGTTGACAACATGCTGGGGAGCTATGAACAGAATGAACAGGGTCTTCTCAAGATTCTTTGTGGTCAGACTAGCTCCGCAGAGTTGACACAGATGATAGGCGAGCTTCAGGTTCGCCCAGTTTGCCAACATCATGAGCGATATCCATGTCAGATAGGCGATATCAAGCGGGACCCACTGGAATGCCTGGACTACCATTGCAAATGCAGGGAGGTACCGATATGGTAGTCCATTTGAGGCCACGGAGTACAGGTCCGCTGGTGCGACTGACAACATCTGTGATGCTGCGAAGAACACCTGGAAGTCCATCTGATAGATTGTTGACCCGATCTGTCCCGTGATGCGGAGCGCAACGAAAGTGAGTACGACGGCCAGATAGTATCCGACGTTGAATATCAGGCCCGCCTTGAGCAGACGGGACTCCGAAAAGAACCTGGAGAACGGTACATCAGTCAGCGGACTTCCCATGATTCATCACCACAATGGGACTCCCCAGAGAAATGCCTGTGCAATCATCATGGACAGCATGGACCCTGTGAAGAGCGCTATCACTACGATCGCCTGGGGCCACAGGTACCGGGATCTCCAGCGCTCGTCAAAGAGAAAGAATGGCACGTAGAGTAACAGTGTTGCCAGCCCTATTGTGATAAGGGTGGGGGCCCGGATGTATGACTCAGCACCCAGGTAAATCATCAGAAGGGCCAGGATTACCACAGGCGGATGAAGTGTGAGTCTCTCCACGATGAGCCATGTCCTGTTCTTATGCCAGTAGTTCCTGCTGGAAAAGCGTCTGTAGAACCTTATGTCCCATCCCACTGTGACGAGCAGTATTGGGAAGCTCATCATCACTACCAGGTTGAGCACATAACAGTTCAGTGCCAGGGCCGTTGCCAGCGCAGTGTAGTAACTTATGAAGCGACTCGTGTATCTTCGCCGGAACTGTAGCTCTTCTACGAGTTTTCTCTCCACGAGCCAGAGCCTGAACGCAAGGAAAATGACGCCGGCCGTAGAGATCATGAGTGGACCTTCCAAGGCATCACTTCCTGTAGTCATGGCAGGGCTGTTCCTGGTGTGATGCATCCTCGTTCACAGCGTCAAGTACTGCAGACTTGACCGTGAGTGACAGTGCCCACACTGGCACTGCTGATTAGGCTTTCCCTATGCTGTACGACACTTGCAGTCACTGTAATCGTCAGTTCTGCAGGTTCTGTCCCTCTGAGGAGTAGTGATTGGATGTGTTCATCACCCAACACCCGAAAGACGAATTAGTCGGAGTTCACACTTGATTACGTGGGATCCTGTACATGAAGAATGTTCTCGCATCTGTGCTCTGCATAGCGGGAGGCGTACTCCTCTTCATAGCCAGCTGGCAAGGTGATATTGGCCTGTTGAGCACCGTCATAGCCTATGTCCAGACGATGTTTCCTTCACTCGCTGGTATACTGGAGATTGTATTGAGAGTGCTGCTATGGATCGCAGGGCTAGGCGGTACCGCTGTGGTACTGGGTGGACTGCTCATCCTCATATCGAGGATCCGACTGGGCAAGCTACTAGTCGGTCTCGGAGCAGGCGTGGGTCTCATAGGCCTGATACTCATCATTGTCACGGCA
Source organism: Candidatus Thorarchaeota archaeon (assembly GCA_038893995.1). Lineage (GTDB taxonomy): Archaea > Asgardarchaeota > Thorarchaeia > Thorarchaeales > Thorarchaeaceae > JAWAQK01. The sequence continues at coordinate 5,191 of JAWAQK010000063.1, read as the reverse complement.
GTTTCGGTAGGTGGTCTGGATCAACTCCTGTCGCTTGTTGCCCTGATGTCATACTCTCTGGGCTGGATTGGCGTCATCCTCACAGTAGTTGGTCGTATGTTTGCCAAGAGCAATGAGTCACCTTAGACCCGAATCAGACGGCCACAAGTTTCTCGAACACACTCTGACTTCAGCTGGGGTCCAGGAAGGAGGGACGCCTGAGTCCTCCGGCCGAATAGGAATCTCGTAGATTGTTGGGCCATGGACCCGCCGGTCATGATCTCAGTACCCACGACACTACATCACATCCTCACCACTGGGACTGCGAGTGGGTCGACTCTATATTGCCTGGCCTGGTCCCTTGACCAGCGCCGGCCCTCCAATGTTAGACCATGGCTGCCATCCCAGAACTGCTGGAATGTCACTTGACACGAGTTATGGTACGACGACCCATTATCTCCCAGACCTCGACCTCTGAGTTGAGTTGAACCTTCCCCAAGATCTCTGGATCGTCTGGCTTTGGTATATCGTACGTTTCATAGCTCTCGGTGTCCATGACCTGGTAGTGGTCTCCGAGGTCAGCTATCACAGTCGCGCTGCGTTTCTCTATTACTGGCACGTCAACCATCCTGTCAGCCGGCATTATCACGTCTCTTTTCCGACCCGTGAAGAAACCTACTGCCACGACTCTTGCCTTGGCTGCACCGTGCTTACCTGGTTTTGAAGTTTCTACTGAGAGGACCTTGCAGGGCTCATCATCAATCATCAAGTAGCTGCCTGGCTTCAGGCTCTTTGCGTCCGCCTTTCTAATGCTCATTGAAAACCACCTATGGTCCTAAGACGAGCCACCGTTCCTGCCATCGGTTCACTCTATATACTTTATGTAGCTGTTCACGAAATGTGCAGCCCTGCGCTGACCCTTGTCGCCTGGGAGTGCCAGTAGACCGACAAGTACTTTCCTGGCCTCCGAGAGTTTGTCACATTTCCCGTCCACGCCGCATCACAGAATCCGGAGGACGGGAACGTTCAATTTATCCTGTTTCTTGTCGTGAGCATGTCCAGGATGCGATCACATGTTGATTGAGCCGTCTCCAAAGATTCTGTCGGAGAAGAACAGGGTCGGAGTTGTTTGCAGACCCGAAAGGATCGAGATAGAGCGCTTTGCCAACAGGCTGGTGGCGAATCTGCTCAAGAGGGGACTTCAGGTCCAAGTTGACAGAGGGTCCTGCAGGGTCGAGGATGCAAGGGTGGACCACGTATCAATCGAGGACATGGATGTGGACTTCATAATAACGGTGGGTGGTGATGGTACTATCCTGTACACCCTCCAGAGACTCAGAGACCGCCGGACTCCACTCTACTGTGTCAACAGAGGGACAGTTGGCTTCCTGACTGAGAGCAGCACCACTACGGCCATCAGTGCGCTCGACAGGATCCTGGCCAGTGACTGTGTAGTTGAGCATTGTGTAAATCTGGCGTCAGGCAGTGGTGAGATGTCCTTTCCTGATGCCCTTAACGAGGTCTACATCACTTCAAAGATTCCGGGTCGCCTACTCACATTCAGGATACGGATCAATGGCAATCGGGTCGGATACGGTCGCGCAGATGGGTGCATGTTGTCGACTCCGTGTGGCTCAACCGCCTACGCTCTGGCAGCAGGAGGTTCAATCCTGACACCAGGGGTCAACGGCTTCATACTCGTTCCAGTGTGTCCCCCGAGATTCGAACTGAAACCAATGGTCATACCTGACTCGAGTACAGTCGAGTTGGATCTAGTCAAACCGGGCGCTTCAGGCATTGTCATAGTCGATGGTCAGTCGGTGCATGAAGTCACACCTGGCAGCACAGTCTGGTTGAGGAAGTCTGACTCATTCACCAGGTTCATACGGCTGCACGACAACTACTTTGAACGACTCAACACGCGTGTGGTCCCCAGGACCCTGTAGGTGTTTCTAGATGTCCCGACTGTACGTTCTTGATGCAGGTCCCCTGTTCTCTGGCTGGACACGGACTAGGACTGGTGGCAGTTTCGCTACCGTCCCCGGCGTGATAGACGAGATCCGCAACAGATCCAGCATACGCCGTGTGGAGTTCCTGATGTCGTCGGGACGGCTGAGTGTAGAGTATCCAGACTCTCATGATCTGATGCTGGTCAGGTCCTGCGCGCAGAACATTGGGGATGGTCATCATCTGTCAGAGACTGATATCAGTCTCATTGCACTGGCACTCACCAAGATGAAGCAGGGTCACAGGGTCATTCTCGTTTCCTCTGATCTTGCTCTTCTGAATACCGCATCTCATCTGTCTGTCCGGGTGAGTGACATCGAAGGGCGCTTCAGGTTTCAGGCAAGATGGTCCTTTAGTTGTCCCGGTTGTGGTATGAGTTCTACCACAGCACCCCCCGACCTCGAATGCCCTGTCTGCGGCACGAAGATGGTCCGGAGACTGACTGGTCGTCAGGCATATTTCGACTAGGTATTACTTCGGTAACCCAATCGGATATACGCTGACACACTGCGTCAATCTTGAGTGGTCTAGCCAATGCCTTCAGACAACTTGACAGCCTGTGCAAAGGTCAGTGCTCTTGATAGGCGGGTCGAAGAGGAGATCCTCACCATCCGCGATCTCATGGACTCCTTTGGCAGATATCGTCTCTCTCCGGGTCCGAGCATTGAGTTTCAGATCCATAGGTTGTGCAGGGCCCTGAGAATACACTACTTGGCACTGAAACATCGCGATGCCTCGATACTCTGGACTGAACCAGACATGTCATGGGAACTAAGTGAGGGAGAGTATTAGTCTCCAACGACCATGACATCAATCCTTCTTGTCCTGGGCCTGTTGTCAAAGTCAATAAAGACAATCTGCTGCCAAGTACCTCGCCTCAGACGTCCTTCCACAAAGGGTACAGTCAGACTTGGTCCTATGACCGAAGATCTGATGTGTGCATGACCATTGCCATCTCCCCATCTCAGATGGTGTTGGTAGACCGCCGACTTAGGAGCGATTCTCTCCATTGCCTGGGGAAAGTCCTCAAGAAGACCCTCCTCATATTCGATCGTAGTCACTGCTCCTGTAGAACCTGGGCAGAACACAGTGCATATTCCCGACTTGAACCCACTCTTCCTGACAGTTGTCTCGACGACGTTGGTGAGGTCAATGATATCGCAGTCTCCCCTTGTTCGGATCTCCAACTCTTCGTGATAGGTTCCCACGCATCATCACCCAGACTGCTGTACACGCTTTTGGCTCCTCGTCAAGTCCACGAGTTCCCTCAAGACTTCCAGCTTCTGTCCAAGATTCAACTCATTTTCATGAAGCGCTATCAGTGAAGCAATGGCACTCTGTTTCGCTATTGGCTTGACGACATCAAGGACCGACTTCATGTTCTGGTCCCTGGAGGTCAGATAGAGCTCCTCCATCTCGTTGACGGTGCGAGTAATCTCCTCAGTTCTCTCAGGCGCGTTCTTCACCAGCGTCGCAAAGACTAGAAACAGGTCATCGAACGCGTTCCTCATGTCCTTGATCGCTCTGAATCCGCTACTTGATCTTCTTAGAAAGTCGATTGCGCGCGCAATCATGTCCTGCTTCCCGGTGGACAAAGCCTCAATGGCGGCCGTTCGAAGCCAGACGGTTTCGAGTTCTGCAGTGCCAGACTCGCCGTAGATGGATGCTGCTTTGGCCGCCTGCTCAGATGCAATACTGTGAAGTTCAGTGCTCCTGTGAGAGTCGCCCAGTCGAGTCGCAACATCCGCCGCACGACTATAGAGGGTCGCGGCATCTCCATGCTCACCTGAATTCATTTCCTTCTCTGCTGCCTTGACATAGGTTTCGAGTGCCATCATCAGATACTTTGCGGATTCGCCTGGACGTCCGGACTCCAGGTAAAGCGCCCCCAGTTCCTCGAGTGCGAACGCCCGGTCTTCTGACTCCGGAGGAGCTGCTTCGGCGAGTTGAATGTAGTATGATATCACCTGGTTACTTACCTCGTCGGCCTCCTTCTCGTATCCCCACTTCCTCAGACACATTGCATGATGTCTGAGGTAGCGTCTCTGTGAATCATTATCTCCTGAAGCCGCTGCCCTGTCTGCCAGTTCTTTGAATAGATCCGCAGCTCTCTTGAAGGCCCACCTTGCCTTGACGCCCAGACCAAGCTCGTCGAACATTGAGCCTGCCTTCACAAGCAGCGGTGCCAGTACCTCGGGTTTTCCCTCCATCTTCATGTATGCCTCGGCTGCCCTCGTCATAGCCGTCCTATGTGCTGACGTCAATCTCTGTTTTCTATAACTCTCCTGAGCAGCGTCGTACATGTTTCCCGCCTTATCATAGAGGCCTACCTTCTCGTACAGTTCTCCCGCCTCTACCATCAGCCTTGGAGCCTCCTGCACATCTCCCTCTGCCTGCTTTATCTGAGCCGCCTCAGCTATGGCACTCGCTGCTGCCAGATAGTCGCCGCTGCGTTTCGCCATTTCCGCCCACCTCAGTGCAAGCTTGGCGCCCCTGTCGTTGACTCTCTTCCCAAGATCTGCGTTGTTGGTACTGTAGTATATCCCGCTGACCTTCTTCAGGGCTGCAATTGCCTCATCGAACTGTCCCTTCTCCTCAAGGATGCCTGCCAGGTCGAGAAGCGCTCCAACGGCCTTCTCGGATAGACGTTCTCTGTCAGTCTGGGAATCTGCAAACTCACCGGCCCGAAAGTAGAACTCGGCAGCTTTCTGAAACTCGCCGGCCGCCTGAGCCATGTCACCCCCCTTCTCACTGATTCTCGCGACTTCCTGTGCCATCTTGGGTCCTGACATTCTGAGAAACATGACGGTGGCGTTCTCGATGGCCTCGAAACACTGCTGCGGCTTGAATGCACCACGATAGATATCGGCTGCCTGCTCATACAGCTCTGCAGCTCTTCGGATCAGATTCTTGTCGGCGACTGCCTTTGCAGCCATCATGACTATTCTCCCTGCATCAGCAGCCTCTCCTCTATCAAGCTTTGCCCGCGCAGCGGCCAGGACCTCCTCGAGGGACGGCATGAGTTTCCACCAGGGGTCTGATGGTCCGTAGTCACTGATAACACTTGTCGTCCCGTACCTCCGACGGCTGATTCCTGAGTAACACGTGGACAATCTTAAGAATGGGGACCGCCCGTCAGAGTGTCTGACATGCTCGAGTCATCGATCGACAGGGTGGACTTCTCCAGCTACGATGTCATTATAGC
>JAWAQK010000062.1:0-12626 GCA_038893995.1 Candidatus Thorarchaeota archaeon | reverse complement strand
CTGGCTGGAGGTCCGTCCTTGGTCTAGTGGTTGGGGTGCAGACTACTCACTTTGGTCAACTGTCGGCGGTGAGCCTGTTGAGATCCGTCAACATCACTCGTGGGTTCGGAATACTGGACGACCCATCATCATGTGTGGTGTCAGAGTATCTTGCCAAGACCTATGACCTCGAACTGGGCAGCTCCGTGCGCACCGCATCTGGGGCGGAGTTGACAGTCGTCGGTGTGTGCACATCTGCAGTACCAATCTATGTAGTCGCGGCGATATATGAGAGCGTAGTCATTGTCGGACCAAGCACGTGGGCACAGACGTACGGCGATGGTCGGTTTGACGTCAGCTCAGTCATCGTGCACTCTGCAAACACTACTGATACCATGGGCCGGCTTGAGGAGATGCACGGAGTCACTCCAGTCCTGGTGTCTCGCATCACCGCTAACTATGCGGCTGCACTATTGATGGTAAGGACGGTAGTCGACGCATCCGTAGGTATGATAGTGATCTCAACCGTGGCCAGTGTACTAGTCACCAGCCTCTCGACAGTGGCCGCACGAAGAAGAGAGATTGGTATGCTCATGGCGATGGGAGTCTCAGAAGCAGAGATTGCCCGGGAGATCACCCTCGAGCACTGCACAGCAATGATCCCTGGTTGTACGGCCGGAATTGTTGTTGGCATTGGTTGTCAGCTCAGTATGTCAGACATTCTGGCTCGCTTCGGAGGACAGCCATTCCTGTTCTCTGCAGTCCATATCTTACCGCTACTAGCAATAGCTCTGGGCGTATCGGCGATCGCATCATACTACGGTGCCAGAATGACGTGCAGGAGAACTGTCGTCTCTCTACTGAGTCTCGTGTCAGGGGGCAGGACCTGAGAACAGAGGTTAGGCACAGACCAGCATGAGTGTGCCCTGGGCATCACAGATGGAGCCTCATGGAATGACGGTGGGAAAGAGGGGGGTCCGCAGACCCACCTCCAGATTGTCTACACACTGCCGGGCAGTGAACTAGACCTAGTCGATCTTCTGGAAGTCCTCCTTGCTGGCCCCACACATGGGACATACCCAGTCGTCAGGTAGGTCCTCAAACTTTGTGCCGGGGGCAATCCCGGAGTCCTCGTCACCCAGTTCCTCGTCGTAGACGTACCCACAGACCAGACACTCATAGCGAGCCATTCATCTGTTCTCCTTCATCGATGCTGTGCTCAGCTGGCACAGGTTGCATGCACGTGAGTCCGGTAGGATAAAAGGATTCGGTTGAAAACACACGAGATATCTCAAGAGAGAGCCGGAAGAGAAGATGGTGCCCGCGACCAAGGGCCTGGCCGCGAGCTCGCACTAGTACAGAACTAACGTCTCCGTATCAGCAGGATGGCCACACCAGCCACTGCAGCCCCCGCAATTCCGGCAACGACGTACAGGGTTGGAATACCGAAGATGGTTCCTTCCCACCAGTTGGGAGTACTGATCATGACCATGTAGCCGCGTGCGGAGGTCGTGTACCGTGCCGTTCCACCCCACGCCATAGGGTCACTCGGGTCAAATTCGCTTAGGCTGGCATTGAAGTACACACAGATGACAGGATAGTCCATGAAGAGTCCTGCCTCGACTGCGTCCACCTCGAAGCTGATGACCCAAGACGCTCCTGGAGCAAGTGAGGCTCTCGTCCAGTAGAACTCCCTGTCACCGTCAAGCCCAGCGCTCATTCCGTCAAGGACCTTGACGTTGTAGGCAGTCTCGGAGCCATAGTTCTTCACGGTGATGTTGAAGGTTATCTTATCGCCGACCTTCACGGAGGATGCAGCCGAAGTTCCTGATTGACCCGCGATATAGTGTATCTTTGTGACCGAGAGGAATGGACCGTCTATCACGAGCGAGTCAAGTTCCGCCTCGAATGTGAAGACCAGGTCGTCTGCCAGTAGACCGTAGACTCCACTTGAGAAGTCCGTGTTGATGGCGATCGCGAATCCAATGCCATTCATCATTGACGATCCCAGGTCTGCCATCAGGTACGGCGTGATGTGTTGCTGCAGGTTCTCCACATTGAGAGCATTCTGGATCGCAGTCTTCAGTGCCGCTGCGTCGTTGCTGGTCATTGCGGTGAATATGGCCTGAAGCGAGATCTCCCAGTGCTGCTGCACAAAGGCTGCAAACTCGGCCTTCGTGGAGAACTCAGACGGGAGGTCGAAGCCGGCAAAGTCCTTTAGGAACTGTTTCACGGCGTTACCAAGAGTGCTGAAGTAGTCATTGACCGATGGCATGTTGGGGTAGGTGTCATTATCGAGAATGTCAAACACGTGGTAGTAGTCGAAGTAATCAAAGAATGCCTTGACAAGCGCAGCAATCGGGTCCTGTGAGTAGAGGGTGTCGTCAATCCGGTCCATCAGTGCATTCGGATTCATGCCTGCTCCGGCCATCAGACTGGCAAGAAGGTCGAGGTTCATCTCCTCGACAGCAGTTTCGATCTCAGAGAAGTTCATCTGATGTATCCATTCAGACATGTTCGGGAATGTGGTTGCACCTCCTCCCCACAGGTAGTCGACAAACTCGTCGAAGGCAGTCGGGTCAATCGATCCGATCTCCTCATTTAGGAGGAGGCCAATCTCGATTGGCATGTAGGTCATTAACAGTCGGACGATCTCGGACAGAGTCGAGTTGGGGGGAATGACTACTCCGCCTGGAAGCTCGATCTCTTCGGGAACCCGGTACTGGTCGTCAATCGAGTACCACTGCGACGGAATGCCGTCGATAGACAGAGAGCCAGGGGCAAAACCCATCACCACAGAGAGAGATTGACAGGATGGATCCTCCTGCATCTTGTTCTTTATCGGGCCGGTGAATCCAAGGTGGTCTGCAATAGCGTATGTCTCGTCGCCATCTACGGCCTGTACTACGCCGGGTTGGGTGAAACCTACGACCCCAATTGCAGCATACTGGACCTCTGTGACAAGGTCCGTGTGGACTGGGTCAGCCCTGAGATAGGCACCGCTGTACGATTCAAGCAGCTCAGACACCATGAATCCACTTGGGCTACAGTAATCGGGGAGCCAGTAGGCGGCTTGCACCATCTCAGCAGCTGTCGTGAGGAGATTGTTCCAATCTGTTCCTCCTGCTATGCTCATGAACCCACCCATCTGGGCCAGGATAGACCGATACGCTGAGACTGTGTTGGATCCCGCTGCAGAGCTCAGCTGTGCAACGTACTGCATCCTGTACATGTTGCCCTCCAGCAGCATTTGTGGTACGCCATAGTCGAAGTAGGTGTAAAAGGTGCTCCTCGACAGCCACAGACGCTCTAGGTTGATGTTCAGATCGCCCTCATAGACCGACACTATCTCATCTGCGATCTGGATCGCCTCCAGGGTCGTCAGATCTGCAACATAGACGTCCGTGCGGACGGCAGGAACTATCACCACTGGAAGAACCACCAGGTCCAGAGTGGCAATCGGCGGTCCGACCACACCGTTTGGATACGGAGTCAGTCCAGAGAGGCTGAACGTCACCGTTGCCACAAAACCGTCCTTGCTGCTCAACTGGGCACTGATCTTGTCAGTGACCTTCCCTATGTGGACGTGGTTGTAGTGGCTCATGTTCTGCAATGTCACGATACTGGCAGTCACTCCGCCCCATGCATCAATCTCGGTAGTTATTCCCTCGATCGTCCCAATATGCGGACCAGAACTAGAATGCACGACTCTGTCGTTCATAACGACGAATTGGGGCGTGACTACTGTTTCCCTTGCCAGCATGGGTCCGCCAACGGTGAACACCAGGCACAGCGCCAGAAACAGTCCAATCGTCTTTATTGGTTTCAACACTTGTCCTCCTTGATATGGAATCTCACCGTGCTGGAACGGAGTAGCTCTCGACCAGCAACAGCGAAACCATTAGACCATGTAAGAATAGACTTATGAACATTTGTTGTTGCCCGTGTGCAGGGTTGTGCAGACTGACGCACAGCAGGATGCCTCAGACCTGCTCATCCTCAGCTCCCGATTCCTCTCCGACCTCTTGCCCCGCATGGTCAGATCCTGGTACATCTTCAGCTGTCTCGACGCTGGTAGGAGCGGGCGCCGGCACGGTAGGCGGAGTCCTGGTCGGCTCTGCCTCACTACGTTGAGAAGTCCTGCCCAGCTTCCTCAGATACACGAGTTGCATGATGAGTGCGACCAGTGTGAATGTCAGAAGTCTGACTATGTCGGACAGCGAGGCACCAAAGTCGGGTTCCACCACTGTGAGCAGGGGCAGGAGCATATCGGTGAAGTAGTAGCCCGATGCGAGAAAGAACGTGAGCGGGACCGCAGTGTCAACAGACATCTTCCATCGGGTATCGATGTTGGCACGACTGGACAGTGTCCGTGACACACGACTGACCGTGTATAGTACGAAGAACAGGGACAGTGACCAGGCGATTGGATCGATACCCAGTACGGTGGCTGTTGCTGCACTGTAGATGAAGTAGGCAGAGTAGACCGCCACAAAGAGACCCAGTAGGACGATGTTTCCGAGCGTGGACCGATGTCGATGACGAACGATGAGCACACCGTTGACGAAATTGAACAGGAGTGCAAGACCAGTGCCCATCAGTATCAAGGCAACACGTGCAAGCTCCAGGTTGAACAGGTTGATGGCAAAGCCGAAGATGAGACTGCCAACCACGATGGCATAACAGGCCAGGTTGCTGAATAGCGAGAGAATACTGCTGACCCGTGATACATGGGCCTGGACAGTGTCTGCGTAGTGAATTGATGCGCTTGTGGCAAAGAAGGCCTGGAAGGAGATCCATCCCAAGAAAGCGACTCCAAACATCAGCACGAAGTAGGTCATCTGAGACACTGTGATGAGGACCACGTTCAACACTGCACTGACGACGAGCCACGGTACCATCAGGCCAAATGATCGCCCATAGGACTCGTCTGAAACAAAGAGTCTCTGCAGATGCGCAATTGACAGAATGGTGCACAGCATGAAGAACACTGGCCAAGTCCCCGCAGTCACAACATAGACTGACAACAGCAGGCCCTGACTCAGCGGCGCGAGGAGGCGCGCAGCAATACTTCCGATTACCGTTATGAACAATGATGAGAGCAGGAACACAATGAAGAGCCACCGAAGCTTCTTGTCCTGCCACATCAGCCGGATGCCCTCTAGGAAGGGCGTCAAGAATGGAAAATTCACCAGATCTCCTCCGATTGGTACTCGATTGGACAGTGGTTATCTACTTTGTGACGATATGAAGAATCTCTTCCTCGATTGTCTGCTTTACCTTTGGCCGTTCCACGATTGTTCCCAGTTGCTCACCGCTCTTGTCAATGATGACGATCCAGGGGATGTGGGTGACACCCCATGCTTCCATCTCTGGAGGTGACGGTGGGATCGCCCAACGCCTGTTTGGATTCAGTGGTGCGGTCTTTATTGTGCCAAATACGCGGATGTTCAGGCCAGCCTCCTCTTCTAGTCTCAGGAGGACCGGTATCGCCTCTCTGCAGTCCTTGCACCAGGCAGCGCTGAACACCACGACCGTGAGATCCGACGCGAGAGTTCGGAGCGACGACAAGGCCTCGGACTGGAGCCTATAGGACGCGTACTTCTCGAGCATAATCCTGCGGGCCTCGGCCTCGGCATTGTCCACGTATTCCCTCACTGTACTCGTCCTATCTCGGATGCTATCGAAGTCTATTCTCATTTCTGGGCAGTACTCCAGAGCTGGACCTAATAAGCATTCCAGCACATGCACACATCGTTGCCCACACGCAGCAGACTGATCCTCGGATTCCCGATATTACCCAGCCCTGGTTTGTCATCTGCTCGCGAAGCCACTGCCGTCCTCGACCTGGACAGGGTCCATCATTGTATTGGTGACTCGTAGCATCGTGACAAACACCGAAACGACTAGCAACAGGCAGAAGGAGATCATTGAAAGCTGGACCGCATGAGAATAGGTCAAGACATCGCCGCTGACGTACCCTAGCATGCTGAGATAGCTTCCGAAGAGTGAAGATGCAAGCGCTGTGCCCATCGAGAACCCCGCAGTCCTGGAGATATTGGTGAGCGCACTGACAACACCTCTGTAGGCTCTGGGAGACCTAGTCATGATGTAATTGACGTTTGCTACACTGAACGTCGAGAGACCAAAGCCCATCACCACTATGCCAATGGCCACCAGAACGATGTCAGAGAGAAAGAGTGCAATGGACGCAAGGCCGACGAGCTGCAGAGCAAGGCCTCCAACTGTCTGCGTCCTCGCATCGATCCTCTCGGAGAGAAGACCGGCGATAGGACCCGTGACTGATATGGTCAGAGGATGAATCGTGAGAAACATACCGGTCTGAGACTGGCTCCAGCCCAATGCCTCCTGCAGGAAGAATGGCATGAGGAAGGAAACAGGAATGAGACACATGTAGGAGAGCACAGCAGATATCAGTCCAGAGGCGATGCCGCGGTCTCCAACGACCCGTGTGGGTATCAGGGGAGAGACAAATCTCTTCTCTCTGATGATGAATAGCAACAGGAGCACTAGAGCAACTGACAGCAGCGCGCCGGAGCCTGCCGCCGAGAAGTCGTGAGATGTCCAGTCGAGCGTTGACACCACGTACACTGAGAGAAACAGAAAGCCAAAAAGAAACAGGAATCCCAGGATGTCAAAGCGGACCTCATCTATCTGGTCTGTCTGAGGGACCATCCTCCTGACGATGACATAGCCGATCAGGCCGATGGGTAGGTTGATCAGAAAGATACTCTGCCACCCCACGTGTTGCGTGAGAATGCCACCAATGACAGGCCCAAGACCGAGGGCTGCGGCAAGGACGATCTGCGAGAGCCCCATTGCACGTCCCCTGTTCTCGACTGTCGTGAAATGGGTCACGAGGGCCAGACCGTTTGCAGCCATCATGCTTCCGCCAATGGACTGAAAGACCCTCGCCATGACAAGCACAGAGAGATTGGTTGACATTGCGCAGAAGAACGAGCCCAGGATGAAGACCAGCATTCCGTTCTGGAACACTCCTGTCTTGCCGATCCTGTCCCCAAGTTTCCCCATGAGAGGCATGGCAGATGTCAGTACCACAAGGTAGGATGTCACCACCCACTGAATCTGCTGGATTCCAACCCCAAAGAAGGAGGCCATTGTCACGAGAGACACGTTCACGATCGACGAGTCGAGGGCAGTGAGGAAAACGCCAAAGCTCGTTGCAAACACTATTGCATACGGTCCCGGGGCGACTACATGGTTGCCCGATGGAGTACCAGTCGTTATGCTAGCCAAGATCTCGCCTCCCAATGTGGGAGCAGTCCAATGAGATAGTGTGATAACGCAGGGCGTCCAATTACCTCGGTCGAGAGTGCTCGCGCACTTCCGAGGATAAATACCATGTGTCTAGTCACGACAAGGAAGATCACCCGGCTGCTTCCAGGGGGACCCGCTCCCGTCACAGAACGGCTGGCAGTCGAGGTCACCCTCCGCATAGTACTTGACTCGGAGGAGGTGGCCCTGCTACGTTGCTCGCCGGGGCATGAGAGGGAACTGGCACTGGGACACCTGATATGTCAGGGGTATCTGAGGCCCGACATTAGCGCAGTCAGGTTCGAGCTCGACGGGAATACCTGCAGGGTGTCGAGCACCACCGACAACCGTCAATCATCCCAGACTACCTCAGCAACACCGCCATCACATACGTCGAGAAGTCTGGGATCTCTTCTCTCGTGGCTCGATAGAATGGTTGCCAAACAGGTGACCCTCAGACAGACTGGAGGAACGCACTCTGCGCTGGTCTTCTCGCTCGATGGCGCAAGATATGCGTTCGCCGAGGACATTGGAAGACATAATGCCGTCGACAAGGCCGTCGGTAGCGCAGTCCTGCAGGGGATTGACCTCAGGAGCTCAGGGCTCCTTGTCAGCTCGAGAATCTCGGAGGTCACAGCCTCAAAGTGCACAAACGCGGGAATACCCCTGCTTGCATCCATAGCTGTCGCGACAGATGCAGCCGTTGATAGGGCATTGAGAGAAGGACTGACAATGATCGGTTCGCTCTCAGAAACAGGTCCCTGGCTCTACAGTGAGGGAAAGATCAGGATCGTGGTCTGACCCACAGTCAGAACTTCTCCTGGACCCTGGGAGCTCGGCCTAGATCTATGTGGATACCAGCACCACGAGAGACGAGCATAGTCCCTCGTTGACGCCGGTACCATCGAGCAGTGAACGTTGACTGGTGCGGGACTACTTGGTCGCAGCCGTGATGCGGCAGTCTGCCACCTTGATCGACGGAACAAAGACCGGCCCGGGGACTTCCCACCACAAGACCTGTCTGATGTCATCTCCAAGTGCGACTATGTTGGCAAACATCCTCAGGATGTTGTCACTGAGCCGTATGTTCTTGATGGGTGTCTTCTTGCCGTGTTCCACCAGGAACATTGCGTCACGGGGGATCGTGGAGAACTCCCCAGTCAGGTGATTCTGCCACCTCGTATACCAGTTGCAGGTCACATAGATCGTTGGTCTGCTTCCCTCGAGTAGCTCCTCGAGAGAATGATCACCATTCTCGAAGACCACGTTCGTGTTGTCCGGAAGAACCATGCTAGAGCCCTGACCGAGTGACACCAGTGACGAGTTCCCAGTCGAAACTGAGTCAAACATCTTCGCAGTACTTGTATTGTGTATGAAGGACTTGAACACACCCTTGTCGAAGATACGTGTGGTCTGGGTCGGAGTTCCCTCGAAGTCGAACGGTCTGCTGCCTATGCCACGTGGATGCCTACCGTTGTCGTCAATAGTCACGAATTCGGGGGCGAGCTTCTGCCCCAGCCTGTCTCCGAGTGGAGAGAGCCCAATGAGGACCATGAAGGGATTGGCACTCATTGGAAGGCTGGCCATCACATTTGCAGCAACTGTGGGGCTCATCACGAGATCGTATGTTCCTGGCTTCCCCTGCACGGCACCTACGGACTCCTTCGACAATGACCCAGCCATTCGGCCTGCCTCGATCATCAGTTTCTCGTCCTGAGATGGCATGGTCCCACAACTCAGGCCCTGTCCCGAGTAGTCCAGTTCCTTCTGGAATGCCCTGATGTTCAAGTCGTATCTCGTCTGTTCGTAACCGCCCTCAGGACCTAGAGATGACCGCATATAGACGAGCTCCCTCTCCGACTTCAGTGCCCCTGCGACTCTCTTGGCACCCGATTGAACGGCTGCGTCAATGGCTGATGACACCACGCCCGGTGCGTCTTCAATGAAAGAGTCGTAACGGGGATCGACAGTACCATCACTGAATCCGTAGGTGCTGGGCCGGTCCTCAAGTCCGTTGAACAGGGGAGATTCAGGGAGTTTCCGAGTAAAGTCCAAGACCTGCTCGACGGCCTTTCGGACATCGTCAGGCCCCCTCACAGGGACTCGGGCAACACCGATCCGCTTCTTGTCAACGACCACGGCGATGTCCAGATTCTGTTCCTCCCACTGGTTCGCAATGTCGATAGCGTTCTCTGAGAACCGAATCTGTGTTCCGCTGTACACGACGGCCCTCGCGATTGCTGCATCAGCTCGTCCCGATGCCTTCTGCAGTGCAACATCCACCAAAGACTTGACAATGTCCCTGTCTGCCATCAGCCAACACCTCCAAGTCGAATACTCCTGAATCGTACCATTCCTCCCCCTGCGTACACGGGAACCCCCTGCATTGGGTCTCCCTTACCACATGTCCCGGGAAAGGCGAGATCAAACTCCTTACTCACCGCATCGACGGACGAGAGTAGGCCCACACTCGTTGTCTCGAGGACCGGCCTCTTCACCATGATGTCGGTGAGTTCTCCGTTGCGTATCAAGTAGGCCTCAGTACCAGTGTACTTGCTCTGGTATCGCCTGTCGTCAATGTTCCACTCACCAAATGAGCGCATATAGACGCCTAGCTTGACATCCTCGACGAGTTCCTCGAAGCTGTGATCGCCGGGCTCGAAGAACGTATTGGCCATTCTGATGATGGGCTCACGGTTGTACGAAACAGCTCTTGCTGCACCATTTGAGCCCAGACCAAACCTGACACCGAAGTCTCGGTTCAACAGGGGCTCATTGATGATCCCGTCCTTTATGAGACGACGCCGTCGGGCCTTCACACCCTCGTCATCGTAGAGATAGAATCCCCCAGTATTCGGTAGGGTGGGATCATCTGATACGTTGACGACTTCCGACCCTACACGGGACTCGCCCAGCTTGAGATCCCTCCAGAAGCTCTCACCCGCCTGTGCACCCTCACGTCCCATTATGCGGTCCCCCTCTGAAGGGTGGCCAACGTTCTCGTGAGCAATTATACCAGCCACCTCCGGTCCGACTATCATGTCGATCGGACTGTCAAGAAGCTCAGGGAGGGCCTTTGCATGCTCTGCAGCTCGCTTCAGTCTCTGGGCCTCATCCGAGACCTGGCTCACCAGTTGCCCGTCACTGACCTGTTCCCACCCTCCCGACTTGGTGAGGTCAATGAAGCGTTGCTCACTACCAGAAGCGCCCTTCGCCGTCATCAGGACCATCACGAACACGTGAGAGAGGTGACCCTCCAGCCTGGTGCCCTCTGTGGTCACCAGATACTTGATGTTGTCAGACAGGTCCATCATGAGTGTGAAGGAGGCGAGGTCCTTTCCTACCTCATTTACAGACTTGGCGACCTCCATGATCTGTTCCAGACTCACGTCGCGTAAGTTCTGCCTGATGTCAACAGACCACTTACCAGTGTTGGAAACGGGCTCGCCAAGTTCGATGGGGGTCTTTCGCCCTGAGTTCCTCGCCATCTTGACTGCTCTCGAGATGGCAGTCCTCGCAAGCTCCCTGTCCATCCTGTCGAAAGATGCGAATCCCATGCCGCCGTCAGCGAGGACGCGTACACCGACCCCAGAGAGCGGCCTGTAACCACCCCCGACGGGTTCCCCGTTTCTGTATACAATTCCTCTTCCGTACTGCTCGTTGAACCTTGCTTCCGCGTACTTGGCGCCAAGCTCGCGAGCAACCTCTATGCAGTACTCAGCCATCTCCATTCCGTCCAGCATCAGTAGCACCCTACAACCAAGTGTTGAAGCGTGTAACAACCAGAGAATCAGTTGGTCTTAAGACTTACCTATGAACCACTTTGCAGCAGTGAGTATCGCTTGCATATCGATGGTCAAGAGCTAACCCCGAACTGGACGACCGTGCGAAACGGCCCGTACTATTGGTTCAGGCGGTCTCAGTAGCCGGAACAGGCCACTGTCACGAGAATGGATGAGAACATGATCCCCCAATGTGCGAGACAGGACTCTGACATGGGCAGGTCCGAGTCCGAGCCGAACTATCGAGCCCGTCGGTCCGTCTCTTTGAGGCCTGCAGAAGAGAATCGGCATCAACTTCACACGGACCAAATCGTTGAAACACCAAATGATTCTAATCTGGGACACGTACGACGTCACTCTCGAAAATGACGATAAGATGCATGGTACTGGGTTGCGGTCTGATGGGCCGTGCTGTAGCATACGACCTGTCCCGCTGTGAGAAGGTGGAACATGTCGTCTTAGGTGACATTGATGTCTCACGTGCAGAGAGCCTCGCCAGATCTTTGGGACCCAACGTGTCTGCAGTAAGGGTGGATGCAAGGAAGAGGGAACAACTGATCGAGATGTTCTCAAAGGTGGACGCAGTCGCAAGCTGCGTCAGCTATAGCGTGAACCTTCTTCACACTGAGGCTGCGATCGAGGCAGGTTGCCATCTGACAGACCTTGGGGGAAATCTCCATGTCGTGATGGAACAGCTGAAACTTAGTAGTGAGGCTTCCGATAGGGGGGTCACCATCATCCCTGACTGTGGTCTAGCACCGGGCCTCACCAATGTGCTTGCGAGTGCGCTGATCGAGCGCCTGAGCGATGTCAGCTCTGTCAAGATCAGAGTGGGAGGACTCCCACAGAGACCCAGACCTCCACTGAACTACTCTATTGTCTTCTCAACGGAGGGACTCATCAACGAGTACGTGGAGCCGTGCATGGTATTGAGAAGTGGAAAGATTGCATATGAGGAGCCTCTGACTGAGACCGAGAGAATAGTGTTTCCGGAACCCTTCGGGGAGCTGGAGGCATTCAACACCAGTGGCGGATCCAGCACGCTGCCCATCACATATCAGGGCAAAGTCATGTCTCTCGACTACAAGACGATCAGATACCCGGGTCATGCGGACAAGATGCTGTGCATGAAACAGCTCGGTCTGATGGACAGCACGCCGCATGAGTTCGACGGCATCCGAGTCGCGCCACGGCGCGTACTTGAGAGGCTGCTCGAGACGAACCTGCCACCATTCGAGAGGGATGTAACACTTCTGAGGGTCACTGTGAGTGGACGCGAAGGCCGACACTCCAGGACTTATGAATATGAGATGATTGACTATTACGATGATTCGACCGGACTGAGTTCAATGATGAGAACCACTGCGTTTCCACAGTCCATCGTCACTGTCATGACCGCTGACGGTACGATAGGCAAGCGCGGAGTCATCCCACCAGAGACTGCGGTTGAAGCGGACAGTCTAATCTCTGAACTCGCAAGGAGGAACGTCAAGATCGTAGAGAGGACTCCCTGAGTTCTCCTCGTATGAGGAATGATTATCTGCTGTGTGAGCGCATTAGGCGGTCGTG
>JAWAQK010000061.1:0-12862 GCA_038893995.1 Candidatus Thorarchaeota archaeon | reverse complement strand
GGCAATCGCCGGTACGATGGACCTTCACTTGGAGCTCGAGAGAAGACTGGCAAAGTTCAAGGGAGCTGAGGCCTCACTGACTTACTCGGCCGGCTTCACTGCGAATGAGGGGCTGATTCCCCAGCTCGTTGATCAGGGTGATGCTATCATCTCAGATGAGCTGAATCACGGGAGCATCATTGACGGTGTGAGGCTGACAAAGGCGACGAGGTACGTCTACAAGCACCGTGATATGGCAGACCTGGAGAGGGTACTTGCAGAAGTGGAGAAGGAGAACCCCCGAAGGATATTGATAATCACGGACGGGGTCTTCTCAATGGATGGTGACATTGCTCCGCTGGACAAGATCGTCAAGCTTGGAAGAGAGCACGGTGCGATGATATACGTGGACGACGCTCACGGAGAGGCTGTACTCGGAAAGGGTGGACGGGGTATAGTGTCACACTTCAAGCTGACGCACAAGGATGTGCACTTCGAGATGGGCACATTCTCAAAGGCATTCGGCGTGATGGGTGGACACGTCTCAGGCAGCCGAGACATGGTGAACTACGCACTGAACAAGAGCAGGTCATGGCTGTTGAGTGCGTCTCATCCACCGGCGACCGCAGCAGCCTGCATAGCCGCAATTGATGTACTCGAGACAGAAGAGGAGCATGTCAAGACACTGTGGTCAAACCGGGAGTATTTCGTGAAGGGACTGAAACAGATAGGATACGACATTGGAATGAGTCAGACACCGATCGTGCCTGCGATGGTCGGAGACAGCGCAAAGGCAGTCGCCCTCAGCGAGGGGCTGTACAAGGAGGGCATACTCGCCCTGCCAATCGTCTATCCGATGGTCGCTCGTGATAAGGCCCGTATCAGGAACATCATGAACTCCGGACTGACCCGCGAGCACCTCGATGTTGCTCTGAGGGCCTACGAGAAGATAGGCAAGAGCCTCAACATTGTGTGATAGAGAGTAGAGGGATGGCGACCACGTCCATCCCTGCTCATCCCATTGTGTCAGACATACTCGATCCTGGCGAAGAGTTAATCTCCCCTGGTACCAATGATGTACCATGCAAGGTCAGGAGAAACGTACTCTACACGACGTGCTCCTGGAGGCAATGAGGACCCGTGCGAGAGTGAGGCTGATTGGTGCGCCAATGACGATCCTCTCTGAGGGGTTCATATCAGGGGTCGGCGATAATCTCATCGTCATCAAGCACCAGGAGAGGGAGGAGCCCGACGAGTTCATCCTCGAGTCCGCGGTGATAAAGGTCCAGTTGCTTCGTGACAACAGGGCACTATGACTCGAGTCTCTAACTACTACTATTGCCCATCAGCTGTCCTCTCTGCGGAGGTCCCATCCTCGGCCAGGACCGTTCGTATCACCTTTGCCGCACTACGTCCGATCACTATCACGACAAGCTGAAGCAGTAGGGCTAAGAGGAACACGGCCAGGGAAATTGAGAAACCAAATACGCTGAGCGATGTCGTCGCCATCTCCCGCAGGTAGTTCTTGTAGAATAGGTAGAACAGATACATCCCGATTATGACGACCAGTCCTATGGCGGACCCGTAGATTGTCACAACGGCCTTGGCTGCAGGACGCTTCAGGTCGACCTCCGCACTGCCATCCCATATGGCCATCCTGCCAATCCTTCTGCTCACGCGTACAAAGAAACTGATCGTCAGGAGGAAGAACATCAGTGTGATGACCCCGCCAACTAGGAGAAGGATACCTGCCGTTTCCTCGTTGACAACCTGTGTCAGACCTGAGCGGCTTATGACGAATGCCGCTGCAGATCCGAGCATCATGATGCCGGTGACGACCTCGACCAATAGCGCCACCGAGATGGTCCCTCTGAAGAGGGATGCAACATCGAGCCTCTCTGACCTTCCCATACACGGTCCACCTTGCTGCCCAATCTGACTAAGAATGCCGACACTTCCATAAAAATAGTTACTCGTTCGTATCAGTCTCGCACTACCAAAAAGCTCCTAAAGCATTCCCGACTGTTGCAGCGGACAACTTCGCACGGGAGTAATGCTTATTGAATTCCTTCGATGCGGTCATATTCGACTTTGACGGGACACTTGCCGACAGCATGGGATTCCTGGAGTCCATTGGTGTGGACGTCATGACGAGGCACTACGGAGTGACGTTCGAGGACGCGACTCAGCGATACAGGACTACCACTGGGCTCCCGTATGAGCACCAGATAGAGGTCAACTTCCCCGGGGACCCCCGGAATCGTGCCGCAGTCGAGGAGTTCGAGAGGCTGAAGATCGAGAGAATATACGAACAGAAACTGTTCCCGGACACGAGGCCTACTCTGGAGGCACTCAATCGCGCAGGCGTACTCGTATTCGTTTCATCGTCCACCTTCGAGAGTACGATCCGCGAGTACTTCAGGCGGGTCAGTCTTGTTCAGCTAATAAGGGACGTGATGGGCTACAGGCCTGGTTTTGAGAAGGGCGCAGACCACTTCAGGTATGTTGCCAACACACACAGGATACGACTCGAGAGGGTCGTCTTCGTGGGGGACTCTCTGAAGGACTTTGAGAGATCGAGAGGCTTCTGCAGATTCATCGGGCTCACGGGCATCTTCAGCGAGGAAGACTTTCGCAGGGCGGGTCACTCGGGTCCAGTCGTACATCGCCTGTCGGAGACCGTTCCAATCATAACAGGCACATGCAGCTCATCCGTGTTGGCATCATGACCGCATCGCCGGTGCAGACGCGACGGTCTGGGTCATCTTATCGATCAGTACTCTGACACGCTGAGCGACCTCATGCGGAACTGTGACCAGATTCTCGGGCGGTCTGTGCCGTAGTACATGGACTATTCCGTCAAGCGTGTTCTTCTTCATCTGCAGGCACACCGCATCCGGCATTGCAGCCATTATCTCGCGCTCAGGAAACATGGACCTCAGCTGCTCAACCATTCCGATCTCAGTGGCCACTATGAAGCGTCCAAAACGACTCTCAGAGATCACTCTCGCCATACTCCCCGTCGAGCACACGTAGTCTGCAATGTCCTGTACATCGACGTCACATTCTGGATGCGCTATGACTCTTGCATCGGGGAATGACCTCTTGAGGGCAAGGATGTCCTCACTCTTGAATCTGCGATGGACGTAGCAGTGACCGAGCGGTTCCAGATCGATCACGCGCACATGTGACCGCCGCCGGACATACTCGGCGAGACTGGCATCGGGACCAAACAGTACTGTGTCGGCATCGAGCGACTCTATGACCTGGATAGCATTGCCAGACGTGCATATGGCATCAGCCTCTGCCTTGACCTCTGCAGTGGTGTTCACATAGACGACGACGGGCACATCGGGATACTCTGTCCTCTTGGCCCTGACCTTCTCAGGAGTCAGCCATGACGCGAGCGGACAGAGTGTGTCAGGTCTCGGCAGATAGACGGGGGTCTTCTCTGACAGGATCGCTGCAACCTCAGCCATGAACCGGACCCCGGCGAACACAACGACGTCGTAGGAGTTCACTGAGGCAGACTGACGCGCCAGTTCAAGTGAGTCGCCCACAAAGTCAGCAACCTGCTGTATCTCGATAGGCTGATAGTTGTGGGCAAGGATCAGCGCATTGTTCTCTCGCTTGAGCCTCAGGACCGTCTTCTGAAGTCCCTCTGCCCTTGACCTGTGTCTCATAGACGATGCACCAAGTGAGCACTGGGTAGAATCCCATTTAACAGAACTCCAACAGGCAACACATGCATGATGTGTGCGCAACAGGCAACTTTTGCCATTTGACGACTCGGTTTCCTTTAATAGGACTGGCTTTCATCGACATCTCTATCTCAGTATGCGTGAGGCGATAGACGATTGAAGGTCGGGGTCGTGTCCGGCCACGAGGCAGGAATGATAGAGGACGCGGTCAGGATTGCCATTCCCCTCAGAGAGAGGGGTGTCGATGTCGTCCTTGATGAGTTCATAGGTCAAGAGAGAGGGGAGTCCGGGGAACCTCTGGAGCACATGGACGTCGACCTCCTGCTGGTTGTGGGCTCTGACCGGACCCTGCTCTACACACTACTCAGACTCGGGAGCCGGGAAGTACCTATCCTTCCCGTCGCCTCACGTGGTCAACCCGACTTCCTGTTCGATGTGACAGCAGACAACTTCAGCTCGGTCGCTGATGACATAGTCCAACGCAGGTGGAGTGTGGACCGCCGGTCCCGAATTGTTGCGACAATCTCGGGAAAGCAGACGCCTCCAGTGCTCAATGAGATAGGGGTCTTTGCCAAGAGAAGCGCTACACTGATCACCTACTCACTCACAATAGACGGAGAACGCGTCTGGAAGGACTCTGCTGACGGAGTCATTGTCACGACTCCGACAGGCAGTACGGCCTACGCCATGAGTGTAGGTGGTCCTGTCATACTGAACTCTGCAAGGGTTGTGGCCATAGTACCTGTGAACAGTGGAAACCCAATGAGACGACCCCTGATTGTTCCAGACACCACCAGGATTGGAGTGGGCGAGATCTCTCCACGCACGGCCGTAGAGGCAGTACTCGATGGCCAGATAAGAAGACCAATCAGGGACAGAGCGATAGAGATCATGAGGTCTCCTCACGATGCACTCGTGGTGAAGCTGACTGATGAGAGGGTCGCGATGCTGCAGGGCAAGCTGCAGAGGAAAACGCAGACCCCTGAGAGTGTGCCACACGACCTACCACCAAGCGCCAAACTCGTACTGAAGGTACTCGAGTACCAAGACTCCATGACGCAGAGCGAGATTGTCGAGGAGACGAAGTTACCAGCAAGGACCGTCAGACACGCGCTCTCCACACTCATATCGGAGGGGCTGGTCACGCGACGTGTGTCGCTCAGAGACAGCAGGCAGTCAATATTTGCAATAGCGAGGTCTGGAACGACGTCGACCGCTGGGGAGGTCTACATAGATGAGTAGCGTAGAAAGAATGAGGAGCCTGGCTGACAGGATCAAGAACCCACGTATCGCAGGACTCTTGCGCGACGCACTGGCCTGTGTGACAGAACGCAGGCATCCAGACTTCAGAGGGCTGTTTGGAGAGACCGGAGAACTGATCGTGTGTGCACTGAGCCATGCCATCGGGGCAGATGCCTCCTGGCTGGCAACCGGAGAACATGTGTATCGGAGCCTGGAGAACGTCTATCTCCAACAGGCCAGGGGAGCAGATGAGGCTACCCTGAGGGACTGCATATCTTTCTGCACCTATGGCGTCCTGGTCGGAGTCTACGATAGGGAGGACTTCAGATACCTGGTACGCATCTCGCTATCGACCAGGCGCGACAGTACCGCGATTGAGAGACATGTCAGGTCAGCCATAGTCTTCCTGTCAGCAGCCTCCGAGGAACAACCCAGACCGTTCCTGTCGAGGGTCAGGGAGTGGATTGACTACACCGGCATCTCACTGTGTCTGCCCAGCGACCTCGCAGAAGAGGCACGTTCCGCGGGGATTGATATCGACTCAGTCCTACAGGAGGAGGACTTCAGGTTAGTCAGCACGCTAGTCAGACATCCGGCCTACGTCGACGAGGCCACAGAGGGAAGGAGGTATGTGGACCTCAGGCAGGCGACGCAAGAATGGCTACCCGACAGCCTGTCATCGGAGGTACTGGCGTCCTGCCTGAGACGAGCCTATTCGAATGCTCAGAGAGAGATCACATCTGAAGATAGCGTTGAGGATGCCATTGACAAGGTCGAGGGAGTATTCATCCGCGAGGGCATCAGCTCGGGACCCGGCTCCGTCCTACCCATCAATCTCCACCGGCTGCCTGCACCACCGGCCATCGAGCTCTCGAACACGATAGTCCTTGAGTTGGTCCCTGACAGGCTGAGGAAGAGTCTCCTGGGTTCAGTCGTCTACTCGAGAAAGACCAGAAGGATCGAGGTATTCTTCCTCGCTGGCACAGAGATTGGACGAAGCGGAATACTGGTCAGGACTGACACGGCGTGCATACTGATGGACTATGGTCTGTCTGTGGCAAATCTGAGAGTGCCACGCTGGATTCCGGAGATCGAGATGGTCGACTGTGTGCTCGTGAGTCATGCCCATCTCGACCATGTGGGAGGACTACCCATCCTGTACGAGACCTATCGAGGCAACTGGTGCTCGGTCGGGCTGACTGGCCCAATATCCTCGATACTACTCGATGACGCAATGAGGGTGGGGATGCCAACCTCGTCTGGTCGTATCCCGCCAGAGGAACCTGTGCGAGGGGTCAGCGCAGCCAGTCTGAGGAGGGTCATGGACTCACACGTCAGTCTCGAATATGGGAAGACCGCCGAGCTGGCTGGCGGTATCATGGTCACACCCATACCGGCGTCTCACATACCGGGGAGCGCTGGCTTCATCATCGACATAGAGGGGGTGAGGATCCTCTATACGGGCGACTTCAATGCTGAGCGCTCCGCACTGTTCGAGGGGGCCAGCCTTCCCACTGACTGTGACCTGACCATCTACGACGGAACATACTGGCAACGCGAAGACTTCGACAGGGACCGGGCGGCCGGTCAGATTGCCGAGGTCATTGCCGACCACGGACCAGTCATCATTCCCAGCTTTGCTGTGGGCAGGGCTCAGGAGATCCTCCTGATGCTTGAGAGGATGGGCATCACAGGGAGCAGAAATGTCATAGTAGCAGGAATGGCCGACAGAGTGACAAAGGTGTGCGGTCTCAGCGGCAGATGGTCTGCCATCAAGAAGAACAAGGTGACACTCGAAAGGGAGGACGTGCTCGTGAGTGGTGGCGGTATGATGAGCGGAGGTCTTGCCTGGTCGACATTCCAGGAATACCGAAACGACCCTGATGCCGCCGTGATCCTGTGTGGTTACCTTGCA
The DNA here is from genome assembly GCA_038893995.1 of Candidatus Thorarchaeota archaeon. Classification (GTDB taxonomy): domain Archaea; phylum Asgardarchaeota; class Thorarchaeia; order Thorarchaeales; family Thorarchaeaceae; genus JAWAQK01. Next base: position 6,025 of record JAWAQK010000061.1, on the reverse strand, counting down.
CCTCGGACACCAGGCTGGAACTTACTCAAGGGACTGGAGAGCCATGCATGCAGGGTGGAATACGCAAGACTTTCAGCACACACATCCTCAGGAAAGCTCGAGGAGTGGATCATGTCGTGTGGTGGCAAGAGGGTGATGGTCCACACGCCGGAGCAGAGACCACCTCCCGAGATAATGCTACCCAGACCGGGTGAACGAATAAGCATTGACGTCTGAACTCTCTTCAGACCACTATCTCAAGTACTCCATTGAGGACTAGCTTGGTAGCGACGAACCGCATGGCCGGTAGACTCAGATTGGCCCGCTTCGCGACCTCCTCTAGAGTCGAAGTCCCATCGCACATGTCTGCAAACTTCACTATGACATCGCCGTAGGTCTTTCTCGTCTCCTCGTCGACCGGACCTATCTTCCTCAGCATGCTGCTCGGCAAGACCTCGACCCTGAAATCGACCCAGCCAAACTTGACCAGTATCTGGAGGGCACCAAGCACGACCTCCCTCGGCAGACCCAGGGCGCGCACTAGTCCACCAACGGTCATGTTCGGCTCTATTGCGCTCAGCACCTCAACGATCTCTCTGCCCACCTCCCTGTTCGAGAAGGGCAGGTTCTTCCCCGCCTCGCGCGTCTTGAGCATGTAGTCGAGACTCACATGTTTCAGGGGAATCCTATCGATCACTGCGAAGACACAGGTCTCGAAGACGCTCTTATCACCATTCCAGTTGTCCCAGACGTCACGGTACATGTCCTCAATCTCAGTCAGTAGGGAGCTCAGCACCTGTCGACGGTCTTCAGCACTTCCGGTCACTACCATGACGAGTATGAAGTGATTGGACCTCTCGACCAGTACAAGATTGCCCTCGTGTTTGATCGTCCTGAGCGCATCGGTGACCGTCCCATCCTCGCTCTCGGCCTCAATGCCGCTGAACGAGTCGAGGGCTGAGATCACACCAGCCAGCGAGCTCGTTGATGACGACTCTTCGGCATAGTCTAGGTGGAACACTGGTTCATAGAGGCCCTCTCTCCTCAGGAGCAGGGCGAGATGGAGTATCTTTGATGTGGCTGGTTGTGGAGCGGAATCTGTGGCAGTCGATTCGTGGACCGGGACTCTCTGCGTGACAGCCTCACCTGTCGATTCAACCGGTAGATCCTCTGCAGGTAAATCTGCCTCACACGGCTCCTCTTCAGTTTCGCAGGGCACATCCTCGAAACCGTGGTCCCTCGGCGTACTACGCATCCTCTCGATTGCCTCGGCATCGGGGGCAGAGACTGGTTCGGAGCGCCTGTGGACTGTGATCATCTCGCTCAATGGGAGATCTGGCAGTTGAACGCCAACTGTCTTGGCGGCAACCTCAAGCATGAACCTGATGAACTCCTCCCTGCGAGACCTGTCAGTGGCCACCATTGGGAAGGTTGGCGCTCCAAGCAGTCGTTGAATCTTGTCAGCCTTCATAGACTCGGGGAGGTCCTGCTTGTTGGCGACTATGAACAGTGGTACTGCGGGGGCCTCCTTCCGGATGCTCCTCAACAGAGTCTTGGTCTGCATCACGTTGCGGAAACTGGAGTCGGTGACAAGGAAGATGATATCAGTGCCCTGGAAGTAGAACCCCCATAGATCCTGAAACACCGCCTGTCCTGCAAAGTCCCAGATAGTCACCATGAAAGTACCAAACTGGATTGTCTCTGACGAGTCGACTGATACGTTGATCGTCGGCACATATCCTCCCGGGGCCGGGTCCTTGCCAAACAGGAGCCTGAGCAGAGTACTCTTTCCGACACCACCAGACCCAACGAACGAGACCTTGAAGTGAGTGAAGATGAGCTCTCCAAGGATGTCACTCAAGTTGTCACGGACGTAGCTGATGGTGCTCCCTCTCAGGGCTGTGGCCACTCTTGCGGCGCCCTCTCTCACCTTGTGTCTTATCACGCGATCCTCATCGCGTCCGTCGGTCACAAACAACAGGATCATGTCGTCGTTGATCGGACTGTGAAACACCTTGTGCTTGTCCACGAATATCGGAGTGTCGTCTGCGATGCCCTCTGTCTCCTTGAGGTCTCGGTACCCGATCAGGAACTCGTTCACGTGTTGCTCAAGGAAATCGATCTTCCAGAACCTGACCCGGACAAGAATAGTACCATCCTTACTGTCGATGATGAGGACATTGTGAATCAATCGGACCAGCCTCTGTCGCGGACGTACTCTACCATGGGAGGGAGTCCATTCTGCATCACCCAATGTCAGACAGTCTATCAACATTACTATGACGGATGTTCAGGCTAGACTGACACTGCTATGACGGAGACACCTGTATGCACTGAGCCTGCCTGGCGTGCGACGCAGCACATGGTCACGACCGCCAGAGGCACAGGCGCGACCCAGTCCTGGAGACTACTCCCGCAACACGAGGTAACGACTCGCGGAAGGACTCTACTGCCACATATATCCGGAGAACTCCGGGTCAGCCGGGGTCGGTGCCCTGCTCATGTGTATCACATGTTGGTCCCCATCCTTCGTCAACCAGATATGGATGGGTTCGTTGGCAAGAACAGTCAACATCTGAATACGACCATCTGGTGGTAGACCCATGACTTTCAGGAGGCTACCCAAGTTTACCGTCCGGTCAATGTTCTTCAGGGCCGCGGCAACTATCCTCCGCTGAGACCCAGGCTCCATCGACAATATCTCAGCATCCCTAAGTACCGCCTTGATCCTCATGACATCGACCTCCAGAGCCGAAATCTACGCGTGCGAGACTCAGAACGCTCTTAGACTCGTAGTTCGAAACTGGGAACAGTGTCAATATGACCAACCCGGTCGCGACAGCAGCCCTCAGATTGACTGCTCCCTGAGTGCCGGGGTCGGATGACAGAGTTCCGAAGTCGTGACAGAAAGGGTCGAGAGCAGATACTGATAAATCACTATCGGCAATACTCACGCACATGGGACTGCTCGACAAGAGTCATACTCTCTATGTGATGAGGAGGGTGGCAGGGCAGCCTGAGAGAGGAGACCTATACGACCAGAGAATGAACCGGATTGGAAGACTGAGGCAGAGAACACTGCCCCCTCATGAGCTGACCCAGCTTGAGGATGCGGATTCAACTCTGGTCTGTGTCATAGACAGGAGGTCAAGTATCACTGGACCAGTCTACGAGGTGAGATGGCCTGATGGGTCGATGGTCGCTCAGGCCAGGCCCGTAGAGGCATCAGCAAGAGGCATGGTCCGAGTCACCCAGCCTGATGGCGAGATCATCTGCACGGCAATCATGAGTGCAGTTTCACACAGAGCGACTATAGCCACCGCGGGAAAGGATGGGAAGACATGTGCGTGCCTGAGCTGGCCCCTCATGAGTCCAGGGGGACCTGCTGCGAGTCTCGATACCGTCGATGAGATGCGTGTCAGGATCGTTGACCCGAGTGCAGACCGACTCGTGATACTGGCATGCTCAGTCATAGTCGACGAGCTGTATGCCAGTGGGGGAGAGCTTAAATACAGTCCCGAATAGAAGAGGGACACTCTTCTCAGATCGGGCCGGTCTGGCGGAGAAGCTGACGCAAGGGACTGCAGATCCCTCCCACGTGGGTGCAATTCCCACGGCCGGCTCCATATTCACTGATTGTGTGTAGGGACATTGGTGTCTCGTTCTCACAGCATCACTGGATCAAGCGTGTCGAGGGCCATCAGTATAGACCTGAAGGCGTAGATCCTGAAGGTGTAGGTAATATCCTGTGGTCCGGCTGCATTCAGTGCGGCCCTCAACATTGTCACGCCGTCCACACCAGGCCCTGCCGTGAGACCGTCAAGAGAAGAGACGGTCACCCTCTGGACACCGTTAGCACCAGCTATCACAATATCGCTCACAAGAGATGCCAGTGAGTAGAGACAACAGTCGTCGTATGCGTCAGTGTCAACAACACCAAGTCTCAGTGTCCATGGGACTCCCAGGGGACTGATCGCGGCTGTCCTAGAGTAGGAATGAACAAGATACTCACCGACATCGCCGGCCATGTGCATCGAGTAGCGATACCTCTGGCAGTCCAGCTCGACCAGATCCAGTCGCGAGAGCATGTTCAGGTCCAGCCCGCAGGTCAACATGAAGAGAGCGTCTGAGTCAAGAGCATCGTCTATCACATACCCCTCCACTCTTGCTCCAATCCTCAGGCCGGCAGAGCGCGCCTCCTCGACTACGGAATCAAGGACGGGCGCTACCATCGTCAGATCTACTCTCTCCAGTGAGGCCCTGAAGAGCGAGGCAAATCCGAACAGGTCGATAGAGCGGACCCTTGACATCAGGACTTCAAACTCAGAGTCAGACAGGGTCAGGTCGAGTAGGATGGAGAGGCGGTCCGCAGGCATTCCCTCCTCACTGAGGATAGTCACGACATCTCCAATCGCCTCACCGATCTCCGATAGAATGAGAATGGTCGTCTCCGTGGAGCCAAGTGTGTCTGGAACAGGGGACAGGTGTGCTTCCCTGTCGGCAGATATGACAATGACAACTGGTACCTCAGTGCTCCTCAGGGAGGCAATCCAGCCCCTCAGCAGGGCCATGGACTCGTCACTCTGTGCGAGGACCCAGAGGGTGACCCCGAAATCACCATCTTCGATGCCGTTGACAAGCTGGGCGTCTGGCGGCACTGGCACAGTCTGGGGGGAGAATGGTGCAAGGGGTACCTCAAGGCTGATGTGAGCCGGCGGACCACCACGGACGGTCGTGATAGGATTCTGACCCATGAGATACACTGATGCTGGAAACATGAGCCCGACCAGATTGAGAATGACTAGCCAGACAAGCCCACGACGTCCAACCGATCTCAGACTACCTCTCGGTTTCAGCTCGGCCACAAGAGAGACGAGTATAGCTGATATCACGTTCAGGAGAGACACCAGCAACAGGAGACGTACAAGGACCGACACGGTCAGCAGCACGACAGACGCCAGCAACATGATGAGAATGAACAGAAGCCCATTCTGAAGACGGTAGCAGGCCCTCGACAGAGATGGGATGATGATCGTAAGTGGCAGGACATACAACGCAAGGGGAATGGAGTCAAGCATGCCTAGCCCTGCAGACGACTGCCGGATGACCATCACAGCCAGGACGAACAGGACGATGAATAGGTCGAGAAGGAGGACCCCCGTCACGAGAGCCTTCACGAGCGATCGAGACCTGGGCGAATCCACCAGAGCGGAGCGAGCGACTTGACGCACACTCACCAGCAGGGACGCGACCCGACACCACTGCATCTCTCAGTCCTCTCAATCGGGATACTGCCCCGAGACCTCCCTACTACTTAAACACATATCTGCGCGGAAAGGGGACCCCCCGGTCCCCTCAATCTGGGATCTGCTCCTGCGACCATCTGAGTCTGATCCCCTTCCTTACATTTCTCATGAAGTCTTCTGCAAGGTCTCCCTTGAGCTTGAGACGTAGTGCAAAGCGTACGGTGTCATCGCCATCGTCACCCACCAGCAGTACTGTCTGCTCAGCCTTGTTGTACACGACTCTACCTATCTCTTCACCACTGTCAAGCGACAAAACATACACATAATCTCTCGCCTGCGTACCGACGAGTTCTGGTCTGAGAGTGCCGACTCTCTTGAGCGCCTCATACACGTAGTCCCAGGGCAATCTTCATCACCTTCATCACAATGTATAATATCACTAGAAGAATCACCAACATCACAAACAAGACCAGTGGATCATCTATCTTCAATCTTTCAATCCCCTCAATCTCTGGGATCTGCTCCTGCAACAACTGATTTTATGTAGACATCAGCGAAACTCCGCCAGTACTCTTTCAATCCCCTCAATCTGGGATCTGCTTCTGCAACCATTCTCGTCCTTCCAATACTGGCGTTCCTATGTCGATGCTTTCAATCCCCTCAATCTGGGATCTGCTTCTGCAACATCACCAGCACGGGCCACCTGCATGGGTCCGACGGCTTTCAATCCCCTCAATCTGGGATCTGCTTCTGCAACGGGTCGTCTGGTGGCACAGTGCTGTTCTCATGGAATACCTTTC
>JAWAQK010000060.1:0-12904 GCA_038893995.1 Candidatus Thorarchaeota archaeon | reverse complement strand
ATCTTCTGTCTCCCAGTATGTCTGATACTTGGAGAAGGTACTCTGATGCCTCTTCATTACGTCAGGTGGTACCTGCTGAGTCTCGACCATCCAGTCCCTGGCCACAGTGTCCAGGGCGAGTATGACAGTCGGTGTGAAGCTCTCCCCGGGGCTCAGTTCAGGCACCTTGAGTAACGCAACGACGTTTCTCTCTGCTTTCTCCGTTACTCTCGCCGGCGGAAAGACATCGATCATCTCCACGTACTGGTTGAGCATGTCGGTGAACAGGTGCCAGACCATCTTCCCCTCTCTGATGGTAGAGGGGCCGGGGTTGTAGATCGTCGCCTGCATGTCGATCCTGAGGTGCATGGTAGACACCCGTTGGCTTCGACATGTTCTGAATAGATTTATGTGTTGGCTGTGCCCAATCACTAATCAAACAGTGAGGCACGGAGTGCTACCCATGAGAGATGACTCGAATCGGGCTCCGATGGATGATGAACGTTCTGTGGTCGAGGGTCTCCTCAGCGAGATGGGCGTGGACGAAGAGATGCGCCATCGGCTGATCGAGTCGGGAAGACTCAGTGCTGATGTTTTCAAGGTCGAGTCGCCTGATGATGTCCGTAGACGCTCCGAGATCGAGAAGAGTCTGGAACGCTTGAGACTCTCACTGAGTGCAGTCGAGCGATCCATTTCCGATACGGAGGGTGAGATTGAGCGGGTTGAGAGGGACCTCATTCCAGTTGTCCTCTCTTTCTTGGTGGGTCTCAAGGGACAACTCGTCTCCCTCAGGACATCAATAGTGGACAAGAGCAAGCAGCGGACAAAGACCACTCTACAGCTCACCTTTGTGGATACAGAAGTGAGATCAGTCGTTGACTCAGAGTTCGCGGTGGTGGAGGAGACTCTCACTGCGTCGATGTCTGCCCCTATTCTCGAACGTCTGAGGAACATAAGTGAGTCCCTGAAGGGTGCCCTTGACAACACATTCAGGGAGCTTGCGGTGTTGAAGTCGTCCATTGACGACCTTGTGCAGAGGACGACCACCGAGGTCGACTATCTCTCGAAGGCCCTCAGCATGAAGCCCCGGATCGAGGTCCCGAAGCACGTCGAAGACAAGATCAAGTCACTGGAGCGACGAGTGGAGGAGCTCACGAGAGACCTGACCCTGAAGGAACAGCACGAGGCTGACAGACAACGGGAACTCGAGAGGGCTCAGAGTGAGATCGTATCCCTCAGAGAGAAGAACAACGCACTGGAACAGACGATTGTGTCCCTCCGTTCGGCACCCTCGATGGACGCCAGTGTCCTGACGGAACTCAGACAGAACATCAAGATGCTTGAAACTAGTAGAGACATGATCGCTGCCCGCCTGGAGGAGGCTGAGAAGCATCTGGCGGAATCAGAGGCAGGCCGAAAGGAGCTTCTCGCCTCGTTGTCAGAGCGCGACATCGTCATCGCGAATCTCAAGACAGAGCTCTCCAAGCTAGAGGCGACAAAGAGACTGATCGACGAACAGACCAGTGAGATCAACCAGCTCCGCATGAGAATAATGTCCTATGAGTCTGGTGAGTTTGCACGACAGTTTGAGATGATGAAGACAGAGTTTGAGAGGATAAAGTCCCAGAACGAGCGTCTGACGACCGAATACGAGCAGACGCGTGCGCTGCTCAATGCAACTCAGGCGCGACTCGATGGCTACTTACGACTGATGGACAGCACGGAGAAGACAAAGGCATTCCTGATGGTCGAAGAGAATGGCAGGATCGCTGTGCGGGAGATTGCTCGTTCTCTGGGAGTCTCTCCCGGTCAGGTCTTAGTGTGGGCAAGAGACTTTGAGAGACTCAACATTGCACGTCTTGTGGACGATCAGGTCTTGGAGTTGTCCAGACCAACTTGATGCTCCTTCCCGTGCAGGATTCACATCCTCCTGATTCGGTTCATGAACTGGGCCAGGTCCTCGAGAGCCCTCCATCTCAGCTGCTCCTCATATACTCTCTGTACGCCGTCACGGTCAGTCCTGTTCCCCTGTACATAGTCTCTGATTGCAGGTTGAACGACAGCTCGCAGATGCTCCTCTCTGAGCCTCTTGATTGCATACGCATGTGCATCTATCTGTTCGGCCGACAGTGTCTCCTCGGCCATTCTCAGATACTGAATACAGGTGTCCTCGTCGCCTGATATCGTGCCGCCAGACAGTGCGGAGCTGGCCAATTTCACGTACTCCTTGAACGCAGTTGAGGGGTCGATGGCCGCCGCGATCCTCGTGTCTGAACACATCTTCATGAACGACTTCGTCCCATCGCTGACGTCCTCCAAGAGGTCTCGTAGTTTCTCGACGGCTTGTTTCATTGCACGACCACCAATATTATCTTGGCTTAGACATATAACACTGATTGCGGTGTGATTACCAGGAACGGTCTCATCCGTCCGATACGAGGTAACCGGGTTGAGAGAGGCGTCGCTCTACACCAGGCTCGATGGGGCGGTCCGATGCGACCTATGCGCCAGGAGATGCCGTATTGAAGAGGGTGCCACTGGCTTCTGCAGAGTACGAGAAGTCAGAGATGGTGTGTTGTACTCGAAAGTATACGGTCTTGTCGATGGTATGGCCGCGGATCCGATCGAGAAGAAGCCCCTTTTTCACTTTGCACCCGGGTCGAGTGCGTTCTCTATTAGCACATCGTCGTGCAACTTCAGGTGCCAGTTCTGCCTCAACTATCATTCATCGCAGAGGGAGACCCCTGTCGGTCGACACTTTGAACCCGAAGAGATAGTGGAACTTGCACAGAGGTCAGACTGTCAGGGAATCAGCTACACGTACACGGAGCCCACCATCTTCATGGAGTTTGCACACGATACCGCCAAGATAGCACATGAGAATGGCATGTACAACATGTTTGTCACCAATGGCTATGCGACACCTGAGGCAATTGACTATATTGCTCCCTATCTTGACGCAGTCACAGTGGACTTCAAGGGTAGTGGAAACAGCGAGTTCTATCGCAAGTACATGGAAGTTCCGAAGGTCGATGCAATATTCCGAGCCCTTCTCAGATACAAGGAACGTGGTGTATTCATAGAGCTCACCAATCTGGTGATCCCGGAAGTTGGAGACCATATCGAGGACACTGCCCGCCTTGCAAGATGGGTGGTGGAGAATCTAGGTGCCAGGACCCCATTTCACCTGAGTGCCTTCTCTCCGATGTACCGGATGACTCACATTCCTCGGACCCCGACAGAGATGATAGAGGAACACATGAGGGCTGCAAGAGAGGCCGGCCTGACCTTCGTCTATTCGGGCAATGTACCAGGACACGATTCGGAGAACACCTACTGTCCTCAGTGCAACTTCAGAGCGGTCGAGAGATACTCGGTCTTCATGAAGAACAACCTGTTGAGCCCAGATGGACGCTGTCCCAAGTGTGGCGCAGACCTCAACATGGCTGGGATCAAGTGGATGCGACTTGGGCGTGGGATGATGAGGTTCTGAGGCGGTGTCAATTGCATGTGATCGGCGTCGCATGGAGGTGGAGTCATGGCAAGCCTGAGGGAGGACTTCAGGTCTGGGCCGGGGCCGGTGACAGACCCACCTTCCTCCCGATCACAACGGGGATGACTCTCAACTGGACCGTCGCTGGCCCGAGGCGTTGTATCGGCCATTGGAACCCAGAGTCAGGTGTCGTCCCATGTCCCGAGCGCATGGTGCTGGTCCGAGGTGGTCCCCGTTGTGGCCCCTGCAATGCCACGGATGTCTCAAGCCGTTGCGCAATGTGTGATGGGTCTTCATGTCATGCTTCTCCCCAGCGTCATCGAGAATGTACGGAGACTCTTCACGTGGTGTACGCAGCACTGTTCGGAGACGAGGTCGTCAAGGTGGGCGTCTCGTCGCGTGAGAGGCTAATGACACGATGGCTGGAGCAGGGTGCTGACTTTGCTGCCGAGATTGCCCAGATCAGGGGAGGAATGGCAGCCAGACGGATGGAACAGAGGCTTGGTAGACTGGCCGGGCTGACCCTCTCGGTCAGAAACAGTGTCAAGGTCCGTCTCCTGTCACGTCGTCTGGACCCGGATGCAGCACAGAGCAGGCTAGGCGATGCACTTCGCCGAGCGGGTGTGACACGGGAGATAATCGAGCGCGAGGCCGAGGTTGTCGAGTGGCCCCCTGTGGTACACGATCTTGGTCCTGCCTATGGACTACCGGACATGTCTCTGCAAAGACCGTTCGAGATACGGTCCAGTGTGCGTCCCGAAGGTCGGGTGATTGACGGATCAGTCGAGGGGATGAAGGGTCCTCTACTCATCACTCGACGTGGATCCACAACGACAATCTCTGACCTAGCTCGGCTTGCCGGGTATACGCTTATCACTGGGATAATGGTCGAATCTGACATACAGTCTGACCTTACTGAGTTTGAATGATACTGAGCACAGCCATGGAGCGTCGAAGCGGATGCCGAAGGATGCCAGAGACTCGCATGGGATCATGTATCTGAGTCTTGTCCGTCGAGAGGGAGGAGAGCCCATCTTGGGAGTTCCCTTTCACGAGATGAAGAGCGATCCCGACCTGATAGCAGCCTTCGTCCACGCCATAGTGGTATTCGAGAACCAGGACCTGAAGACCTTCCAGAAAGAGGGCTATACAGTCTTGATCGAGGGCGGACAACGCATCCTTGCATTCCTCTTCGTTGATAGCAGTGTCGACGAGGGCACTTGCCGTGCGAAGCTCAAACGCATAATATCGGACTTCGAGAATCAGTACAGACCCTACCTCGAGAATTGGCGCGGTGACATCAGGCATTTTCGTCCATTTGCCCTCAGAATCCTGACCGAATATCCCTACGAGGAGATTGGGCTGGACTTGGTTCCAAGACCTGTCAAGGGCAAGACTGACCATGATACGATCACTGATTCAATACCATGGAGTGTCGGTTCTACTGACCAGAAGCTCAAGACGATACTGGGCTTTGTCAACGGAAAGAGAACAGTCCGTGAGATAGTCGATGCATCCGGATTCGATAGGCGCGAGACCACGGCCCTACTGTCAATTCTGAAGAAGTTCGGCATCATCACCCTCTCTCGTCCTCTCTCGAGAGACTCCATACTAATCAGGAGGTCCGAACCCACTCCTGTGATGCGCGTCACATATGGGGACCAGCTGTCTGCACTGCTTGAACTATGTGATGGGACAAGGACCTTCGGCCAGATCTGCGAGAAACTGCCGTACACGTACGATGTCGCAAGGACCGTGACTCAGGCGCTGATCGACTCAGGAGTCATCGGCTTTGTTGATGATGCGGAGGCTGCTGAAGGATGAGCATGACTAAGAGGAGGGCTCGCTCTGCTCACACTGGGAGGTGTTGTCAGGGTTGACATATGAACCCTCCAAGGTGAGGTATGTATCCGTCATTCGTATAGAGGGCGGAGAGAACATTCTCGATATCCCCTATGCTGAGTTGATGCAAGACCCCGACCTCATAGCAGGATTTGTGACGGCGGTCATTATCTTTGCCCGCAACCCGATACGGACAATACGGAAGGGTTCCTACGACGTCCTGATTGAAGTTGGAGATACCGTCCTCCTACTCCTGGTGGTCGACCCCGTGCTGGACGAGGCCCCTTACAGGGAGAAGATGAGACGTATCATCCGGAAAATCGAGACAGAGCATGGAAGCAAGCTGAAGACCTTCGAGGGAGATGTCCGAGTGTACAAGGAGTTTGCACTGGACATCTTGATCGAGTTTCCCTTTCCTGTGCCCGATCCATCTCTCATACCGGTACAGGTCCCCCCGGATCAGCGACCCCCAATCCCATACGTCGTCGGCTCCACACACAACAAGGTCGAGAAGGTCCTATCATTTGTCAACGGAAAGCGTACTGTGAGTGAGATACTTGAGAGGATTGGGCTGCCGGACGCAGAGGTCAACGCCATAGTGTCCATGCTGTGGAAGTACAAGTGGGTGGAGTTCAGAAAGAGACTGGAGGAGACTGACATACTCCAGGTGGCCACGTGTGTGCCGACAGTCCTGGAGCGATTCAGGGAGCAGTATGGTCTCCCCCTCGACGAGATACTGCGCGCTTTTGACGGCGTCAAGACCATTCGCGAGGTCATCCTATCGCTCCCGTACGACCCCGGTGCAATCTGGTTCCTTGTGAACAAGCTTGTCGAGGTCAACTGCCTGTCACCGGTACAGCGGACCTAGAGGACTCTGTCGTCACCGGGGACTCCCACTACGTCACTCCTGCACTGGGCACAGTGTTGGAACTGTCTCAGGTACTTCCCTGAGATCTGCCTGGCCCTATCGATGTCTGATTGGGAAGGCCTACTCATGCGACTGAACTCGGCGTTGGGAACGAGTGGAACAATGTTGTGGAGGTCCGCACCCGCCCTCGAGATCTCTGCTGCCAGGAGCTCAATCTCGTGGTCGTTGACACGGGGGACCAGGACGGTGTTGACCTTGACATACATACCTTGTCTCTTCGCACTCCATATTCCCTCTGACTGACGCCTGGCTATCTGTTCTCCCATCTCCAGTCCCTTCAAGACTCTTCCCTCGATCGTGGCATAACGATATAGCAGTGATAGTGTTTCTGGGGTGATTCCATTCACGGTGACTGAGACCGTCCTGATGCCAAGGTCGGCAAGCTGTGCCGACATGTCGGCGAGGAGCAATCCGTTGGTACTGAGACAGAATTCGATGTCAGGCCTCAGTCCCTGCAGCATCCTGAAGACGTCGATTGTGGCAGGACACGCCAGTGGCTCCCCAGGTCCGGACACTGCGATGATACGGAGTGCACTATTCACCTCGAGCTCGTCATGAACTCTGTGAACAGCATCCTCGGGAGTCATGACTCTTGACGCACGGCCGGGCACCGATACGTGACAAGAGTTACCCGATATACCATCACAGTATCTGCAGCGTACGTTACAGTATCCCGCCACAGGGAGGTGAATCCTGTGCCACACGTTCTTCCTGCAGTCCGACCAACAGGGATGAAGTCTGAACGGGTATTCTGGTAGTTGACCCACCATCAGGACAACTCCTGCAGCAGTCGTGCTGCCTCGCGTCCTGCCCTCCTGGCATCATTCAGTACCAGTCCGATCTTGGCATTATCAGGAGCAGTCACTACGAGGAGGTAATCCTCCGCGATGGACAGAATGAGTGTGAACCCCGCTGTACCCTCCACCAGGATAGACTTCAGGCTACCCTGTCTCAGCTCCTTGACTGTCTGCTCACCGGCAGCCTGTGCGCTTGCAACAAGGACTGCCACTGCTGCATCGTCGATGTTCGTCTGAAAGTAGCTCACGAATGGTAATCCCTCGACAGGTAGTATTGCGGCACCCAGTATGGGCGACCTGTTACAGAGGTCCTTTAGCAACTCTCTGATGAGTAGTGGAATGTCTGCTATATTCTGGTGGTGCAATCGTCACACTTCCTTGTGGACGGTTACCACTGAGTTGTGGCACTACTGTCCAGATAAAGATTGGCAACGCGATCATGCATTACATTTCAGTTCTCTACCAGATGTGTTGAGGTGACTGTATCGGAGTGGATGCTGTCAGTGCTGGTCTTCATTATGCGAATGATGTTGTCCGCTTCTCTCTCAAGCCCCGCACGCCTTATGATCTGAGCCAGCTCGAGTCCGGTGGTCACGGCGAGACCCTTGATTGGCGATCCCTCGTGGCATGACTTGAGAAGTTCGTCTGCTGATATCAGCCTGCAGCTGAGCACCTTTGATCCGTGTTTGCTAAGGTGTGCTATACCCTTTTTCGCGATTGCTCTGGACTCCATCTGTTCCGCAGTGAATACCTTCCTCTTTGCCACAGCACGCAGCCTATCGATGCCATTTCTGACAAGATCGTCCGATGTAATGTCGCCCGTATAGAGGCTCCGGACACTTTTGGTCGTCGTTGTCACGAGCCATGCCGTACCCCACTCAGCCTGGTATCTCATACCCTTCAGCAGCTCGGACTCGCTCAACAACGTCAGGGACCGGTACCCCTTGTATTCAACGGCTATTGTCCAGTCCGGGTTCTTGTGGGTCACAATCAGGTCCGGAGTCAGACCATTACCGGTCTGCGGAACATGCATGCTGACGTCTGGAAACTCTCTCGCGAGGAATGCGGTGAATGACTCGTGGAAGATGTTGTGTCTGAGGTTTCTTGCCTCCTGGGGATGACGCAGCCCTGCTTCTCTGTACACGTTCAGCATCTCCATTGGTATGCCCGTCAGACGCTTCAGCTCGGCCCTAGTCGTGAGCCTTCCATGTGTAGCGTTTCTCTGGACCATTCGAGTGGCGGCCTCTCGGGCCAATGCCTCATAGGCAAGTTTGCCCGCCAGGTTCGGGTCCTTCTGTTCCTCCGCTCTGCGACGGCCTTCGCCTGCGGCCCACCTCAGTACGTCGTCCGCGTCATCTCCAAGCATGTGCAACATGTTTGATAGCTTGTCCCGAAGACGCCTTCTCTCTACGTATTCACTCAGCTTATCGCTGTGGCCTGAGGAGCGGTTCAATGGTCACCTCTCCAAGCAAGTGGTACTCGCGGACTGAGACCCGTAGCTAGAATATGTCCTTTATCAACTCGACCTCCTGTGACTCCTCGTCAAACGAGATGAGTTCAGCGTTACGGAGGTCGTGAATGGCCTTCATCACAGCTGCAGGCATTATACCAGTGCTCGACTCAAGGTTCTTCCTCGAGATCTTTGACTTGGTATTGTGCAGTGTGTAGAGTACACGAGCGTGAGGTTTGCCACCAAATATCTTCTCTATGAGGACGATGTATATCGACAGGAGATCGCTGACGTCGACCTTCTCCTGAAGCCTCTCCTTCTCTGCTGCTGCTTCGCGATAGAGTTCAGAGACCTTGTTGAGACGTTCGGTGATCTGGTCCATCTCCGCCTTGAGTTCGTCTCTCTCCCTCTTGAGTTCACTCACGTACGAGTCCCTCTCTGTCTCAGCCCTTCTGGCCCTTGCCTCAGCCTCGTCGAGCCTTGACTGCAGCTCTGATACCCTTGCGGAGAGATCATCTCCTCTCTTCTTCGCATTGGCCAACTCGAGTTCCGTCTGCTTCAGTCGTTCCTCGGTGGCCCAAGCCTTCTCCTCAGCCAGACGGCGTGCGGTTCTCAGATCATGCGACTCTCTCTCTATAGCCTCCCTGTCTTCCTGAAGCTTGATCACGATGTTCCTGAGCCTATCTATGAGTTGAACCGGGTTCTCATCTGTCCCTACCAAAGTTGTTCTCCTCGTTCCCATGTCTATCGCAAACTGCTATATCAATCATGCACCAGAAGGCCTCAGATTGGACCAGAGCCGGTGAACGACCGCTCATCATGCTGCGGAGATCGCGCTCAATGGAACCGCCTCAGAGTCGCCCCAGGCTGCAGCCATCCCTCGGATCAACTGATAATCAGGAGATTGGCGGTCACAAGCAACACCACTAGAGCAATGGTAATCACTGCCCACTTCCGTCGATCGATACGAAATATGCTTGCCCCATCGAATGGCTCAATCGGTATGATGTTGAACAGGCCCAGGATAGAGTTCAGCACCATCACATATCGTACCATGCTGCTCAGGTAGATGCTGCTCACGCCGAGAAGGGGTGCAATAGCCCAGACAAACAATACCGCGATGCCAATTACCAGGTTTGAAAGGGGTCCTGCAGCCTTTGTCCAGAAGGCTGCCCTGATGGTCGGCGGCGTGCTTGTGAACACGGCCCCAGTACCAAAGACTGGAAATGAGAATAGGATGGCCATGGCGGACAGGTAGTACCCCTGCGCCATCATCCTGAACTCTGCATCCATACCGTAATGTTGTGCTGTGAACTTGTGTGCCATCTCATGGACCAGGAAGGACACCAAGAACGCACCGATCACAGTTGGAGCAAACCACCAGTATGGTGTCTGAGCGAGCAACAGGATGAGTGTGAGACCCCTCATGAGACCGACCAATGGGCCTCCTCCCATGACGGATATGGCGACCATGATGACCAGCACCGCCGAGATGAGAAGGTTTCTGATCTCAGATCTGGTGAATCTCCCTGCCCTGGTCACCGGGCGCAGTGTCCGTCGTCTGGTCTCGGGCCGTGGGTACCATGGTCTCTCGAGATAGACTTCCTCCTCAGTATCGGTCTCCAGCGGTATGTCTGTTGAATCTAACCTGTTGACACTCCGCGTGAGATTCAGCCCGGGACATCCGTGACTCTCTGGAAGCCTGTGCTCCGCACAGAATAGTCCCTTGCAGTAATGACATGTGAAGCACAGCTCTTGCTTTCCACACAGGGAGCACTCGTTCACTGGACGCACCTCATTCCAGACGGTACCACCATGTCAATACGGTATATCAGTATTTGTAGAGCAGTCTCAGTGTGATGGCCAAGGTCCAACACATCGCGGCCGCTGGTGTGCCGAGACGTTCGTACTGACACCGCTTGGGAGCATCATCATCAAGACTTCACTGATGTCCAAGCACGACGAGACACACCGACGCTGATGGCCGACTGCCCATGAGCAGAAATGGCAATCCATAAAAGATTGCTGCAACGAGCATCCTCTCTTGGAGAGCAGTGGGATTGGACTACGACGTCACCATTGTGGGCACCGGCCCGGCAGGAATCTTCTGTGCTCTGGAGCTCATCGAAAGGATGCCAAGTCTGAATATCCTCGTCATCGAGCGGGGAAAGGAGGTGAGCAAGAGACACTGCACCAACTCGCTGGCGTCTCGCGGGTGCCGTAAATGCACACCATGTCATATTCTTGCGGGATGGGGCGGGGCGGGCGCATTCTCCGATGGCAAGCTGACTCTGTCCACTCGCATCGGCGGCTGGCTAAACGAGATCATCGGAGAGGCAAGGCTGGCCCGACTGATAGACTATGTGGACTCGACCTACCAGCTCTACGGAGCCCCAGAGACGGTCTACGGCGATGACCCTGATCGTGTCGACTACTGGTCCCGCCGTGCGGCCCGTGTCGGCCTCGAGCTGATCCCCCAGAGAGTGCGTCACCTTGGTCGAGAGGGATGCATCGAGGTGATGAAGACCATGTACGAGCGCGTTGCCAAGAATGCGACCGTACTGTTCGACACGGAGGCCAGAGACATCATCACTGAGGAAGGCGCTGTCCGCGGGGTGAGGATCGACGGTGGCGACTATATCCATTCAAGGTACGTTGTTGCAGCTCCGGGAAGGGTGGGTAACCAGTGGTTGGATCAGCAGGCTGACAGACTGCTCCTGAAGAAGGAGAACAACTATGTTGACCTCGGAGTCCGAGTTGAGGTCCCAGCTGCTGTGACAGAAGAGATTGCAGCTGACCTATATGAGCCCAAACTGGTCTACTACTCGAAACAGTTCGATGACCGTGTGAGGCTGTTCTGTTTCAACCCTGGAGGGGTTGTCACTACTGAGTACTACGATGACATCCTCACGGTCAATGGACAGTCCTTCGCAAACATGAAGACCAGCAACACCAATTTTGCACTACTGGTCTCCTCTAGGTTCACGGCTCCATTTCGATATCCCATTGCCTACGGTCAGCACATAGCACGTCTTGCCAATATGCTGGGGAACGACAACGTCATCATTCAGCGCCTTGCAGACCTCACCAGGGGGAAGAGGAGCACTTCCGAGAGGATCGAACGCTCTCCAGTGAAACCCACGCTCCAGTCTGCAACACCAGGCGATCTCAGCTTTGCGCTGCCCCACCGGCACCTCAGCTCAATACTCGAGATGCTCAAGGCTCTTGACAGACTGTGTCCCGGAATTGCAGGAATGGGGACGCTGCTCTATGGTGTTGAGGTCAAGTTCTACTCATCTCGACTCACTGTCGATGAAAACATGGAGACCCAGGTGAAGAACCTCTATGTGGCTGGTGATGGAGCGGGCATAACCAGAGGGCTGATGCAGGCCTCTGCATCTGGCGTTGTTGCAGCTCACGGCATCCTCAAGAAGGAGGGCGTCACTCCAAAGTCACTTCCGGGATGTGAGGTCTGATACCTCCCCCCCCAGCCGAAGAAACAGTCAGCCCACTGGGTCTCGTCCTCCGTCCCCTGACTGACCGGTCAGCATCACCCCGATCTTGATACAGCGCGCCGTCTTGGCAGGAGTGTGGCCAGCGCTTGCTCCTCCCATTTCATAAGGCTTATATACCATTTGGTCCCTAGTGACTAGTGAAACAAACGGTCCCTAGACTCGGACCAGAAACGGTCAGAAGCCCACTGGTGACTCACGGGCGGCTCTGCCGCCCATGGGCTTCGCTCTGGGAGGTGGTGTACCGATGACCTTTGACCTGAGAGACGAGCTGCTGGACATGCTGAGAGAGATGATGAATGTACTGCCACGTGTGACAACCGACACCGATCCCTCTCTCCTCAACGAGATGTACCGACTCAGACTGGACACGGGAGGTGCGGGGGCTGCGAATGGCAGACCTGATGTGGAGAGGATAGCCTACGATGACAGGATCTTGCTGGTGATAGATGGCATCCCTGAGACCGCTGAGCCAACCGTTGCGGTCCGCAGAGGGCGACTGGAGGTTGCATCACGAGGCGAGATACTGATGACGATGGACCTACCATTCTCTGTTGACGCCGAGACATCATCTGCCTCGCTGAAGAATGGGATACTGGAGATTGAACTCAGAAGGGCAGACGGCAACGATAAGAACACGGGAGACAAAGACATCGTGCTGATGTGAAGGTCAAGAGGAGGTACGAACGGTATGGTCGAAGAGAAGATCAAGCTGAAGGTGACTGCTGCACAGCCCAAAGATCATGGTCGAAGCATTGTCAGACTCAATTCAGACACGCGTCACGCCTTGAACATAAGGTCTGGCGATTTCGTGTTGCTGAAGGGCAATAAGGAGACTGTGGCCATCTGCTGGCCTGCCCTCAAGGAGGACGACATACTGGACATCGTTCGGATAGATGGTCT
>JAWAQK010000059.1:0-13559 GCA_038893995.1 Candidatus Thorarchaeota archaeon | reverse complement strand
CATCGAACACGACAGCACCGACAGTATCGTAGGACTCCATCACCTTCGCCAGGTCTGCCACGCTGCACTCAGCGATCTCCTGGCCGTTAGTGTCAAAAAGAACAGCCTTGAGGGTTTCCTTGATTGTTGCAGCTCTCCTGACATAGACCTCGTCAATTGATACTACCTGCTTCGGACCTCTACTATGGGGCCTTGGTCCAGGAAATTCATCCACGGGTCTTCTGGGCGGAAACCCACGTTGGCCTTCTGTTTCAGAGTTTCTCTTTCTCTCCTGAACCCTCTTTGATGCATTTCGCTTCTGTGCAACTGGTGAGGCATGTTTCTCGCTCAAGAGTGCAAGTGCCTGTTCGGCAGGTATCCTCGTCTGAAGAGCTTTTGTTATCTCACGTCTTGTCAACTCTTCAACTTCCTTGCCCTCTGGAGCTCTTGAGATATAGTCCACTCTTGCAACCTGCATGAGTTCACGGAGTATCAAGTCACCCCCTCTATCACCGTCTAGAAAGGCCACAATGGTCTTGTCAGTGTTCTTGGTGAGGTCAATTATCGTTGCTGGAACGTGAGTTCCCTCAAGTGCTATTGTGTTGTCAAAGCCGTTCCTCATGAGATTGACCACGTCTGCGCGACCCTCAACGATGATGATCTCGTTGCTCCCCATGAGATCAGGTCCAGCAGGAAGCTTGTCAGGACCGTACTTGGTTACCATCTTTCGACTGGCCTTAGTCACTTCGCCGGTTATCCTCTCAGTGTCGGGAGCGACTTCTTCGCCCCATCCCTTTAGGATGCTAATCGCGCGGCTGACGACTCTTCGTCGCTTTGCGCCTCTTATGTCCTCAAGTTTCTCAAGGGTCACCCTGGCAGTACATGGGCCCACACGATCAACGGTTTCAATTGCAGCTGCCAGCATGGCTGTGGCGGTCCTATTCAAGGAAACGGGGATCACTATCTCTCCTCGGCTGACTCCCGCCTCTGACTTTATGGCAATCTGAATTCGGCCTACCCTTCCCGTTCGCTGCAACTCACGCAGGTCCATGTCCTCTCCGATCAATCCTTCTGTCTGCCCAAACAAAGCGCCTATGACATCGGGCTTATCCACAACACCGTCGACCTCGATGCGGGCTCTGATGACATACTTTGCGGTGCTTTCATCAAAATCTGAGCCGATTCCAATGCACGTCTCCTACGAGTTATTTGTCCTGGGTCTCCTCTATGTAAGCCAGTACTTGCCCGCAAGTCCCCTCAAGTGGGAGTACAGGTATCCCTTTCTTCACACGACGTCACTGGACGTACTGCCCTCAGCTGACATCCGTGAAAGTGATTTGTGATAATTGTGATATGATAATCCTGAGATTCTATTGATGATGACAGGCCTCTACTGGCTGGACACTTCCGCAATGGAAACCACAGGTGGTTTCAATGTGACTGAATCTGTTGTGTATTCCCAGCCACTGACGGGACTAGTGGATTGATTGTATTTGAACGTGTCGTTGACGACACGGCAGTTGGTCTTCCACTGTAATGCTAATAACCTCTTGAAACGAGTATAGTTTGTTCGGGTGATATGGCCCATTCACGAGGGCACACCGAGCCAACGCCATGACGTGCAGCGCAAGGAATGGGCGACAACCCGAGCCATATCCTGCCAAGCAAATCACAGCGATCCGCAACGGACTCATGCAACTGGGGCTCTTGTCTTGGGATGAGCATGGGTCACCCCGGTATCGTATATTGGCAGGTCCCGGTCGGTGTCACAAGTGCCTCACGGGAATCAGCCCAGCAGAGATGGGCACAATCCTTACGGTGATGCTGGGAGTTAGCGTGAGGCTACAGACATCGGCCCCCTCTGCAGTCTAGTTCCGACTCATCTTGTGTCTTGCATGTGATCCTCTCGTTCTTGACTCTGAGTTCATCAGTTGACCAGGTCAGAAGATGACTTGATCCCAATATCGCCTGACAGCTGTCACTAGTAACCATCTTAGCGGTGCCTCATGTCTGACCACTTGCCCAACCTTGTCTTTCACAACTTCTTTAAGTCAACACCCAGAGGTTTCCGGGGTGTTCCTATGCCGATTGAGCCCTCTCCTTGTCAAGTCAAAGCAGGTCGAATTGCAGCTCGGGTCCTGAGAGAAGCGTGCCAACTGGTCAAGCCGGGCGTGAAAGTTGTGACAATCTGTGCCCGTTCGGAGAGGAGGATAATCGAACTAGGCGGCCGGCCCGCGTTCCCCTGTAATGTTTCTACCAACGAAGTCGCAGCACATTACACATCGCCGCGTGGCGATGAATCTGTGATTCCCGATTTTGGTCTTGTGAAGATAGATGTTGGTGTCCATGTCGACGGTTACATAGCTGATACCGCCAGGACTGTGGACATAGATGGCACGCTCAATGGGTTTGTCGAGGCCACCGATGACGCCCTCAATGAGGCCATCGCAACCATGAAGCCTGGGGTGTCGGTAGATGAGGTGGGTGGTGTGATCGAAAGGACCATACGTGCCTACGGTCTTAATCCTGTACGTGAACTCACTGGACACAGCCTAGGTAGATTCGTCCTTCATGGGGGCAAACAGATCCCAAATTATCCCGCTGGCTCTTCAACAAGAATTGAAGCGGGCGAAGTATACGCTATTGAGCCATTCGCCACATCTGGGCGTCAGGTAGGAGATAGCAAGTACGTGTACATTTTCTCCAACACGAAAAGAGAACCTCATCTTGAGGGGACTACTGAGCGGCTCTATCAGTATCTGAAGAAGAAGTATGGCTATCTACCCTTTGCATCACGGTGGATCGGGACCACTCAGAGTGGAATTGATCTCATTGGCGAGATTCGGAAGCTGATGAAGCTAGGCGCAATCCGCGGCTACCCCGTGCTCGTTGAGAAGAGCAATCGACCAGTAAGCCAGTCAGAGCATACTGTGTTCGTGACGGAGGACCGTTGCCAGATACTCACGCAGGAAGGCTAGATTGAGGGCTTCTCTTCCTCTTCCCTGACAACATAGACGCCGTATACCGTCATTCGGGCCCCACACTTGGGGCAGGGTTGGTCAACTGGTTTGAGTACATAGTCGCCTGACAGAAAGTCTCTGATCTCCTTGAAGTCACAGGACCTGTTGTCACATCTCACTTCAGTGATTGTCGGCGGCGCCGACTTGGCCTTTGGCTGGATCCTGTTGGCATTGATCAAGCCAAGACCCATTGACAGGGAGAACAGCCCCAATACTATCCAGAGGATCGATAGTGGAGGCTCAATATTCATGCCCATCAGGAATGTCACTGTACCAAGGCCCATCAGGATTACGCCCAGCAGTTTCGTAGCCACACCCATATTTGACACCTCATAGACCAATTCCCATCGTGTTACCTATTCCCGCGAGGATTATCTTGTCACCCGGGTTTGTCCGCCTTGTTATGGCCAGCTTTATCCGTTCTATGACTTCGGGTACTGTGTCGAGTATTTTCTTCTGCATTGTACCAACAGCGGCCGCCTCATCTTCCTTTATGACAATGGCCTCTATACCGATATTGTTCTGCGTCGCCACGTCCTCTATTGCATGTTTCTCTGGACCCGGGTCTCCAATGGCCGCCCCTGTGCCCTCGGATATCCTACCCAGCTCCTCTCCTTCGAGTTTGAGGGCCGCATCGACGGTTATTATTCTCGATATTCGCCCTTTGTTATCTTCTACTATCTTCTTCACTGCAAAACCAGGTTTTCCAACTGTTCCTCCTGGGCCCGTAGCCCTGAGGACGAAAACAGTCCTGCCCTCGAAGTTGACATTGTAGTACCCCACTTCTCTGTCCACCTCATGGACATAGCTCTCGGGTGTTGCTCCTAGCTCATGTGCAAATCTGGTGACCACAAGGGGCCCGATACCGTCGCCAATTGGCTTTCCCTCCGTGAAGGCGTCCATTGCATCGTTGTATGCCCTTGCTAGCCTGAGGAGTTCGGGCATCTGCATATAGACCTGCATGACTATGAGCTGACTGCCCGTCTTCTTTCCAAGGATGTAGAAGTGACGCACAATGCGAAAGATCAGCGTGAGCACCTGAGCTACCTCAAGTGTGTTTTCAAGATTCTGTCGTGTTGTCTGATCCGCATTCGGTGCGATCTCTGACACGAACTCCTGGAACCTATCTCTGCGTTCGTCGAGTAGATGGTCGAGTCTCTTCAAGACTCCAGCTGGGTCCAGATCAACTGGCATGATGGTGAAATAGTCAAGCCAGCGGTCGAGTGCGTTGACAACATCCTGTTCTTCTCTGCCGTACCTCTTGAAGGTATCAATGGCTTTCTGTCTGGAATCAGTGGACATGCTCCTTAGTTCCAGAAGTCCCATCTCTATCTGTTTGAGCCATTGCCACATCTGAATCTTGGCGCCGTAAAGACTCATGAAAATGATGAACGCGAAGAAAGCTAGACTTACGATCCAGTTGAACTGACCCAGTTCCGCCTGCATGTGTATCAAAGTGCCAAATGACGGTTGTGCTTTAACAGTTTCTGTTTATGAAATGGTATACATCCGTTTCTCCGTTTCAGCTGGTCCAATGCACCCGAGACCGGGTCCTAAAGACAATCGGAAGTTTGAATGGTCAAAGAATGAATTGGAATGTGGCAGCTCGTGGGCCTGTCGCGGGCTCGCGCACCGCACATGTCCCACGACGACACCGGGCTTAACTTCCATGTTCGGAATGGGTATGGGTGATCCCCGGCGCCCATGGCCGCCATCGAAGACCTGTGAAATTCGGGAGTTTTTTAAACATTGTCATTAGTGAGAGTTCTCATGGGACCGTCCATCGAACTCTACAGGCCATGACTACGAGAGGTCAGTCATGCAAATGGTGTACGGTCGTACCCTCCTACAGTACAGTGGTGGGGACGGTGGGATTTGAACCCACGATCTGCGAGTTTGTCCTTCTATGACCCCTGCTCATAGGATCTGGAGCCCGCTACCTTACCGGGCTAGGCCACGTCCCCGACGTCGCAGCTAGATGTACTATTGCGACCTGCGCGAGCTGAACGATTTCAGTGTGATAAGAAGCTTTCTGTGAACGGGACAGAATTGCACATAAGGACAGAAGCGAGCTCACTATTGGCAGCATGTACGACACGTGTCAAGTAGCAGGTATCGACGAGGCAGGCCGAGGCCCAATCATTGGCCCCATAATGGTGTGTGGCGTACTGCTTTCTCCCTCGCGGATAGAAGTCTTGAAGCGAATAGGAGTACGGGACTCAAAGGAGTTGTCCCCAAGACGAAGGACTGAACTGTCGTTCCTAATCTATGAGCTCGCAGACGAAGTACTCGTGGAGGAGATAAAGGCCTCACAGATCGATCTCAGTAGGGAACAAGGCGTCAGCCTGAATGAACTCGAACGCATTGCTTTCGCATCAATAGTCAGAAGGCTGCAACCAAGTGTAGTCTATGTTGATGCTATAGGAAATGACCCCTCTAGGTTCGGCGAGAGAATTGCTCAGGAGGCTGGCGTTTGCGGACAAAACTGCCAGATCATCTCGGAATACAAAGCAGACACAAGATACACCGTTGTCTCTGCCGCGTCCGTTGTTGCAAAAGTACGACGCGATCTTGCGGTGGCGGAGATTCGCAGGAGGTATGGTGACTTTGGTTCCGGATACCCCTCCGATCCCAAGACCACTGACTTCGTCCGATCCATCATCGTCGAACATGGCCGACTGCCTTCCTTTGTGCGCAGAACATGGCAGTCGGTCAACACCTTGATCCGCGAACTTGATGGGCGTGCTTCAACCATCCAGTCGTTCGGATAAGATCCTCTTCAGTTCGGTAGGTTCGTCGATTTCTTCTAGTTCCTGTTGATAAACGACTGGCAGATCTGTCATCTCAGGTCCGTCTTGATCCTCGACTATGAGGACGGCATCTGACTCTGTTACCTCAGAAACACTCTTCAGTATCTCAGTCCTCCTCTGAAAACCAGGGTTTCGAATGGATCCAATACCCGAAAGGATAGGAGGTCCTCTCTCTCTTGCTGCTATATGGAACGGTGCTCGATTTGTCCAGAGTACAGTCATACCAAGCTGGCCCAGGAAGTCTGTCACCTTGCGCTCTATATATGACAACTCCTCTTCCTGCGGCACATTGCTGTCCAGGGGGCTGTTGTCGGGCAGGGACGCTCTCAGGGGGTCGATAGGGATGATCAGGTCGGTTTCTAGGACCTTCTCAAGTCGCTCAGCTACTTCGACACTGACATCAATCTCGTTCTTCTCGTAGGCAAGGATTGCCCTTGCTGAAACGTTGACACACTCCGCTAGGTCTTCTTTAGTCATCCTACGCACTGTTCTAGTTTCTCTGAGTTTCACACTGTCTATTGTCACAAAACGTCCTCCCCGCTGGACATATTCCATGGGAAGTTCGTCAGATCTCAGCACCCTCCGGAGTATAGACGTCGTGATGGTGGTTATCCCGTATCTCTTGTAGACGGTGTTATCCTCAAGTTGACCTCTCTGCGTCTTGTTGCCAATGACCAGGGGGACTGCATTGAAGAACCCGGCGACCCGTTTCAGCGCGCTGGCATCCTGGTTTGTGAGTGCCCCGACGTTGGCAAGGACCTTCACAAGCACCAGCTGGTCGTCCTTTCGTGCAACGATGTCAAAGCAGCTGGGTCTCACATCGCAGTCGGAGGACACAAGGAACCCAGCATCTGCCAGTTCAGTCTTCACCTGTTCTAGAAGCTGATTTCTTTCTTTGGTCAACTTGACGGGTTCACCTCATCTATAGATGTACAGATGACTTTTCAGCATTGCTGAACAGGTCACTTCCTCTATGTGGAAGTAGTGAATCCCACACACGTTGCAGAGGGAAGTCTTCTCCTCAACTGTTGGACCTGAGGCTTGGATAGCCTATCAACTACTTGCCATCTGCTCAGAGATCCCCACTGTAGGTCGACCTGACCAACCATGCGCTGGACGAGGAACAACTCTGGTGTTCCCCCCGTCACAGAGTATGTTCCAGGTCCCAGGTCTATCCTTCGGAGTACAACGATCGGCACCATGAAGTCTGCATGAAGTGTCTTGGGGACCTCGTTCAGCAGAAACTCGATCTCCGACCTGAATATCGATGACCTCTCGCCGCCCCTCGTTTCATAGTACGGGTTCTCATTGTCTCTTAGATTCTCAAGCGACACCCGTTTCTTGGGCAGATGATTGTTGATACTGTCGATCTCCCTCTTCAGTATCCTCTCTATCAATTCACTCATGTAGGTCACCCCGTCGACCTGACAGTAACCATGATATGATCTCTCTCGAACGGATCGAGCATGACTCGTTCAACTACCTCAAGTCCTAATGATTCTAGAGCCGCAGTTTCTCTTCGGTAGATCTCTGTCACAGGGGTAGTAGATGAGACACTCCGTGCCTTGATTGCAATCATTCCCCACCCCCCATAGGACGAGGCCGCTCTCATGTTCAATGCAAGAATTCTGGCCTGGTCTGGCTGGGCAACGTCCTGGTACACTACGTCTACAGGAGTTCTCAAGAGTGGCAAGTATTGAGTCGGGTGTCTTGCGTCCGCTACTATCGGGTTTACGTTCTGTCGAACATGAGCAAGTTGAAACAGGGCGCGTGCGACAGTCGCAGAGAACTCGACCGCAAACACACATCCCTCAGGCCCAACAATATCAGAGACATGGCTCACAGTTGTTCCGGATGCGGCGCCTAGGTACAGCACATGGCTCCCGGGCTGGATTGGAAACTCCTGGAGTCCATTCTGAATTGCTGCGGCCAGCTTAGATCGTCTGGGGGACCAAAGTCTGTATTCTGTATCATTCTCCGTAATCGTCCTCTCACCGTATACGCTCTGACCCGCTACGAGTGCGCGCGTCCCCAGCTGGTATCCCCTCTCGTCTGAAATGGTAAAGACGCCTGGGAATTTGTGCGGAGCGATCTTCAATTGTTTCTCCCTCCACGTTTCCTGGGTGCCTTCCGGCGCCCTGTGCGTGTGCCCTTCTCAGTAGACGGTCTTGATCTGGTAGTAGTAGCATGAGTGAGCCGAGGTCTGGACCGGTTTCGGATCTCGATCAGTCTTCGCTCTAGGTCCTGCCGGAGTTGTTCGCTGACATCCCGCTTTGAGTATGCATCCACTCGTGCTGCGATTGCAATCTTCCCTGCGAATGCCCTTGCAATCCTGCCTCTCTGCCACAGCGGGGCCGAATGAACCTCTGGAAGTTGAAATATGAGTCCATGCTTTGGTGGAGCAGTCCCTGTCCTTAGACTCCTAAAGAGCGCCCGTTCAGCTCCAAGCACTTGTACTGTACTGGATGGTCGCCTTGCAAGATCGGCCAGAGACCCTGCGCCGTCTATCAGTCGGGCGGCGACCAGGGGTTCGACAAGGGCACTTAGGTTCGGGGCCACCTCGCGCATCATCAACTCTACGTAGTGCTCGAGTCCTCTCTTTACCTGCAGGAGAACTCCTATGAGTTTGCCGAGGGACCTGATTGCCTCAATGTCAGTTTCAGAGAGTGCGCCTCCTATCCTGTTTAGCTCAGATTTGCTCAAGGATTCAAAGATTGTTGTTGGGTGTCCAAGTTCGGCAAGCCTGCTCTCAAGTTCTGTGTGGTCGTACTCCCCTGTGATTATCTGCGAGAGGACCTCAGGGTCGTCAACGATCATACTCACGGACGGGCTATGGAACGAATACCATTCCTTAGCCCTCATTGTAATGATGTTTATTGACTTGTTCAAGTCATCGACCGCATTGATTGCCTGCTTTACGAGCAGATCTCTCTCTCTGCAAGCTTCTCTGAGGGACACTTCGGCAACAAGCAGCGATACAGAATGTCTGAATCGACGCAGGTCCTCCTCGGAGGATACGATGCCTCTCTCCAGCATCATGGAGTCATGCAAGCTGCGGAACCACTTGATCTCCCTTGACTGCTCATCGACTGACACGCTCAGATCTCTAAACTCCGAGAGAGCTCTCGCTAGCATGCGGTCCTCGACAACTATCTCACGGTGTCCATTCTCTATCATCTTGGTTACAATGCGCCTGAGTCCTTCTGTCATTCCACCACGGCCAAGATTCACGAACTCGGTTGCCGCGTCGGTCACGTCTGGATAGACCACTTCGGATACCAAGACTTGACCATCCTTATCGGTAGCAAAGTAACCGCAGATAGTGCTAGTCAGATAGACCACCATGCGAGCAGGCCTCCATGCAAGCGTGGACGTCCCTCCGAATAAGTATGACTGTGTCGTGAAGGAGGTCGGTCTGCTTAAGACCACTCACATGAGCTTCACACGTACAGACGCTTACCGGTCGACTATCGAGCGATGTGTAATTCCATCTACCTTATTACATGAGCAAGGCAGAGCCCATGCATTGATGATGGATTGAAGATAGTTGGATACTGGCTTGCCTCCGGGATACTGGGTACGAGTGCTGCCATCTTGAAACGCGTCTTCAGACATGGGGCGGACGCAGTGGTGACGAAGTCGATCGGCCTACACCCGCGCCATGGTCACTCTGGACCGGTATTGGCAACATCACATGGAGGTCTGCTAAATTCAGTGGGACTATCTAACCCTGGAATAGATGCATTCTCTGTGGAGATGGATGCGCTGAAACGTGATGGAATTCCAGTCGTGATGAGCATCTTTGGCACGAGTGTCGAAGAAATAGTTCAGGTGGCGCAGAAGGCATCTCTGATGAGGCCCGATGCACTTGAACTCAATCTCTCTTGTCCGCATGCTGAGATCAGTCAAATTGCGCATGACCCTGAGTTGACACACGCCTACGTGAGTTCTGTCAAGGATGTGGTTGAGTGTCCCGTCCTCGCCAAGTTGACACCAAATGCTTCTGACATAGTTTCGATCGGAAAAGCCGCGGAGGAGGCAGGAGCTGATGCTGTTGTCGCGATCAATACGGTCCGAGGCATGAAGATAGACATCTACTCTAGACGTCCTGTGCTGGGTAACAGGATTGGAGGATTGTCAGGTCCGCCTATCTTTCCGATTGCAGTTAGGTGTGTTTATGACCTCTATAATGCCCTGAACATACCAGTAGTTGGTGTGGGGGGTGTCTGTAGCTGGGAGGATGCAGTCGAGATGCATCTCGCTGGCGCCAGTGCAATCCAGATTGGAACTGCACTGATGAGTGGCTTCGACATCTTCACAAGAATAAAGGATGGTGTCAGGAGATACCTTGACTCAGAGGGCTTTAGAGACGTGAGCGAACTGATCGGACTGGCATCAAGGTGATTGAGTTGGATGTAGAAAAGATGTTCGGAAGACCTGTAGTAGTTCCTGTCAAGAGGAAGATCCAGGAGAATCCCAATTGCGCGACTCTCATATTCGATACCCCCGACAGGACTTATGGAGCGGGGCAGTTCCTCATGGTGATGGTTCCCGGTGCCGGTGATGAAGTACCAATGAGTGTTTCTCTCATTCGCTATCCAGAGGCCGCCATTACGGTTCAGTCAGTCGGAGATACTACTGAAGCGTTGATCTCGGTGGAAGAGGGCGATCTGCTGGGGCTGAGAGGACCATTTGGCAGAGGTTTTGAGATACGGGGTCATCATGTCCTCGTTGTTGGGGGCGGAATAGGTTCCGCACCATTGCGTCCGCTACTCTACAATCTTATGGAACGTCAGGCCGACGTCGTGTTCGTCAATGGAGCACGTAGTCGAGAGCGTCTGCTGTACGTTGACGAGTTCTCTGTAGTCAGCGGCTCTCTACGCATGTCAGTCTCGACTGACGACGGTTCGGCCGGAACCAGAGGTCTTGTTACAGATGTTGTCAGACATCTCCTACACAATACTACCTTCGATGCTGCCTATGCTTGTGGTCCTGAGGCAATGTTGACGACACTCTACGCTATCCTGGCGCAATACCGGATTCCCTTCCAGTTCTCACTGGAGCGATTCATGAAGTGTGGGTGTGGTCTCTGCGGTACTTGCGCTCTCGACCCTGATGGACTGCTTGTGTGTATGGACGGTCCTGTATTCAGCGGCGAAACGATCTCTAAGATCGAGGAGTTTGGTCGCTATAGGAGAAATGGCAGTGGCGTCAGGGAGCCCCTATGAAATACTCTATACGCCCATGCCCACTGCAGACCCGCGGACAAATCTCTTGATGTAGTTTCGCTTGTTTCTTATTCGCGGGATAGGTGTGTGCCGTTCGCGGGCTGGGACCTTTGGTGTTGACTCTCTTACCTTGCCCGCCTTTGTCAATGAACCGTGTGAACCGGGCATTGTATTCTTCTCCTTTCGGTACTTCCTACCTCTCTCCTGTCATGTACATAAAAAGATATCCCGACAGACTAACCTTGTTCCTCACATCGAGTCAGTGCCTGGCGGACCACGAAACCCGTGAGCTCGCCTGACTGAATGGTGTACTCCGACTTCTGCAGTATCCTGATCCATGATCACCAGACGTACTCGCTCTGATACCCTCCTCTGTAGGTTCGGCATTTCCTCTTGGCTACACCGTGCAGTATTAAATGCCGCCGACGCCCGAGTACACAGGACTCAGATGGATATGCGCCAGTTCCATTCCGCGTGTCGAGCAATGATATCTGCGATACTCGCTCTTGAATCCGCTTCGAGGTCAGAGATCAATCGTATCAAGAATACGGAATGCAAGAAGCACGGTCTGCCTCGTGTCCCCTCCAACGCGGATCTGCTACAGTTCGCAACGCCTGAGGAGAGACCGATTCTGTCACAACTCCTGAAGAAACGTCCAGTAAGAACGATCTCTGGCGTTGCTGTTGTTGCAGTCATGACCGAGCCTCAAAGATGCCCCCACGGCAAGTGTGCATATTGCCCAGGGGGGCCTGAGTATGGAGTACCGCAGAGTTATACTGGTCATGAGCCCGCCACTCTGAGAGGCATCCAGAATGGATATGATCCCTACAGACAGGTTGAGAGCAGGCTTGCGCAGCTCAGGGCAATCGGGCATCCTACCCAGAAGACTGAGCTGATAGTCATGGGCGGTGACTGGTGTTCGAAGAAACGCGAGTATCGTGAGTGGTTCGTGAAGTCATGCCTGGATGCAATGAACGGCACCGTGAGTGGATCGCTCTCTGTGGCCAAACAGGTCAACGAGAGATCTGCCGTCCGGGCCGTAGGAGTGACCTTCGAGACCAGACCTGACTGCATCACACCTGAGAGCGTTGATCAGATGCTCGAGATGGGCGCAACTAGAGTTGAGTTGGGTGTTCAGACGCTCTACGACTCAATCTTGGAGCTAGTTGAACGAGGACACACGGTGGATGCAACAGTGCGAGCGACCCAGCTTGTTCGCGATGCTGGTCTGAAGGTGGCCTACCACATCATGCCTGGTCTGCCAGGATCCACACCCGAGAGCGACCTGGCAATGTTTGAGCAGCTCTTCTCAGACCCGCGTTTTCGTCCTGACATGTTAAAGATCTATCCGACTGTCGTGGTCGAGAACACGAAGCTCCACGAGTGGTACCAACAGGGTATCTATAGACCCTATAGTACGGAAGTACTAGTGGACATGCTGGCGAGGGCGCTGGCCAAGATGCCTGAATACGTGCGTCTACAGCGGATGCAGAGGGATATCCCGTTGCACCAGATCCGTGCCGGCCTTGATGTGGGAAATCTGAGGGAGCTGGTGGAACAAAGGATGATCGCAGAGGGATGGAGGAATCCCACCATACGTTTCCGTGAGGTCGGACACTACGAGGTCCGTACTGGTTCTCATGTCAACTGCAACGACCTCGTCTTGGTCCGTCGTGACTATGAGGCCTCACGTGGAATGGAGATTTTCTTATCCTTCGAAGATCCTGAGTCTGATGTCATTGCAGCATTCCTCAGACTCAGGAGGCCAAGCGACGGGGCTCACCGACCAGAGATCTTAGAGAAGCCGTGCGCGATCATCAGAGAACTCAGGGTGTACGGACCCATGTTGGAGCTGGGTCGAAGGGACAGGTCTGCATGGCAGCACATGGGTCTTGGCGAACGACTGTTGAGAGAGGCCGAAGCCATTGCAACGGAGTGTGGCGCCTCAAGAATCCTGGTCAACAGCGGAATAGGCGTGAAGGAGTACTATCGTCAGCTTGGATATGTTGACCTTGGTGAATACCTGGCTCGAGATCTCAGCTCGTAGTGCACACACCTGACTGTTCTGTGGCGCCGAGGAGGAGATATGTCCGACCCAACGAGGTGTTGGTAGTCTTTGAACTCCTGAGTGCAGAGCACACCGGTTCTCAAGACCGGCGCCGTTGTCCAACTTGGCTACCTCGGCTCTTACAGCGGCGTCGCGCAATACAGTCCTCTCGAGAACGCCTTTTAAGCTTCTTGTATGGAGTTTCTTGACCCGGGGTTGTCAGGTTTGGATAGAGGTTTCAGGATTCACGAACACACAGCAGATATCGTCATTGAGTGTTGGGCTCCAACGCTATCAGGTGCGTTTGAGATGGCTGCCATTGCCACATTCGACACGATACTTGACGTCTCGTCAGTGATGCCCAGAGTGTGCACCCATGTCATAGTTCGAGGCATCGACCTCTACGAGTTGCTGGTCGAGTGGATTGGCCGGTTGATTGCTCTCATTGACATAGAGTCCCAGTTCTTCTCAAGAT
>JAWAQK010000058.1:0-13612 GCA_038893995.1 Candidatus Thorarchaeota archaeon | reverse complement strand
CGACAAGATAAGGATTATGGTGACCTGTTTTTTGTCGGTTTTTCTAAAACCGCCGGTTGTGCTGCCGCCTTATAAAGGCTTGAGGAAAAACCATGTGAAGAATCGCAGATCGACCCTGTCTACGTCGTAACCTCCTCGTGTGAGGGCACATTCGGACTCCAGTCAACGTGCGGCCGTTTCGTCGGTGTCCCTGACCATGTTGTCGGCATCCGTCATCATGGATGTACGATCCGAGCTATTGATCTCTCTCGAGGATTGTGTCTGGATCCGTGGGAGAGAACTTTCAGTATCATCCCTAATCGGTCGAGCTGTCCCACACCGACGTGAAGGACAAAGTTCAGTATTGGAAGACCCGTGAGGAGGGGGTCTCTCTCACTCTACAGAGCTTCCTTCCTTCATCTTGCCTTGTTTCGTTTGACCTGGGAGCTCACCCTCGACAAATCGGCCCTCGCACCTTGATAGGACTCCAGGCAAGGTTGTGTACTCCATATCACTCTCATGCAGACGGTGAGGCATGAACGGCCCGTGCCGACGAATGTAGTCTGTTACCTCCAATGCTCTCTGACGGGTCATGTCGAAGGCGACGTCATCGAAGAGGTCAACGGGACCTACGAGTCTAGAGTCTGCCACTTGGAAACCCAGGCAGATGACACGAGGGGGACCATCGAAACGTGTACATCGGGAGTCTTTGAGTGCAACTGGAATGAGAGGCCCAGTGTGCGAACCACGCATCCATCCTGCAACAAGGTGGGGTAGTGTGAATGCCTCAAGTATCTCTCCCATGGCTGGAAGTCCTGAGTGGCCACGTACTATTGCCACAGGGTCATCCTTTCCGATGTACTTTCCAGCTATGCTATGAAGCTTGTCCGTGCTGACTGATGCGGCGATCATCCCATCGTGACGATAGACTTTCTTTATGACGTACTTTCCTGTGCTACCGATCAGGGCAAGGAGGTCGTACATCTCCTCCGGGCACTTCATCTCCAGATAGCATGGCACCTGCTTCGTGACGTCCTGGATGACGAACCTGAAACCGTCATGCAGATTTGGGTCAATTACCAGGCCAGCAGTATTGAACGGGTCAGCGAAGATCCTGAAGAGGGGATAGTTGTAGGCACCCGGTTCAGTCTTATCGGCCATGAAGATCGCAATCGGTTCCGAACGACGCTCTTCGAATGTCATCTCTGCTGAACCTGGGCCCATGCCCTTGACATTACCACTGAACGTGTCAGAGAGGATGTCCTGTCCAGCGGCATATATCTTGTGTTCGCGGGCCAGCTTCGCACCCTCTACGAAAGTATCCCATGCAAGCCTGTGCACATCTGAGTCATTCTCGCCCCTCGTGTGAGTCATGATGAGCTCAAGGTCGTCCCCCGCATTAGTCACGTGAAAGTCCTTGATGAGTCCACCATCTACTGCCGCCTTGAGCTTCTTGCGCGCCAATTCCTTCAGAAACTCAGGGACTATCACATGGCCCGCCAACGAGCCAATGTCAGCCTTGATCACGCTTATTGTGGTCTCAACCATATGAGTACACTCCTACGTCATGACACAGGTCAGGTTCGCCACCACCGCATCCTGCGGACCCGCTGGACACGTTGAAGGCACTCCTCAGGCACCCCACTATTCTATCGGCATATAATATTTTCTGCAAGAATCAGCTGGAGAGCAATATGCGCTTCAGTTCCTGCACCATCCGGAGTGCATCATCCCAGGGCCGTTGCCACAGGTTTCTTCCGAACATCAAACCTGCCGCTCCGGCCTCCATGCAGAGCCTTGCTCTCTCGAGTAGCTGGGCATCGTCCACCCACCCACCACCAGCGAACAGCACAGGTGTCTTCCCGGCCGTTCTGACGACCTTTCGTAACATGTCTATTGGGGAGAGTCTCATAGTGTCATAGGGGGAGGGCTGTAGTGCACGCTTGGTCGGATCATCGATGGGAACGTTGAGCTTCACCATGTCCGCACCGAGCTCGGTCGCAACACGTGCGGCATAGTCAATGGCAAAGAGAGAGTCCTTCCCGCCCTTCTTCTCGATTGCTTCACCCCGGGGATACGCCCAGACTATGACGGGCATTCCAAACCTGTCAGCCTCTGCCTTTACCCTCCTGAACTGGTTGAAGTCAAGGTGCTGGTTTGGGCTTCCGACATAGAGCGTGTAACCCACTGCATCTGCACCAATACGAATGGCATCCTCGACTGATCCGGTCAGGGGAGAGAATGCGTGGTCATCAGGAGGAATGCTGGTCTTTCCATTCAGTTTCAGGATGATTGGTACCTTCCCTGCATACCTGTAGCCATATTTCTCTGCCAGACCGAGATGAAGTGCAATGGCGGAAAAACCTCCTGCCTCGGCCAGTCGGAACTGAAAGTCGGGGTCTTCTGACTCGGGAAGAGGAAGAAAGTCCACAGGACCATGTTCCAGTCCCTGATCGATCGGCAGGACAAGAAGTCGGCCATTGCCGGGACCGTATTGGTACATGAGTCGTCGCATTCGGACAATCTTTCCCTGACTCAGATGTCTCATGTCATCAAGGTCTATCATCTTGATCTCGTCTTCGACCCTTGTAAACTCGGGATTTCATTCTTTGCATGCACACGGGACCGTGAAGTTGATGAGTATGGAATGTGCATGCGCACTCAGCATGAGTCACGAAGAGATGTCTGCAACTCGACCTGAGGGGAAGGACAGGAGGCAGTACCACCTCGAGGTCAAGGAGGGAGAGGTGGCTCAGACAGTCCTACTTCCGGGAGATCCACAACGAGTAGAGAGAATAAGCTCAATGTGGGACAGTTGGGAGCAGGTGGCAAGCCACAGGCAGTTTATCACACACACCGGGAAGTATAGGGGAGTACCGATATCGGCATGTTCGACCGGTATCGGCGGTCCTGGTACGGCAATAGTGGTGGAGGAACTCGCAAACGTTGGGGCGATGAATTTCATACGCGTAGGATCATGTGCAGCTCTCCAGTCAGAAATCGAGCTTGGAGACCTCGTGATAATGACCGCCGGCGTCAGGCTTGAGGGAACCAGCAGGCAGTACGTGATGTCTGAGTATCCGGCAGCGGCCTCTTATGAGATAGTGTTAGCACTCATAGAGGCTGCAGAGACTCTGGACCTACCGTACCATCTCGGTATTACTGCATCTACGGACTCGTTCTACCTCGGTCAGTCAAGACCCGGGTACAGGGGATACACACACTCCCTCAGTAGATCGCTGATTGATGATCTCCGACATGCAAATGTGGTCACGTTCGAGATGGAGGCGTCCACCCTGTTCACCCTTGGAGGAATCTACGGACTCAGGACAGGCGCCGTATGTGCGGTATACGCAAACAGGGCAAGGGATGTGTTCGCGGTCAAGGGCGAGAACGAGGTCATAAGATGCGCGAACGAAGCTGTGAGAGTCCTGGCAGAACTAGACCACGAGAAGGCGAGCTCAGGAAAGAGAAACTGGTATAGGGGAATACAGAGACCCCATTGACACCTCGACCTGTTGTTGAGGGCGTGTGATGTGACTCCTACTTCTCTACGTAATAGTACATGTTGCTCGCCCGTTGCATCTCATCCAGCTGACTACCTGCCTTGTTGACTCTGGGGCGTCCAGTCTGAGGATCCCTCCTGAAAGTGACGCCCATCTCTCGTAGGAACCGGTTCATGCCATCTCTCATGCTCATCACAGTCGTTGCCACGCCTGACCTTCCGGGGACTCCCTCAAACACGACCATGCTATCGCTGAGATAGTCTGCCATGAGCAATGAATGTTCGACAACGAAGGCAGCCCTCTGGGTGCCCTGGACGGTCTTTCTGACAGCCCTCGACACTTCGAGGCGTTGTTCCACGTCAAGAAAGGCGGATGGCTCATCAAGCAGGTAGAGATCAGCATCGCGAGCAAGGCAGGCAGCAATGGCAACACGTTGCATCTCTCCTCCGCTCAGGTCGGCAATTGAGTGTTCCATGAGAACATCAAGACCAAGTCGTCGTATCACGGAGGTCTGGAAGTCAGGTGTATCCACGATGCTACCGCCCTGTTGTCGAAGATACAACCGGACAGTACCATCATAGTCTTGACTCAGATACTGGGGCTTGTAACTTATCTTCAACTCCTGACCAAGTACCGTCTTTTTTGGGGGCTCGCCTGTGTCAGGCGTGATCTCACCTGCAAGCATACGTACAAAGGTCGTCTTTCCAGTCCCATTTGCACCTAGGATACCAACGATCTGACCCCGAGAGACACGTCCACCACTGACCGTGAGATGAAAGTCATCGTAACTCTTGGTCATATCGCCATACTCGATCAGGGTCTCTACACCAGAGAACGCCTGTTCCTCAGCCCGCATTCCCTTGAAGGATATTGCCGTGTCACGGAACCTCATGTTCTCATCCGGGATATACCCGTCGAGGAAGATGTTGATTCCGACTCGAGTACCATGAGGATTGGAGGACACTCCATAGACGCCTGGCTCGCCATAGAACATACAGATGAGGTCGGAGACATAGTCGAGTATGGAGAGGTCGTGTTCCACCACCACTACCGTCTTGCCCTGCTCGGAGAGAGAACGTATTGCTCTTGCAACTCTCAGACGTTCACGGACATCGAGGTAGGCAGTAGGCTCATCGAAGAAGTAGATATCACCCTCGCGCACGATAGCAGCAGTGCAGGCGACCCTCTGGAGTTCTCCGCCACTCAGAAACTTGAGGGGGCGATCCCAGATCTCTGTCAGGTTCATTCCAGTCTTCATCTCCCTGAGACGACCCGAATCATCTGAAGACTCAAGGAGGTCTGACACCGGTCTGTCTGCAATGCTCTTCACCTTCGGAAGGTCCACGATAGACTGAGGCTTGTGGATTGGGACCACCGAGCTGTCTCTCATCTTCTCAAAGTGGGGCTGCAGTTCGGAGCCTCTGAAATGAAGGATGATCTCATCCCAATCAGGAGGATCCTCCAACCGTCCCAGGTTCGGTTTCAACTCACCAGCAAGTATGCGAATAGCCGTCGTCTTCCCCACACCATTGGGACCGATCAGACCAAGCACCTGTCTCTCCTTGGGGATAGGCATTCTGAACAGCTCGAAACCATTGACGGAGTATCTATGGGTCACCTCATCTCCCAGCTTCTCAGGGAGATTCACGATACTGATGACGTGGTAGGGGCACTTCTTGACACAGATGGCCTCTCCTGAACAGAGTGACTCGACTATCACAGGGGGACGGTCGGGTCCGTCAGGAAAGACGACGGTCTCATCTCCTGTTCTCACTCGAGGACAGAAACGCTGACACTCGTGTGTGCAGTCCTTGGGTCTGCATCTGGTCCGGTCTATGACGGCAATACGCATCTGCGTCACCAGCTTGATCGCAAGAGGGTCAGACCTCGATATATAGGACTTTGGCTAGGAGTCAGAGTCAACTTAGAAAACCTTTTGAGCCCACACCAGAGCACAAGTTCAGCAAGAACAGGAATGGAGACATTCATGAGACTCCTGGATCTATTGACCGGAAGGCATTCGGCTCGACTCGAGTCGGCAGTATCATCGAACGAGATGATGCTGATGGTCAACATGCTCAGATCGAGACTTCTTCTCAAGCTGACCGGAAAATCGCTCCCTGTCATGTCGACTGAGATTGACATTGACAATGGGCTGAGGGGGCCCTTGTCGGTCAGACGTGTACTGAGGAGGAGCCTCTAGGGGGTCACCCCGCAGTATCCCGACCTGGACCGTGGATCGTTCGGACGGTTGGAGAGGACTGGAATGTCCCCATTCGTGTGTAATCACGATGGCAGCTGTTCCGAGGTCAGACTCTGCTGCATGGACACTCGGATGACTCTGACTCGCGAGGACGTCATCAGGATATGTTCGTTGGGGTATGACAGAGAGTATTACGCATTTCGAGCCAGTGATGGCTTCATACAGCTCCGCAATGTGGAGGGGCACTGCTTCTTCTACGACGTAGGAACAGGTCTTTGTAAGATATACGAGTCCCGACCGGAGGGATGTAGGTACTACCCAGTCATATATGATGCTAGAAAGAGGAGATGCGTGGTTGATCAAGAGTGTCCCTCTGCATGTACAGTAGACAGGACCGACATCAGAGGCGTGTGCCACAAGGTGCGTAGGGCCGTTGAACAGATGATCAGGGAGGCGCGGATATTTGCTGGAGAGAGCTGACCTCCATGTACACTCCTGGAGATCTGATGGAAAATACAGCCCCTCAGACATAGTAAGACTGGCGGCCTCAGTGGGTCTGGGTGCAGTTGCACTCACCGACCATGAGAATGTCACGGGTATTGAAGAGTTCCTGAACATGCCAGCTCCTACTCTTCTACAGAGAGTGCCTGGGGTAGAGATCAGTTCCGACTATGGAACAGAAGAGATTCACATACTCGGCTACTTCATAGATTACTCATCGGAGTCACTCAGTAGAGGACTAGAAGATTTGTTGCTCCGAAAGGAGCAGAGATTCAGAGAGATGGTCGACAGACTCAGAGGACTTGGCATCGAGATAGACGACCAGGATATCAGGGGAGTGCTGTCGGAAACCAGGGCCCCAGGTAGACCGCACCTTGCCCGTCTACTCGTCAAGAAGGGAGTGGTAAGTGATGCGAAGAGGGCATTTGAGCTGTATCTGGGAGAGAACAAGCCCGCGTACGTGGAGAGAAGACGGGCAAGCTACTCAGAGGCAATACGCCTTGTTGCACGCGCGGGTGGAGTTCCCGTACTGGCGCACCCTCTCAAGAACGAGATTGACGACCTCGAGAAGATGATCAGGGATCTGAAGAGAGAGGGTCTTGAGGGAACCGAGGTCTTCTACAGTTACTCAGATCCAAAGAAGATCGCTACAGAGGAACTAGAGAACTTGGCTAAGGAACTGGATCTCG
Organism: Candidatus Thorarchaeota archaeon; assembly: GCA_038893995.1. Lineage (GTDB taxonomy): Archaea > Asgardarchaeota > Thorarchaeia > Thorarchaeales > Thorarchaeaceae > JAWAQK01. Next base: position 6,734 of record JAWAQK010000058.1, on the reverse strand, counting down.
TGATGACCGGGGGGAGTGACTTTCACGGTGATGCAGATGGACCTCCGCTGGGAGGTGTCACGGTGTCCATTGATGTCGTGTCTCAGCTCCGCGAGAGGGCGCGTTCGCAACACTAATGAAATGGTGTAGGACCTGTCAGACAGGGAAAGTGATTGAGAGTCATAGATTCTCACGTGCATACCTGGACACGCCACATCCTCAGTCAGCGAGACATTGACGCACGGATACTGTCTGCCAAGAGGAGTGGAGTTGAACCCGTCCTAGACTCGCCCGCATCTGCACTCCTACATGCAATGAAATGTGCAGGAGTAGAGAGGGCCGTGATCCTTCCCATCGACAGCGGCCTGACTCAAGACATGCCGCTCACTCTGAGCGAGAAGACTGACTGGCATGTCTCTGAGATAGAGGGACATCCCGAGCTCATCACGTTTGTCGGCATTGATCCGAGGCGCGGAGGGGAGGGGATCAGAGAGCTGAGAAGGGCGGTCACTGAGAGAGGCTGCAGAGGACTGAAACTGTACCCACCTAATGGATTCTATCCTGATGATGAGAAGTTCTATCCCTACTATGAGCTCGCGACTGAACTTGGGATTCCAGTAGTGATCCACCAGGGGTTCACATCGAGGTTCAAGTACGTGAAGTACGCCCGTCCCGTGTTTGTAGACAAGGTAGCCACAGACTTTCCCGAGCTGAGGATCGTAATCGCGCACGTGGGAATACCATGGCACGAGGAGGCACTGATGGTGGCGGCCAAGAACCCAAATGTCTACGTGGACTTGAGTGGCTGGCAGATATATGCTGCTGGTGCTCCGAACAGGCTATTTCAGATGCTCCTCGAGGCCGCAATCACGAGAGTCTTTCCAAACAGGGTCCTGTGGGGGAGTGACTACCCGCTATTCGAACATGTACTTCCGTTGCCTGAGTGGGTGAGCTTCTTCGTGAATCTACGAGTTCCGGAGTATCTTGTGGAGAGCGTGGGCAGACGTATACGATCTGGCGATATAGAGAGCATAATGTGGAGGAACTCATCAGAGCTCTTCTTCGGGGAGTCTTGAGTATGAGATTCATCGTTGATGGGATGCTGGGCAAGGCAGCCATCTGGTTGAGGCTCACAGGGCACGACACTACGTACTATCCAGATGCAGACGATGACGTGTTGTTGGAAACGGCCAGAGATGAGGGGCGGATCCTCCTGACATCAGACGCCAGACTTCACCTGAGGGCAGAAACGTATGGTGTTGTTTCGGCTCTAGTCAGGGGAGATGTTGACGAGCAGATAGCCGCGATCTTCGTGATGTTCGGAATAGAACCAGAGATCGACCCAGCTCGATCGAGATGCTCAAAGTGCAATGGCATACTCGTAGAGGTAAGGGATAAGGATGATCTGAGAAATCTCGTACACGAGCGGACACTGGCTCACTATGACAGGTTTTGGCTCTGCACAGAGTGTCGTTCAGTGTACTTTCAGGGCGGCCAGTGGAGGAACATGAACGAGTATATGGACAGGCTCCGGACAATGATTCGCCATTCAGAACGACACATCAGTCCGGGGCAGCTTCCCGAACATCGATGTGGTACGTGATGGGTACACAACTGCCGATTGAACGGGAGATATGGCAGTATTGTTTCATGAGTTCAACACACCGGGTCGCCACATCAGTTTCGCCTTCTGCAACGACTACTTCTCCAGAGACGTCAATTCCCTGCAGTCGGTAGCCGCCCTCCCCAAAACGGGCAGTGGCCTTTCCGGAGAGCCTGAGGGAGATGAGGTTCAGCTCGAATCGTCTCTGAAAATCAAGGAAGGTGTTGTTCAGGCACCCCAGAAGTGAACACACGAACATCTCGTCAGGACAGATGCCTTCTCCCAGACCACCATACGTTGCAGGTGTGTCAAACCGTATCGTGTGGCCCCTGCTGGTTGATGCGACCCCGCCTGTCCGTCCATCCCACTCACTGTCTGCGGAATACTCCGTACGCTCAGGATAACGCGTTCTGATGTTCATACCGAAACTACCTGCTGTTCCGTCTGGATTAACATTCCTGTTGAAAATCGAGCCAGATAGTGATTTAAACGGTGACGGGACTGGGCCTTCGGGTGTGAGTGATTGCCCCGGAGAAGAATGAGAGCGGCACTGTACTATGGTGTGGGCGACGTCCGATATGAGGAAACCGACGTCCCGGAGATCGGACCGGGAGAGATCCTTGTCAGAGTGGGAGCAGCGCTCACATGTGGCACGGATGTGAAGACTCTGAAACGTGGGCATCCAATTCTGATCAGGAATACACCTGCACTCTTCGGGCACGAGTACGCAGGAGTGATTGAGGATGTTGGAGCAGGAGTCGAGAGGTTCAGAAGGGGGATGCGCGTGGTCGCCACAAACTCGGCCCCCTGTGGGGAGTGTTTCTTCTGCAGGAGAGGGAGACCAAACCTCTGTCCAGAACTCAAGTCTACGCTTGTGAATGGAGCTTTTGCAGAGTACATCAGGGTCCCAGCCGGAGTGGTCCGTTGGAACACTCACGAGATTCCAGATTCTTTGGACTTCAAGAGCGCTGCCCTGACTGAACCACTGGCCTGCGTCGTGAATGGTATTGAGGAGGCCGGAATTGAGGTCGGAGACACAGTCGGGATAATCGGGGCGGGACCGATCGGACAGATGCTGATCATGCTGGCCAGGCTCAGAGGGGCATCTAGAGTAATCGTTTCAGACCCTGTGGCCTTCAGGAGGGAAACTGCAAGACGGGCGGGTGCGGACACAGTCATAGACCCTACCAAGGAGGACCCCGTCAGAGTAGTCAGGGACGAGACTGATGGACGTGGTGCTGATGTCGTGATAGAGGCGGTAGGTCTGCCCTCCACTTGGGAGCAGGCGGTCGACATGACTCGGGATGCCGGCACAACGGTCCTCTTCGGTGGTGCAGCTTCAGGGACCAAGTTCACCATTGATACGTCACGATTTCACTACGGCCAGTTGACCGTAAAGGGAGTCTTCCATCTGACCCCAAGAAACGTTGAACAGGCACTAGAACTCATCGTCAGGAGAAGGATAGACACCAGCGTCGTGATATCCGGTGAAATGCCTCTCGATAGGGTGGTTGAGGCCCTGGAGATGATGTCAGCAGGAAAGAGCATGAAGATTGCCATCCTGCCGTAAGTTGTTCCGAGGGTCCTGATCGGAGGTGAATGACCCAATGGCTCCTGAGACAGTGAAACGTCATGCAGGGTCCAACTGCTGGCTCGAAGACAATGAGCGAGAGCTCATCGATCTATTCAGGGAGATCGAACGTGAAGGCAGGGTCATAATAGTGGTGGAGGGGGCCAGGGACGAGATGGCTCTCAGGGAACTTGGGGTCACCCTTCCGGTAGTGAGAGTGCACAGAGGACAGTCGCGGGAACAGGTCTTAGAGTTGATAGTCGGAACGCTGATCGGAAGAGACATGGATGTGCTGATCCTCACAGACTTCGATCCAGAGGGGACAGAACTGAACCGCTATCTCGAGCACGAGCTGGAGCTACGGCGGATCCATGTGCAGAAGAACCAGAGGGCTCACATAGGAAGGCTGATGAGAGGACTGAGGCACGTCGAGCAACTCATCAGTCTTCTGAAGAAGCGGGATTCACCAACCGCTCGATGTCCTCCGGACCAATGAGAACATCGACTGAAGACTTCTTCACTTGGACCTCGAGAAGCAACACCACTGGGACGGACAGTAGGAGGAGGTATGACCCGGCGCCATCATGGACCATACCCATGGCACCGTGGAATGAGAAGAAACCGACGAACATCAGGTGGACCATTGTGAATACAAACAGGAGCGGGAGCCAGAGAGACGTCATTATCTTCAGAGAGAGTCCTCTTCTGAACAGAGATATACTGACCACCATACAGACAGTGCCAACAACAGATGGAAGCAGCCAGTCGTTCAGCATGAAGAGCGTACCGTACGTCTCCACAAATGACGTAAGCTGGATGTCTGCCCGGCCAGAGATATTGAAGAAAGGCGCTACAAAACCAATGATGATCATGAATGCCCCAATAAAGGTGGGAACCTCTTCCCACAGATCGTGCAGTGAGGGGCTCCATCTGTCCCTTAAGATGACGTAGGTGAGTCCGAGTGTGGACAGGGCGACCACTACAGGTACCAGATAGCTTCCCCCTGAAGCTTTCAAGACTCTGGTAGTGAATCCGGCCAGAGAGTCGGACGGGGACGTCGACACAAAGAACAGTATGTCAGCGAGTGTGAGGGGAAAGATCTCCGCCGTATAACGGCCACCCATGAGGGTCATTGGAATGACACTCCACGAACTACCAGGCATACCTGATCGCCAGTATAGGTAGAGTGGAACACCATCCGGTGACTCTCCGTAGACTCTGATCGTCACCCCGACAGGTGTGGACACCTCAGTGTGGCTGATAGAGATCTGCGGGACGACATCATCACCAGACGTCAACCAGTTCAACCACATCTTCACCAACGCAACATGGATTGAAACAAAGACGTGTCCGAAGTTGGGAGAGATGGATAATGTGAGGGGTGCTTTGACATGTTCCACCGTGTCAGAGAAGCAGAGCAGAGGGAAGAACTCGTCGCCCGTTCCAAACATCATCAGCACAGGGACCTCGATCAGGCGGACGTACGCAATTGGATCAAAGTACCTGATGATGCTCGCGATCTCGGGCCCATCGATTGTGTACGACGGATCGATGAGAGAGTTCAGTAACGAGCCCGAGAGCAGGGCATTCCGTAGGTTTCCTGCCGCGATGGTCGGAATGACTCCGTCGATGCGTCTGTCGACCGCGGTCAGGATGATTGCCTCGATTGCGCCCATCGAGACACCGAGCACGAAGGTCTTTTCCGGTCTGACAAATGGTAGTGACTCAAGGAGGGTTACCGCCCTTGCAGCGGCCCATGTGGAGTAGTACAGATGAGCACTGGTTGGTCCATCGGTGACATTCAGGAACGTCAAGGGAGAAAGAGCTGGACCCGTGGATCTGCCACATCCTGGCGCGTCGATTGCCATCACAACGTAGCCCTCCAGCGCGAGATCCCATAAGATGGGCCCAAAGTCTTGGGATTGACTGCCATATCCATGAAGAAGCAATACAGATGGCTGGGGCTCAGAGATGTTCTCTCTGTGCAGCATTAGCCCGCCTACTCGGATGGCTTCACCACGATATAGATTGCTCAAGTAGCTGAGAGAGGTCTCGACGACACGCACAGAGTGGCCCCCGTGCATGTATTCTTGGATCCTCACTGAATGGACCTCCATTGATACCGATCCGTTGATGGCCTCAGAGAGATCCCAGAACGTCGTCTCATATTCACTCTCTAGAGGGGGCTGTGCCATCCTCTGAGGATAACGGGCGACCAACGAGAACAGTAGCGAAGTACCACCGGTCACCAACGAGAATACCAAGATGAATACTATCAACCTCTCTTGTGTCGGCAATCTACCCCCAGCCACTGTCTTGAATATCTGAACCATCCGATTGGACCCTTCAATGTGCACTGTACGTATCCAAGGTTTGTGACGCCAGTCACTCTTAAAGCCATCAGTCCCAGTATTGTCTGTGGGAGACTTCAGTGAGCCGCTTTCGAGTATTTGGTGTGTCGGGCTACTCGGCCTCCGGTAAGACAACCGTCGTGGAGGCTCTAGTGAACGCGCTCATCAGGAGGGGGCACATTGTCGCCACTGTCAAGAGCTCAAGAGAGGACATCTCCCCGGACGACTCGACCGATACGGGAAGGCACTGGAGGGCAGGTGCAGACAGCACGGTGTTTCTCGGTCCCAATTGTACATCGATCACCCACAGGAGAAAGCTGGAGATTCACGACGCCCTGCTCGGTGTACGTGCTGACTTAGTGTTGATCGAGGGAATGAAGGAGTCAGACATGCCTCGATTCTGGTGTGTCACTGACACTAGAGAGATCGCGGTAGAGGAGTCAAACAGGTCAGGAATAAGGGCATTCATATCACGTTCAGAACCTTCGACCTCGTCCTCACCCGGAGGGAGGCCAATACTGACACTAGACGATATCGAAGAACTTGTTGCCATCGTTGAGAGAGACGCCGTGGACGTCGATCTTCTGGGGACCTAGAAGTTGTCAGACGTGATGAGATTGTCAGTCACCATTGGGGGTGGCTGCAACACAGCGGCACAGACTCTGCACCCCTCCATGACAATGAGAGGTCGGTGGGAGGACTCGCAGTCCTCCTGTCACCAGCGGCTCAGATACCCCTTAGAGTCGATCATCCTTCCTCTTCACAAGTGGTAGATCATCACAGCCGTGTCCGAGGTATGTGTGTCAGTGGTTTTGAGGATTGCCACTCTGGACTCTATCACAATACTCTTTTTGCAGTGCCACCACCAACACTGACGCAATGGAGCTAAGAGCGCCGCGCTTCAGTCTAAGGGACACGCTCGAGTGTGGCCAGACATTCTGCTGGTACCCCGAGGGGCCCGGCTATGTCTGTTCAGATGTAGGACAGGTAGTCTACGTTGAGCAGCACGGCAATGTGCTTCACTATGAGACTTCAGATCACGAAGCCTCACCAGTAGAGATGTTTAGACTGTACGATCCACTGGATGAGATACAGACGGAGATCTGTAAAGATGATCTGATCAGAAGGAGTATCGCCTTTGCACCAGATCTGAGGATAATCAAGGACCCGTTCTTCCCTTGTCTCGTGTCATTCATCTGTTCCATCAGGAACAACATACCGAGCATACGAA
>JAWAQK010000057.1:0-14385 GCA_038893995.1 Candidatus Thorarchaeota archaeon | reverse complement strand
ACTGGCATCAGATCATCGTACGGAGTTTCTATCCGTGGTATCGAGTACGCTGTATCCTCCATGAATCCTACTCCCTGAGGACTGCCATCAGTAGTCTCAACGCATCGGGGCGCCTGGGCTCCTTAGCAGATAGGGCACTACCTGCTCTAATCCCTTTCTCTTAACTCCGTCCGGGATGGCTAGCACGGACACATCCGCCGAGTTCCCAATGGTTTCTGCCATTAGAGTATTGAGAGCTGAGAGTCTGAAGTTCTCTGGTAACCCCAGTTCGAGCGCTGTGAGTCGATCGCCCGATATTGTAAGGGTACTTGGAAAATGCCCCGATTCCGCATGAAGAACTAGTGATGCCCTCTTCCTGTTCGGTTGTTCGGCAACTAATATTATCACTCTCTGAGTGAGACCGATATTATCTATCTCCACATACGGCAACGAAGCGGTCGCTCTGAAGGCCGAGAGGCGTCTTCTGAGGGTACGTAGAGAAGGAGGTCTGACCTCGAACTCTTCGAACACTCGCTGGGCCTCGGTGGCTGTCATTCTGTACGTCCTCTCGATGCAGAGTCCGAGTAGCAGTTGTTCTGGTGATGCGTGTCCTATCCTACTCAAGTCCATGGGATTGGGCCCTGGTAAGACCTCGACATAGCTACTCACAGTTTCGATCGAGGCCAACAGAGTGAAGACATCAGGAATCTCCCATGAATGACCGTTGCATATTCCCATGTTCAGAGACCAATGCAGCGTCTTTGCAATGTCATATTCGATACTCAGTCCGTCCTGTGAACCGGCGAACTTGTCTAGTTTGGACCAGAACTGAGTAGCATAGATTGGGACCAGTGCCTCGAAGTACAGTTTCTCGTCAAGACTCGATGTCATGATTGACGAGAATACGCATGATGCGAATGGAGTTGATTCCACCCAACTGCGAAACTCTGCGAGGTCGTCGTCTCGATCGTAACTTGCTGCCCAGCCAAACAGTAGAACAAGTCCCAGTCGACCGTAGTTTGCTACAGCCCTCACGCGTAGACCCTTCTCCAACTCGAGGTGCCGCCACACTTGACTCACTGCGGCGGGGGTAACACCCAGCCTCCGTGCGAGTTCTTCTTGAGACTGATGGGGTTGAAGTGCTAGCTGGCTGAGCAATCGAAGTTCTGATCTCCGTAGTACCCTCATACATCATTTTACACACAGTCGACCGAAAGTTAAGAGTTTTCTCTCCCTGAACTATCGCTTTCCTTCACGTCACTCACGGGGCTGAGTGCACCTGAACATGTATCGCTTAGTAATGACCTGCACAGGCCCTGTACGGACTTCAGCAAGTTCTGTCTTGTTTATTATACAGTCCTGAGCGTAGTTACATACAGCGCCTTCATGGATCATCCATGGGCCGTCAACATGCGTAGAGATGTTTCTACCATGTCTGATCCGAACCAACTAGGTCATGCTGCCCAGCTCGACATTGGAATCATCGTACTCCTGAGTCCCTCGTCCTGTGACTCAATAGTGAGCCACGTGTGCAGGGATGTCGCAAAATGCGGTTCGCGGGTTGTCAACAGAGCCCGTGATACCGTAGATCTCTCCTCACGTACGAGTTGGGGGGCGTTCAAAGAGCATGGAAGGAGGGAATGAACGGAATGGTACCGGTACCAGGTGAAGACCCACTCCCATTCTAAGGTAATTCACGACACCACAAGTGAGGCGAAGTCATTGGAGGAACAACAATTGGATGAACTAAGCATGGACTTGGTCGGTGTATCACATGTCGAAGGACGCGAGGTAGATCCAGTGATGGATCCCGAAGTAGTTCGGCTTACAGCTCTCAACCTGGAACTTGCAGTGAAGAATCTCATTGCCTCGAAGTGCGCTCCCGAGTGCGTCCTGGTGACAGCAGACATCTGGACTCATCGTCTGGTTGCGATACCGACCCGTGACGGGACCGTGAAGGTCCTCGTGTTTGAGGCATGAGAGGTGGATCAAAGGGGATGATGAGGAACAGTCGATGTTCCTCATCTCTCCTCAATGTTTCGTGCTGCAGGTCCTTGATGCATGAAATGCGGTTTGACCTAGTGGAACTCACTGGCGTGAACCGATCTCTACCTATGATACATTCCAGATAGTGGTGTCTTTCACGGGCACATCGCGTAGCCAGTAGAACTTGAGGTGGGAGTATATCATGTTGTGCGGGACCATTCATCAGAGCCGACTGCCATTGCAGTACTGACTATCGGTTCAGGCCGAACTGAGTAGAGGGAAAAATCATGTTGGTTGAAGATGGTCGCAAAGACACCGTTGATGAACGATCAAACAATGGTACACTCGGACCGCCGACTCTGAGGCAGTCCCTGAGGTCATTGTTGTCGTGGAGCAACTATCGCGTGTATCTTGTCACATCCTGGGTCTTCAGTGCCTTCTCTGTGACAGACTCACTCATCTCACTCTACCTCTACCAGATGAACTGGGAGCCTCTACTGATCGGGTCCGTGTTCTCAATGGTGGCATTCATGGCTGCAGGAACTCGATTGCTGGGAGGCTACCTGGGAGACGTGACTGATCGGAAACGGCTGGCTGTGATATCATTCGGTATGGTTGGCGCATACTACATGATAATGGGTCTCTTTACCGAAGTGACATTCATCATAATCGCACTCATGATCTATTCAATTGTTGATCTTGCGAAAGGGGGTTCCTCAGCATATATTCTGGACAATATCCCGCGTGCTCACAGTGGTCTTGGCCTCTCCCTATTCCAGGCTGGCAAGGTATTCGCAATCGTTCCTCTGGTAATGATATGGTCTCTGGTGCAGAGTAACCCATTCCCCCCAAGCTATCGGGCCACAATCGTTCTGGGCGGTGTCGCCATGTTGGTCTGCGCATTCATCAGAGCCCGCTTTCTCTCATCAAGTACGATCGATGATGTCGAACGTTCAACGAGCCTGAGGTACTTCCTCTCTGCCAATGCTCGTGCAGTTCGTGTTCTTGCAGTCACCATGCCTGGCGTGCTAGTTGTTGTTGTACTGGATGCAATCAGTGATTCTCTGTTTCATTTCGGCGCGCTCATCTACTCCAGCAACTATGTGAACATGTCCGGTATTATGTTGACTGTCATGACACCTGTAGTGATCTCGGTGCCCCTACTGCTCAAGACGGGCAGGGCATCCGATAAGTACAGCACGAGGCGTGTGGGCTTAGCCATCTACTCGATGATGCCCGTGTCTGTCTTACTGTTGATGCTGTCGTCTGTGGTCAGTCACTGGATGCCAATGTCCGTTGTGTCCCAGGCCGACATCCTCTTGCCGGGGCTAGGAGCGATATTTGCACTACCATTCCTGGGCATTGTTCTCAAACAGGTCAATGACTCTCTCTGGTGGTTGGTGATACTCACAATGGTCCAGAAGAGTCTGCCGCGTAGGGATACCTCAAAGATACTCGCCGTGTTTTGGTTCCTCGTGTACGTCTGTTCATCTATTGGACCGTTCATCGGTGGAATGATCTACACATTTCGACCTCAGGTCTACCTCTTTGTCTTGGTACTGGCACTCAATCTGATCATCCTGCTGATAATCTGGGGATTCGGCCTGCTGAAGGACAAGCTCTGATTCTCCATACGACGAAGGCAGGCATTTGGGCGCTCACGACCAAGAGATTGAAAAGGCCAGTGGTCCTCACCACTCCAGAGTCCTCACACAGGAGGTCACCCACTTCGCTCGACCTGAAGTTCATCAGAGAGAATGCGGAGATTGTTCGTGAAAACCTCAGAAAGAGGGGAAATGCCGAGAAGATTGACCAGTTCCAACGTCTTCTCGAAGTCGATAACGAGCTAAGACGGCTCAAGAAGGTAGTGCAGGATCTCAGGGCTGAACGCAATAGGCTCTCAAGAGAGATAGGTCGACTCAAAACTGCTGGCCAAGATACTCTTGTTCTAGTTGAACAGGCCAATCGCACCAACGCTTCAATCTCAGAGGCAGAGGCGACAGCTGAGCATCTGGAACACGAGCTGCGCGTGCTTCAGATGAATATCCCAAATCTGCTTCATGAGAGCGTTCCGTATGGTCGTGACGAGAGCGACAACGTGGTAGTGAGGGAGTGGGGGGGCCGACCTGAACATGATTTTGAGCCGAAAAGCCATGTGGACCTGCTTGAGCTCCTGGATCTGGCAGACATCTCGAGAGCTGCAAAGGTGTCCGGTGCACGCTTCTATTATCTGAAGAATCAGCTCGTGCTGCTGGACTTGGCAATGCAAATGCTGGCCCTGGAGATGCTGACAAAGAAGGGATTCCATCCAATATACCCTCCTTTTATGATGCGTCGAGAGCCCTATGAGGGAGTGACTGATCTGGCTGATTTCAGGGACGTGATGTATAAGATAGAGGATGAGGACCTATATCTGATTGCAACATCAGAGCATCCAATGGCCGCAATGTACATGGGAGAGATCTTCGAACCGACGCAGCTTCCAATCAGGCTGGCGGGTATAAGTACGTGCTTCAGAAAGGAGGCTGGTTCGCACGGAAAGGACACAAAGGGAATCTTTCGGGTGCATCAGTTCAACAAGGTCGAGCAGTTCGTATTCTGTCGTCCAGATGAGTCTTGGACAATTCACGAGGAGCTTCTCTCTAATGTTGAGTCATTCTTCAAGGCTCTGAAGATACCCTATCGCATTGTCAATGTCTGCACCGGTGACATTGGAACTGTTGCCGCCAAGAAGTATGATCTAGAGACCTGGATGCCGGTTCAGAAGACTTACAGAGAAGCTGCATCATGCAGCAACTGTACCGCATACCAAGCAACAAGACTGGGCATCAAGTACCGTCTTACGAAGGGTGGCACCGAGAAGAGCTACGTGCATACTCTGAACAGCACAATGGTCGCCAATCCCCGTGCACTGGTTGCTCTGATGGAGAACCTGCAACGTGAAGATGGCAGCATTCCAATTCCAGTAATCTTGAGGAAGTATCTGCCCAATGAACTGAGAGAGATCGTTCCTCCAGAGTCAGCTTGACCCCGTCTTGTCAGACCCTCGATGATCATCTTGTCAGCAACTGACTCTGTTGGTCTCCTGTTGGCAGTGTGGATCGATGGTCGAGTGTATCAGGACTAGACACTCTTCTCGATGGTCATCCTGATAGCGTCGTCGATGTACTGCTGGATCGACCTGGGAAGGCCCGGTGATGTGAGCCTGATGAAGCCCCCAATCACAAGTGACGTGGCCTCATCCTCTGTGAGTCCTCTCGACATCAGATAATTCAACTGGTCTGCTCCTATTCTCCCAACGGTGGCCTCATGGCTAAGTTCAACACCCTGTGCAAGTGCCTCTAGGATTGGGATTGCCCTTATTCTGGCCGTGTCACTTACGATGAGCCCATTGCATTCCAGTCTTGCCTTGACTCCGTCAGTTTCACCAACAATCTCGCCACGAGCCACTATGTCCGCATGCTCTGTGGCAATCGCTCTCGAGATGATTCTGCCGTTAGAGCCAGTCCCCCTCAGTACCAGAGCACCTCCAATGTCATAGCTCGACCTCCCGCTTCCGTATATCACAGAATACAGATCAGCATGGGCGTGTTTCCCGCCAAGAATCACTCTCGGGCTAGTCTGGATGCTCTTTGCTGCGCTCAGTATGACGTAGTTCGAAACATAAGTGCCATTTTCCTCGACCACAATGGCCGACCGAGGTCTAACATCAACCTGATCGCTCCATCTATGGATCATCGTGAAGGACAGCTTCGCGTTTCTCTTCACATAGAACTCAGAAATCCCAATATGCAGTGAGGGTTCACTCACTCCGGGCGTTGTGCATCCAGTGATGACATGTAACTCCGAACCCTCCTCGGCAATTACGATATTGTGAACGTTCTGTGCGATTCCGCCCCTCTTGATCATCAGACAGCTCTGCACGGGTAAGTCTATCTTTGCTCCGGCAGATGCTCTGATGAAGTAACCATTGTACCTGGCGCGCTTGCTGGCCTGTGTGTAACTGTCCGTACTGGACGAGACTGCATTCCAGAGGTAATTCTTCAGCCAACTGTGTCTTGAGACCGCCTCGTTCAATGTCATAACCTCAAGTCCTCTCGGCTGTCCCAGTACCTCTGCGAGGAACCCTTCGTTGTCTATCTGCATGTATGTGCCGGCCACGCTGCTGTCGGCATCGAGTCCGTAGCCAACCGCGGAGGCAGTCTTTCTGTCCTCCTCGGAGAGATCCCTCATCTCGATTGTATTCTCCTCGTACCCGCCGAAATCGAATTGCGACAGTTCGGCGTCGTTTCTGGTCGGGGCCCCGTCAGATTCAGCTTCGGAATCATGTCTACGACCACTGCCCATCTCGATAGTCCCCCTTCAGCTAGACACTACTTCAGCTAGAAACCTATCGTAGCCCTTTGCTTCAAGTTCCGGGATGACGTCTACGGTACCCTGATATGCAAGCTTGCCCGCCTGAAGTATGTACACTCTGTCTACTTCAAGAAACTCCAAGATATACCTGTGATGACTTATTATGACCATTGTAGTCTGACCCTTGTCCTTGATCGCCCTGAGTTCCCGTCCTACGACCTTCAGCGAGTCATAGTCAAGTCCACTATCGGGCTCGTCCAGAAAGACTATCCTGGGACGCATCGAGAGGACCTGAAAGAGCTCACTCCGTTTCGCTTCTCCTCCAGAGAATCCGTCGTTGAGGTCTCGATGGGCAAGGTTCGCGATCCCCAATCGCTCAAAGTCCTCGTAGATCTCTTGTCTGATCTCGCAGAGCCCCGACTTATGATCGTGTGCCCGCCCACATGAGTACTCTGGGCATATTCGGCAGATGAACTCATCCAGCTTCACACCGGGTATGGTCGGTGGAGTCTGAAATGCTAGTGCAATGCCCATTCGCGCTCTCTCGGTGATACTCTTCGAGAGAATTGAAGCACCGTCGAATAGTATGTCTCCTCCTTTCACTTCGTACTCAGGAAGTCCCATGATTGTCTTTGCCAGGGTGGACTTTCCTGAAGCGTTAGGCCCAAGTATCGCGTATACCTTACCCGCGCAGAACTCAACATCTATCCCTCGTAGGACTGGTATACCGTTGACCTCTACTCGAAGACCCCTTGTTTCAAGCAGTGGAGTACATGACACGTTCAGCACCCCTTTTCGGTCCGACAGCATGGGTGGCCCGAAAGTGATTACATTCAGGGCTTCGGAGGATTAAGCCCTTTCATCCTCAGACTGGTCGTGGTAAGGATATAAGTGATGAGATACGCAACCATCAGCCACCCGTATGCCACTGATCGTTCTCACTTGTTTGCTCACTCGAGAGCACGGTGAGGGCCTCTGTTCTGCTGGCGGCTGTTCCTGGCGGATCTGTCACAGTCATGGAACCATCACACTGCATTTAAAGCGGGGACGGTTAGGACTGACAAGAGGAGGTATTGCCATGTCAACAATACAAGGCTCATTTGAGAAACTGATATCCCTGGCGATTCAACGAGAAGAGGAGGCCTATTCCTTCTATACGGAGTCCGCGGCAAGGGCGGAGCTCAAGTCTTCATCGAAGCTCCTGCTAGAACTTGCCAGTCAAGAGAAGATGCATAAGGAGAAACTCATGACGGCTCTAAAGGGTGGAGTCTGTGATACCTTTGGGTGTACCGCGGAAGACATCAAGCGTCTCGACCTGAGTCAGTACCTTCTAGAGATTCCTCTCATGGCAAATGCAACCCCCCAGGAGGTTCTCATAGTTGCCATGAAGCGAGAGGATGCGTCGTACAACTTCTACAGGGTCTTATCAGAACTGACTACTCAGTCATCACATAGGTCTGTGTTCGAAACTCTTGCCAAGGAGGAGCGTTTCCACAAGGAACGTCTTCAGAAGATCTACGACGATAACATCCAGCAGTGGATGTAGTTCCAGACCCTGCTGAATAGTATCTGTCTGGGCCTGCTGAGCGTCACGGATGCCAAGGCCTAAGTGGACACCCCATTGTCACGGTTCACTCTTCGTCATCGAGACCTGTACCTGACTGAGGTCTGATAGCGTCCCTGTCGGACTGTGCGCACCAGCTAGAACCCTAATTGCGATGAAGGAGCGGCGCTGCGACGAACGTGAGTCCTCTCTTGGTCAACTCCCGAGCGGTCCGGTTGACAGCATCATGCTTGTCCAAGTAGTTTCGTAACAACAAAGGCATCTCCCCGTGTGCCTCGATGTCGCTCTTCTTCTTGAAGTAGTCCAGAATGTCACTTGGATGATCTCGAGTTCTCTCCACTTCGGGTGTTCCGCCCTCGTGTTTTGCACTTATGTTTGGCACCCGACTAGCAATCTCAACCAGTTCGGGAAGTCGATCGTAGGGTTGACGAACGATGCTCTTCCAGGTCTCGGTTATGTGGTGCTCGATACGAACAACATCCTCTAGTCCAAGACACTCTCGAATGAAGCTTGCTCTCTCTATGGTGTCGTTGTTCACACTATTCGACAAGTTGAAGCCGCAGAGGGGTGTCGTTCCATCGTCCCGGCTGAAGAGCTTTGCCGTCATCAGGGTCCATAGACATGAAAAGGGATTGTCGTTCCCAACAAAGACCGATATCTTGAACTCGATATCTATTCCCAGTTTGTGCATTAGGTACCCCAGGAGAATGGTTCCAGGATTTACATTCAGCACCTGTCTGATGCCATACCGTGTGTAGTAGTGCAGGTACTCCTCCACCCATCTCAACGGAAGATCATTGGGCATTCCCACGCCGCCGAAGTATCCTGTGATCGTGTCTGGTCCGCCTAGGTGAACATTCAGTGGGGCACCATCAGGACCCGGCATAGTCCCTTTCGTATCGAGAGTTTCCACATAGGACGAGCCGATTATCTGCATTGCAGCGGCAAAGGCGGCGATATGATCATCTTCTACCTGTTCCCTCATGTTTCTTACTCTGATGAAGCGGCCGGGCATGAGATCCTGATTGGCAATTGCAACCCTTGCCTCCTCAATCAGCCATGGGAAGTACTGACACGCACTTATCTCGAGGGTTACCGCAAGTCTATCATTGAATGTCATGGACTCAGCCTCGGGTCCGAGCAGCCTTCTCCGATACTCTGAGATGGATACGAAGGCCTCTCTCTCTCGCTGATCCTCAAGCCATCTCAGATCCTTGACGAACGGAGAATGCTTCTTCTCAAGTGCTGCCATGAGATTCTCGAGTCTGCGTGCCTCTCGTGCTAATCGATTGATCTGATCGACGCCTCCGTACTTGTCGATGATCTCCAGTAGACCATCTACAAGAGGATTGTCATCCTGCATCAGGAACTTGTTTATCTCTTCGACTTGCCGAACATCAATCAACAGTTTTCTCTTATCCGTCATATTTTGCAACCCTCACAGGGTGTCGTTTGGTCAGAACATTCTCTGAGTCGAGATCTGCTTGATACGCGTAACCCTTGTGTATGTCTTCTCTGCAATGGACGTCACTGTTCACCAGACATTTCTCCAATCAGAATTGAACGTACGTATGTACGCAGAGTTGGACCTATGAGCGACGCCACCAGAGCACCGACTGAGACTTGAAGAATATTGATCGTCAACAACTCCGCCAGCGCAACCTGATATCCAAACAGGAGGGTTTCGTATGTGAAGTACCCCAGAAGCATGGTCACGGCTGCCAGAAACAACCCCATGGCATCTGTGGCAGTAATTCTACTTGCAGTTGCTGACCTACGGCTGAAGAAGCCCACGATCATGCCCTCCGTGCCCTTCACAAGTAGGGTTATGGGTGCAAAGTGTGTGTATCCCAGGCTCACATCCGCCATTGCCGAGCCGATCCCACCGGCCAAGAACCCTCCAACTGGACCGAGCAAGAATCCAGACGTCATTACCAATGTGTCGCCGAAGTTGAGGTAGCCTGTACTCGTGGGGAATGGGATCGAAACTACAACAGTTGCCACCATCACAAGAGCCGTGAAGATTGCTACCAGTGCCATGTAGAGGGTTGAGTTCATGCCTATCCCACACTTTCAGAGTGGCAACACTCCTGTAGTTGGGGGCAACGCAGCAAGTTCTCATCTATAAGCATATAGGTGTCCTCAACTTCGTGAGATCGGTTTGGTGGACCCAGGGTCAGCGCTAGGCATTCTCAGTCTGGAAACTGGTTCACCTGGACTCATCGGTTACTGACGCCCGGATACCACTATCGCTCTCTCAGACACATGATTCACCGACTTGGTCTGAGCTCTTGAATGGACGCTGTAACTCATGCTGGGACTACTCCCCTGAAGCAGGGGATCGGCGTCCACTAGAGAGAGTTACTGACCTCGCTAGAGTTCGAGTCTCCTCTCCGACTTCCAGAGTCCATGAATGTTGCAGTATGATGTTGCCATTATCAGACCCGGTTTTTCCGTCTTGAACACAAAGGCGGCGTATGGTTCTGAGTACATCTCACTCTTGTCTGGGCCCTCTACCGATTCCCCATGGTGATCAAATGTAGTGTACCCTATCTCAACCGGAAACTTGTCGCCGTCCGCCCAGAAGAACGCATCGCACCATTTAATGTGGTGCGCAGTTGTATTGGGATGGGGTATCTCCTTGCCTACCGTTATGATGATCTTGAACACTCCCTTGCCCATCTTCTCGATGTCAATCACCGGCACGTGCTTCTCCGATTTCCAGTCCGCTGTCTGCATCCAGTTCTTTGACATTTCTCATCCTCTCACGCTAGTTCCTATCAACGGGGTTTCATCTTATCCCCTCATCAGATAAAACCGTTTGCCTCTGTCATCGACGTAGTGACTGGGCTGTTGCCGTTCTCCAATGTGTTGTCATTTCTAGTCACCTATGAACGTGGGATCTGCGTCCAATTTTCATTCCTGACCGATGACGGTCTTCTGTTTCTCGCATTAGATATGTCCACCCTGCCCTGAGGTCAGTAAAGTTATTAGGGTCCTTGCGAACACACGAAACGGCAGGTGTCGGCATTGCAGCTCTTATTGGTGCTCTCGCTACCTATCTTACTGTTTGTCGTGTCTCTGATAGTCAATGCGTTGGTCTTAGGATTTGCATTAGGTGCTGTGAATGGTCGGAATCGCGAGTTCGGAACGACCTTTGTCACAGCTATCTTCATGGCATTGACCTATCTCCTAGTCATTATTCCCATCCTCGGTGGCTGCATTGCAATTATTGTTCAATGGTACATCATCAAGAGCAGGCACGAGGTTGGATGGGGCGGTGCAATTGTGGCATGGTTGATCTCACTCATCCTAATCGTGATCATATTCCTTGTAATAGTCTTTGTATTCCTTGGTGGACTCGCCTTCCTACTATACTTCCTGCCCACCATATGAGCTCGATGCCTATGTCAGATTGGATTGATATGGGTATACAAGTGTGAATGGGGGGTGGAACATAGTCGAGGAGCCGATACCTGACGAATCATCGCCCCCCTCACTGCTGTCCAGATCGTTTGCACTGAATTTCACACTCATAATAAGTCGCCCAATGACCTTTCTGAGAGTCTTGTCCTCCTTTCTGACCTCCCACCATCCCGTCTGTTTACCATACGCAGGTCACGTGTTCTGCATGAGAGGCCGCAACTGGTGCATTGGGTGTTTCTTCAGTAGTCTTGGTTTCGCAGGCAGCCTATCGTTATTCCTGTCACTATACCTTCTCACTACTCCCCCTATGAGTGTCGGATGGCTATTCTATTGCGGCGTTGCTGGCACGGCCATCTATGCGGTGCTGTCACTGGGAAAAGTTGCAGAAACTCTCAAGAGAAAGGGGGCGTCGAAGTTCCTCCTGGGTACCTCCTTCGGAGCCATTACGACTAGCATACTTCTACGTGATGGACTTCCATTTAATATGCCCCCCGAAGAGATGTACGTCCTGTTCTCAATTTACATTGCTGTTCTTTCGCTGCTCATGATCAAACGCTCTCTCGAGATACTTCATACATGCGAGTCCTGCCGCTTCGAGATGCACTGGAGTCTGTGCCCGGGTTTTGCAGGTATATTGAATGACCTGCTTCAGAAAGGTTTTATCTATGAGAAGACGGGTGAGGAGTTTCAGACGTAAGATCCCTCTTTACGAGCTTTCAAAGTTTCATAAATCGAATTGACTGCCCATGGCCAATTATGGTTCTCCTTGCATACACAGTCCTCCGATTCTCATTAATGGTTGCTATAAATACTCTACACTAAGTGGTCGTCGGTGATGTCATGAAGTCACACAAAGCAACTCTGGTTGCACTCGCTGCTATCGCGATGATAGCGCTCTGTGTGCCGCTTGTGTCGGCACAGGGAAGTCAGCTTCAGTACCGCTACCAAGCTGGGATTGCATCCTTCGAAACGAGCGAACTCGCAGTCAAGGTGACTGCCGCAGGACAGGTGCCCCACTTCCACTACTGGAGCCCTGTGAATCCCACTGTGAACTATCACGTCATGTTCGTAAAGATCTTCGAGGCCAGCGACACAGACTCTGATGCAGTCTTTACTCCTGGTGTGGATCATATTGTGGGTCCCGTCTTCGCCTTGCCATCGACTAACTGGGAGTTCAGTGGATTCTCGACAGAAACGTCCAACGGGAATGTCACCGCGATCCACTTCAACTTCACAAGTACGCAGAACTTCGATCCCCGTCCGGACTTGCCGGGAAATCCCTATGGCCCGCTACCCCCACTCTCACCGTTTGACGTACAGGTCCAGATCCGTGTTCACATGTCTGTCAGCGCTCCGAATCAGTTCAAGTTCGACCTGATCATCTCAGGCTGGCAATGGACCTACGATGACTCGATGCTTGTGTTTCAGTTCACTGTGACTGAGAGCAATCATGGTGAGAACCAGGGAACACGGCCTCCCAGTGGCCTCTACCGTGAGCAGACCACATTCCGCTTTGGCAACGGATACATGCAGTACGAGGAGACAGCTCTAGCAGCACAGAACATGATCCAGGTCAGAGCATCGCACGGTGAGGGAACCGGTCAGGAGGCTGGAACCTCCATCTATCTCGCATTCGCATACTTCGGCAACAGCACGCTTGAGTACGACCCCGTGCTCGGTGTGGTTTCGACTACTGGACTGCCGGTAGATCCTTCCACTCTGCTGATAGGTGGCATCGTCCTGATCGTTGTAGTCGCTGTCGCACTGAAGCTCCGCAAGTAGTGTACCTGAGGGAAGGCTCTCACCGCCTTCCCCCCTCTTTCTTCTTCGTTTATCGAGTCTGCAAGGCGACAACCAAAAAAGGTGGTATTATTTCGCCCATCCCCGTCTGTGCCCCCTCCCAACACTAGGGCTCGACTCGCAAACCGTACGGAGCAGTGTCAAATGACCAGTCTCAGTAGACTCGAGGAGCGTGCAATCAACACAATCAGATTCTTGTCCGCCGATGCCGTACAGAAGGCGAACTCTGGCCACCCTGGGATGCCCATGGGCGCGGCGACATTGGCTTACACCCTGTGGACGAGGTACCTCCGATTCAACCCTAGAAATCCTGACTGGCCCGATCGGGACCGATTCGTGCTTTCAGCAGGCCATGGTTCAATGCTCCTGTATTCTCTCCTGTATCTGACGGGCTACGACTTGTCCCTGGATGAGATTCAGCGCTTTCGGCAGTGGGGTAGTAAGACCCCAGGTCACCCTGAACGTGGAGTGACACCTGGTGTAGAGGTGACTACTGGACCACTGGGACAAGGCTTTGCGAATGCAGTCGGTCTAGCGCTAGCTGAGGCGCACTTAGCATCGCTCTTCAATCGTCCCGGACACACTGTAGTCGATCACCGTACTTGGGTGCTTGCAAGTGATGGTGACCTGATGGAGGGAATATCATCGGAGGCGGCATCAATAGCCGGCCATCTCGGTCTTGGAAAGCTCACCGTACTATACGATGCCAACGAGATCTCTATCGACGGCCGAACTGACATCACTTTCACCGAGGACGTGGAATCCAGATTCTCAGCCCAGGGATGGCATACAGTCAGGGTCACCGACGGCAATGACATAGAGTTGATTCGCAGGGCAATCGATTCAGCTCTGCGTGATCCACGTCCCTCCCTGATACTATGCAGGACATGCATCGGCTATGGTCTACCGAATAAGCAGAACACCGAGGAGTGTCATGGATCTCCCCCTGGTGTCGATGAGCTAACTGCGGCTAAGAATCATCTCCGCTGGCCTACTGAGCCGTGGTTCTTCGTACCGGATGATGTGCTCGAGCACTTTCGCCAAGCAGTCTCTCGTGGTGAGCGACTCGAAGCAGATTGGAGAGAACGCTTCAGAGAGTATGCCGAATCGTATCCTGATCTAGCAGACGAGCTGACGAGGCGATTCTCTGCAAGGCTTCCTCGGGGTTGGGATGAGAATCTGCCCACCTACACGGCCGTGCGGCTCTACACGTGCGCTGGCGCTTGATTGCCCGCCTCTTCGGCGGCCCGCCGCACGTTCACGAACAACAACAA
>JAWAQK010000056.1:0-14439 GCA_038893995.1 Candidatus Thorarchaeota archaeon | reverse complement strand
AGACAACAGCTAGACATATGAGTGGAGTCCCGAAATCCTTACAGGAGAAAACACTAGGAGACACCAGATGCAGAATCCTGAGTTAGTCCCGTATCTCGCGGTACCTCTTATCTTCAGCCTGATGGCACTGACAGTGATAGTCAGGTCATGGTATCGCAGCCGCCTTCTGCCGGCGCTACTATACAGCATTGCAGTCACCTGCTTCTTCGCAATGGCGGTCGACCTCATACTCGACCAGACATTCATGCCATTCAGGGACTGGAGACTGGAGATATCTGATAAGACCATCTGGATGTCAAACCTATTGCTCTCTGTCTTCGTCGTGGGAGGCTTCCTATGCTGGTATTTCGCCATCATATACTCCCAGTTCGACACTGCACCCGTGAGATCATATGTCGTAACGGCCCTTGCAGGAGCAGCGTTGATGGGAGAGCTGATGGAGGAGTCCTGGTCCGCCCCCACAGTCAGTGCACTGGAGGCAGTGGCATTCGCCATCCTGATCGTTGAGATACTGGTGTACGGCCGCACAGTCTTGGGGAGTGAACTCACCAGTGTCCAGAGACGATACGCCAGGCTCTATTTCCTCGGCTTCTTGGTATGGATCGTCGCAGGACCTCTCGGGGTCGTACTCGAGAGCGTAGAAGGTCTAGAATGGTTGAGTGGTACATGGGTCCTGCCGTATTCGCTGGGCCTATTCCTGGTCTCGGTGGCAGTGGCCAGTGACCCCCGACTGCTGTCTATAAGCGCAGCGCGACCATACGACATGATCGTCCTTGATCAACAGGGAGTCCTGATCTTTCTGCATCGCTTCCGTGAGCAGGCCTCTGGTCTCGATCCTGAACTGGTGGGATCGGCCATGTCAGGAATACTATCACTCATGAAAGAGCTGCTTGCCAGCTCAAAGCAGCTACACCGAATAGATCATGGGGATGCAAAGATCCTTGTCGAGACTGGTCCCCTGACGACCTTCCTGCTCGTCGTCAACAAAGAAACCGTAAGGTTCAGACAGATTCTGAGGCAGCTACAGCTGGAGTTTGAGTCGAACTTCCGAGAGTCGCTCATCTCAGGGGCCCCTATGGTCTCTGAATACGCAGCTTTCAGGAGGCGTGTCGTGGAACTCATCAGTTGAGAGGACGACTGGCGTCTGGCTACTTTGGAGTAGATGCCCAGAGAGCCAGGGGATGAACACAAGCCATATCGTCACCTGAGACGATAGACCCGTGGTTGTTGGACCTGCTGATCTGCCACCAGGACGTGATGATACCCACAACAGGGTCCTCTCGTGCCGTGGGGAGTCCACACAGGAGAATGATACTCAGAATCAAGTAGGCGCAAGATCACTGACGGTGTCATGTGCCTCGAACGAGAGCTGAGAATGAAGTGAACGTTCAGTACGTTGGCCACAGGGGAATCGTCTTCAGATTCTCAGACCCCTACGAGATGTACTCGTACGTCATAGCTGACCGGAGGATCACTCTGATCTGTGATACATCCGTTGGACCTGAGCCGATGGCTGCCCTGTTGGAACACCTCAGAGAGTCTGGCGCAACACTTTCACGCATCCATGTCTTCAATTCTCACGCGGACTACGATCACTACTGGGGCAACTGCCTGTTCACGGACGCCACTATTATCGGTCACACTGAATGTCGGGAGCGAATCATGAACGAGGGACAGAGGTCACTCACTCAATATTCGGCGCACATGCGAGGAAGAGTCCTGATCAGCCCGCCGAATCGGGTATTCAGCAACGAGCTGAGGCTGACAGCTGATATCAGGTTGTTCCACTCGCCGGGGCACACCAGCGACTCGTGTTCCTGCGTTGATGAGTCGGACCGGGTGCTCTTCGTGGGAGACAACGTGGAGTACCCAATTCCGTATGTCAACTCACTCGACATAGGCACATACATTGCTACTCTGCGGGGTTATGCCACGATGGACTGGGACTACATGGTGACTGGCCACAGCTCGGTCCACACGGACACATCGTTGCTAGACCGAAACATCGCCTACCTTGAGGAGCTGAGGGACTGGAGGTTGGGACCCGTGACCCGTTCGCCAGAGTGTATCGGCAGGCATGCCACGAATGTCGTGACACTCGTACGTCAGAGTGACAATATATTGAAGCAAGATGAGCTGCTGGAACACTGCACCCGGCTTCGCGACATCTTGATGGAGACACCAGACCTGGAGTCTCAAGAGACCCTTGCCATTCTAGACGGAGTCATATCGGGAGACCGCCGGAGTCAGGGGACCGCAGGATAGAGGACGCAGCCCCTCAGACCTCTTCCAGCTCGTCTCTCTTCAGGGTGATTCTTCGGGGATTTGCCAAGAGACTGACCTCATACTTATGTTGTATCGGCCGCTTCTTTCCCTTCGTCCACTCTTCAAGACCACGTCCTATCTTGTTCCAGATCTCCTTCCTGTATCTCACGACCAGTGAGAAACACTGCAGGACCCGAACGAAGAGATCATTGTTGGCCAATATTGAGTCCTTGATGCTGACCACGAACTCTCCGCCCACATCGCCGAACTTGCTGTCGATCTCTGCAACCACCACCTCGTTCTCGAGCATGACTACGTTGAAGTCATCTCCAGCAGTGGCCCTCTTGCCGACTACGGAAAACACCTGGAATGAACCGTCTGGCCCCGGCACATAGAACGAATACCCCTCAACGGCCATTGCGCCACGGCGTTGCTGCCTTATGTATGTCACGATGTCGCTGCCGCTGACTAGGACTGAACACACAATCTGCGGTACTCCAGACACGTAGCTCACAGCATACTCTTCAGCCAGCATCTCTTCAATCGATGCCAGCCAGTTTCCGCTGCTCGAGAACAGCTTCATGGTCAGACGACGGGAGTTTGGGTCCTTCTCCTGTGACCAGGTCGATTCGCGTATGACGATGAAGCCAGTCTTCGTAAGGGGACTCAGCTTCTCGGAGGGCTTGGACCGGGCGGACTCCTGAATCTTCCCGATGATCCGTGCATCCGATGTGAACTGCCTACTCTTGGCCCTCCACTGCTCGTCTTGTCTTATGCCGACCTGATCACCATGCAGGGCAGTCGAGTAGAGGTCTTGGGAGAGGACTCTGTAGACTACATCCCCACCACGGGGCTGAGGTTTCTGCGCCATGGGTGCTCGTCTCGTGACTCTTGGAGATCAATCTCTTTAGGGTTTCTGGTTGAAGTGTGCCGAGCCACACAACAGAATTGATGTAGAGCGCAGTCCGATCAGGACCTTAGCGCCGCCCGCGCGGGATTCAGTCTTGATCCCGAGGCACGCCAAGAAGAAGGAGGAGTACTGCGGTGCCTATGCGAGGGGTACTGCAGTGACAGACATGACGGGTCTACCGGCGGACCGGCCTGAGGCACGTGGCACAACTCCTGCAGTCGGGCGGTTCCGCCAACCATTCTCGATGGCAATATGCCACTAGCCATCGGAGATCTCGAGTCACATATTCCGTCAAAGTGCATGTATTCGGCCAGTTGTCCGACATGATGCGGACTGGGACTGGATTCCTCATGTCCGACGAACATACCTGGGCGATTCAGTCATGAGTCGGATCGTGTGGGCGTCTTCGGTCAACCCCCGGCCGGTGTCACCCGCGTCCACGATCTGCCCTGCCAGGATCGGCTCCCTGTGTGGCACCCCGAGTCGCGAGTCGGGTGTGCGCGAGCAGTCCACCCTGTGTCATCCTTCGTGGAGAGAGTAGCAGCTCCAAGAGGTCTGGGTCAATCAGTCCCTCTTCAAGGACTATCTCACGCACCGGGCGCCCACTCTCCAAGGCCTTTCTAGCGATCCGACTGGTGACCTTGTAGCCGAGTACGGGATTCAGTGCTGTGACAAGTCCAACACTACGGTAGACCGCATTCAACCCATCGGGGTTCGGGCGTATTCCCCTCACGCATTTCTCAGCAAAGATGGGGAGAGCGTTATTCATCAACTTGAGTGCCTGGAAGAAGTTGTGCGCAATCAGGGGACCGAACGCATTGAGCTCGAGTTGACCCGCCTGGGCCGCCATCGATATCACGTGGTCATGACCTATGACTTGAAAGGCCACCTGCATGACCATCTCGCATATGACAGGGTTGACCTTGCCAGGCATTATCGAAGAGCCGGGCTGCATGGGCGGGAGGAATATCTCTCGGAAACCACCGATGGGACCTGACGATAGCAGCATGAGGTCGCCGCAGATCTTGGCAAGGTTTGTTGCAAGTACCTTTAGCAGCCCCGACGCGTGAACGAACTCATCACAGTTCTGAGTCTCGTCAATGAGGTTCTCTGCCCTGGTGAGACCCTCTATGCCCGTCACCTCTCGCAGGTGGCGCTCGGCAAGCAGTATGTATTCTGGGTCAGCGTTGAGGGAGGTGCCTATCGCGGTTGCACCAATGTTGTGCGTTTCTAGGACTCTCACTGCCGAGTCTATCCGAGCCTGATCTCGCTTCAGTGCAGCAGACCACGCTGAGAACTCTTGACCCAGTGTGATGGGGACCGCATCCTGCATCTCGGTGCGCCCTATCTTGAGCAGGTCCTTGAATTCCTCTGCCTTCTTGTCGAGCTCCTCGGTGAGCAGCTGAAGCCGCGACGAGAGACCATTCAGCTCAAAGATCGTGGCGATCTTGACAGCGGTGGGGTACACGTCGTTCGTGGACTGACTCATGTTCACATGGTCATTGGCACTGACCGGTTCAAGCGAGTTCCTACTCTCGCCAAGTATCTCGTTGGCTCTCGATGCAAGCACCTCATTCATGTTCATGTTTGTCGATGTTCCAGCGCCTCCCTGCATCATGTCCACGACAAACTGGTCCAGCAGTGCACCACCAATGACCTCGTCGCAGGCCTGAACTATCGCAGACGAGTAGTCGTCGGGCAGGAGCTGGAGGTCCCTGTTGGCAAGTGTACATGCCTTCTTGACCATTGCCAGAGACCTCACGAGCACAGGATAGTTGCTCAGGGGAATGTTCGAGACACCAAAGTTCTCTATGGCCCTGAGTGTCTGTACGCCCCAGTATACGTCACGCGGAACCTTCCGCACACCAAGCAGGTCGCTCTCTTCTCGGTAGTCCTGACTCATCAGCTGACTCGCCGCCATCAATGACACAGAGGACAGATTTCAGTCTGCCGTCAGAAACCGCACGCCTGTCCATCCTTTCTCCTGTCAGAACCGGCCACCCAGATACTGTCTTGTCTCAGTATCATCTGACCGCCGCCAAACAGCCTACCCTCATTGGGGATGAGATTATGACCGCGTCTCCTGAGTTCGGTCAGGAGTCGACGTGGATGACCCATCTCGAGGACTAGCGTGTCTGTGGCCTGGTCATGGTGAAAGCGTGGATGATCGATTGCCATCTGTGGACCGAGACCATGGTCGACCACATTGGACACTACCTGAGCATGGGCCTGCGCCTGATGATCACCGCCCATGACCCCGAAGACTCCCATCAGATCACCATCCCTGTAGAGGGCTCCGGGGATGATCGTGTGGAATGGTCTCTTGTTGGGTGCGTAATGGTTGGGATGAAGCGGGTCTAGAGAGAACAGGGTCCCCCTATTCTGAAGCAGTATGCCTGTACCGGGTACGACTAGACCACTGCCAAACGCCATGTAGAGGCTGTTTATCAGGGACACCGCCCTGCCAGACGCGTCTGCGGCTGCAAGGTATACGGTATCGCACGCGACACCAACCCCGGAGCAGGGTATTGGCATCGCTCTGGTCATGTCGATGCTCATACGCCTCCTCTTGGCATATTCCCGGGAGAGCAGCATATCTAGAGGGACCCTGTAGAAATGTGGATCGGCATTGTGTTGATACAGGTCCGCATAGGCGAGTTTCTTGGCCTCGAGCATGATGTGATAACGGTCGGGACTGTACAGGGGAAATGCCGGTAGGTCATACTCCTCCATGATTCGCAACATCTCGAGGACTGCAAACCCCTGACCATTGGGGCCGTGCTCGAACACATCTATGCCTCTGTAGTCTATCGAGATGGGAACGGTCTCTTCGGTGGTCTGTCGTTTCATGTCCTCCATTGTCAGGAAGCCACCATGCTCACGGACTGTCTCGACAATCTTCTCAGCCATGTCGCCCCGATAGAAGACATCTACGCCCTCCTCGGCAATCCTCTCGTACGTGACTGCAAGGTCA
The DNA here is from genome assembly GCA_038893995.1 of Candidatus Thorarchaeota archaeon. Classification (GTDB taxonomy): domain Archaea; phylum Asgardarchaeota; class Thorarchaeia; order Thorarchaeales; family Thorarchaeaceae; genus JAWAQK01. The sequence goes on along the minus strand of JAWAQK010000056.1, from coordinate 8,290 downwards.
GGATTGGACATGACATCTCCTGTCGCTGGAGGCCGATCCCCCCTCAGGAATGTTCGTCTCGCTGAATCGTTGACCAGAGCGCCTGTAGCGGACGCCCATGTGCGAGAGACAATCGGCGACACAGGAAAGCCAGACCTCGCATAACGTATGGCGGGCTGGAGGACGTCAGCAAGTTCCAGCGCCCCATGACGGTCGATGAGGGTGGCCCAGAGATGCAGGGCCCCGGGCACTGTGACAGGGGGTCCGCCCCTGGCCGGGATACTGGAGTATTTTCTCCTGAGTTCGTCGAGTGTGGTGCCTGAGCCAGATATGCCTGACCCGTTGTATGCAATGGGTCGTGACGCACCGGGTTCGTGAACAAGACCGAACGCATCACCACCGCATCCTGTCGAGAATGGTTCGACTACTCCGAGCACGGCCGCGGCTGCGACCGCAGCATCTACTGCATTACCTCCCATCATGAGGACTGCAATGCCAGCCTGTGTCGCGAGCGGCTGAGATGTTGCAACCATTCCCTCACGTGCCAGTACATCCGACCTGCCGGAACAGCCTCGTGCAGACATGAGTGATTGCCTCTACTCTTTCTGAATGGCTGACCCCCTCAGGGGGTACCCCATCTGTATCCATCCCTTCAGCCCTCCAACAAGTACACCCACATCGTCGAGGCCCAGCCGTCTCATCATGCTTGCAGCCGCGGTGGACCTGGCTCCTGACGGACAGACCGTCGCCACTGGACGACCTGAGTCAAGACGGGACATGGATTCCACAAGTCGAGTCAACGGCACTGATCTCGAACCCTCTATCTGCCCTCCGGCCAGCTCGTGCTCCTCACGATTGTCTGCGACCTGTATCGCTCCTGATCCAACGAGGGACTTGAGCTCTGTTGCAGAGTAGGCCTTCAGGGAGTCGAGTCGGTGGCCGGCCAGTTTCCAGGCATCGACTCCCCCTGGCAGGACGCCAATCACTCCGTCAAGCCCCAGTCGCACAAGCCGGGCTCGTGCGGCTCCGAAAGACTCTGTTGCGTCTGGGATCAGTATGAATCGCTCCTCGGGTCTGAGTACCCATCCGGCGATCAGTCCAAGGTTGCCAAGGGGCAGACTGACTGAACCGGGAATATGACCCCAGATGAACTGTTCATGAGGTCTGACATCCACGATCACGTGGCCTGCCTCTTGGGCGAACTTGGCAACAGTGTGACCATCGAGTACCGAGACAGGTCCGAGCTGACTGAGGAGAGGTGGGCCGACAGTGTTGAGTCTCTCGCAGTGTTTGAAATAGGGTGCAAGCGTCAGTCTCTCGCTCTCCTTCTGCCTGATGAACGTTTCACGATCGAGCATCAGCCAACGATTATGGGTCCGTTCAAATCCGATCGTTGAGACCTCACGGTCCGATATGCCCCCACCGCAGACTGAGCCTGCCCCATGTCCAGGATACACAAGTGTTCCGTCAGGTAGGTCGAGAATCCGTCTCAGACTGTCGTATAGCTTGTCTGCCATCAGACCTGCCTTGGCTGGATCCACGAGGTCGGTCCGACCAACTCCATCCACGAACAGTGTATCACCCGTGAAGAGAGCCACTGCGTCCTGGGGCGACGGAGAGTCACCGAAGAGATAGCACATGCTGTCGTCCGTGTGACCTGGAGTCCAGATACATGAGATGTCTGTGTCACCAATCTGAAACTGGTCTCCGTCAGACAACCTATGGTCTCCATACTTGAAGTCGGTCTCCCTGCTGTGGCATATCTCAGCCGAGGGGAACACGTGCTTCAGCTCGAGCGAACCCGTGACAAGGTCCTCATTCCTGTGAGTCTCAAAGATGTATCGGATCTCACTTCCAGTCCTGAGAGAGAGACTCACATAGATGCCAACATCACGTCGAGGGTCTATGACTGCTGCCTCTCCCCGTGAACTGACAAAGTACGAATGTGCAGCAATACCATCGGATCTGACCATGCGTACGAACATTGATACCCTTCAATCAGACGACGCAAGGGGCTTAAAGACATACGGAAGGGTCAGAGTACTGTCAAATGTCCCTCATGGGGCCTGTTCGAGGGGCACTGCATCTTCAACAGTCGATTGTTCACTCCTCGCCACCTACGGCTACATAGAGATACTCAAATAAGGGCATCCTACCGGCTGGTCTTACCTCAGCAATGATGAACACAGATTGGGACACACTTGATTGGTTGTCGAGCGCCAGGGCCATCGTGGAGTGGACGGAAGGTATTGACGCTGGAAGCCCAATCGCACTAGTGTTGAGACACTCTCACAGAGAGGTAATAAAGGACTACCAGGAGATGTTGTCAGGAGGTCTCACAGAGATCGGCCTGTCAATGTCGCAGGAAATGGGTCGAAGACTTCCTCCCGGCCGAACTGTGTCAGTCTACTCCAGCTTTGTTCCAAGGTGTTACGACACGGCGCTGGCCATCTCAGAGGGTATCACTCAGATGGGGGGGACTGTAGAATCGGTCCAGACGCTGGACAGCCTGTTCTCTCCGGACTACACACAGGAGGAAGTCTGGTCACACCTTCAACCGGACGGCCGAAATGTCACAGAGTTTGTCAACAGGTGGGCAGACGGAGAGCTTGGAGATGGCATAGAGCCCTACGAGAACTTTGCGAGGAGGCTCGTGGACGACACTGTGACACGGCTCCTCGCCGCGTCAGAGGGGGTACTGCACATACATGTGACACACGACCTCTCCCTTATGTCACTCAAGAGAGCGTTGTACTTCCGTGCACTGACGCCAGAGGACAGAGAACCGTACCTGGGTGGACTTGGGATGTATTTCAAAGACGACCGCGTGACAGTCTTCGCAGGAGCAACTCGCCAGACTGTCAGCATGATACCACCACGAGACCTCCAGACAGATGCTCGCTGACGGTTCACCAGTGTACCCCTGGTGCAATACATATTGGTAAGAGTTAAACACGACTGGACGCATTGCTACGACCAGGAGATGTTGCATGAGCAAGAGTGCAGTTCCGAGTAGCGGATTTATTGTTCGGACGGACCTTGCTACACTAAGAAGTGCGGCCAAGAGAGTACTCTTTGACTTTGTCGAGTTCATTGACCGAGAGGACGGCAGCAGAGCAGCCCTTGACCGAGATGTGTCAGTGGGAGAGGCTGTTGTGTTCCGTGAGAACATGGAACATCTCCCGGCAGAGATCATAGCACTACGGGTCAGTCCGGACGAGTGGTACGTGATGACTGCATCTGAGACCCCAGAGTCAGGTTATCCCTCCGCAACTGACGCTGCTAAGGCAGCAGCCTCAGAGGAGAAGAGGCTGAGGATGCTCAGGGACTTCTTCAGCAAGAAGGCCGGTTCCGGACCGAAGGAAGTGGCCTCGTTTGTACCCCATGCCGTAGGGGATGCAAGAAGAATTCTCTCCATGATCGACAGCGCTGAGAAGAGATACCACCGTTGACCAAGACCAGTCCGGCCACCTCAAGTAGGTCAGGACCGATGCTCCACCAAGATGCACCCTTATTAGGCAGACCAGCCGACCTGTTACTCGGTCAAGCTATGCAGCGCCTGAAAGTTGCCCTAAAGTGGGAAGAACGGTCAGACCTGATCAAGATGTTGGTTCTGCTTGCTGTCGTGGTGCTCGTCACTCTAGGGGGTCTCAGGCTGTTTGCCATTGCGATGGGTACTTCCAGCCCCCTGGTGGTCGTGACTAGTGGGTCGATGGAGCCGACGTTGTACAGGGGAGACCTGTTAATCCTCCAGGGAAGGACGGCTGAACAGATCTCCGTTGGAGACATCGTAGTCTATACGGCGGACTGGCATCCAACAGCTCCAATCGTTCACAGAGTGGTCGAGATCGAAATTGTGGACGGCTCCTATTACTTCTACACCAAGGGCGATGCCAACCCGACGAGAGACTCGGGCTACAGGACCATAGAAGACATTGTTGGCGTGGTCGTCCTTGTGATCCCGCAACTTGGACAGGTGAGCCTGTTTGTCCAGACACTGGAGGGAAAGATAGTAGTCGTGTCAATCATGCTGATACTCATCATAGTCCCAGAGTTCGTCTGTAGGGAGCAGGATAGCGACGACAGATCCAATGGCCGGGATAGACCATCAGGACCGCACACTGAGGGATGATCTGACAATAGGACTGTTCAACAGGGACCGCCATGGGCCCGGACAGCCAGCCTCAGACCGCAAATAGGCTGCCTATCAGGTCCATAAAGGGACCCTTGAACTGCTCCTCGAGTGTTGCCCTATTGGTCGACTCAACGAGTCGAACTGCATCACTCGAGCTGAGTCTGATGACGAACATCTTGCGACCGAGCTCTGCACTGAGAGAGTCAAACTTTGCTCCCTTCGTGGCCTCGGGTATGGCAACTACGCCCATCTCAGCCTGCCCCTCCTCGATCGCGAGCTTCACTCGCTGGGCTGAGTAGAAGGCGGCCACACCCCCACTACGGTCCCAGTCCTTGACGGTCGGAACATCAACGATGACATCGCGCTTCGTACTGTTCCTGGTCACTGTTACTATTGCGGAGGCCTGCTTTGCACCGCCCCCAGATGCTGTCTTGAGTCTGACCTGCGCGCCCATCTTTATTCCGACGATCAGTATGCCCTTTACGACTGCACCAATGACGACGGATGATGTCAGCTTGATCACGTGGTCATCCTGGGGAGCAACAGCGGTCGTCAGTCTGCCAATCAGGATCGTGTCGAGTGCGTGGATTATGTGACGGATCGCCTCACGCGGAACTCCCTTCGAGTGTCGGAACGCCTCGTCGATGTCGTCCGGAGTCAGTGGAAATATGGTATCTGGAGGGCTCTCCATGTTCTGTTCCGTCCAGTACAGCATCATTGACTTCTCGACAAAGCTGCGCACATCATCTCTGGTGAAGGGTCTCAGCGGAATGGGAGGTTCCATCCGCGAACGCATCGGAGCATCAGCCATCTGAAAGATCCTGGGCCAGATCTCGGTCAGGCAGGAGGCCACGATCACAATGTTCCTACACTCATTGTACATGCGCTTCAATACCTCGAGAAACTGCCTCTCGCCGACCTCACCGTGAGTATTGAACGGACCCTCCATCTCGTCTATGAATAGAACAATTGGACGATCGTATCCATGGGTCAGTATGCGAATTGCTGCAAGAGTGACGTCGTCATCCTCTAGTATCATCCTCACATCGAGCTCATCGAGTTCCTCTTGACTGAGAGAATCTCCGAGTAGCCATCTCCTAGCAAGGACTCGCCTGCCCTCGTCAAGATGGTAGATGAGTAGCACCTTGACGGCATCGGAGGCGACACCTGCATGGTCGCTCACGGCTCGTTGAACGACACGAGCGAGATCCATGGGTCCGATGTCCCGGGAGTATCTGCTGACGAGTGATGCCGCTGCCTTGCTGAACAGGTCGTCGCCAAGTTCGTCCGCCAGGCATGCGTGAAAGTGAAGCGGGACCCGAATTGGAGAGGGCGGCGACGGCACATAGACGGTCGAGTACGGGCCCACCTTCTCGTCACTCTCGTGATCCTTGAGTACCCAGTAGAGGTGGGTCTTGCCCATGCCTGCGCTCCCCAGTATCGGTTGAAAACGCGCCGCATGGTCAGACCGAGTCAGCCGGATGAGCCTGTAGATCGCCATGTCTGCGTCCCGATGAGGACCATCTATGTCAATGCTGTCACGAATGTCGCCCCGAGACACGTATCTCTTCATGGGGAGGTTCTCCCGGAGTACCTGAATGTAGCTACTCCGATCGAACCCTGAACCAGGGGTGGGCAAGTGCATTGTTCATATCCCGACGGAATACGTCGCGGAAGTACATTAATAACCTTGGGCCTGTCGCGACCCGCTCCACGGTGGATCGTTGGCCCTCCGAGACAGCGGATCCAGGGTGCTGTGTCAGACCACAGTGCACCAACAGTAACGTCTTATTCTCAGAAACTTCGACCGCAGAATCGACGCAGGCCATGTCCCCTCAGAATCACTACAACGCTGTATCGGAGATGTTGTTGTCTCAGAAGATGTGGAGGCTGTCCGTCATGACAGCCCTGAACAGACTGGTCATGGCACTCAGGCTAGTCGTATTGCCGCTCTTTGTCCTCTCCATCGGTAGAGACGAGTCATTCTACGGACTCCTCGTTGCCGGTGCAGGCTATGCGGAGGGACTCTTCCTCCCGCTGACGGGCATGTTCAGTGACGTGAAGGGCAGGGGCAGATCGATAATGGTGGGGGGGTTGATAACAGGGTCTGCGTTCTTCATACTGCCATTTGTTGGAGATCCGATCCTGCTACTTGCAGTCTACAGTGTGACGGGGGTCGGAGACGGCTTCATAGTAAGCTCTGTTGAGGCCATGATTGCAGACCACTCTCGTGACCAGGATGAACGGACCAAGACCTACGGGTTCACGATATCGATAGCCACACTTGCTGCGACCGTGGGACCATTCGTGGGCGGTTACCTGCTGGACGAGATGGCATCACCATGGATCGAGCCTGAGGTCCTCCGATACATGATTGTATTCTTCATGATGGGGAGCGCTCGTGTCGTTGCAGGAGTCCTCGGATTCTCAACAGAACGATGGCTTGTCCGCATCGAGGCGAGAGAGGGAAAGACCCAGAGCGGAGACCACACCAGTGAGGTGGTTCACACCAGCAGAGAGGACTTCAGGACGGCATTGCTCTTCGGTCTGAGCCAGGCCATCATGGGAATGGCCTCGGGGATGGTCGTTCCCTACCTGATACCGTGGATGTATGCGAGATTCACACCTGACAAGCTCGTTCTAGGGTCGGTTGCTGCGATGGCCAACATCTCACTCGCGTCGGGCACACTGGCGGTGGGGATGTTCAGCGAGAGGATAGGCAAGCTCAAGACAGTCCTCCTGCTCTACATGGTCACACCATTGCTCGCAGTCGGTCTTGTAATGTCGCCCGTATTCAGTGTCATGGTGGTCTTCTATGTCGTGAGAGAGGCAACTGCCAATATGGTACGTCCTGCGACAAACTCACTCTTCATGGGAGAGATCACACCAAACAGGCGTGGAAGACTCTGGGCCCTCACCCGTGTGATGTGGACATTTCCCAGACAGACAGGGACACTGATAACATCCCTACTACTAGCCATGGGGATCTTCTCAAACATCGTGGACTTTGGGATCCTCTACTTCCCGCTGGCAACGACGTTGTATCCCGTCTCAGTCATTCCGATGTATCTTGCCATAAGGAGAGAGAAGACTAAGGTACCGAAGGAGAACCCCTAGTATGGCCAGTGTCTGAATGCCGACTACAAAGATTCATCTTCATGTCAGCACTCTGAATGAACAGGTTCAGTTAGGAGTGACCCCATCATGAGATGTTTTTCGGTTGGACTAGGGGCCGGCGTGTTGCTGATGCTTGTTCTGTCTACACGTCAGACAGACGCTCTGGCTGCATCTGTGCTACTTGTGCCCGTCGTGGGAGTCGTGTGCAAGAGTGCTGCTGACAGAAGACAGGTTGCTGAGACTGCTAAGGCTGTCACCGCCGAGGGTGAAGCGTACGTCCCTGAGGCCGTCAAGAAGGCAGCAGAACTTACCGAGATCCCAATCGAAACTCTCGAGACACTCACCCGAGATAACATCGAGGCACTGCGATCGAACGGAATACTCACGATGCAGGACATCCTTGAGACCCCTGCAGATAGGCTTGCACAGATCTGTGGCGTCTCCGATGACACTGCCCAGAGGTGGGTTGCTGCAGCCAGGTTTGCATGGATGGAGTCGGTGTCTCAGGAGGACTCCGAGGCCATCGTCTACGGCGGAGGTATCATGGACCTCGAGGAACTTGCCAGTGCGGATCCTGCCCAACTCCTAGAGCGCATCAACACTGCCGTGAAGCTGGGCCAGGTCAAGATGCCCAGGGGATACAAGATAACGCTCAAGGACGTCGAGGCATGGATCAGAGAGGCAAAGGAACTCGTCTAGAGGACGCGCCTGCCAGACGCGGTCAACTTGACCCCCTATCGAATGGGATATAAGGCACAACTGACCGCGCCTCGAATCGGCCCAGCCATAAGGGCTGGATCTATAGTGCTATAGGTGACACCAATGAAGAGAGACCCGACTTCGTGGATGCGAGAGGAGTATCAGAAGCTCGTAGCACAGAACCTTGACTGGAAGATCCGAGAGCTGCAGGGGCCCAGCGCACCAATCTCGAAGGTAGATGGTCGAGAGGTCATAATGCTCTGCAGCAATAACTACCTCAACCTGACCAATCACCCAAAGCTGAAGGAGGCCGCCATCGAGGCCATCAAGACTCATGGTGTCGGGTCAGGCTCCGTAAGG
>JAWAQK010000055.1:0-14576 GCA_038893995.1 Candidatus Thorarchaeota archaeon | reverse complement strand
TCAAGATTTGAGGTGGTTGAGATTGCAGAGGATCACGAGGGTTGGTACCTGAAGGCCAATGTGTGGGGCGAATCCATAGACCATGAACGTCATGTCACCAAAACGGAGGTCAAGGCAATGACATATGCGAATCTAAAGATTGAGATGAAGTCTGACCGAACAACAATCTGGTTCACTCTAGATCTCTGAGGGATCCGCTTGCTGGAGATGTGTATTCCCGATACCTCACTCACAAATTGCAGAGATCTGCGAGAGAAGACGGTCCGTGCCGGTACAATAGCACGTGCTGCATCAGTGTTCAAGGTCGATCGAATTGTGGTATACCAGACGGGCCCCACTCAGTCGAAGCGTTCTCGCGATTCGGATCTACTGACCCTGATTCTCGAATATGCCAACACACCACAATATCTTCGAAAGAGGCTCTATCCAGTGACTGACGTATTGAGGTATGCGGGTCTGATTCCTCCGCTGAGGACACGTGGTCATCCCCTGGCCAGTGAGGCACTCTCCAACGGAGACCTCCGTTGGGGTCTTCCAGCTGGACGCGGGAGTGTTGACATAGGCCTAGCAGATCCAGTACCATACGATCGTCCTGTCAGCGACCAGAGACCCACTCTCTTTAGGGTCGTGTCAACTGCTCCTGAGACCAGGCTGTCCGAGGTAGACTATTCGGAACAAGATGTCTATCTGGGCTACGAGGTTGAAACTGAGCATGATCTCATAGGCCGCCTGCAAGAAACTTCTGCTGTTCGGATTGCTCTCTCAAGAAGGGGTAGGCCCTTCCGCGAGTCTGAAGCGTATCTGAGGGAGGTTGTGTCCAGAGGTATTGTGATGGTGTTTGGTGGACCTGACAAAGGTGTGGGTGAGATTTTTGAGCGAAAGTTCGACGAGCTGCGTTCAGTTCTCGATATCTGGATCAACACGGTAGAGGGGCAGGGTACTGAAACTGTCCGACTCGAGGAGGCCATCACAATCAGTCTGGCACTATTCAACTCATCATTCGGCCGTCAGGTGACCAGACGGGGCTTCTATGAGCATCCGGTGACATAACTCGACTGCTGAATGGGAAGCTTAAAAAGCGGTGGCAAGAGTTGCGACGTTCCAGTACGAATAGCCCAGTCCACAGGCCATTCGGTACAAACAAGTGGTGTTTCCAATGGCACACAGAAAGAAGTATGCACCTAAGCACGGAAGTCTGGCCTACTTACCGCGAGGCAGAGCTTCCAAGTTTGTACCAAGGATAAGGAACTGGCCTGAGTATGGTGGCTCGGCTGCAAAACTAATGGGTTTTGTTGGGTACAAGGCAGGAATGACCCATGTGGTGGCTGCGGTGGACAATCCACGGAGTCCATTCAAGGGTCAGGAAACTGTGATTCCAGTAACGGTCATCGACGTACCCCCTCTTCGTCCGTTCTCAATAAGAGGCTACGAATCAACGCCTTACGGGTTAAGACTCGCAACAGAGGTTCTTGCTGAAACTCTCTCCGAAGACCTCCGTAGTACGTTGCAGTTGCCTAAGGATTACGATCATGCAGCCAAGCTGAAGGAATTTGAAGCAAGGCTAGGAACCTTCTCTCAGATCCGGATGCTGGTCCATACTCAGCCGCGCCTTGCCGCGGTACCTAAGAAGAAACCAGACATCACCGAGTACAAGGTAGGAGGCCCCAACGTCGCCGCGGCCTTCGAGTATGCAAAGAGCATACTGGGCAAGGATCTCCGGGTTGCGGATGTCCTGAACGAGGGCATGATGGTTGACGTCGTCGCAGTCACAAAGGGTCACGGGATTCAGGGTCCTGTCCGTCGATGGGGCGTGAGTGTTCTTCAACACAAGGCCCGAAAGACCAAGCGTGGTGTCGGGTGTCTGGGTGCATGGACTCCTACAAACATCCGGTACACGGTTCCAAGAGCCGGCCAGACCGGTTTTCACACCAGAACGGTGTTCAACTGCAAGGTTCTCAAGATTGGTGAACGTGGTGAGGAGATTACCCCACGTGGGGGTTTCGTCAACTACGGTGTGGTACGTGGCGACTACGTCATGCTCAAGGGATCGGTACCAGGCGCTGTCAAGAGACCAGTCCGGCTAAGGCTTGCCATCAGACCTGGACGACACTTGACTGAACTAGCTCCACAGGTGAGCTACATCAGCACTTCATCGAAACAATAGGGGATACGAGCGATGGTCAACGTCAAGACATACTCTTTGAATGGGAAGGTGGGTCCATCCATTGAACTTCCACCACAGTTCAGTACGCCGTTTCGTCCTGATGTGATCAAGAGAGCAGTACTGGCACTTCGCTCTGCAAGATACCAGCCTCATGGCGTGGACGAGCTTGCAGGCAAGCGCAACACTGCAGAGAGCTGGCAGACTGGACACGGTCGGTCGAGGATACCACGAATAAAGGGATCTGGTACCAGAGCCGCAAACAGAGGTGGGTTTGCACCGGGCACAGTGGGTGGTCGAGAAGCACATCCCCCAGAGGCGCGAAAGGTCCTTCTGGAGAGGATAAACCGGAAGGAACGACGCCTTGCAATATGCTCTGCAATCGCTGCTACTGCAAACAGGGAACTGGTCAGTGCACGTGGCCATAAGATTGACAAGGTTCCCCAGCTTCCTCTTGTTGTTTCGGACGAGCTGGAAACCGTCGAAACAACCAGTAAGCTAGAGGAGATTGCTTCCGCCCTCGGACTTGGTCCGGATCTGGAGCGTGCCCGGAATGGTAGATCCATTAGGGCTGGAAAGGGAAAGGTGCGTGGACGCGGGCTCAAGGTCCCCAAGTCCGTGCTCATAGTCGTCGAGAAGGACCGTGGCATCGGTCTGGCAGCACGTAACATCCCCGGTGTTGATGTCACCGAAGTGCACGCCCTGAATGCTGAACTACTGGCCCCTGGCACACATCCCGGAAGACTGGCTGTGTGGACCAAGTCCGCGATGGAACGACTTGGCAAGGACCTTCTCTTCATGGGAGGTGTTTCAAGATGAGGAATCCGAACGAGGTGATAGTCATGCCCGTAGTCACAGAGGCCAGTCTGGAGGCAGTCGAAACGCAGAACAGGCTGACGTTCTACGTTGCTCGAAACGCCAACAAGAACGAGATCAAGTGGGCGGTTGAGAGCCTGTACGACGTAGTTGTTGAAAAGGTCAATACCCTCGTGATGCCAGATGGACGAAAGAAGGCATTCGTGCGACTTGCCCCTGAGTACAGCGCCTCAGAAGTCGCCACAAAGCTGGGAATATTCTAAGGAGGTGCAGTGAATGGGAAAGTCACTACTTGTTCAGCGTAAGGGAAGAGGAACCTCCCAGTGGCAGAATGTTGGTCATCGAAGGATTGCACCCGCCAAACATCCCAAGTGGGCTCCCGGCAAGACGTATGTTGGTGAGGTAGTTGGCCTGCACCATGAAACGGGAAGGGGTGCACCTCTCGCAGAGGTCAAGTACGAGGGTGAGTCTGGAACCCACTTCATGGTGGCCCCAGAGGGAATCCAGGTGGGCAGCAGGATCGAGTGCGGTGAGAATGCCCTAGTTTTCACTGGCAACACTCTGATGCTTGAACACATTCCCGAGGGTGTGCCGATATACAACATCGAGGGCAGCCCTGGGGATGGAGGGAAGTTCGTACGGTCATCGGGACTGTATGCTACGATCGTTTCAGTCGACAAGACCAGGGCCGTCGTGAAGTTGCCGAGTGGTGCCCACAAGGAGTTCAGTCCACGTTGTAGGGCTACCATTGGCGTAGTTGCGGGCGGTGGCAGGCCTGAGAAACCCTTCCTGAAGGCGGGCAAAGTCTACCATCACACCAAGATGAAGGCTCGCAAGTGGCCCGTTGTCCGTGGTAGTGCGATGAACGCAGCCTCGCATCCGCATGGAGGCGGCTCTCATCAGTCGCCGAGCAAACCATCTACCATCAGTCGAAATGCTCCACCTGGCCGTAAGGTCGGTAACATTGCAGCCAGAAGAACAGGGCGTCGAAGGTAGCCGAGCTGGGGGAGCATTATGCTCCCTACAGCTCCCGCGTCCTCTCTTCCTGACCGGCATGCGCTGGTAATATCGACATTCAAAAGTCCGTACCTCCTCCTTCGACTAGAGGACAGACAATGCGCCTAATTGCAGTACATCTCCCAGAGAAGATAGTCAACGACATAGACCAACTTGTAAGCAGAGGTACCTACCCAACTCGCTCGGAAACAATCAGGATCGCAATAAGAGATCTGTTGAAACGAGAGCTTTGGGAGAAGCTGTTCCTGAATGTCAACCTCGAGGAGGAATAGATCTGTTTGAAGACATTTATTGACGCTGCCAGGGAGCATGAGAGAGTCGAGCAAGGTACAACATCGGGACGCGATCTAGGTCAGGCCCGAATCGTCGTTGTTGGATGCGGAGGTGCGGGAAACAATACAATCAAGCGGCTGATGACAATAGGTGTCCAAGGAGCCGAGTGCATCGCAATAAACACAGATCGGCAACATCTGGCAGTAACGACAGCTCACCGAAAACTCCTCATCGGAGAAACAATTACGCGAGGACTGGGTGCAGGGGGATATCCTCATGTGGGACAGGCTGCAGCCGAGGAGTCAGCACCCCAGATTGCTGAGCTACTGCGTGATGCTGACCTTGTCTTCATTGCATGCGGTATGGGTGGTGGCACTGGAACAGGCAGTGCCCCGGTGGTTGCAGAGATTGCAAAACGTAATGATGCGATTGTCGTCGGAGTTGTCACGATGCCCTTCGCACTAGAGAGGGCACGCATCGACAAGGCAAAAGTAGGTCTCGCGAAGCTACAGGAGAATGCGGACACGGTCGTGGTCATTGATAACCAGAAACTTCTCGAACTGGTACCGGACCTCCCTCTTGAAGAAGCCTTTGGGGTTGCGGATGAGGTCCTCGCCGCCATGGTGAAAGGTATTACCGAGACCATCACTATGCCCAGTCTCATAAATCTGGACTATGCAGATGTAAGGTCAATCATCTGCAATGGCGGCGTGGCACTGGTTGGGCTTGGAGAAGCCACTGGGACGAACCGAGTCCAAGAGGCCATAGACAACGCACTGAACAGCCCGTTGTTAGAAGTAGAGTGGGGAGGCGCAACCGGTTCGCTGATTCACATCACAGGTGGTCCTGATATGTCACTGTCAGAGGCGAATCAGATTGGGGAACTGATCTCGAAACGACTGAGCTCCGATGCACAGGTGATCTGGGGTGCACGAATCGATCCGCGACTGACTGGTACCATCCGGGTCATGCTGATTCTGACAGGCGTCAGGAGTCCACAGCTGCTCCCGAGAGTAAAGGAAGATACCGTAGTTTCAACGATAGGTCAGAAACGGCTGGCAGAGCTGGGTCTGCTCTCAGGTCCCATAGGTCAAGTCGAAACAAGACGGTCGGTTGATGTTCGACCTGTCGGAAAGTTCCCTGTCAGTACCGGGGGCTCTTGGGAAGACCGATTGAAACCCGTTGACAGGTTGGTGCCTAGTCGTAGCACTGCACGCTCTAAGGCTGAGAAATACAGCCTCGACGAACTGGGCCTCAAACGCCTATTGTGATCGAGAGACATGACCGTGTCAGCTCTGGGCGGAGCATTGAACCCATCCTCTCGGGCATTCAAAATGTGATGCCGTGCTCCTCCATCCACTTCTTGGCTATCTCAGCAACACGTTCATAGAGCGGACCTGAGCCGTCAATTCCCTGAGGCGTTATTCGTATCTTGTTCATGACCACAATGGCCTGCACATCTGGGAAGTAGCGGACTCCTCCTGGCGGAAATGTCTTCTCAAGTTCTTTTGCAAGCCCTTCTAGACTCACTTCCTTCTCAGAGAGAGAGAACGACACAATGCTATGCCCGTATATGAATATCCTTGGGAACTTGGAGTCGTCCTCAAGACAGGTGACATCGGAAAGGACAATGCTCAGAGTGCTCTGATCTATCCCCTTTACCGTACCTGTATACGTCTTTCCCGCAGTTGTGCTGACCACGACCGTGCTACCTACGACGGATGCAAGCTCTCTGTTAAAGGCCCTCATGGCCGTTGCGTCTGACACAAGTCTCACCTTCAACTTGGATTATAGTCCGTTGGCGTCGCATCCGCTTTAAAAGTGACGCCTTGCAACTCGGGCACTCTGGTCTCTCTGAAGTTCTGAAGACCCTTGCACAGGGCTCCAATGACTGTTCCAGCTAGTCAACAGCCATCTTCTCTGAATCAAGACTCCGACATGCCGCAGTACCGAAGTCAGCTCATTCTGCAAGCTTTTAATATGGGCGAGATTCCCGCACAGGATTGTATAACCGTGTAAATCCCAGTGGTGCCAGTTGAATGACCGAGACCGCCGAGAAACCGACGCCTCCACAGACGTTGGTTGAACCGATTGACATGTCGCAGTTGGATCCCGATTTCCGTGATCAAATACGTAACATGCCTAACGGCGAAGAACTGAGTGCATGTTTTGCATGCTCGACGTGCACAGCAGCCTGTCCCATTGCCAACCAGTGGCTCTACAAGCCTCATCAGCTTATCCGAATGATAATACTTGGAATGAGAAACGAGGTACTCTCTTCAAGAGAGATCTGGGAGTGTCTGACCTGCTTCCAATGCCAGGAGAGATGCCCTCAGAAAGTTCGTATCACAGACATACTCTTCGATTGCAAGAACCTCGCTGCAGAGGCCGGGTTCATACCTGAGAATGTTGCACAGCTTGCACGAGAGCTTGTCGAGAAGGGTCAGCTGTATACAGTGACTGCAGACTGGGAGAGAGAAGATCTTGGGCTTGAGCCCTCTGTGCCCGGTCTCTCGGTTGAGCATGTGAAGAGAATTCTCATACAGTCTAGGGCAGGGCGGATCTCAAGGGGAGGTGTTTAGATGCCCACGTATAATCTGTATATGGGTTGCAGTGTCCCAGCCAACTATCCCAATTACGAGGCGGCCATGTTGGCAGTGGCCCGCATTCTCGGCGTTGATCTGGAGTACATGGAAGGTGTGGCCTGTTGCGGAAGCCCAAATCTGCGGGCACTGGACTACAATGGGTGGTTGAGAGTCAATGCAAGGACACTGGCCATCGCAGAGAAGAACGGCAAAGACATTGTGACTCCCTGCAATGGTTGCTTTGGTTCTTTGAAGGATGTTCTCCACCATCTGAAGCACAGTGAGTCAGACATGAGATCTGTCAACGAGGAGCTTGCAGGTGAAGGCCTGAGGGTGGAGGGCAAGATACGGGTCCGTCACATAATCGAGGCGATCTATACGGATGTTGGTCTTGATGAGATACGGAAGAAGATAGCACGACCCCTCGATGGTGTGGGCATTGCGATCCACTTTGGTTGCCACTTACTTCGCCCCCAGGATGTTACCGAGTTCAGGCCTGAGATACTTCGCGAACTGGTCGAGGTCACCGGGGCTCGGGTTGTGGACTACCCGTTGTGGAAGCAGTGCTGTGGAGCCACAGTGTTGCCCGTGAATGAGCCCCTTGCAATCAGGCTCGCACGAGACAAGATAAGATCCATGAAGGAATACGGCGCACAGTTTGCAACAGTGGTCTGTCCTGCATGTGGCAACCAGTTGGACCTTCAGCAGCTCGGGCTCAAACAAAGCTACGGTGAGGAGTACAACCTGCCAGTCCTGTTCTATCCTCAGATTCTGGGGCTGGCCATGGGTCTTGACGAGAACCAGGTCGGTCTCGGTATGAACAGAGTCTCCGCTGTACCGATCCTTGAGCATCTTACCGGATGAGAGGGATGAGAAGTGACCAACCCCGTGCTCATTATTGGAGCAGGTGTGGCTGGACTGACCGCCGCTGTTGAACTTGCAGACTCCGGTGTCAAGACTATCCTGATTGACAGGCAGCCTTCGGCGGGAGGCAACGCACTAGATCTCTACAAGGCCTTCCCCACAGACGACTGTTTCTACTGCTTCGAGGGCAACCGATGGAGACCAGGAATCAGAAAGTGTTTCTATAGGAGCGCCATGGTTGATCAACCCAACATAGATCTGAGGACAGACACAGTAGTCGTGTCGGTCAGCAGGAAGCGTGACGAGTTCGAGGTGAGACTGCGGTCTGGTCCCATCTATGTTGATCCCAAGAAATGTACCATGTGTGGTCTCTGTATTCAGAAGTCTAGAGCATTTGTCCTGCCTTACCCGCAGTGTCAACCCCAGTCAGTCGTCTATCGTCCAGAGCTGAATGATGGGGCTGCACGAGAGGCTGAGAAGGAGTGTCCCACGAGGGCCATCGACCTGTCTGCGAAACCACGGGAAGACACGGTCACCGTGTCGGACATAGTCATTGCAACAGGCTATCACGAGATGCAGCCTAAGAACATGGATGAGTACGGATATGGCCGGATTCCCGATGTTGTGACACAGCTCGAGCTTGCGCGTCTTCTAGATCCCAACGGTCCTACTGGAGGGGCCCTGCGAAGACCATCTGATGGTTCACCAGTCCAGAAGATGGTGATGGTGCAGTGTGTAGGTAGTAGGGATGAACGATACTACCCCTACTGTTCCAAGATATGCTGTGTCTTCGCACTCAAGCATGCCCACATAGCTCTGGCAGAGCGAGGGTGCTCCAGAGTCACTGTAGTGTATATGGACATTCGTACATACGAACGACACGAGCGATACTACCTGCAGGCGAGGCTAGACGGGGCCGACTTTGTCCGAGGTCGGGTTCATTCTGTTTCTCCGGCGGAGGGTGGCGGTGTGCTGGTTGTGGTCTACGACTCGCTACTCAACAAGTTCATGAAAATACATACAGACCTCTTGGTCCTGTCATCAGCGCTCGAGCCATCAGAGGGGACATCCGAACTAGTGAACATGCTGGGCCTCAGATCGGCAAGCGGATTCGTTTCCCGAAAGGATGCGACTCAACTCGATGAGTTTGTCGTTGGTGATCGCATCTACGCCTGCGGAACCGCGCTCGGCCCTGCCGAAGTTCCTGAGAGTGTGACCCAGGCGAGGGCGGTTGTAAGCAGGATTCTTCAGAGCAGAGGTGGTAGTTCTCAGTGACAGATGCTAGACCTAACGTGATCCTGTGTACTTGCGGCAACACTCTAAGGCTTGACTTCGACTCTCTGAGGACAGCGATCAGAAAAGATGGTATTGCAGGCAGTGTAGACCTTCATGATTCACTTTGTCAGGAGACCGGTCTCTCGCGAATCGGTGAGCTGGTGGCCGAGAATCCACGACTTGTTATTGCCGCCTGTACCAGTCAGAAGATTCGACCCAGGATCGAGCAGTATCTCACCTCCAAGTCTCTAGACTCAACTCAAGTCTACTATGTGAACATTCGCGAGCACTCGGCATGGGTGCATCCTGACATCACGTCCAGTACAGACAAGTCCCTGGACATGATCCGAGGGACCGTGGCGGCCTGTGCACTGTCTGAGCCTCTCTCTATCAAGACGAAGGAAGTTCCTCGACATGTGACAGTGATTGGTGGTGGCATTGCTGGTATAGAAACAGCCCTTGCACTGACAAGACTTGGATACAGCGTTACGATCATCGAGAAGGGTCGTGAGCTGGGAGGTCATCTTCTGCAACTACCTGTGGTCGCTCCTACGGGTCTTTCTGGGAGGGACATACTGTCACCCAAGCTGTCACAACTTCAGGCGTCCAAATCAATCAACGTGATGCTGGGAACCCGTGTGAAGTACTTTGAGGGTGAAATGGGCGCGTTTTCGGTGCACTACGTCGGTGAGAACGGGGAAGATGGCTCTCTCTCCACATCAGCTGTTGTCCTCGCAACGGGATTCAGGGAGTTCAAGCCAACCATGATGGACGAGTATATGTATGGCCGTGACGAGGATGTGATCACCCAGCTCGAGCTTGCTACAATGATGACAGAAGGAGATCTCGTATGTCCATCTACGGGCTCTAAACCTAGAGAAGTCATCATGGTTCAGTGCGTAGGCAGCAGGTCCCAGGATCACAAATCCGACTGTAGCAAGCTGTGTTGCACATTTGCGATTGACAACGCACTCGAGATCAAGAAACGGGTACCCGAAGCACGGGTCCGGATAGTCTACATGGACATAAGGGTCCCCTTTGAGAGTGAGATGATCTACAAGGAGTCACGCGAGAAGGGCGTGGACTACATTCGAGGCCGGATCAGTCAGGTCTGGCGAGAGAACAATAGACTCGTAGTACGAATCTATGACTCACTATTAGACCGATACTTCGATGCTCATCCCGACCTGGTGGTCCTGTCATCTGCAATACTTCCCGCCGAGGGACTGGAAGAACTATCACAGACCCTCGGATTCTCGATTGACAGGGATGGTCATGTGCAAGAGCTGTATGGAAAGCTCCGAAGAAACGAAACACGCAGACGTGGCGTTGTTGCCGTGGGTGCTATCACCAGACCCCAATTCTCCTTCGAGGCCGTAACTGATGCACACGCCGCAGCACTGTTGATTCATAATGAATTACAGGGTGGTCACATTGAGCATCTGGCACGTGGGGCCAATCTCAATGTTGACGAGTGTGTTGGATGTAGTCTCTGTGCCCAACACTGTCCCCGGGGCGTTCCCCTGATGGTTGAAAAATCTGACGCGGAATCGGACGAGGATAAGATCGTCTCCCGTGCTTCTATCGATATCATGAATTGTCACGCATGTGGTGTGTGCCAGAGTCTGTGTCCCTCCGGAGCGACCCAGTTGAATTTCCTGTCAAATGAGCAACTCTGGGCCCAGATTGAGGCGACGCTTAATAATGCTGGAGCCGAGTATCCAAAGACCCTTTGCTTCTACTGCGAGGAGTGTTCTGTATCAACAATTGACATAGTCGGAATCCGCAGGATGGAGTATCCTGACAACGTGAGGCTCGTTCCGGTACCCTGTGCCGGCAGGGTCAGTCTTGTTGACATCCTAAAGGCCTTCGAACAGGGTGCAAGCACTGTCATGGTTGCAGCGTGCGAGAAAGATAGGTGCCATTACGGAGGGACTGGAAACGAGATTGCCCAGGCACAGGTAGATGTAGCGAAAAGCCTTCTCAACGCGATTGGCTGGGACGGAGATAGGGTCGAGATGTTCCGGATGTTCAGTGCAGAGCCAGAACGGTTTATCCATGCGGTCAAGGAGATGGTCCGTCGGAGTCATGAACTTGGCCCAACACCGGTTCACAAGCAGACCGCTGGAAAGTGGATGGAGGTGGTCCAATGATCACAGGGACAGAGACCGAGGTCCGTGGAATCCCTCCCAAGCGCCGAAGACTGATGGATATGATACTCTTTCTCGGTGGTCTTAAGGACGAATCGACTGTTTCTCCGGCTAGGGTGAGTCAAGAAGTCGAGGCTCTGAGAAAGACGCTTGAGCCACTCATCGACAAAATTGTTGCCTTTCCCAATCTCTACTACGAGGAATTTCTCAGATCGATTGAGAGGTCAGGCCTGGTACATGATTTGAGGAACAGGGAGTTCCTGACCAAGGCGATCGCGGGATTTGAGCAGGCTATTTCCGTTAGTCAATCCGCACACATTCAGAAACTCATCGAACTACTGAAGTTTCAGCTGGAACAGAAGGACAACGTCGAGGCCATTCAGTCCGTGTCCGAGATGTCGATTGACCTCTCTCGTATCTTGACCGAAACTGAGAGCGTCATCCAGCAGATCGAGAGCTCGTTGTCAGAGCTTGAGAACAGTGCCAAGAGAGTTGGTGCAGACTCCGAAACAGAACTTGTCGGGATCGTAGATGAGTTGCATGAGATAGCTGACATAGCAGATCCGTCGGAAGCACTCGAACGAATACAGAAACTGGCGGCTAGACTCCGATATGGCCCTCTGCTGCGTACATCAGCACAGATCAAGAGGGGTCGAAGAGAGGGTCGTATCGCAGACGAACGCTTCGGTCTACTTGTCAGGAACAATGCGCTGACCGAGCTCAGGAGAGCAATCATGCTCTTTGTACTGGACCGCATCGGCGCTCGTACTATTCGTCAGATGTCCAACCTGTTGAGAGTTCCGCCCGAGACATTGCAGCGTGAGATCCTGAGTATGATTCAGCGGGGAGAGGTCGAGATACTTGGGCATGAGGATCGCGCTGTGGTGTTTGGCCGAGTCCTTTCCTCTATACCGTCGACTACACTCGTTACAAGACGGGTGTTGTCACAGCTACAGAGTGCTCAGAAGACCCTACAAGAGCCCGAGCGGCAGGCACTGGATCAGATGGTCCGGAAACTTCAGGTGATCTGTGAGCGAATGCAGTTATTGGGACAGTATGACGAGAACTCACTGTCTGCAAGTGTTAACAAGCTTCGTGAACTGGCCGACCTCGTGACGCAGAGCGCAATGAAGTCTATGTCTTCTGAATCTGCTGAAGATCTCAGACTCTTGGTATCTGCCGGTCTTGAGGCCTTTGCAAAGTTCAATCTCAAGCTGGCACTGGAGAAGGGTCCTAGTCTTGTATCCGGGTCGAACGTCTATGGCCAGAAACTGACTAAGGAACAATACGAGAAGATACTGGACACTTATCTGTCAAACGAGTTTGAGCGCGGTCTTCTTCTGGTCTTGATAAGGGAACACGGGCCTTCGACAGCTAAGGAATTGGCCCAACTGAGCAAGATCCCTCAGGACCGCGTATTCAGACACCTACTCAAGATGAAGAGGGACGAGCTACTCACTACTGTCGGCGAGTCACACGGATACGTGATCTATGACGTACCAAGGACGCCGTCAGAAGCGGAGATTGTGATCAAGCTTGTCAGCGAGGTGGCCTTCCCCATGATGTCAGCGGTTTCGAACATAGGAAAGGTCATCGTCAGTCTGGGTCCTGAGAATGTGGGCCAGTTGGCCACAGATCTTGAAACCGTGTCAAAGGCCCGTGACCGTCTATCGAAGGCTAGGGTTGGTGGCGTCGTGATTGGAGACGCCCTGCTCTCGGACATCGAGCCCACATTGAAGTCGGCCGTTGCTGCAGCCTACCAGACTCGTTCACACATTCCCTCTACACGACCGAAGATCAGTGTGAACGATCTGAAGGAGATAGATGTTCCCACAGTCATGGATGAGTACCGCAACATGATGGGTTATGCCCCACTGATTGGATTTGGAACAGTGAAGTGGGACTACCGCAGGTGTATTGGATGCAAGACCTGTGAATTGTCCTGTCCCGAAGATGCCATATACCTGAGGCCAGAGGTGGATGTTGCCAGATTCTTTGAGATTTCCGAGGATGATATCAAGAAGCTCCCCGCGAACAAAGCCCTGCTCTATAGGGTCGTTCGAGGCCTCGCCGTGACCAAGTCGTCAGAAACTGTACGTTTCGATAGTGACAAACCCGGCTTTGGTACGGTCACTACAGACCTCTGGCTTTGTGTGGCCTGCAGGACCTGTGTCAGGAAATGTCCTGGTCCCGAAAAGGGTGCACTGGATATCGAGTTGAAATGGAACCTGCCCGAGGTAGTCAATCATCTTCTGGCAGAAGGAGCAAGGTCATGACCTGCGGTCAAGTTGTCTGCGGTCCTATTCGCAAATGAGATAACCCTCCGCAGGCAGTGAGGGATTGAGGTATGCTTGGTGTTTGATCTAAAACTGACAGAGTCTCAGATTGGGCTTCGTGACAGGGCCCGGCGCTTCGCGCAGGAGTACATGATCCCGTATGCACACTACTACGATACAACCGGGGAGTTTCCCCTGCCAATCATTCGGAAATGCTGGGAACATGGGCTAATGAACCTGGCGATCCCAAAGGAGTACGGCGGGCCGGGTCTGGGGTTACTCGACCAGTGTATTGTCGTCGAGGAATTGGCCGCTGGATGTGCCGGCATGACGACAAGCATCTACGTCAACAGCCTTGGGATGGAACCGATTCTGATTGCAGGCAATCACGAACAGAAAGAGAAATACCTCAGACCTCTGACTGCCGACCTGAAGTTCATTTCTTTCGCATGCTCTGAACCTGGAATGGGCTCTGATGTAGCGGGCATCAAGACAACTGCGAGGAAGTCTGGCGACCACTACATACTCAATGGGAGCAAGTTCTGGATCACGAACGCTCCCTACGCTGACACTTTTGTAGTCTTCGCAAGTCTTGACCCCACCAAGCGTCACAAGACTCTCTGTGCCTTCATTGTGGACGCAGACTCGCCGGGTCTGAAGACTGGACGTCCCGTCGCCAAGATGGGTCACAGGGCCTCAGTCACATCTTCCGTGATGCTCAGAGACGTCGAGGTCCCAGAGGAGAATCTGTTGGGTCGGGAGGGAGAGGGCTTTCGGATAGCCATGATGACTTTCGCTGCCACCAGGCCTGCTATAGCTGCCTTTGCCACTGGTGTTGCTAGAGCTGCTATGGAGTACGCTCGAGAGTATGTAAATCGCCGTGAGGCATTTGGAGAGAAGATACGGAATTTTCAGGTCATCCAGTTCAAGCTGGCTGATATGTACATCAAGATTGAGGCTTCCCGGATGCTATACATGAAAGCAGCATGGGTGGCCGATTCAGGGGAGGATTCAACCATTCCCGCGAGTGTGGCAAAGGCCTTTGCCACTGATGCAGCAATGTGGGTGGCCAGTGAGGCTGTCCAGATACACGGTGGATATGGCTACATTGACCAATACCCTCTCGAGAAGTTGTTTCGGGATGCGAAGCTATACCAGA
>JAWAQK010000054.1:0-15293 GCA_038893995.1 Candidatus Thorarchaeota archaeon | reverse complement strand
GGAGGACACTGATACGCGTCCGTTCATAGTGCTCGGGACTCGACCGGAGATCATCAAGCTTGCTCCGGTGATTCATGAGTTTGAGAGGAGAGGCGTGGAGTACTGCCTCCTTCACACAGGGCAGCACTACTCCGAGGAGCTGAGCGAGAAGTTCTTCCACGACATGAGACTGAAGAGACCAGACATTACTCTCGACGTAGGCTCTGGCACGCATGCCGAACAGACAGCAAAGGCGATGGTGGGCATCGAGAAAGAACTGATCAGGACTAGACCTGACGTAGTGCTCGTACAAGGGGACACGAACACCACACTCTCAGCGGCGCTTGCTGCTGCGAAGTTGAGAATTCCCATCGGGCACATAGAGGCAGGTCTAAGGAGCTACGATAGGAGGATGCCGGAGGAACACAACCGCAGACTGACTGATCATATCTCAGACTACTTGTTTGCACCTACTGAGAGGGCAGCGGAAACACTCCGTCGAGAGGACGTCTGGGGGGAGATCTTCGTGACAGGCAATACGGTTATCGATGCCATTGAGGATGCGCTTCGGAGGATGACCGGACAGAGCAGGATCGTCAGCGAACTCGGACTCAATGATTTCATGCTGATGACTCTACATCGTGCTGAGAATGTGGATGACAAGGACACACTTGCAGGCATTCTCGAGGGGGTTCTGAGCATTGGGAGACACATAGTCTTCCCGGTACATCCGAGGACGCGGGACCGTCTTACTCGATTTGGCCTGATGGATAGGATTCAGAAAACAGACAAGATGACGCTCATAGAACCTCCAGGCTACCTTGACTTCCTATCGTTGCTCGCAGGATGCTCCTTTGTGCTCACGGACTCGGGCGGAATACAGGAGGAAGTGACAGCCCCGTCGATAAACAAGAGAGTCTTTGTACTACGCACGTCAACCGAGCGACCAGAGGCAGTGGAGTCCGGCCATGCCGTCGTTGTTGGCGTTGACCCAGCGGGAATCCGCCAAGGGGTAGAGGAGGGGATCAGGACTTGGGATGGGGCACCTCGTCGGTGTCCCTTCGGTTCCGGTGACGCATCGGTAAGGATAGCCGACATACTCGAGAGAAGAATAGGAAATCTATGAGGATAGGTGAGTATGAGGCGCCCAATGCCTACACAGGGGGATACGGGCAAAGAAGTCTTATAAATGACTTGGAGAAGACTTATGCGCCCCCTTTAGGGTGGAGGCCTAGAAGAATGAGCTACGTTGTCAAGAGTAAGGTCCAGGAACTTGCAAAGAAGCACGAGATGAATGTTGGTTCCGATTTCTACGGTGAGCTCGACAAGAAAGTGGAGAAGGTCATCGAGGAAGCGGTCAAGAGGGCTCAGGAGAACAAGCGGAAGACTCTGAAACCCTATGACCTATAGTTTCAGCAGGTGTAGGGGGCCTGGAACCCTGTGGATACCAGGCCCTCATCAATAGGTTTTTTCTGGACTGACGTCAGCCAGAGCCCCTGTCCGATCAGACATGGTGGGGACCTGAGTATTGCGCAGCATCTGTGTCACAAATGATGATGGACCGCATAGTAGGGGACTTCTGGCGCTCGTCAACTCACTGTCGCGCATAGCTGCAGTGACCGTCATTGTTCCCGATGGGCAGAGGAGCGCGACAGGCAAGGGGCTGACTCTAAACCGACCCTTGCGGATGAGAGAGATAGAAAGGTCGGACGAGTACAGGTTCCTGATCCATGACGGAACACCAGCAGACTCAGTGGTACTGGCAAGTCATGTCATGGAGAGGATAGACCTTGTCGTCTCTGGAATAAATGCGGGCGGAAATCTTGGCTACCAAAGCCTGTTCACCAGTGGTACCGTGGGTGCCGCCTACGAGGCCGCACTGAGGGGCCATCCGGCAGTGGCAGTGTCAATGGAAACAACTCCTGATGAATGGTTCGATCATGCTGGCGGCGGAGGTGACGTCGAAACTGCTTCGCGAATCACCGCAGACATTGTTGCGAGGGTACTGAGATTTGGGCTTCCGGAGGGCATCGACCTCTTGAATCTGAACTTTCCGAGTACGCTGACAAAAGATACTAAGATCGTTGTCACAAGACCGACCCGAGTAAGACATCACAACCGTATTGACGCCAGGGTTGACCCATACGGAAGGAGATACTTCTGGTTTGTGGGGGAGGAGGTGGAGCCTCTACCTGGTACCGACGCTCACGTTGTGTTGAAGATGGGCGACATCTCCATATCGCCAATAGTCGTGAACGGAGTTCATGAGGACAACCTTGAGGCCGCACTAGAGTTCATTCAACGCCCACTCTCCTGAGACCTTCCCACAGAGCGTCAGTCTCAGGCCTTGGGAGATGTACCTCGCCCTCGTTGGTCAAGACAGTCCTCTCTGCGATATGCCCAGTTATCTCGCCAATCTCTGCGGCGGGTATCCCTATTTCCCAAAGTGCCGAAACTACATCGGTCACATGGTCAGGCTTGACTGCGATCAGCATGCATCCGCTGCTTATCAGTCCTAGCACATCGAGCCTGAGGATATCGCATATCCGTCGTGTGAGGGGATGTACCGGTATCCGGGAGGTGTCTACTCTGAACCCTACACGACTTGCATCGCAGATCTCATGGAGGGCACCAGCCAGTCCCCCTTCCGTCGGATCATGCATGGCGGTGACGTGACCAGTACGGAAGGCTGTCACACCATCGTGAACCACCGAGATCCTGTTCCGTAGTGACGCTGCCTCGTCTAGTTGCTCAGGTGTCATGAACTTCGAGAGATATTCGCGGCCGTCTGTTGCGAGTATCGCCGTCCCCTCAATACCCACGCTCTTCGTGACGACTATCCTGTCGCCCGGACGAGCACCTGACGATGTCACATAACGACCATCGTGAACTACGCCCACCATGAATCCCGACACTATAGGTCGTGAGACACAGTGGCTTACTTCCGTGTGTCCGCCAACTACGGCGATTCCAAGATCCCTGCAAGCGTTGTTGATCTGGCCCATTATCCTCTCAAGATCATCCGAGGAACTCCCCGTGGGAAGCATGATTGACGCGAGGAACCACGATGGGCTGATTCCGAAAGTGGCTATGTCATTTGCGTTGACATGTACTGCAAGCCAGCCGGCATCATTGATGGACCCCGTGATGGGGTCACACGACATGACAAGAAGGCGGTTTCCAACTCTAACCAGCGCGGCATCGCGGCCGGTGCCAGGGCCAAGAATGACATCCTCGTCAGTGGCACCGAGCCGCGTCAGTACCACGCTTTCCAATAGGCCTGGGGGAATCTTTCCTGGAAGCAACGCCCTTTCCTCATGTCATCTCGGTCAGAGGGTGCACACAGCCTGTACCATGGCGTATGAAAAGTGATCTCATTGAAGACCTTTCAGGTCACTCCTCACTCACTATGACGCCAGGCGATTGTCGGACTGTGTGCACCCTGGGTCCCTGACAGTTGACTAATAATATCATCGGGAGGTGCATGTGTCTGAGAGGTGAACATTCTCACTGCTCCTGGCCAGGCCTCAAACGACATAAGATGGGATCATCCATACATCGTGTGTGGTCGATACACATTCCAAGTCTGTATTCATAGAATGCCCTCAGTGCAGGACTCGATACGCTGCTGAAACCCAGGTCGGACACTGCGTGTGCGGTTCACCGCTATTCGTGCGATACGATCTCGAAGCTGTTGCTGACGAATGCAGTGCAGGTCTCTTTCCTGAAGACAGGAGGTCGATCTGGAGATACGCATCGCTACTACCGGTCAGGTCAGTGTCCCACATAGTGACCCTAGGGGAAGGGATGACACCTATCGTAGATGCACGCAGACTCGGTGATGCAATTGGTATTGAGCGCCTGGTGATAAAAGATGAAACTCGCAATCCAACATTCTCCTTCAAGGACCGTGGTATGTGTGTCGCGGTATCAAAGCATATTGAACACGGCTCGAAGGGTTTTGTCCTTCCATCTGCTGGAAATGCGGCGGTGTCGCTCTCTGCCTATGCCGCGTCTGCAGGGGTTCCAGCTATCGTATATATGCCCGCCGACACTCCTGAACCTCTCTTCAAGGCGTGTGAGATGTTCGGAGCAGTGACCCATCGGGTGAACGGGGATATCTCCGACTGCGCCAAGGTCGCCAGGCAGGAAATGGGAGGATATACAGACCTGTCAACGACAAGAGAACCCTATAGAGTCGAGGGAAAGAAGACACTGGCCTTCGAGATTGCTGAGCAGATGAACTGGAGCCTTCCGGATGCCATAGTCTGTCCGACCGGAGGCGGAACTGCGGTCATTGGCATATGGAAAGGGATCGAGGAACTTGAGGCAATAGGTGCTCTAAGGGGACAGAGACCTCGGCTATACGCGGTCCAGAGCGATGAATGTGCCCCGGTCGTCAGGTCGTTCCAGCTTGGTCATGAAGCTGTGGAGGCCTGGCCTGAACCACGCACTTGTGCATTTGGTCTCCGCGTACCAAGACCGTTTGGAGGTGCGCTCATACTTCGGGCACTCAGACAATCAGGTGGATCTGCCGTAGCCGTACCAGAGTCGCAGATACTGGAGATGCAGAGGACCGCATCCAGGAGTGTGGGCATTGAGTTCGGACCAGAGACGGCAGCCGCTCTGCTCGGTGTCAAGAGGCTAGTCGAGACCGGCATGATGAGCGCCGACGAGAAGGTCCTTGTCCTGAACACGGGTACCGCATCAAGGTACTGGGGCTAGATATACTGGACCAGACCATCATAGTCACAAAGATGTCTAATTCACATTGAGGGTAGGAGATGAATTGGCAGCAATCAGGAGGTGAGCTACGTGTGTCCAAGGATGTGGGGTAGTATTAGTCGGAGGTCGTCGCCCTGAATCTTCACCTTGGCTGCACGGGCGACCTCTTCACTCTCAGGCCTGAATGATATTGAAAGACCTACCGCAGAAAAGGCGCTGATGTCATTTCGTCCGTCCCCCACGTAGCAGGTCTCACCAAGCGACACTCCGAAGTGATCTGCTATCTGTCGTATTTCCGATGCCTTATCCCCCCAGCCGACGCTCACGTCGACCTCCCCAGTGAGAAGACCCTCCCTGTGAAGGAGACGGTTTGTCAGTACGTAGTCAATGCCCAGTCTCTTTGCCACGTAATTGGCCATGAGATCGATTCCACCCGACAGGATAGCCGTTTCAATACCGTGAGCCTTGAGGGCATCCACAGTCTCTCTGGCTCCCGTGACAAGCCTCGTCGTCCTTACGACGTTCATCACGTCTTCCACACGACGACCAGCCCAGAGACCGGCATCGAGGTCGGCCCATTGCTTGTACGAGATCTCACCCGAAAAGAACTTCTGAAAGTACAGCCGTCCTTGAGTCTCTGTGCCAAACTGCTGATGAAGCCTCCACCAGATACTTGGGTGACACGTGAGTGTGCCGTCTACGTCAAAGACCACAAGCTGCAGTTTCATCGTGTCCACAGCCGTCCGATCTAGCTGCGTCATGATGAGGAGTCATTCCCCTGTCTTGCCTCATCCTCGAGCTGGTCAAGGGCCTCCTTGATCCTTCTTTCTCTCGAGGACTCGTCGGCCGTTTCGGTCTCGCGAGTCAGGCCTCTGAGTGGGGGTAACACACCCTCCTTCTCAAGCAGGACCTCTGCCTCAAGTGCTTCCATCTGTCGGGCCACCCGCTCCCTCATCCCCAGATCTCTGAACCCTGTCAGGTCTTCAGACAGCCGGTCGCCGGTCGCCTCTATGTCCTCAAGATGCGCGGCCAACGACTCCATTTGCTCGTCAATGTTCATCGAGGCCAGCTCCTGCTTCGCCGCGCGGAGAGCCTCATTTGCAAGTGCATACACTCTGGAGAGTTCCTGCTGGTTTTCAACCTCTTGCAGGGCTATCAGGATGCTCTCGAGGTTTGCGTACTGCTTTCGATACTTCAACATCAGAGACTCGAGTTGGTCCTTTCTCTCGAGGTGAGCCGTGGCTGTAGTCCTATCTCCCCGCACTACTGCTTCCCGGGCCAACCCGTGCTCTTCTGATATCCTGTGGTCGAGGTTACGAATACTCATCTCTAGCCTGTTCAACTGCCCTTTCAGCTGGAGGCTTGTGGAGTCGATCTCGTTCCTCTTCTTTCCAGTCAGGAACCTCATTCGGTGCACCGCCAACAGTCGTGGACCCAGGGCCGGGAATCGTATTTAAACAATTGGACCTACAGGAGGGTCACGAAGAAGATGACGCTGGAGCGAGACATAGAGGACGCAGTGTCAGCTGCCAAGAAGGTCCTGCTGAACACACTTGACCTTAGAGAGGAGAGAGCAGGATCGAGAAACCCATACGGAGATGAGTCTCTCGTCCTTGACCTCATGGCTGAGAGAGAGATCATCGAGATCCTCGGTTCATCGGACAACGAGTTCGCAGTGCTCACTGAGGAAGGCGGACTCATGAGGTTGGGAAGCAGGCCAGAGTACCTGGCGATAGTCGACCCGATAGATGGGTCCACAAACCTATCCAGGGGCATCCCTCTATGTTCGGTTGGAATCGCCGTCGCACCATACCAGGCCGGTCTGACAGACTCGGCCATCGTCCTTAGTAGGATCGAATCTGTGTTCACGGACGACATCTTCGAGGCCTTATCGGGTCGCGGAGTCACGAGGAACGGTGAACCAGTTCACGTGGCACGGCCAAAACCCATCGGCGAGTCGATAGTGTCCTACGACACAAAGTGCAGGTGGGACGATTCTTTCGCTTCTGCGTCTGCCGCCGTTCTCTCCTCAGTGAGGGACATGAGAAGGACGGGCAGCAATCTGCTGGACCTATGTCTAACAGCGGCTGGTGCGCTCGACGCGATGATAGACCTGAGGAACATTCTCCCCATTGTACATGTCAGCGGTACCCACATGGTGAGGGAGGCCGGCGGGGTAGTGCTTGACGAAAGGTGCAATAACATGATACTGCCGCTCGAACTTCCGCAACGCATGAGTTTCGTTGCGGCATCCTCTGTCGAACTTGCAACCGCCATTCTAGGGGAATTCCATCGTGGTCAGAAACTGCGTCATCGACTCTAGACCGATGACGACGTCCCAGATCGAAGTAACCCTGCGTATGTGAGGTCCGAATCAGGGGAGAGATGGTCGTTCTCAGGAGGACTGCTCTACAGCCTTTTCCTCAAGCTCGGCTTCGTCGGTCTCTGCTGTCACCTTGGGCTTGGGGCTCATGGCGGTCATCAACAAGAACATGTATCCGGCGAGGGCGCTACAGGGTCCAGTGATAAGGATCAGGGTGATACTGAGTACGACATCGACACCCGATTGTCGAAGAAACAGCATGACGACGAAGGGGAGTAGGACTATCGCGAGAAGGAGGACTGAGCCAATGAGTGCTGCTACTCCCTCGAGCACTCTTCGGACCAATGATTTGAGGGTCGGACCTGGTTTGCTCATGGTCAAGTCGTCTGTCGACCATCGAAGCTGTGCTTTAAATCTATCTCCATGACGGGGCACGTGGGGACCCAGAGAACGCTTGTCGGAGATGCTGGACTGAGAGCAGAAGAAACGAATGGGTCCCCTATTAATGCATGATACTTATTGATAGGATATAAGTGTATCTGAACTGATCGTGGTGGTGAGCCCGGGGATCTAGAACAAGGAAGGAGGAGGAGAGATACGCTCTGTAAACATGTCCCCGGGTCTATAAGTATCTTCGCAGTGAACGTATTTAACCGATTCTGTTATGTCCAAGATTATTGCGGATACTACAACTCCGTCAGGGGGCGTTGCGGTAATCGCATACGGTTTGGTCTTCCATTGTGATACTAGCAATCTTTAAAAGCATTGGATGGGTGTAGGACCTGTCGAGTGAGCGTCCATCCCTAGTGCATCCGTCCAAAGTGATGGAGCATCCTCCTGAAACCCTGCAAGCAAGTGCACACATCCTCTCCTCCTCAAGCAACCGAAATCACTCCTTTTGGACGCTCCTCGACGTCGGACCATGACTTCTCGGGGGAGGAACATGCCACCTGTGCAGTGTCGAGAGGGCATGAGAGATCGATGTCCTCTCAGCAGAGGTATCACGGAGATGCACTACTTTTGTGCTCAGACATCAAGGCCGCCTCTACCGCGTCTGCAACCTCGCTCAGTGACCTGAAGACGCGTGCAGCGCCGCATGACACGAGCGTGTCTGAGGATGTCTCGCCAGTTGATACACCCCAGAATGTGACGCCGGCCCGCGAGGCAGCAGCTGCGTCAATCCGAGCATCACCGACATAGATGGCCTCAGCCGGATGGACTCGGAGACGAGACAGGACATCCAGGATGCCGCCTGGAAAGGGCTTGGGACTGGGACTCTCAGTCCTTGTACAGATGAGATCAAAGTGTCTGTGCAGAGGGATCCTCTGCATGATTATGCGAACGGCATTGCGTCCGCTGTTAGTCAGTATCGCCGTCTTGAGCCCGAGCCCTCTTATTCTATCAACTGCCTCAAGTGATCCGTCTATGAGGGTGGCCTCTGAAGCCGCGCTCCTTTCATAGCCATCGAGCATCTCGTTGATCTCACAACTGATCCTCGCCCATTCCTCAGCTGATGCTCCAACGGAGAGAAAGTAGCTCTTCGCCTTCACTAGCGAGCTAGTGATCCCGTCTGCGGGGTCAAGGATGCTCGGAGGAAGGCCTCGTCTGACGAGATGGGCCTTTGTCTCCTGTCTCATTTTCTCTAGCGGAAGCGTCAGAACTGAGATCGTTCCATCCAGGTCGAAAACCACTGCCCGCAGCATCTCGTGCATCGACCGAATTGTCCCGTGTTTCTTAAGTCATTCGACTGGCTCTTAGCCGATCGTCGTACGTCCTATGGAATCTTGCCAACAGCATTAGCCCATCACGTGATGGGACCATCAAGTCTCATGACCATGGAGTACAAGCGCCTTTACACAGGTATGGGTCTCATCTGCGTTTCTGACGACCTCTGTCGACACGTTGGGCGCAATACCGGAGGCAATGGCAGACACGTACGGGATGCAGACTGAGTCGCAGTATATTTTTCCACGCTTCACGAACTCCTCGTGCTGGGGGCAATATGGGTGCTCAGTTTCTACTCGCTCATCAGAGATCCAGTGGACATCGATCTTGGATCCCAGTAGGTTTCCGATTATCAACCACGCGTCGAGCGCATCTCGTAGCCCTGAGCCCAGCCCGAGACGAGACTTCATCGCCTCAGCATCCCTCGTTCCGAGACGCCGGAAGATCTCTGATACTGCATCGAGACCTGCATTTCCAAACCTCTCACTCATCAAGATCGGGAGTTCGGCCAGCAACCGGTTGAGGTTTCCCCTGAGTTCCTTGACCTTGCTTCCGGCAGGGATTATGTTCTTGACCGCTGCTGTACGTGCTATAGTCATCATATCATCTCCGTTCTGGTCAGACCTGTCACCGTTGTAGTGTACCTCCTAATACCTTTTCTGGACCAAAGATGGGTGCATTTATGTGGGACTCCTGGCGGTCAGGACTAGGTCGGCTATGACATTGCAGGGTGTAGACACACGTAGCATGCGCAGCATGGTCACGAGCTTTCCGAGCGTAATCCGGGCCTCGTGTCTGAGCCCTTCCCTTATCGATGAGGCGAGCGTCGTCGCCGACGCGGATATCGGGGGCATATGCCTGCTTGGAATGGGGGGGAGCTCGATAGCGGGCCAGATGTGCAGGGCAATAGTCCAGTCCGAGTCGAGCATTCCTATTGTCACCGTCAGTGACTACACCCTTCCCAGATACGTTGACCATCAATGGGCTGTGATTGCAGTTAGCTACTCCGGAAACACTGAGGAAACCATCAACGGAGTCAAGGAGGCCCTTGCGCGAGATTCATACGTCTTTGCAATAACCTCAGGGGGAGAGCTAGAGAAGATGGTGGACAAGAAACGCCTTCATCTCATTCCTGGTGGCTGGCAGCCTCGGGCTGCGCTTCCTCTGATGTTTCCTGCGGTATACCAGCTCTGTACCAAGATTGCCAGGGTTGATGGCGAAGACATGGAGGAAGTAGGCAAAGCCGTGGCAGACTTGTCCAAACAATGGGGAAAGACTAAGATATCGCCGGTAGATCTAGCTGCCAGAGTTCGAAACAGACTACCTGTATTCATCGGATCAGAACATCTTGTGCCAGTGGCGTACAGAGCACGGTGTCAAGTCAACGAGAACGCAAAGCATGCTGCCTATCATCTCGAGGTGCCGGAGGGAAATCATAACGACCTGGAGGCGATAGCCGACTACACCAAGCATGCAATGACACCAGTGCTCATGACAAGTACTCTCTATCACCCCAGAAATGCACGCCGGTGCGATATCCTTCAGCACCTATTCGATGAAGAGGGGCTAGAGGTAGTCGTATTGGAATCAGGGACAGGCTCACTGCTACGAGACGTTCTCTCAGTCACCCATCATCTCGACACCATGTCAATCGAACTGGCAGACATGTATGGTGTGAATCCGCTAGATGTCCCGCGGATATCGCAGTTCAAGAAGATGATGGGACGATGACCTAGGCTAGGTTTAGGCCCTCATAACCGAACAGGTAGAACCTCACTGAGTCGGCCCGCGAGTCGAAGACCCGATAGAACAGCGTCAGCGAGACATTGAATCTCCACAGTCCAGACTGCAGAGCATCCTGAAGGATCAACTTGTCATAAGTCTCGTAAATGACTGCAGTCATGACTAGAGTCTGGTTGTAACCCCCGTAGAGCTTTCGTAGACTAGCTGGAACGTTCGTGAAGAGGCTCTGAACGTAGACAAACTTTTGCTCATTCAGGAAGAGCGATGCGGTGAGGGAGGTGATAAATGCTGTACCACTGGCCCCCAGAGGAACTGTGATACGGAACTCGAGAAGGACTCGGGGGACGTGCGAAGTGTTTGCCGGATCGAAGTTATCCGGATCAAGGTCACTGACTGTGACTCCCTCGAGGTCCACGTCGAGCCCACTGACCATCGCCATAGTCCCCGTGTATAGACTCACACCCTGAACCAGGACTACTGAGCTGATCAGGGCCGCGATGAGAGTAGTGACAACTATTAGATCCTGAGTTCGGGGGTCTGATATCATTGATATCAGGAGCCTGCTGGTCATGGTCAGATAAGTGCCTTTTGCTCTGAGCAGAAACTAGATCGTCAGGTAGAACAGGCTGCTCATGTGGACGATGATGGGAAACACTGCCAGGAGGCCCGGCACGGGAATAGACGGCAACATCCCACTCCGGTGTGACAGAAGCACGCTGTTGACGTACATTCCCACCAGGGCAAGCAGCATTGACATTGCCCACACAAAATAGGGATAGAACACGAGGGCATGTGAAGAGATCAGGGAGAATGCTACGAAGTCACCTGCTCCCACTGTAATCGTTTCGGACTCGATGCGAGTGTATTCGAAGGGGTCTGATTCCAGACTATCGAGCAGAGAGAGAGACCCGACCTCCGGAGAGCTTCGTGTCAGAGTGAGGTCTAGCACCGCAAGAGCGATAATGACGGACACGGCGCTCTGTCCCACGACTGACACACCCATGAATGTACCAAATACTGCCCCGTAGAAGCCTACGAACACATTCTTCCATCGCTGGGGGATTGCGTCTGCCACGACAAGTACTACAGTCAGCATTGCAACACCAACCGACACGAGCATGACGATTCCCTGCAGTATCCCCGTGGAACCTTGGAACAGAATGAGCAACATCAGCTGGCCGATGAATATTGAGGTGAATGCGAGCAATGGTGAAACCAGGAGAGCTGTCATCAATAGCCTTCCACGGTAACCAGACTTCTTGAGCAGCCAAAAGAGGGCCAAGACCACCAGGCCACCAAGGATAACGGATCCTGTCGACTGTATGACGACATCAGACGCTGTAAGCAAGTATGATGCGGATACTATCTGTGCCAGGTAGGAGGAGTTCCTTATCCCTGCGGCAATCAGAGAACCTATGGCTAGGGGGGATGCAGAGAGTAAGAGGGCGTCTATCCTGTTACTGGTGTGTCGTCCCACGCGAGCTCACTGGAGAAGCAGCTTGCAACTCTCATGATAAATATCAGAGCATCAGCGCAATAACGAGAAACAATAGGAGGGGACAGCTGTCCCCTCAATTTACCCTTGGACTATGGCTTGCGCATCACCAGGTATCCGCCGATGACTATGACTACGACTGCACCGACAACGCCAGCTATGGCGCTCAACACGGTCGTGTCGAGAGAGATACCTCCAACTGGCGCGATCGTGGATCTCGGGCTGTGGAAGTAGTTGATGTTCACCCTCAGCTTGCAGAACTCACCCTGGACGTACTGAGAGACATTGAATGGTCCAGAGGTGACCATTGCCTCTGCTGGTGGGTGGGGGTTGTATGTGTTCCAGTTGTCAGGCCCGATCTCCTCGTAGATGTGCTTTGGAATGACGGGCTTGTACGACACGCTGTGGAGGTGCCAGTAGGACTGGCTCTTGAACTCAACGACGAGTGTGTATGCAGTCGGGGCATATGCGGCTGTTACATCAGCAAGGTCGACTCCGTACGGACAACCTGGCGCATCCCTGAAGTAGTTCAGGGAGAAGGCGACATCCTCTGCAGTCAGCGGCGTCCCATCTGTCCACGTGGCGTTTTGGACTATATGGAACGTGAATCTGGTGTGTCCCTCTGGGACCTGGGGGTTGTCCTCATGCGTTTCGGCGACGTACGACTCTGCCAGCCACGGGATGTCAAGACCGGTTGGGTCCTGGATGAGGAGGCTGTCATACATCATGCCCAGTACGTTCATCGTGTAGGCGGACGAGCTGACCATGAAGTTGAAGGTGTCCAGGTCAAGAGGATTACTCCACCTGAAGTTGCCTCCGAACGGACCGGATGTACCCGTCAGATGCACCTTGAAGTTCGTCCACCAGCCAGGCACACCTCCGCTCACATCGTTGACGTAACCCGCGAACCTGTCAGTTCGGTAGGCGGACAGCAGGATGTTCTCGTAGCAGATGATCATCGGGGATTCGTAGATCCAGATCTTCTGCATCTCGTGTGCCGCTTCTAGCACATCCTCGAACTCCGTGGAGTACAGGAGTTGTGGTCTCCAGGCGTCATAGGACGCGTTGCGCCAGCATGGGAAGTTGTAGTACGGACGATCAGCATATTCGCCCCAGTACTCGTAGGCAAGCCAGTCGACATCCATGTTGTTGAAGCTCGCGCCCAGGAACACTATGTCGTAGTCACCGTGGAAGTACAACCGGTTGAGGTACTCGTAGAAGTCAGTTGGCTTCGAGATGGCGTTCACTTTCAGAGCTCTCAGAGCCTGTGCAACAATCTCTCCGACTTGAGTCGCAATCGGCGAGGTGATAGCACACTCCACAGTTATGCTGAATGGCTGCCCGTTTGGAGCCTCTCTCCAGCCATCTACGTCTACGTCATTGAACCCAGCATTGTCGAGCAGTTGGTTTCCAAGCTCAACATTTGCTGCGTGATATGTGTAGGGCATCTGTCCCTCAATCGAGAATGGGTTGACCTGCGGGACCACAGAGTCCTGAGGTACCGATAGCCCATTCCATACCTCAGCGGAGATCCTCTCCTTGTCGAGCGCGAAGGCCAGTGCCCTTCTGAAGGCTGTTATGTTCAGCGGGTACTTGTTTGTCTTTATTGTGACGTATCCGTACCCATTCCGAAGAACATTGGCCACCTCTATGTTGGGCGCATTCTGCAATTGTGACAGGAATGTCGGATCAACCATGTCGCCGATGAGATCGATGTCATCGTTGATCAGGCTCAGTACTGCTGCGTCTCGGTTGCTGATGACCTTGTAGGTAATCTCGTCAACAAAAGGACCCTCGTGCAGGCCGAAGTTGAAGCTCTGTGCCGATACGAGGAGCGGAGACGAGACCATGAGAACGATAGCAGTCACGAACCCAATGACAACTATCTCTCTCTTCTTCGATCCATTCATCTTCTCTCTATCTCCTTCCGAGTCTAGGTCGGACCGTGCCTTGTTCACAGAGGCGTGATAAAAACATTATGATGAACGTACTGGCAAGGGTACATGCACCATCGTCAAGACAGTCAGAAATCGATTAGCGCCATAGTTGCATGCACCTGTGATCCGAGATCAAGTCAGTGGAGGCCCGCGCGGTAGGGGTCTCATTATGGCCGAGTGAAAATCCCGCCGACAAGTTTGACAACTGGGCATGGAAGACCACAAGTACAGGGCGTGACACAGCAGCAGCGTGTCAGCCACCCTGTTTCTCGCGGTTCACGAGAGAATGCGAGGAGTACCATCACTGACCTCAGGGACTGCCGGTTACGTGTACTTGATCCTAGGGTCGAGTACACCGTACAAGAGATCAGCTACGAAGTTGGCAAGCACTGCGGTTATGGCGATTATCATGAAGATTGCCTGCACAACTGGGTAGTCAAGCAGAGTCAGGCTACGGTAGATGTACCGTCCCAGGCCGTCCCACGTGAACACCGTTTCTGTAAGTGTGGCTCCGTTTATCAGGAAGCCAAATGTCATCGCGATGATTGTGACCATTGGGAGCATGGCGTTCTTCATACCGTGCTTGTAGAGCACTTGGGCTTCATCAAGACCTTTTGCCCTGGCTGTGAGAATATAGTCCTCTGTCATCACGTCGATCAAGTTATTCCTCATGTATAGGAAGTAACCACCATAACCTCCTATGCCAAGAGTGACCATAGGCAGGATCAGGTGTCGAAGAATGTCTGCTGCAAGTATGAAGGGGCCAAAGAGACTACGGCCTGCCAGGGTCCACACTTCTGGATCGATCGTATTGCCCAGCGGGAAGCCTATTCGGACGCCAAACAGGCTGTTGGTGAGATTCGGCAGGTAATACGAGAATATCATCAGCAGCACCATACCCAGCCAGAATATCGGAAGAGCATAGATGAAGAGTGCAACCGTCACCGCTGTCACATCCTTCTTTGTTCCTGGTGCTGCTGCAACACGGACGCCACTCCAGATGCCTATAATGATGGAGAGCACGGATGATGTGCCCATCAGGAGAAGCGTGTTCGGAAGGCGTGACACAATCTCATCGATGACAGGCTTCTGGCTATTGAACGAAATGCCGAAGTTCCCGGTGAACATGCTGACAATGTATCTCCAGAAGATGACAAAGTATTGGTAGGCATCCGGGTTAGGAACCAGACCAAATCTCTCATAGAGTTCATTCAGGGTCTGCTCGGTCAGGTTTCTACGCATCTCGTCGCTGATCATCAGCTCCACTGGACTAATGCCCCAGAGGATTGTAGGGATCCTGAAGAGGAAGAAGTTGAAGCATACTACAGCCACTATCAA
This sequence comes from Candidatus Thorarchaeota archaeon, assembly GCA_038893995.1. Lineage (GTDB taxonomy): Archaea > Asgardarchaeota > Thorarchaeia > Thorarchaeales > Thorarchaeaceae > JAWAQK01. The sequence goes on along the minus strand of JAWAQK010000054.1, from coordinate 28 downwards.
CAGCGTCATGTAGATGCTTCTCCGAATC
>JAWAQK010000053.1:0-15846 GCA_038893995.1 Candidatus Thorarchaeota archaeon | reverse complement strand
TCTCAGGCCAGTGGAGGAACTGCGCGTGGACGAACTTGAGGGTCTTCCCACCGAGGGGTATCTCCTCGAGATCCTTGACGACCCGCTCCTTGAGAGGAACATCGTAGAACGACTTCTGCATCTCAGAGGCACGTTGTGTGTATATCATGGTCGCATTCCTGGCCAATGCTGCAATGTCTGGTAAGGCTCCAGTATGGTCTGGTTCCATGTGGTTCATCACAATGTAGTCGATCTTCGCAGGGTCGACGACCTCACGAATGTTCGCGATCCACTCGTCGGCCCACGCATTCTTGACGGTCTCAATGAGGGCTATCTTGTCACCCACGACCAGGTAGCTGTTGTACGATACCCCGTGGGGGAGAGGCCAGAGACTCTCAAACAGTTCTGTGTGGTGGTCATCGACTCCGACATAGTATATTCCCTTGGATACTTCCCGGTGCAAGATACTCACCCATGCCTGAGAAGGCCTCGTGATGATAAAAGTCATTTCTTGAGGACGTTCCCCCGCTCCCTGTGCGGACAGCTCAGTGATGGGGTGATGTCTCTTGGTGGGGATGGATCCAGGCACCCTCACTCTTTCGACACTGCGACTCGTATGATACCCGTTTCAGCATCATGCGGGGGCCGGTCCCTGGTGACGGTCCACGAGCGCATCAACGAGTTCTATCATGGACCTCCCCAAGAACCCACCACACCCACCGACGAGACCTCCCAGCAGGATGCTCATACCAATGATGATGCCTCCCATTCCCACTGCACCCATCAGTCCGGCGAAGAAGTCTGCGATCTCGAGTGCTTGAGCGAATACGATCAGGTATGCAAAGATCAGGGTCCAGGCTGCCCCGACTCCTGCGAGGCCTACCAAGAACGCCCTCTTTCCGCTCCTGACGAACAGTGCACCGACGCCGCCAGCTAATACCATTGTCGCCCAGACACCAGTCAGCTCTAGGACGACGGCAATTGCCATGACGACTAGCACGGACTTCAGTAACCCCAGGTCTGGCACCATCTCATCGATCTTCCTCATTCTCAGGAACCTCCCGCCGTAAAGGTGACAGAGTACTCTATTCTGTCGCTATCGGCTGCTCGGAACATCGCAGCAGTACCGTAGAAGTACATGTTCGCATAGCCATACGTCTGGCTCTCCTGATCGAACGCATACCAGAGTCTGAACAGGTCCTCCCAGTGGGGACTCAGGAAGCTACCACTCTGACCCCCGGGATAGACTCCGTACGACTCAGCAATGTTGGACAGGTCGATGACCATCCTCCACGAGGGTCCGTGTCCCACGTTCCAGCCGGGAGCTGCATTCAGAGTGGCCTGTCCCCTGTGAGGCCCACCTACTATCCGGACTGCGGGTCCGAACGCGACGTGGTTCAGATGTATCTGATGATAGTTACCATATGACCATCCTGTTGGGTCAGCGGTGCCGGTATATGCGACAATCATCTCCAGGGCCCTGTACAGCGCTCTGACCAGTATCTCTCCACGAGTTTCCACTCTGTCACCAGTCCTATGATCGTCTATGAGATATGTTGCGTTCTCGTGCAGGATCCATTCCAGCACCGATGTCCTCGATGTGAGAAGACTCGGGTCGATGTCCGGAGCCTCGTCAAACACCTCTACATGAATGGACTTCAGCAGGAACATCCACAGTGTTGGCGCCGCTGTGTCCGTGTCCATCACATAGTTCCAGTCCCGAAGGAGTTCGACAGCATTGGCGACTGTGGTGTTACTCTCTCCGGAGGCATCCCACGCCTCTATCACCAGTGGCACTAGCCTCTGGGCACGAACCTCTAGCGAGTCCGCCTGATACCTCATCATGTCCAGTACAGTCACGTTCGAGTCTGCCGCAAGAAGGCTGTCTATCCTTCGACCCCTGTAGCCATCATCGAAGGGTCCCAGAATTGTATATCCGTAGTCGGTCGGGTCGACCGGGTTCTGATTCGCTGACTGTAGATATCCCTGCGATGGGTTCACAGACCTCGGGATAAACGCGTAGGGAATGCTTCCCACCATGCCAGTGGAGTCGTCTGTTGCTACTACTGGTACCTCTCCGGAATATCCCGCCCTGACTGGATACCTTCCTGCGACGGTTATCGCTATGTTTCCGCTGTCGTCTGCGTATATTATGTTCTGGGCTGGGCAGTCCCACCAGTACACCGCCTCAAAGTAGTCATCAATATCCTGCATCATGTTGATCATCGTCAGAGAGAGGATCTCGTGAGTGACTCCATTGCCCGTCCAGTTCATTGCCAGGTTGATGATCCCGCTTGTATCGAGTATACCATCGATGATTGGACCGTGTACAGACTCTCGGACAGTGAACGGTATCCTACTGCCATCCCTGCAGGCTATTGACTCGTCGATCTCCCTGAACTCCCTGTATTCACTGTTGTATAGGTATCTGCTCTGATTGTTGGGATCAACCTGTTCCACAAAGAAGTCCACCACGTCAGCTCCCACGTTCGTAAATCCCCACGCAGTGTGTTCGTTGTGGCCCAGCAATATCCCAGGTAGTCCCGGTAGCGTGACGCCAATGATATTCACTACTCCTGGCACGACTATATGTGCCTCGTACCATAGTGACGGGGCCTGAAGCTGTAGATGGGGGTCGTTCGCCAGCATCGGTTTGCCTGTTGACGTTCTCGATCCACTCACGGCCCAGTTGTTTGAGCCCACGATGCCCATTGGACTCAGGGGCGTCCTCACACTGCTCAGAGTGTCCAGCAGGATCTTTAGATGGTCGAGCCTGATGTCGGCAGAGTTGTCGGCGTACGTACCATTTGCCGGAGGCTCGAACACGGCAGGGTAGCCTCCCGGCGCGTTCGGGTACTCCGATAGACTCAGGTTGGTCTGTTCGGTGACTATCGGCACAGAATACGGTGTTGCAAGATCTGCCATGATCGTCCGATACACAGACTCGTTGTCTATGGACGATCTGAGCCAGTACCTGTACAGATCAATCGTACTGCCTGAGAGACTCCAGCTCATCATCTTTGACCAGAGGAATACGTCATGTCTTGTCCAGTGTTCGGGCCATATCCCCAGGATCTTGAACTCGAGTGGAAGGTCTGTCGTGGTGAGTGAGTCAATGTAGGCGTTGACTCCGGCGACCTCTGCATCGATGACTCGCAGGGCAAGTGCAACATTTGGATTGGACTCCGCATTTTCCTCGTACCATTCAAGCGTCTTCTGCGCACTTCTTGCAAGACCAATGGTCCTGTAGAACTTGTCTGAGACGACGGAACTCTGTAGAGGCCCAGTGACCTCACACATGCGACCTGCCGCATATCTGTTCTGTGCGAACATCTGGAATAGGCGGTCTCGGGCATGGAAGTAGCCAAGGACCGCATATGCGTCCTCAAGTGAGTGCGCGTAGATATGAGGTATCCCATACTCGTCAACAAGCACCTCTACGTCGGAACTGAGACAGTCCAGAGACACGATTGATGGTACAGGGGCCCTCACAGAACGCCCAGTGTCAAACATTCCGCCCACTGGAGAGAGGACAGCGAGTCCGCCCCCAAGTGGACCAAGTGGCATCATTATCGTTGCCACAAGAAGTGCTGTTCCAACAGATGCGAGGACGACTCTGACCAAGTTGCCACCCACGACTCGACGCATACCCCTTGTGTGTACACATCTGCTTAAATCTAAGATGGAGTCGCGTCGTCGATCTTCCACGGCGCATGATGATGGTACTGCGAGTTGCCCTGATTGACAATGTCAGTCTGGCATGCCTCTCAGGTCATATTCAGGTGTCCGTACCGGGATTGACCGTGGTCCGTACGGCCAACATCGTCAGGCACGGACATCCAAGGCCCTCTGGGCAGTATGGTGGAGTTGATATCATCCAGTCATGTACAGTAGGTTGACCACAGAACAACCTATATATACAATATTACATCATATTATACAATAGAAGATATCCGGAGACCGATGACGGTGTTGGACGACAATCGATGCAGTGGTCCTTCAACGGGGAGTTCTAGAGCACTCGCTCAGATAAGACGAGCGGCGCTCATGAGGGCGGCTGAGAACTTGAGAATGGAGCGACAGACTCTGCACGAGGATCATAGGAGGGGCGTGCTGAGCGAAGAAGAATACAAGATAATGCTCACGAGGCTGACACTGCGAGGCATGCAGATCCAGAACGAACTCAAGAGTCTGGACGCCTCTCAGTAGGGGATGTCTCACACTAGTGAAACTCTGGACCAGTTCACGCGTCTCTGGTGTTCAGGAAAGGGGTACCCAGCAGTCCACGGTGTGACCGTGTGCGAATTCATGATGTGGATCCGAGTGGTGTGGACAGTGATGTCCGCTACCACTCGCTCTCATCTGGTTCGAGGGCTGACGCTATGAGGTATGTTATCGCCCCTATCATCAGTACTGTCACAAAGAACCCAGCAAGGAATATTGCGCCGGAATGCTCGTTCCAGACGATGAGGCCCTCGTAGATACGCCTGTATAGGTCGGCGCCGGTCAGTATCGATATTGCTTGCAGCGCAAATGGGATTGCAATGAAGAGCAGGAGTGCAATGATGACCCTACCTGCCCGCCTTCCGAGCGTCATTCTCGGCTTCGAAGTTGCTGCTCCTTCGTCCTTCATGTCCGACTCCTCGTTGGACTCATGTCTGCCAGCTGTCCGTCAGGGTCCCAAATAATCTGGAGTATATCAGAATGCCTCCTCTACCTCTACGGCCTTCAGGACGAGGTAGACAGATATTGCGACGATCAGAGAGACAAGTGCGAATCCCGAAAGGAAGATGGCGGATGCCTCGTGTGTCCAGAAGAACGGCCCCTCGTGCCGCCAGCTCTGGCTGCTCAGGACTGGAAGCTGACCGATTACCCATGCGAACAGCGGCGCGGCAAGGAACACGGCCGCGGCGAGTGTTGCGTAGACCATTCGTCGTACCAGCGACGAGAGAGAGAGGGAACGGGTCAACCTGACTGTCTCCGATAATTGCTTCTGGCGCGTGCGTGGGATCTTTCTCCGTAATTGCCTCACTATCAGGTAGTGGTTGAGGCGCATGTATTTCATTTTCAGGCCAAGGATGATCGTCCGTGGCGTCGGCATTGTCCGCCCGCCGAAGGAGTCCCTCACGAGCTTGAATATCACCAGTCCCATCCCCAGCGATACAGCAGGGGCCATCCCACTACCCAGCGCAAAGAGTAGATTTCCTGTTGTGAGCGCAGTCCGTATTGCTATGACAAGCGCGACAAGATCCGCAGGGTAGTTGCCACTCGTCCTCGTACTGATGTAGTACGATCCAGCAGCCATGATGAATACTGCAAACACGATCGCATTGAGTGCGAACCAGACTGGCCAGAGCGGAGTCGTCAGCAGCCATCTCACGATCGGGTTATACTCTATATGGACGCCATACTCGTTGACGAGAATGACAGTGGTTATTGAATCGACTACTCCGACTGGCGCCATCAACAGGACGAACATACGAACCGTCCTATCATTCCACCACTGCGTGAGCATGTCTGAACTGGTGTCGGGCACTTCACATGTACAGGTCGTGCTCTCCGCGCACATGGTCTCTACTTATACTTGGAATGCTATACGTGTTTCTGTCGTCGAACAGACACCCGTGACGAAGGACCCCAGAGGATCGACCCGTCACGTCTTTCTAGCCCTGCATCTGACGTCAATGATCGCACAGCATGCCGGGACTGCAGACAGCATCTGTATGTCTGCGATGGGATACTTCGAGCAAGAAAGGAGGCGTCGGCGGAGTCTACGGGTTTCCGGGAGATTGATGGATGGTCTGGGTGAGTTCTGTCTGCTCGTCCATGTTTTCTTGCAGGGTCGCCGACGCATGTTAAGATATTGTAATGATTGTTAATATACATTGTTATGAAGTACCCTGCGAGTTCAGCAATATTAATACGGGCCGCTGTTGGGCCCTCGCCCATGCGCTGCGTGCTACTACTGGCGTCTGTTCTATGCCTACTGATGGTCCCCGTCGCCAGCGACACTGTCTGCCATGCTGAGGCTGAAGTGTCGTCTAGTCCCTCCATGCTTCCTGGGACACTGACGAGAGACTGGTACGTCAACATTGTCCTTGTGAACTATGATCCCTCGGTGATTGTGGAGTCCGTCCTGCTAGCCTGTCTGCCTGACCAGAGGCAGTATTACTTGGAGGATCTCACCATTAAGTATCTGATACACTACAACGTCGTCTATGCGAATGGCAGCTATGCCGGTGCACTGACAGGAGTAGCCCTCGCAAACTCAAGATCGGGAGTCGACATCGGCACCCGTCTAGACGTGGACGCTCTCTTGTACCAGAGGGAGCACCCGTCTGAGCCACAGAGGATCTTCTACCCTCGTGCCGGCATGTCCATCGATGCTGACGCGATTGAGGCATGGCTCCTCGACAATCCTGCTGTGCCTGCTCCCACTCCGGGTTACACCGTGTACTTGTTGAACTTCTCAGAGTTTGATAGCCCTGGATGGGAACACTGGTTTGACTACAACCCCGTTGACCCGGACAGCGGTCAACGACAGGACTGGTTCAGGTTGGAGTGGGATAACTCGCTCAACCCCAATGTGGTGTTTCACTATCCCGGCTTTGGGGGCAAACGTGGAAACATCTACGTCCTCGATCCCTCGGCGAATCAGTGGTACCTGAGATGGGCCTCAATATGGTGGGAGGACACGGAGGTACCGCCTCACACGGTGTACGACCTAGATGCGTATTCCAGTCTCCTCGATCTGCACACGCAGGGCGGGCGTGAGACTCTCTCGACTTACCTTGGAAACTACCTCCATGACCCTCTGGGCATGGTGATGTTTCCCTATCAGCACGAACCAGCTGCATACGTGAGTAGAGGTAACCTCAAGACTCTGGTCTTCTGCATGGATGTTGAGGATGGTATCTCGATCGACAGCCTGCGATGGATCACGAATGAGGACCTCCTTCGCGATTACCTTCGGAAGCTCATGCCATTTGTGAAATGGAATGTCGATGTGGAGTTCTCAGACATCCGCGACCACCCTGACTGGGAGGAACTCTTCTGGGATTATGCTCAGGTCGTTGGTGGCAAGACTGTAGTCGACGGTCTGGGAATGTTCGAGGCAATCTACATGCAGATGAGGTCCCGCCACGTCGATGTGTCATCGACTGACATCAATGTCTTTGGCGTGGTCTTTGTGAAGAAGAACATGGTGATGTACGTCTACGGAGGTACCTTCACTGGACTGGGAGGAGGCGGACAGACAGTCATATGGAAGTCGTGGGAACGATACTACCGGGATGACGGCGTCACACCAAAGAGTGGTGTTTCTCTCGTTCAACTTCACGAGACCATGCACGCAATAGGAATCATGCACACATGGACCTACGGTCACTACGTTGGTGACTTCTGCTCAAGCCCGATGGTCTACCATGCCTTCCACAACGGCACCTCGGTCTACGACGACAACTTCGTGCAGAGTACGTACCTCGACCAGATGTGGGCCGAGTACATGGGCCGGTATCAGAGAGTGTACGCATCAATATCTGGCGTCATGACCCCCAGGGCCGAGTTCCTGCGACAGAAGGCACTTGAGGCATTTGCAGTGGCCGATTCAATGTATTGTAACATGAATTGGACCGGATGCTTCGATGCCCTGAAGAGGGCGTGGGCCCTGACTAGCTCCATGATGTACTGCATATATGATGATCGTGCTCCCGAGATAGTGTCGTGGGGCATGTCTACTGAAACTGATAATGACACAGCCTCACTCACCGTGTGGGCCTATGTCCGCGACGACATGTCTGGCATCGAGAATGTGACAGTGGTGGTTGACATCGACGGTACTGAGAACGTCTTCATGTGTCAGACAACTGGCTCAAACTGGACCGTACAGATCCCACGTCTCTACGATCCGACTTCGGTCTCCTATGTGGCAGTCCGGGTTGTTGCACTTGACATGGCCCTCAATATGGCCGAGACAGACTGGTCGATTGTGCTCGACAACAGGTCTCCGTGGGGCTCGTGGGTGGTGCCGGCGTTGACCGTGGGGACAATAGTGAGTGCAGCTGCTGTTGTTGTGGTGTTTGCCAGGTCCAGGCATCCCTCTGGTACCTGACCCGCAACCCAGACTCCGGAAACATGGCCCACTGTTCCGGTGCCTCTCCCCAGCACAGGGGGCAGTGGGCACATCAGACTCTGCTCATTTTCATTGCCAGGGCTTGGACTGAGGTGATATCTGCGATACTCAGTTGGCGGAGATATCGTGGGCAGTTCTATGACATTGGTCTGTCTTGCTGATCGCTATCAGAGGATCGCGAGTCAATGGCAAGCCAAGATGGAACTGCGGATCCCCCTCTGCCAGACCAGGCACGGCTACAATCGCCCATCGATTTTTCGAAGGCCTGTGAGCGGGGCATGCTTTATTACTCCCTATCCCGAATGATGTGAACAGCCCATCGTGGGTACTCCGCACACGCAGTGGAGGAAGTTGCCGGTGAGATTCAGTACAGCTCTGCTCGCTATCCTGATTCTAGTTCCCATGATCATTGTCTCATCTCTTGATTCTGGCCCAGTTGGGTATACAGGGTCACCCACTCTGGTCGACCTGGGCAATGGCGACTTCATCGAGGTTGCGCCAGATGAAGTGCTCCTGAAGTACGAGATCTCCTCAGTCCCGACCAGTGTTGCCGGGACAGGCGCTCCCCTCTACGCATCTGAGTACGGTACGAGGACCGACCTGTTTCAGAGTGTGCGGATGAAGTACTCACCAGGGAGCCTCACCACGGCGAGCCTCTCTGTACCGCTAGGCGACGACTGGGAGGGGTACAGAGTGAACGCGAGCATATCTAGCATAACAGAGAACAGGACCTGGCTGACCAACTACCAGTTCACGGACGACTCGGTCTGGTCGTTCGGCACATCGTACCGCGAGGGCTGGTTCAACGGGAACAATCGGATCCACTATTTCACGTCGACAGGTACCCACGTCGGCATGTGGGGGTCTAGGGGTAGCAGCGCTGGTCAGTTTATTGACCCGTGGGGCATTGCCTTTGACAGCTCAGGCAACATCTATGTCGCTGACACTCAGAACAACAGGATTCAGGTCTTCTCAAGCACAGGATCTTTCATTCGGCAGTGGGGCAGCTTCGGGACCGGTAATGGCCAGTTCAATCGTCCCACCGGGATTGCAGTGGATGGGAGCGGATTGATCTACGTTGTTGACTCGGGCAATGACCGCATTCAGGTCTTCAACTCACAGGGCGTGTATCAGAGACAGTGGGGTTCCTCAGGGGTAGACAATGGAGAGTTTCGATCACCCACCGGGATTGCGTATAACAACGTCAATGGATATCTGTACGTGACGGATACTGGCAACGATCGGGTACAGTACTTCAATACCCAGGGTGTATGGCAGGGTGGGTGGGGGTCTTCTGGTACCGGGACCAACCAGTTCAGGATGCCGACCGGAATTGCAGTCATTCCTGCTGGTACACAGCAGGGGCAAGTCATTGTTGCGGACTCGAGCAACAATCGAGTCATTCGCTTCTCCAGTACTGGCACTTACCAGAGTTACATTGGCTCATATGTCGCCAATGGAGGGGGTGGAAATGGTCAGTTCCGTACTCCCATGGGTGTTGCAGTCAATGCTGATGGTACTAGAATCTATGTGAATGATCTTGGCAACCATCGAGTCCAGTATTTCACATCAACAGGGACATATTCGGGCCGGTGGGGTACCGATGGCACTGGGAACAACAACATACGATTTGGCACAGGTATCGCAGTGTCGTCCACTGGCAATGTGTACGTGGCCGAGGCAGGGGGGTTCGGTAGGATGGATGCCAACTGGCTGAGCGATGGCCACGGGACCGGCAACCCCTCGTCGGTATTCCAGATCGATGGCTACTGGCACGACGCCGGTAGTGGACTGTACGGATTCTGGTACAATCCTGGCGACAAGGCCTTCGTACGGCAGCAACTGTACGTAGACAGAGGGCAAGTCACGTGGGCTGGACTTTCTCTCGATTTCTACGCAGACTGCCGGGGCTGGTCCAACTACATGACCGGTTTCTTCGAGCTATTTGCGTCAATAGGAGACCCAGACGCAGGCGGGAGCTACTTGTGGAGTCGCAAGTTCGACTCAATACCACTGACTCGAACCTGGTATTCGACGAGACTCATCTCAGTTGACCCGAATATGATAACCACGCCGAATGTTCCATTCATGGCAGGACTGCGTGTGACCGCCTCAGAGTGGTACAGAGATCCTGACATACGTCCTGAGGGACGACTGGACAACATTGTCCTGTACATCAAGGCCAAGGCGACCCCCAGCAGCCTGAGCCTCAGGATGAATGGAGTGAACGTCCAGAATGTGATGCAGGGCGGCAGTCCAGTGTTCGGGCTGGGCACGGTCACATACGTTCCTAGTGTGCCTTGGACAAATGGCCTGGCATTCGCTAACTTCTCCTGGAGCCCGTCCCCCTATCCTCCAGATCCAAATCTGCCCATCTGGGTCGAGATGGATGCCACTGTGACGGTGAGTGCAAGGAGACACAATATAGCCTCGATCAATAACACCGAGTACTTCACCACGGGTGACAACTACTACGTGCAGAATGCCACTCGCGTTCGGTGGGAGACCAACCACTACGTCGCTGTCCCCGGGGGATATGGCAACTACTTCTTCTTCAACGTCTCACTTCCGCTCAATCGCGACATAGACTACGTGGCCGAACCAAGATATCGTTATGTCAACCTTACTCGCGGTTGGTCACTTGGTGATCCTGGAGACGGGGCGCTGAACGTTTCAGTGTACCAGGTGACTAGGACTGCACAGAACGGGTTCTGGTATATCAAGGGTAGTTCGCCCAACATCATATCTAGCGTGCTGGTCTGGAACTCGGGGAGTTCATCGTGGACGAAGACAGCAGTATTCCGTGCAAACAGTGTCACCAGATTCAGGGCAGTACTGTCCCCAGAATATGCATCTCGGAATGTGGTCTTCGTCGTGTACGACCCCGCTGGGGCTGTGTGGAAGACACTTCAGGCTACCGTTGACCCCTCTGGAATTGCCACCACCACAACTGTCACTCTTGGTGCTCTCAATGCATCAGTAGGCTCGTGGGAGGTGCAGGCCTTTGCTGTGGATGCGGCCTCCAGCGAATCTGTCAGGAATGTGGGCTATTTCCGCAGGGCCTTTGCAGTGCACCATTCCACCAGCATGACCGTGCGATATCCCGTTGAGGGACAGTGGTCCTACAACACGACATATCGGTCTGTCGTGCTACTTCAACTCAGGGTAAGTGATTCGGACACGGGCTCATTCCTACCTGGTGGCGTGATGACGTATTCATGGGCTGGCGGTTCAGGAGTTGTCAGCGACCTAGGCACGGGCGAATATGCAGTGCCTCTCGACACATCCGTATTGTCCTCTGGGGGCGGATTCCAGGTTTCACTCAGCTGGTCAAAGTCGTACTATGACAGCATATATCGCGTATTTACCCTAAACGTGATTCTCCAGTCTGAACTCATGTCTCCAGATGCTCCAGGAGTGGCGATTCCGAGGGGATACGACGCCGAACTCCGCCTTCAGTTCAAGGACCAGCTTGGTCAGGGAATCACAGGAGCCATGATCTCATGTAACTGGTCTCTCGATAACTATCAGGTCACTCCCGTCGTCGGTCAGCCTGGTCAGTACGTTCTTGAACTGGAGACCGACAATGTGCCCCTTGGATACTACAAGGTGAGCATCACTGCCAAGAAGAGCTTTGTCGAGTCACGTACCATCATACTGTCGGTGCGGGTTCGCGAGCTGTATACGTCTGCCATCCCCTCAACGAGTCTGGTCTCAGTGCCCGTCGGTTACGAATCATGGTTCACTGTCACCTACACCGACACGGACCATTCAGTCCCCATATCGGGCGCTGCCAGCGCGTTCCAGTTGAACTGGACTGGCTCACATGGCTCCTACTCCGTGCGGGAGACGTCGACACCCGGTGTCTACAATGTCAGTATCCTGTCCCTCGACACCGATGTCCTAGGTTCCTACGTTGTGATGGTCAGCGTGAGCAGGTATGGTGCGCAGAATCACACATTCTATCTGACAGTGGTCCTGAGGACCCACCTCACCTCGTTCTATCTGCTGAACTCGATACTTCCCACGTCCTACACGGCAGACATCAGATTCACCGTGGTGTACTACGATGTTGATGCAGGCGTCGGAATTGAGAACGGCAGTACAGTTGGTTACTATGTGCGCATCTATGTAGAGTCTCCTGGTCTGGCAACTGTGATCTTCTCTGTGTTCAATGGGAGTGCTCCCGGGGAGTATCTGGTGATCATGCCCGCTGACCAGTGGGGGTCCATCGGTACCAAGGACTTGACGATCTACGTGGAGTGGACTGGTCCGACTGAGAAGTATTATGATCGCCAGATCGTCACATCGGTGCGAGTCACTGGTGCGCCCACGTATCTCTATGTCGATCAGAATCCCCCAGTCACGCCCTATGGTGAGAACGTCAGCTTTGTACTTGTCTACCTTGACGTAGAGGCCGCATCTGGAATCGCCAACACTACGGGCCCCTACCCAGGGCATGTGCACATCTATGTGGTAGTGCTGACGCCTGGGCAGACGATCACTCAGAGCATGATGATCATCGCGGAACTGGACCCGATGTCTACTCCCGGTAGGTACCTGTTCCGATTCAATACGTCGCTCCTGGAGGGTTTGGGTGCCTGTCAGTTCAAGATAATGTTCAACTGGACCAAGGGACAACTACCACTCTACGAAAACAGGACTATCACGATCACAGTCTATACTGCGAGCCGCAACACAGTCGTGGACATTCAGGCTATCCCTGTTATTCCCTATGACACGATGTTCAATGTCTCGATTGTCTTCAGAGATGTATACACAGGACTACCGGTCATTCCACAAGTGGGAAAGATATCGGTCTATCTCACGGAACCGATCTCTTACACGGTGTTTGCCTCTCCGTCATTGGGCGGGGTGATCATCATCCAGATAAACAGTGCTTCCTGGCCGCCAGGTACTCGTGTGTTTCATGTCAGTATTCTCTGGTACGGAGAGCCCTACTACAGGAACCAGACAGGCATCCCCATATCGGTAGTAGTCCGTGAGCGCCAGACGAGCCTCACCCATGGCGCATACTCACCAGCACAGTATCTTGACAGCATCGTAGTAGTGTTCACTTACAGTGACTTGGACGATTCGCCGGTGAGTGGAATTGCTGGGTCTACTTTGACTCTCGATGCCTGGCTTGCAGGGCAATACTCCGTGGTTGATAACCTCGACGGTACTTACCGTCTGACACTCGCCACATCTGCATTCGGTTCGACAGGCGTCTTCATGATCAACGTGACAATCCACTATTCTGGAACACGATACTGTACAGACGCCGTGGACATATTCTACATCACGATAACAACTCGGGCGACCCAGCTGACCGCACTGGTGCCCGACTCTGCACCGTACCTCTCCCTTGCAAATATCACAGTGGTATACATTGACGATTCGACGGGTGCGGGGATTGCGGGGGCATCGGTCACGGCCGAGTGTGATAACTCCACTTCGCCGCTTGTACTGGGCTCGAACTATTATGTCTATTATCTCGGAAATGGGAGGTATGAGATACGAATAGAGACTACGGCCCTGGGCAATTTCGGCGAATACGTGATACACATCACGGCAGGTAGGTCAGGAGTTCCCTACTACCAGACAAGATATCGTGACGTGGTCGCGGTGGTTATCCGCAGACCTCTGACAGTCACAGTCGTCAGGTCGCCATTGAACACTCCCTACCTTGACAACATCTCACTGGAGATCACCGTGTTAGATGCTCTCAACGGAAACTCCCTGACGATCGGCAAGTCCATGCTATACATCTACCACGGTCCGGGTCTGTTGCTGGGGCCCTCTGATTTCAGCCTTGTGAAGAGCGAATCGGGCTATGTCATCAGGATGAATTCGACCCTGCTGTCCACGAGGCTCGTGAGTGACCACCCCCTCATCATAATGATCGTCTGGGGAAATACTGCGCCGTACTACTCTAACGGAACGGCTGGCACGGATGTGACTACCATCAGCAGGTTCACCTTTGCAAGCGTCGTCTCTGCGCCTGCTGCAGACTACTACTACAACGCCACTGCCAAGCTCGGATACTATGACTACCTCCGTGGTACTGGCATACGAGGTGCATCAGTGAGCCTTGTCTGCACGAACGACAGCTCGATTGTCAGCTGGACTGTGGACAATGGCGACGGTACGTACACACTGATAGTCGATACGAACTCTCTCCAGTACGGACTTGGTCGTTACGAGTTTGTTGCGGAGCTAAGATGGTCCGGATCACCGTTCTACCAGAACCGCTCCGGCATCGTGTTCTACATCCAGGTCAATCCTGCCGCTACGGACCTCAGACTGATTCTCATCCCAGGCGCAGTCTATTACCTTGGAGACATCATAAGTATCAACATCTCATTCTCTGTGATTTCAAACGGCATTGGCATAGAGGGTGCTCAGGTCCAGACCAACTGGAACGCGTTGTATGGGGGCGGTGCCTCGATGGCAGAGGTAGGAGGCGGTATCTATCGGCTGACGATTGACACTGCTGGCCTGAACGCGACCTCCTATGGTTTCTCGATAAGTGCCTCGAAGTACCTCTATGTCAACAGGTCTGTGGATGTCGAGGTTCAGATTGCTGCAATCCCGCTGAGCGTCCAGGCTACGTTCCTCCCCTCAACGCCCACATTTGGCGATCGTCTGCATGTGACTCTGAACGTGACGGACCGCAGGAGTGGTCTACCGATAATCGGTGCTACGGTCCTAGCGGTCTTCGGCAATGTCAACTTGACTGTACAAGAGCTGGGGGGCGGTCTCTACAACTGTACAATTGACACTGGAGCATTTGAAGCGGGAGACCTCATACTGTCGGTACGTGTCTCGAAGATCAATCATGAGCTCCTGATCAAGGGCTTTCTCGTGCGGGTACTCAAGCAGTCGTCGGTCCTCTCTGCCGCTCTGGCGTCTCCAGCAGCAGTGAACGGCCAGACAGTGATGGTCATGGCTGACTACGTGGCAGAGTCGACCAACGATACTATCTCTCAGGGTGTATTGACCTTCAGTTGGGTCGGTGGCACAGGAAAGCTCTACTGGAATGCCTCTATCTCTAGATACGTTGGCTATATTCTCGTCGAGAACGTTCCCGTGGGTAGCCACTCGATAATGATACAGGCCTCGTCAGCCAACTATAGGACCGTCACAGTTGTCTTGGTACTGGAGATCAAGATCATCGAAACCAATCTCGTTGTGCACGACATTTCGAGCATCGTCATCTGGGGCGATTACGCCGTCGTAACGGTGTACCTGAACAACACAGACCTGAACCTGCCAGTCCTCGGAGCGACTATCTCCTTCAGTGTCGGAAACGTCACTGGACAGTTCAGTGAACTGGGAGATGGCTACTACCGCGCACTCGTACCCACAGGTCTCCTTGAGACGAGGTACTACACGATTCTAGTGTATTCTGGCAAGGACGGATACCGACCGGCCAGCAATCAGGCATTCATACAGGTGAAACGAGTTCCAACTCGAATTGTCTTCGTTGGTTCTCCGTTGGTCAGTGTATACTACGGTCGCAATGTCACGTTCACCGTCATGTTCTATGACGCGCACAATGATGTGCCTGTTCCTGGCGCACTCGGAGAGTACAGCGTCGAGTCTGTCGTCGGGACCTTCATCGACAACGGGGATGGCACATACTCGTTCGTGCTGAACAGCACGTTTGTACATGCAGGTCTGGCGCCTCGGGACATTGCCATATACTTCACCAAGCAGTACTACGAGATTGC
>JAWAQK010000052.1:0-16622 GCA_038893995.1 Candidatus Thorarchaeota archaeon | reverse complement strand
GCAATTGGCCCTACTTTAGCACAGGCCCATTGATCGACTTTGTGAAGCATTTCAAGCTTGGCCTATACACATTCTTGGGACTAGGCATCATGGTGGCAATCGCAGTCACTGTCTATGCAATCTGGAGGATCGAGATTACTCGTCGCGACCGAAAGGGTAGACTCATCCAGGAGGCAGAAGCGCGCGGGGAACTGATCATATGAGGCGTGGGACTCTATTCTCCGCATAATTCTCGATGATCCTCCTCCTGATGAGGGAGGAGGAGCATAGTCCCCCCTCGTCTCTCTTGTTGAGCCTCACGATTCTGGTGTCTAGTCCCGCCTCGACAATGCACCTCCTGAGTGCATCCATGTCTGTATGCTGATCGTATCCGAGGGCAATTATGTCCGGTCGCAGGTCTCTGACTATTGCGGTATGGTCATCAGTGTCATAGCCTAGAACAGCCTCATCCACGACCTTCAGCGCACTCACAATCCGGAGTCTCTGGTCCTGAGGAAAGACTGGAGGTACTCCTCTCTCTCTTTCAATTGTCTTGTCAAGTGCGATTACAACAACAAGTTCACCATCTTGCCCTGCAAGATCCTTGGCCTGTTCGAGGTAGGCCAGATGCCCAAGATGGAGGATGTCAAACTTACCTGCAGCCATCACTCGAATTCCGGGCATCTACGACATCCTCCGTGAAGCTGTCAGTCTTCGTCAACAGCAAGAAACTCGTGCCCCTCACCAATGATTTCGATCCGCCGTTTGGTCTTCATGATCTGGCTGACGTGAATCAGGCCCTTTATCTCGAGCTGCATCAGCGCAGCATTGAGCTCACTCTCACTGGGCTGATTGCCCATTTCCTGTGTGATGGCCCTCTCGAGTTCGTCGTCTAGTATCATGCCATGGCGCTTCTTCAGAATGCTGAGTATCAGGTTTCTCAGGGGCACTGCGGTCCATGTTGCCATTTGAAACTCACCTCCCGATCATATTACTCCCGATTTCACAGAGATGTTGTCTCGGGCTCTGCGGAACTGTTTGTCGAGTTCTCTGTAACGTTCGATGTCCTCCTTAGTGACCGATGCTTGCATGCCTGCCATTGCCTCCTCAAAATGACGCCAGGAAACTTTCTCCGCCTCCATGTTAGACTCTCGGAGTGCAAGTATCGCAGCCTCTCTGCAGAGTGCCTCGATATCTCCTCCCACATAGTTCTCGGTTCTTCGAGCTAACTCCTCGAGGTCCACATCGCTGTCAAGTGGCATTCCCGCCTTGATCGTGTAGATCTTGAGAATCTCCAGTCTGCTCTTTTCGTCTGGTGCGTCAATGAAAACCCATCTGTCGAAACGACCGGTTCTGAGCAGTGCTCTGTCTATGAGCATCGGCCTGTTTGTTGCTGCCAGCACTACAACATCCTTCATACTCTCGAGGCCATCCATCTCGGTCAAGAGCTGGCTTACGACTCTCTCAGTCACTTGGTTGTCTCCTTCAGACCTTCCGCGGACCGGGGCGATTGCATCAATCTCATCGAAGAATATGAGCGCCGGAGCGGCGGTGCGCGCCTTACGAAAGATCTCTCTTATTCCTTTCTCGCTTTCTCCAACCCACTTGGACATCAGCTCCGGTCCTTTCACACTTATGAAATTGGCCTTACTCTCCGTTGCCACTGCCCTTGCGAGGAGAGTCTTCCCACACCCCGGAGGTCCCCAGATTATCACCCCTTTGGGCGGCCTTATTCCCATTCTCTTGAATACGTCGGGTCTGTTAAGGGGCCACTCGACTACCTCCCGGAGTTCTTGCTTGGCTTTCTCAAGTCCTCCTATGTCCTCCCAGTGAACGTTTGGTATCTCGACAAAGACCTCGCGAATTGCGGATGGCATCACCTCCTTCAAGGCCTCTTGGAAGTCATTGTTGTTGACTTCAAGCTTCTCCAGTACGTCTTGAGGTATCTCCTCGCTACTATCATCAATGTTCGGCAGGATGTCGGGTAGGTATCGTCGTAGGGCCTTCATTGCAGCTTCTCGGCAGAGTGCCTGCAGATCAGCACCAACGAAACCGTGTGTGTCTTTTGCTAGTCGTTGAAGGTCCACCTTGCCCTCTCCCTCGGAGGTCAGTGGCATCCCACGTGTATGGATTTGGAGTATGTCCAATCGACCAGCCTCGTCGGGAACCCCTATCTCAATCTCGCGGTCGAATCGTCCAGGTCTTCTCAACGCTGGATCGAGTGAATTGACCCTATTTGTTGCTCCTATGACTATGACCTGTCCCCTTGACTTCAGCCCGTCCATAGTCGCCAGCAGCTGTGCAACTACCCTGCGCTCAACCTCGCCCTGTACCTCCTCTCTCTTTGGTGCGATGGCATCCAACTCGTCAATGAATATGATACTCGGAGCGTTCTCCTCAGCGTCTTCAAACAGCTTTCTGAGCTTCTGTTCAGATTCGCCATAGAACTTGGACATTATCTCGGGACCATTGATATGAACAAAGTGTGCGTCACATTCTGTTGCCACTGCCTTTGCCATCAGCGTCTTGCCGGTGCCAGGAGGACCGTGCAATATCACTCCCCTGGGTGGGTCAATACCCAACCGCTTGAACAACTCAGGATGGCGCATGGGGAGTTCTACCATCTCTCGGATCCTCTGTATGGCCTCTGATAGTCCTCCAATGTCCTCATATGTGACCTCGGAGCTGCCAGTGACTTCCCCAGTTGGCTTCTCTGCAATGCTGAGGATAGTTGCATGCTGCACGACGCCGGTCCTGCTCGGTTTCACATCAGCCACCTTGAATGTGATGGCTCTGCTGAGTATGGGTATGTAGACGGTATCGTTCACAGTGACAGGACAGTTGAGTAGTTTCCGCTTGATAAACTCCTCAAACCTAGGTTCTGGCCGGAACGGGGTCGTTGTCGGGGCGAGTGTCACAGTCCTTGCAGCTTCTTCTGTGATGCGTGAGACAACTACCTTCTCAGTGAGGCCAACTCCTGCATTTCTCCTTATTCTGCCATCCATCCGGATGATCTCCTTACCCTTGTCTCCCTGATACGCAGGCCACGCAATTGCTGCAGTCACTCGCTTTCCCCTTATCTGAACAATGTCTCCCGTTCTGACGCCCAGTTTCTCCATAGTTGCACTGTCGATGCGGACCAAGAATCTGCCAATGTCCCTGTTCTCTGCTTCTGCGACCTTCAGGACTACCTCAACCATTGCCTAGCCTCCTTAACTCTCTTCAGTAATGGAGGTCACTACGCTCGTCATCCGTATCAACTACCGCTCCTTTCTGTGCGCTAATTAGCTTATCCTTTGTACCAGCTGTCAGATCCATCATGGCCACTTGGCGAGTTCTTCTGTAGGAACGTGATACTTGGTACTCACAGTCTGTTGAAAAAGTACCGAACTTCGATAATTGTTTCCCTGTGTGTGCAGAGCGATTTCAAGTATCAGCAAAGATACGAAACTTCCGAGATTCATTCATCCGCTCGGTTTCGTCAACTGGCCGATTACTTCCTCAGAAACATCGAGCTTTCATATTCTCGAGATCATCTCGACATCGACTTGGGCAACGCCATCTATGGCCGTTATTGCCGCCTCGATGTCGTCTGTTCCGCCAAGTGCTTCGTCCCTGGCCAGATTGACCCTTAGTGCCTTTAGACCAAATGCGACTGGAACTATCTCGGTTGCCCTGAGGTCTGTTCCCTGAGGTAAGCACTTCTTTACCTTTTCTCGCAACTTGTCCAGATCTACGTCTATGTCCTCCGGCATTATTCTTATTGTCATGATCACTCTTGCCATTTCTCTCACCTGCTCAAGGCCCCTCAAATCCACAGCTTGGGCATGTGTATCTTATTGAGAACCGCCGACACGACTCACAGCGCCATATCACAAAGCTTCCGCACTGAGGACAGTTGAACTTGACATTGTTACTGAGTGGAGACACTGATCTGTGACAAGACGTACATCTGATGGCCCTCATTGACATTTTCGGCGGTCACCTGTTCGTGCTAGTTCCTAACCGTCCCCCCTCAGGGGTTTTTATAAACCTGCCGAACTGTCATGAATTGCCCTCAATCACCAAACCATATATTACCTGATCGGGCAACAGTGTTGTTGTCAGGGGGCAATCGTTTGGGTACTAGACTTGGTGAGATCATTACTGCTGAGGTAATCACTCTAGGTGACCTGTCTGGACGCGCAATATCGATCGACGCCTTCAACACTCTCTACCAGTTCCTGGCCACCATTCGCCAACCTGATGGTACCCCCCTGATGGACCAGCAGCGGCGAATCACCAGTCATCTCAGCGGTCTCTTCTACAGGACGGTCAGTCTACTTGAGAATGGAATTCAACCAGTGTACGTCTACGATGGAGAGAGTCCGAAACTCAAGGCACCAGAGGTAGAGAGGAGACGTGCAATCCGAGAAGCTGCATACGAAGAGTGGATGAGTGCTCTTGCAGAGGGGAGGACAGAAGATGCCCTCAAGGCCGCTCATGCCAGTTCAAGACTCACGAGTGAGATGATTGCTGAGAGCAAGACCCTTCTTGAGGCTCTAGGAGTCCCGTTCGTACAGGCCCCTTCCGAAGGCGAGGCACTTGCTGCTCAGATGGCACGCGATGGGGTCGTTTGGGCCAGTGCAAGTCAGGATAGTGACTCCCTACTCTACAACTCGCCCCGGTTGATACGAAACCTCACCATCAGCGGGCGCAGGAGGGTGGCTGGTTCAAGAGGATACAAGACAGTTTCTCCCGAGCTGATTGACCTCGAAACAAACCTGAGGAGTCTAGGCATATCCCGTGAACAGCTTGTCGATGTCGCAATACTCGTGGGCACTGATTACAACGACAGGGTCCCAGGAATGGGTCCCAAGACCGCTCTCAGACTGATAAGAGAGTATGGTCGCATAGAGAAAATCATCGAGGCTAAGGCAATTCAGATCGACATTCCAATAGATGAGATACGCGAGATCTTCCTCAAGCCCCCACGCATGGAGGTGTCCTCACTGAGATGGGGCCTACCCGATACAGATGCTGTCTGCGCGCTGCTGTGTGATGAGCACAACTTCAGTCAACAGCGTGTCAGGTCATCCCTGACTCATCTGATAGAAGTCATGAGTGAACGTGATACTTCTTCTCAGAGTTCCTTGACGGACTTCTTCTGATGCCTATGACAAATGTCAGAAAGTGCGGGAGAACAATATATAGCCTGATGGCAAATCACTTGGTTGGGAAGCTCTGAAGCATGCAGGAACGTATCTCAGCAGTCCGAGTTCTTGTAGAGGACCTCGTCTCCGGACGATTTGACAAGACCGATGTCTCGAGGGTAGTGACACGCTACGGAGTTGAGGTACGAAGAGCTGTGATCGTTGGCTACGTGGTATCCCAGGTGCACACAAAGAGAGAGCGGGAATATGCAAGTCTGACAGTGGACGATGGTACCGAGACAATCCAGCTGAAAGCATGGGATTCCGACCCCTCCAAGATCAGACTGTTGACATCTGTGCAGGCTGACTCGTTGGTAATCGCGGTGGGACGTGTTCGGCAGATAGGAAATGAGGTGTACTTGGATCCAGAGATAGTCAGGGAGCTACCTGATCCGAACTACCTGACTCTTCATAGGCTTGAGCGAATTAGAACGGTACTCAGGTCGGGCAGTATCCCATACACTGATATCCAAGTTCGTGCCGAGTCTGAAATGCTTGACAGTGTCGGTTTGTCAGATACAGTTTCGTCGACATCACGTGCAGATATAGACACATCCCAGTCGACTGAGTTCACTGGAATTGGAGGAACACCACGTGATCAAGTGTTCCAGTTCATAAAGTCACGTGCAGGTCGTCAGGGAGTTTCAATAGACGAGATTGCCAACTACTTTAAGAGCCGTGGGGTCGGGGCTTCTGACGTCAACATGCACGTGATTGACCTCCTAGAGGAGCGCAAGATACGGGAGGTCACGGTAGGGGTCTATTTGCCGGCCTAGGTGTGAATGAACAACAGGTTCAATAATGATTGGAGGTGTCTGATAAGCCATGGACGACTACGAGAAGCTGCTTGAGAGAGCCAGATCCCAGATTCCTCCCGACGCCTTTCGACGTTCTGGAGAGAGATTCCAAGTCCCTGAAGTTGAGATCCTTGTTCAGGGAAGCAGAAGTATCTGGCAGAACTTTCAGGACATTGTTTCGATATTGAACAGACCAGGGAAGGCAGTTCTCAAGTATATCTCAGGCCAGCTGGCGACTGCAGGCAATATCGAGGGCTCTCGTGCGGTCTTCAATGGCAAGTTTGAAGCGGATGTCGTTGATGCAGTCCTGAAACGTTATATCGAGCAGTACGTGATATGCCCAGTGTGTGGTCGACCCGACACCAATGAGGTGCGTGAACATTCTGCATACTATCTCGTGTGCTCTGCCTGTGGCGCCAAGACCTCGATAAGACCAATCTAGCAGAGGTGCGAACGGTGGAGTCTGTCTACATGCGTGTTCGTGAAACATTTGACCATTATCTTGTAGCGGTATGCGACAAGTCCCTCCTAGGAAAGACACTCATTCAGGGCAACCTAGTATTCAGAGTCAGTGAGGAGTTTTACGGTGGAGAACTTGTCGATATAGAAACGTGCATGACTCATCTGAAAAGAGCGACAATTGTGAACATGGTGGGAAAGACGACGGTCACAGCAGCCATCAACAGAGGACTCATCAGCAAAGAGGCAGTCCTCTACATAGATGGTGAGCCTCACGCCCAGTGGGTACGGCTCTAGCAAGATCAGAAGACTCAGACCTGCACAGACTAATTCTGGGGTGAGTTGACTTGGTTTCCAGGTGCTTTGTCTGTGGCCTCCCGAGCATTGTTGGAGGTATGTGTGCTGACTGCTACAGGGCCTCTCATCCCCTATTGAAGACCAGGCAGTCAGTTTCTATTGTGATGTGCAAGAACTGCGGTGCACTCAAGACAGCGAGCGGGTGGAGTCATGTGAGTGAAGCTGATTCCCTGGAGGAGCGGCTACTCGCTGCAATCGAGCATCAGGACATCGAGGTGCTTGGAACCAATGTTGAGATAGGCATCGATGAAGTCAAGAAGCTGGACAGCGTCATCCGGATTGTACTCGTAGCGAGAGGATGTTCGCACGAGAGTCTGTCTCCTCATGTTGAGCGGCACCCTGTAGAGATACGCATCGACCATGTCATGTGTGACACCTGTGCGATGATGAGAGGCGGTTACCATGAGGCAGTAATCCAGGTCCGTGCAGAGAATCGCGAGATAACCGATGAGGAAGCCACTCGTGTACTTCAGCTGGTGACTGATCGGACCATTGCGGAGTACGGTACCGATCCAAGGGCGTACGTTTCTGACGTTGAACGTAATCGATATGGTATCGACTTCAAGGTTGGGTCTAGCCGCCTTGCCAAGAAGATAGGTGACGAACTTGAGAGGACATTTCTTGCAGAGAGGAAGGAGAACTTCAAACTGATCACGCAAGACAAGGGAGGCCGACGGAAGTTTCGTGTCACGATTATGTTGCGACTTCCCCGATTCACAGCTGGTGACATCGTGAGCGTTGACGGTCAGCCGTGTGTGATACTCTCATCAGGACATGGATCGATGGGATGTCAGAATCTAAGGACTGGATGCAGATTCTCACTCAATCTCAAGAGCCCAAAGTGGAAGTCCGTAGAGTTCCTGAGACCCGCTAGTGAGAGGCGAAAGTATACAGTCGTTGCAGAGGGATACAATGGTCCGTATCATCTAATGGACATGGAGAGCTTTCACACACTGGAAGTGGAGGCGGAGCGATTTATTTCGCCTGTGCATCTTGGCGATGAAGTTGATGGAGTCACTGTGGGCGAGGAGTTCTACGTCCTTCCGAACTCTGACACATCTCCTGACCCCCCTGCCTGAATCTGGTTCGGTACGCTTAAATGTTCAGCCATCTCAACTGAACACCTAACCAAACGGTCATCCCGTTGAGCGGAGAGTATCTATTGCCTAGTATTCGTGATAGTGAGAACGAAACGTCAACTGAGGCCGAGCCCGTCCGAGTGAGAACTCCCAACCGTGACGAAGGTGAGATGTTTGGAGTGATCATGCAGATGCTCGGATACGACAGGGTCCGTGTCAGATGCGAAGATGGAGAGATTCGAATAGGCCGGATACCAGGACGTATGAAGAAGAGAGTCTGGATGCGAGTTGGTGACATGGTGCTCGTGGTCCCCTGGGACTTTCAGGCTGAGGCCAAGTGCGATGTGGTCTGGCGGTATCGCAACAATGAGGTTGAATGGTTACAGAGGCATGGTATTCTGAAGTCATTTTGACGCGCGGTCTTCAGACACCTATGCCGTCCCTCTGCAGGTACACTGATGATTGGTGTGAGGCAGGTGATATTGGCTGAAGCGGATCCGCACAAAGGCACGCATGATAGATGCTGAAATCGAACGTCGTATGTCCAAGCGGTTGAAGGACCAGGATGAGCTCAAGGTAGTTGAGGGAGTTCTCGATCCGATTACGCTAAAGGAACTCTATCGGCTGTCCAACAAGGGACTGTTCAAGGCTCTACACGGTGTAGTGAGCTCAGGCAAGGAAGCAAATGTCTACAGGGGCGAAACTGAGGATGGTAAGTCAGTGGCGGTGAAGGTCTATCGTGTTGCTACTGCCCAGCGGGAGTACATGCTGGAGTACCTTCTAGGCGATCCGCGCTACACTCGGGTACCTCGACAGTCAAAGACGATAGTGCCCATCTGGGCAATGAAGGAGTTTCGAAACCTAAAGCTCTACAGCGACGCAGGAATCAGAGTCCCCAAGCCAATTGAGGTCGAGCGGAATGTGCTCGTGATGGAGTTCATTGGTGACGCTGTGAATGGCGTAGCAGCCCCGCTGTTGCGCCACGTTCATCTCGAGGAACCAGAGCTGGTTTACGAGCAGATCTTGCGTTTCTTGATAGATGCCTACAGGAAAGCGGGTCTTGTCCATGCCGACTTAAGCGAGTATAACATAATATGGTACGGCGGCCCAGTTTTCATCGATGTTGCACAGGCCGTTCTCAGGTCTCACAATAACGCGCTACAGTACCTGTTCCGTGACATTAAAAACATTACGAACTATTTCCGTAAGCTGGGCGTCGAGACGGAGGAACCCACTGAGATACTCGATATGATAGTCAACCCTGGTGAAACATCAGATGTCGATCCACGAGACAATACGAGTTCCTGAAGACCGGATTGGTGTGATTGTAGGTAGGGATGGAGCAGTCAGAAGAAGAATTGAGTCTCTCACCAACTGTAAGATCGAGGTAGGATCAGACGGGCTTGTGACGATCTCTGCGGGTTCCAATCAAGATGGCGCAGTAATGGCATGGAAGGCTCGCGATATCATTCAGGCGATGGCTAGGGGCTTCAGTCCGAAAGGGGCCTTCGCCCTGATTGACGATGACTCATACCTAGTGGTGATCTCGCTGAGAGATCTGGTGGGCTCCTCTCCCAACCAGATACGTAGAGTTGCAGGTCGTATTATTGGCGAACGGGGTCGCACAAAGAGGTTCATTGAGTCAACTGCAGAGGTAAGGCTCTCAGTTTACGGGCACACAGTGTCACTCATAGGAACATACCCCAATCTGGACTATGCATCCCGTGCTGTTTCGATGCTTGTCGAGGGTGCTCCTCATGCCGTCGTATATCGCTATCTCGAGCGAATGAGGCGTGAGATGAACCGTGAGCGCGCCGAGATCTGGGAACCAACTCTCTAACAACTGCGATGCAGTCTGTTCCCTAATGGGTTATGCCGGCGCAAATCTCATGGATGTGCTTATACCAGCGCGGGACCGACTGATTCGCGCTATCATGCATGGACCGCCAAGCGTTGGCCCAAGTCACCTGTGTACGCAGCGTCTGTTCACCAGTCTTGAGATGTCAATGATGAACTGGTCTTCCAGTACTGGCAGGTCTGTGAACACTCGACATGTCCTCTGCCGCTGAGCTGCCTATCACTTAATATCCTCTTGGTTCTGTGAGATTCCGTTCAGTGAAGCTGACAGGTGGACTTGATAGATGACCGAGGACCAGTATCCCCCATCGCAGTTCATGAGCATAACCCCCTCGGAGTTGTTCTATAGAAACCGTCAGATGGCGGGATTTGGTAATCCCGTCCAAGCTGTAGTGTCCTGTGTGAGAGAGCTCGTCGAGAACAGCCTTGATGCGTGTGAGGATGCAGGAGTACCCCCGGTAGTACTTGTCCGAATCGATTCTCATGAAAATGGGACCGTAGTGATCTCGGTTGCTGACAATGGTACCGGTGTGCCGGATGAGCATGTTGCAGAGTCCTTTGCACAGGTCCTATATGGTAGCAAGTATTCCTTCAGACAGAAGAGGGGATCTCTGGGCCTGGGAGTGACAATGGCCGTCCTTTACTCACAGATAACCACAGGGTGTCCAGTCGAGGTACACACCTCTACTGTACCCAATCAGGGTCGAGTCTACCGACTTCTCATCGATATCGAGAAGAATATACCCATAGTCGAGTCTGTGGAGTCGGTACCAAGGGATCATCCCGGCACGACTGTTTCGCTGAAGATCAAGGGCGATCTGGCACGAAGTCGTGCAAGGCTCCTGGACTACGTACGGCTCACATCCGTTTCCGCTCCTCATGCCAGAGTTCAACTCGTCGTGGATGGAGTATCACAGGGAATCTTCGGACCCTGGGTCGATAAGATTCCCCCTCCCACAGTGCCCATGCGTCCTCACCCCCGCTCTGCAGACCCGGAGCTCATTCGGAGGCTTGTAGCGAATACTAGTCCGGAGACAAAGCTGATCGTATTCCTAACTCAGAATTTCCAGTGCATGAGCCGAGCCATCTCAAGACGATTCCTGGGATTCATTGGCATTGATCCCTCGATGAGAGTTGGAGGAATGACTCGGAGCGACCTCCTTCGACTCAGCCAAGCACTGAGGAGTTATGATGGTTTTCCCAGACCTAGTACGAGGTTCCTAAGTCCGATAGGCAAAGAATCTTTCTTGAGAGCAGTGGTTGGTTCCTACAAGTGTGAAACTGCATACTATGAGTCGGAAAGGGGGGACTGGGACGGGAATCCCTTCGTAGTTGAGGCCGTTGGGGCTACTAGCTCCGAATTCCAGTCATCTGATTTTCCATTGCTGTTCAGATTTGCAAATCGGACCCCTCTCCTTTACGATGCATCTGAAGACGTACTCACGAGAGCGCTCAAGCGGGTGAACTGGCCGAAGTACGGAATTGGAACTGACAATGTGAACGTTGCTCTGTTTGTTCATGTATGTTCCTCGAGAATCCCTTACCATGCTGCAGGCAAGCATTCGATAGCCGCAGTTGAGGAGATTGAGGATGCCGCTGTTTCCCTGTTCAGACGGGTTGGTCGTCGTCTGAGGATAGGTCGACCTTCGGCATCTGACAGTCCCAAGAATACAAGAGCCTACAGGGAGTTTGTAAGAGCATTGCGTCTGATTGCTCATTTCGGTGCACAGTTAGGGGATAGACCTGTTCCTGACATCAATGTATTACTATCGCGCACAGAGGCGAATGAAGATGAATGACGTGTCCGCACTTGTAGACCGGTTGAGCTCATTGGGTCGAGACGTGGTTGACTCTATCGTTCGTGGGGAGTTTCCCGTACTGAGAATCCCCGAGAGAGGAACCGGTAATCTATCTCTTGCTGAACCTGGCGAGCAGATACGCCTTGGGGAGTCATATACCACACGAAGCTCTGGGAACCTCCGCCATGTCCGGAGCTTTGCCCAGATAATCTGGGTCGCCTGGTATGTCAAGCAACTACTCAAGACAGGTCGGACCAGTTCCCTCAGGGACCTGTACTACTCTAGTGAGGCATTTGGTGTGAAGTTCAAGGACCAGGCCGAGTCAGATAAGGCAGTGACTGATCTTGAAGCTCTCATAGGCGTACCCAGAGAAGACATGGGTGTCTTCCCGGAAGAGCACTCGTCGATCTATGGTCGCGTAACTCTAAAGTACAATGTACCTGGATATGAGGGGCGAGAGATCGACCTGACCATAAGCCCTGACGGATTGCCGGTTGGCCCTGCCATGATGTCCGCACAGATAGTTTCGTCTGATGCGAGGGTAATACTAGCCGTTGAGTCTGGTGGTATGTTCTCTCGTCTCATCGAAACCGGTGCGTTTGATAGATTCGACGCAATACTGATTCACCTTGGCGGTCAGGCTCCAAGGTCTACGCGCCGGTTC
This sequence comes from Candidatus Thorarchaeota archaeon, assembly GCA_038893995.1. Lineage (GTDB taxonomy): Archaea > Asgardarchaeota > Thorarchaeia > Thorarchaeales > Thorarchaeaceae > JAWAQK01. The sequence goes on along the minus strand of JAWAQK010000052.1, from coordinate 4,439 downwards.
ATGCGTCGTCTGAGGATGGAACTCGGACTTCCTGTCGTGATATTTACTGATGGTGACCCGTGGGGCATGCACATTGCACAAGTCATTATTTCAGGGAGTGCCAATGCTGCACACATTCCGGATCTGGCAGTACCTGATGCCAAATGGATCGGAGTGACAGCATCCGACATAAGGGAGTACTCACTGCCCACCGAAGCAATGAACGATCTGGACCTGAAGCGTCTAGATGAACTGAGTGCCGACCCCCGCTATATGACATCGGATTGGCAACATCATCTCCATGAGTTCCGAGAGCTTCGACGGAAGGCCGAGCAACAATCCTTCAGTCGATACGGCATGGACTTCGTGGTAGACGAATACCTGTCGACCAAACTCGCGGAGTTCACCTGACGAAGGGAACTCCAAAGACGAGGATGTAGACCGCCCCATATGCTATGACCGCCTGAAGAAGAAGCAACAGGATCACATTGATTGATTCGGTCGTAGAGCGGTGGAGATAGGGGATCAGCCAATACATCGTGTAGGGACCAACTACTTCTAATGTGCCATCCTCCCTGGGTGATGCAAACTTCGCATACCTGTCAGTACCGGGTCTGTGCCCAAGACGATAGACGATATACATCAGGAAGTTGATCCCGAATGTGAAATAGAGAAATATTGCTAGCCTGTCCATGTTCCCGATCACGAGCGAGGATGCGATAGCTGCTCCAATGGCAAGGAGACCAACATCGCTCGATAGTACCCTTGCGGGAAAATGATTGTAGAATAGAAAGGCAGCCGTTGCACCAGCTACTGCAGCTGCAATGAGGCCGGCATCAAGTTGCGCCTGAGTCAGTGGAAGGCCAGTTGTCGTACGAAGAACTAGATATGCGATGATAGCGGACGAGTTGATGAGAGCAAGTCCAGATTCTAGTCCGTTCATGCCTGCATACATGTTTGTCGAATCAATGATGAATGTGACCATCAGGGGAACTACAAGCAGGGGGTATACTAGCCCAAGCTCAATCCTTCCCAGTACTGGAAGGTCCATACTTGTGACACCTACCTGTAGCGCAGCCAGTGGAGCTGATGCAACGAGCGGTAGAACGATCTTTGTCCTGTTCTTGAAGTCAAGAAAGTCGTCAAGCAGTCCAACCATTCCTGCCATCAAGATGGCGACAAGTGCAGCAAGCAAGTTGAGGCTCACTCGTCCACTACCAACAAAAGTTTCCGTGCCCAGTATGAAGAGTAGTGACACAATCATCGCAAAGAGAATCACAACTCCCCCCTCTCTTGGAATCTCGGGTTTTGATGGTTTATGCACATCTACCCCAATGATTCCCTTTTCACGAAGTATCCGCATTGTCGTGGGTGTCACACAGATGACTACCAGGAACGCAACTGCGGCCACAATCAGTAGCTGCATCATGTCTAGGGCGGACCTCTGGAAACTCAGTTTTACCTTTTTCGAATCATCTGGGGTATCGGTACGACTCCTCAACGTCCGAAACCTATTTTAACGGACCACATGTTGGGCGGATTGTTCGCGCCTCAGTAGGGGTGCTCCCTGAAGGCAGACTGACGACGAACCGGTGATAAGACTTGAGTGCTTTCCGTTTGAGAGCCGTAATTGCTCTTTCGTTGGTTTTCTTGACCGTAGTTAACATTCCAACACTGGCAGTCACCGATGTTGCATCTACCGGTTGGGAAGGCACATCGCGGAACTTCAAAGGCATCATCGCCCAGTCCACAGTTCTTGACGTACCCTACGTCGATGCTCACTACGGATCTGCTGACGGTATTATTGATCCCACCGAGTATGCCTTTAGATATACCGACCCCACTTCTAGGGTCACAATCTACATGGAACACAACTCTACTGTGCTCTTCATGGGTCTCTCATCTCCTGCTGGAGGCTGGGTGGGCGCGGCATGGCAAGCTCCCAACGGCACCTTCACTGTCGCAGGGCTGAACAACAGCGATATTGTGATGGGCTATGCCCCCGGCAACCCATACACTCAGGTTCGTCGTGTGACTCAGAACGATGTTGTCACGGTGCAATACAAGTTGTATCTTCGGAACGGAACTCTATTCCAACAGGGCTACGCTCCGTCTGAAAGTTCACAGACTCCTCTCAAGGACGAGAACCTGCTCCAAGCCTACAAGGATGCAATCATCGGTATGAGGGTCGGAGAGGTCAAGCGATTCATAATTCCAGCAGCACAGGCCTACACTAAACCCACCGATACCCTATACGGGGAAGACCTTGAGTATGTTGTCACCCTGATCCGTATCGGCGAGGACTACAACAATCCTGCAGAATCGGGTGCTGTTGTCCGCAGCGATAGACATGGTATTGGGACATTTGCCCATGCTCAGGACAGTGACCAGAGCCTCATCATCAGAGCTGGTGCCACAGGGACATCTTCATTCACGCACGTAGAGTTCTTCATCAGGATGAACTCGACCGATCCATTTGACATACCTCTGCTGAATGGCACGAACAGTGTGTACCCAATGGTACTGATGTATGGTACTGCAGATGACTTCTCCACACTCCCCACTCAGCACACTGATTGGTCATCTCCGCTGCTCGTCAGGTTTGTTCCAAACGAGTTCCCCAAAATATCGCTGGAGAGTCCCCTCGCGAATGAGACACTTCGATGGGCTCTCAACTTGCGTGCAAACGTGACTGACAACACGCTTGTTCGACGTGTATCATGCAAGCTCAACAACGAGAGCTGGGTTTCAGTCAAATACGACTTTCAGACTCATCTCTGGACACTGAACATCGACATCACCAAGTACGAAGGAGGCAACTACACGCTGTATGTCAATGCTACAGATGCGTCAGGAAAGACCAGTCTGGTTTCAATGAACGTCACAATCGGGTCTTTTCTATCTCCACTGCGTGGGATGATCCTTGGAGTGACACGCACCATCACTACCATGGTCTACCATCAGGTGAGCATTGCGGATCTCTTTACTGTGACTAACAATGGATCGGCTCCTATAGGTGCAATCGAGTACTATTTGCCGACCAACTATCGGGATTATCTGCTATCAATCAGTGCAAAGGACAGCGAGGACAAGACCCTCAGTGTTGTGAGGTTACCTGACTCAGATAGTTTCATGTGTTGGCGTGTATACTTCTTCAGGTCTGTAGGCTACGGGTCTGACTACAGATTGACAGTGACCACCCATCTCCATTCAGTTCAACGGCTTGTCAACTTCACAGAAAACCTGTTTGAGCTGAGGGTCCTCCGATATCCTCTAGTCCCTCATCTGCTCACTCGTGCCGCCCTGTCGTTTGCATTGAAGAGCGGAGAGTCTATACAGGGTACTTCTCCAGAAGGAGTTCGAAAGAACATCGCGCCAATGACCCATGAGGAACTAGTGATCGTACTGAAGTCAATCTATCCTTATCTGACTGCCGTGCAGCACAGTGAGATCGTACTCGATGCGTGGGGCTGGATATCTTACAAGGAAACAATCACTATAACCAACCATGCCAATTCCAAGGAGAACACTATCCCGCTCATTTTCCCCGCGTTTGCGACCTACATCAGAATCTACGATCGGGTGGGGCTGCTATCGAACTCGATGCCCAGTGCTGACCGTGAGTGGAACAGCACGCTTTCCCATACAGTCAACCTCATGCGAGACCGATTTGGGGAGAACGGTTTCAGACCTAAGACCAGCTACACCTTCTACGTCGAGTACAGTGTGTTACTGTCCAAGCACTCCAAACCCACTACCAACGGTATGAGCATCACTCTACCGATGACTACTCTGGGTGACCTGCTTGTGGTAGAGCATGTTGTTGATCTCAGAGTAGCGCCATCTGTATCCATTGTTGAAATTGCAGGGGACTACAGACTTCTCTATGGTTTCCATGACTACACTTTACGATTCGTTGGCTACAATTCTACCGTTCAGAATCCACTTGAGATATCGTTGACATACAATGTGTCCGCAGGTGTACTGTTACGTCCTGTGCTGTTTGCGGCACTCATAGGTTCTGTGATGACTGTATACGTCGTCTACCGACGTCGTCGTCACGAAGCGACGGAGACTACCCCTGTTGAACCAACAGTGTCCTCGGCGAAGCAAGCACTGGCACCCCCTGACGTAATCAAGTCTTTCACAGATGCTTACTCAAAGAGAACTGCACTTGAGCTTGAATATGAGAAGCTTCAGACTGACCAATCAAGAGGAAAAGTCACTCGCAAGGAATTCATGATACGTGAACGCGACCTCAAGGCACAGCTGGACGAAACGACAGAGAAGATCACGAAACTGAAGGAAAAGCTGATGTCCTATGGCGCCAGATACAGAGATATCGTTGGTCAGCTGGAACTCCAGGACGAGAAGGTGGCTGGCGCAAAGGCTGGGCTTAAGCAATTGGCGCAGCGCCGAAAGACACAGAGGATGAGCCACGCAGCATATGAGAAGACGCG
>JAWAQK010000051.1:0-17318 GCA_038893995.1 Candidatus Thorarchaeota archaeon | reverse complement strand
TACCCCCCATCTCGCTCTGCTCCATGACCCACCAGAGCATCCCTATCAACGCTGCAGGGAGCAGAAAGATCAGGAATAGCGCAGCCTTGTCCTTCGCTATCGTGCGAAGCTCTTTCATCATCATGTTCCTGATGCGCCTGGATGGCCTTGTCAGTACTTCTTCCATTCCTGTCACACTCGGTGGCGGCTCTGACGGCTGCGTTCCGACCTACGTCCAACAGCCTACGCAGATGCCCTTTTGTTATTAAGGGTTTATTGTTCCAGAAACGTCACTGAGAAAGTTAATAACCGTCCCGCCGGACTGTATCGTCAGCAATCGGTCCACCCGAGGCGTCGACGTTGAATGGGGATCTGGGACAGACTCTTGAGCGTTTCAGAAAGGTGGCAAGGCTCCACAGAATAGGTATTGACGACCTTCAGGGCCTGACTCCGGAACAGGAGCTGGACCGAATCCAATTGAAACTGAACAGTGTTGTCTTCTCAGCTGCGGAGCCCAAGATAGTCCCACGATGGGTTTCAAAGGCACTGAAGCTCAGGACCGTGGCGGGAGCGCCAGACGGCCTCCGTAACGACTTCAGGACTGACTGGGTGTGTCTCGGTCGCGTGGGAGGAAGGCGAGCCGCATTCGTCAGCTCTCACGGTCTTCTCTGGCCGATGAATCATACGGGTTCTCTCGACATCTGGTATTCCGAGGGGGGTCAGCTGGTGTTCCCCTCGCTCTCTGAGGATGCAGGTCTTCAATTGAAGCAAGAGACAGATGGAGAGCCCCTATACACGACAGAGTACCAGTCAGGACCCATTGTGATAACTCGGCTTGTCTACCTTGCTGGCGATGGACACAGCGAGGCAGTCTACAACGAGTTGCGCGTACAGAATCTGTCCCTAGATGAGGCATCGACAAGCTTCTTTGTCGCTATTCGACCGTTCTCTCTATGCGGTGTTGAACCCATCGAGAGCATCGAGATGGACCCTCGATCTCTCAGACTTATGGTCAATGGGGTACCAGCGCTCGAGATGAGCCACTTGCCAAGTCGTGTAGTCATGACATCCGTTGACAATCCACACCTCTCATCAGATATTCTTGATACCGTCCCACGGTCCGACACCTCTTTCAGCATGGCACGTGGTCTTGGCACGGTCGTCTTGCGATATGACGTACGACTGAAACCAGCACGGACCGCTGAGTTCTTCTTCGTGTCACCACTGGAAACGGGTGCAATGTCTCACAGCAAGACTCTTGCAAAGGACTCATCGGCAAGGGACAGGGTCATCGGTGAGTGGTACGGGTTCTCAGAGGCATCGACGAGCATCAACCTCCCATCACAGGTCCTGTTTCGTCTTCTGGCACAGAGCAAGATGGTCCTGGCCTGTAGGGCCCTCGGACTGGTAATGGGTGATAGTTGTACACGCGGCGAATACGGCTGGCGTGAGTATGCCCGAGTCCTGTCCGCCCTGTACATGTTCGGTACGGCTAGTCTCACGGAGTCCGTCTGCATGGAGATCGCCGAGGCAGTGAGTCGCAGAAGTCTGTCTGTGTCCGACCGTGACGTTCCTCCCTTTGTCTGGTCAATCTTGCAGGCATACTTGTATCGGCCAAGTGACAGTATCCGTACGTATATTGAGAGCAATGCTCCCAATTGGACTGAAGCATTGGACGGTATGTTATCTCGTACGTTGGCATCGATTCCGCCCGAGGACGTACAACAGTATGCCCCCATCACGCGAGAACCCTCGACGCCGGATGATGAGTCGGTCTCTGACGACTGGGTTGCACGACTGCGATCTGAGATGGAGACCATCTCTCAGATGGCGGAGGGGTCAGGGGTACAGGCCCCCCAGCGCCAGAGCATGTCCACCCAGTTCAACTTCAGTACTCTGGTTGACCTGTTGTGGATACTGGCAGCATCGGAAGCCATCATGTCGTATGCGAGGGAACGCAATGCCTCGAGTCTCCTGACTCGGTCCGCACTGATTGTAGAGCGATGTCGCGCCCAAGTGGATTCGATCGTCCGGCAACTGCAGAGCGACCCCTCTGCTTTGAAACAGGCCCTAGACAGTATGGCCGGTCCCATCGATGTCACCGACCTGATCAGTGTCACTGGGCTGACGGGACTAAACATACTTGGCGACCAGCTCACAGATACGTTTCTCAAGTGGGTCGAGCAGAACCACATGAGGAGAAGACTGGTCCGACACAGGCCTGGTGACAACAGGTACAGCACCCACATTGCACTTCGATTGGCATGTGCATACGCAGCGAGAGGAAAACGTGATGAAACTGAGGCACTGCTGGCTGGTATCGAGCCCTATGTGACCGACTATGGTTTCGTACCGGAGTTTACCGACCCCGACCTGCCCGGTAGCGGCATGGGTGATGGGTGCTCGATACTGGCAGCTGCTGATGTGTTGATACTCGCACGGATGATGATGCTTCGAGAGAATCGGCATGACCTCGTGGTGCTGCCAGGCATCCCAGAAGAATGGTTCGTAGGTAGTGAGTCACTGTCACTAAAGAGAGCTCCGACTGGGACGGGCATAGTGTCAGTGGAGTTGGGCTCCTCGGCGAACCAGCATCAGGTCGAGATACGTCTGGATCGTCTGCCAGATGAGCTTCATGTTCACACTCCTTCGTCCCGGTCCGTGTCAATGGTCAAAGTCTATGGTGCCGGCGTCCTGGAGAGGTTTCAGGGTAGCGACTCAGCGTATCTGAGGGTTGTACCCCTATCAGGTACAGTGGTCCTGACCTACCACAAGTAGTACTGGCCTGCAGGCCTAGGGCTTCAGAGAGTCATTCCTACCGCACTAGAGCGTGAGGTCGGAGGTATCGAGTCGACCCCAACTCACGCGTATACGCCAATACTAGGGTAATCGTCAATAGTGATTGGCCACATTAGCTCTACTTATCTTCTGTGCGACGAAGACCAAGTGTATGGGGTGAGTATTCTCACGTGACTGGAACGAGATTCAGAATAGGACGTCCTCAGAATGAGCCTGTGCTGAGATATCTTCCTGGCAGTCCAGAGCGGAAAGATCTGAACGATGCGCTCGATAGGCTAGCCTCCGAGGTGATAGACATTCCTGCGATAGTCAATGGAAGGGAGGTGCGTGGCGATGAAACTCGGACGATCACCACCCCGTTTGACCACGGAATGGTCATAGGCAAGTATCATCCCGCATCAGAGGAGGTCGTGCGGGAAGCAATAGAGTCGAGCCTCAGAGCCAGAGAACGTTGGAGCAGAGTCCCGTGGTACGATCGAGCACCCATCTTCATGAAGGCAGCAGAGCTGCTCTCGGGGCCCTGGAGAGCAACGATGAACGCAGCAGCGATACTGGGGCTTGGCAAGACCGTACACCAGGCTGAGATAGACTCGGCGGCTGAGTTGATTGACTTTCTCAGATTCAACACATACTACATGCAGACCATCTATGAAACACAGCCCGAATCCGTGGCGGGGGAGTGGAACAGGATTGAGTATCGACCACTTGAGGGATTCGTGTTCGCCGTGACCCCCTTCAACTTCGTTTCGATAATGGGTAACCTGCCTACGGCCCCAGCAATCATGGGTAACACGGTCGTATGGAAGCCGGCATCTTCAGCAGTGTATCCATCCTATCTCGTGATGAAACTCTTGATAGAGGCGGGCCTGCCAGACGGTGTGATCAACTTCGTTCCCGCTTCAGCTGAGATGATTGGCCGGATCGTATTTCGGCATCCTCAACTGGCAGGTGTGCACTTTACAGGAAGCACAGCTGTGTTTCGCGAGATGTGGAAGACCGTCGGCGAAAACATATCGTCATACAGGAGCTTCCCAAGGCTCGTTGGGGAAACGGGTGGCAAGGGCTTTGTGTTCGCGCATCATTCCGCAGATGTCGACGAACTCGTAGTGGCACTCATCCGAGGAGCTTTCGAGTATGCTGGTCAGAAATGTTCTGCGGCATCGAGGGCGTATGTCCCTGCGTCACTCTGGCCCAGGGTGAGAGAGGCGCTTGTCAACGACCTGTCCAGACTTCGGGTCTCGACCCCAACTGACTTCTCGACATTCATGAGTGCTGTGATAGACCGTGAGGCCTTCGACAGGATTGTGGGATACATCGAGCTCGCCAAGCACTCCGCAGATTCTGAGATAGTGTTCGGGGGAGAATATGATGACTCAGAGGGATACTTCATCCAACCCACGGTCGTGCTGACCAAGAACCCCAGGTCCAGACTGATGGAGGAGGAGATATTTGGCCCCGTCCTGACTGTCTATGTCTATCCTGACAACGAGTTCACTGAAACGCTAAGACTTTGCAACGACACGTCTCCATACGCGCTGACTGGATCCATATTTGCGCGTGACCGTCAGGCCATCACGATAGCCATAGATGTTCTTCAGGATGCAGCCGGGAATCTCTACATCAACGACAAACCGACTGGCGCTGTGGTCGGTCGACAACCGTTCGGGGGCGCTCGAGCCTCAGGAACAAACGACAAGGCTGGAAGTCCTCTCAATCTGCTACGATGGGTGTCGCCAAGGACGCTGAAGGAGAACTTCGTTCCACCGAGGGACTTTCTCTACCCGCACATGGTGAGCGACTAGGTTCATCGTTTTGAGTGCGTGTAGGAAGTCGACACATCGAGAGTACCACAACACTTACATCAGTGCCCAGCTGTCGTTCGAACCTGTTTGTGACCTCAACCCGGGTGGTCTACGGCTTGTCCACTGACGATGTGATCTCATCCGACTACCTCGTCATAGGAAGCGGACTTGCAGGCCTGCTCTTTGCAATCAAGGCTGCACGACATGGCACTGTAAACATCGTCACCAAGCGGGGGATCACTGAGTGTGCATCATCTCTCGCTCAGGGCGGCATAGCTGCGGTTGTGGCAGACGACGACTCCTTTGAGGCCCATATTGCAGACACTATGAGAGCCGGAGCTGGGCTGTGTCACAGGGACGTGGTGGAATCATTCATTCGTAGTGCACCTGAACGAATCAGAGACCTGGTGTCTCTAGGGGTCAAGTTCTCAGCCCGCGCAGATACAGGGACCTACGAGCTAGGTCTCGAGGGAGGGCACAGCAGGCGGAGAGTGTTACACATAGGTGATCACACGGGTCGTGACATACAGGAGGTACTAGTGCGTCGTGTCACACAGGAGCGGTCCATCAGGATCTTTCAGTTCCACATGGCCGTCAGTATTGCCACACGAAAGAACTCTGTAGTAGGGGCCTACGTGCTCGACAGGTCGAGTGGACAGGTGAAGAGATTCGCAGCGAGAGCGACTGTGCTGGCAACAGGAGGCATGGGTAAGGTCTTTCGATATACGAGCAACCCTGAGCATGCCACTGGCGATGGAGTTGCACTCGCATATCGTGCGGGCGCAACAATCACGAACATGGAGATGATCCAGTTTCACCCCACACTACTGTACAGCCCGAAAGTCAGGTCATTCCTGGTCACGGAGGCCCTGAGGGGTGAAGGGGCGGTACTGGTGGGCCGTGACGGTGATCGATTCATGTCACGTTATCATCCAGACCTGGAACTTGCACCCAGAGACATCGTCACCCGGGCCATCGACCACGAGCTGAAGAGGACTGGCGACGAGCACGTGTGGCTGGACATATCGTTTCGAGACCGCGAGTTCATCAAGAGTCGGTTTCCTCAGGTCTACTCGACCTGTCTCCAGGCTGGTGTGGACATCACCACATCTCCCATACCGGTGGTCCCAGGTGCTCACTATCTGTGTGGTGGTGTCAAGACAGACATGTGTGGGCGGACTGACCTCGATGGGTTGTTCGCAATCGGCGAGACCGCTGGTACTGGCTTTCACGGTGCAAACAGGCTTGCATCGAACTCTCTGCTAGAGTGTATCGTCATGGCACACAACGCTGCTGAGGCTGTACGTGAGTGTCAGAGCCGTCCACTTATGCCTGACAAGATTCCACCGTGGGAACCAGGCATGGCAACTGATCCTGATGAGCTGGTAGTGATGTCTCACATGTGGGACGAGATCCGGTCAATAATGACGAACTATGTTGGGGTGGTTCGTTCCAACAAGCGTCTACTGCGTGCGAGGAATCGGATTGACTCCATATCCAGAGAGATTGAGGAGTTCTACAGAGATTTCAGGGTCACCGCCGACCTGGTCGAGCTGCGCAACATTGCAACCGTGGCTGAGCTGGTTGTGCGCATGGCACGGATGAGAAGAGAGAGCCGGGGCGTCCATTTCAACATTGACTACCCGGATCGGCTTGACTATGCAGTCGATACGGTGATGAAGAAGGGGTACTGCCTTGTAGTGGATGCAGACGACTAGAGCCACCTCACCTCGGGACCTCCAGGGATGGCGCCGTGTATCACCGACGGAGTCAGTCCAGTCTCCCTCTCATACAGCGACACTATACTACTAACGAACGACTCGACGTGGTCGTACTTCACGAGGGCCAGAATGGACCCACCAAGACCAGCTCCAGTCATTCTTGCACCCAGTACTCCCTCAATCGAGCGGGACATCTCGACGAGCAGATCGAGATTCTCATGCGATACCTCGTACAGGTCTCTCGAGCTCTCGTGAGACTGAAACATCAGGTTGCCGAAGCCCCAGAAGTCGTAGTCCATCAGGAGATCTGTGGCGGTCCTGACCCGTTCATTCTCCTCAACTACATGCCTCACCCGCTTGAATGCGGTGTCGTCCAGTAATCTCTCTATTTCGGGTATCTGGCGTGGGGTCAACTGAGACAGATTTTCGATCTCATAACCCGCCTGCCTGAGCGTCTCGAGGGCCACGGTACATTCGTGTCTTCTTTGATTCAGCACATCTGCTGCGGATCTCCTTATCATCGAGTCTACTACTACAAGTCTCAGGCCGGGATCGAGTTCAGAGTCCCACGTGATACGAGTTGAACAATCTATTCCCAGCACTGAGTTTCTCTTGCACAACTGAGACGTGAACTGATCCATGATTCCACACGAAACGTTGCAGTAGTGGCGCTCAGCCTCATAGGCCACAGTCGCGAGGTCGATGGAGTTGAGACGGAGTCCCCCAAGCACGTTCAACAGGTTCGTATAGGACACCTCGAGAGCAGCGGACGAACTCAACCCTGCCCCCAGTGGGACATCACCGCCCACGCTCGCTGCCAGTCCCCTCAAAGTGTGTCCTCTTCTATCCAGTGACCAGTGTACGCCTCTAATGTATGTCTTCCAGTTGAGCTCCTGCGAGGGTGGGACAGGCCCATCCTCAAGTGTCATACATTCATCAAACTCTCTGGAACACACCACAGTATCATCTGATCGGACACCAACAGACCACACGTACCTCTCAATTGTGGCAGCAAGAACTAGTCCGCCATTGTAGTCTGTGTGATTGCCCATGACCTCGACTCTTCCGGGGGCCTTTGCGACGACGATGCTCGGTCTGGTCCCCTTGGCCAGCTTCCGTGTCGTCTCTATCAGATCTTCAACCGGATACACGTCAGATTGCCTCTCTCAGTTCTCTCGCTTTCTCCTCTGGCAGGCTATCATTGGTATAGGTCCAGCCACCGGTCTCTATGCCCGCCAGGTACTTCATTCTCCTTCGGTCTCGCCAGGGTGGGTAAAACTCGATGTGGAAGTGCCAGTACGGATACTCACCTGCAGACGGCCTACAGTGAAACACCATCACATAGGCCACCTCGTCGAAGACTCTCGAGAAGCGAAGGGTAGTATCGTGGATCATTGTGCTGAGCCCCCTGAGACGGCCCTCCATCTCTACAAGCGATCCAACATGTTCGAGCGGGTAGATGTGTACCTCGTATGGAAGTCTCGCGCCAAATGGCACTAGCGAAACAAACTCGTCCGTCTGATTGATGACACGGTCTCCCGACTTCATCTCCTTGTCTATGATATCGCACAGCAGGCACTCTCCCTCCCTTTCCCAGAAGACCTTGGACTGGTTCATCTCCCTCTCGATACGGGGAGGGATGAATGGGAGCGCATAGACCTGAGAGTGTGGGTGATCGAGACTGACCCCGATCGGACGACCCCTATTCTCAAACTGAAGGACGTAATGGATATGCTCCTTAGTGTCGAGCTCAGCAAAGACCCTCCGGTACTCCCTCATGACTCTCTCAATCTCGTCAATGCTCATGTTCTCGAACTGACGATCGTGGTGTCTAGAGTGAACTACCACTCTGCATTCTCCATAGGGGGGCGCCTCCATGACGATGTCATTGGATAGTGGAAAGTAGCCCAGATCGGGAGTGAGGGCCGCAAATCTGTTACTGAGTGTGAGTACTTCCCACTCTCCCTCTGTCTCTGGTTGTCCGGGACAAAACGGACATGTGGCACTTGAATCCTGAAATGGGCGTGACGCTCTATGAGGCGACACTATCACCCATTCGCCAAGCATGATGTTCCTGCGAATGCGACTCAATCCAGATGTCCTCGTCCTCGTTGTCGGGTCAATTGCGATTAGAATTATTCGCTCTCTCCGAGGCGCCACGACAGGTAGCCTTACGTATTCTTGATTGTTCTCTGACCGGTGATGGTCGAACCTCATCTGATACGGACGCTCGAACGTATTGCTGCGCAGGCCTGGCCTGCGAGAGAGCTCTATCACTTGGGCGGATGGGTACTTCGCGCAAATGACGGAGTCACGCGGAGGGCCAATAGCGTTCTCACTGTGGGCGAACCTGACCTTCCCCTTGACCATGCCCTGAAGTCTGTGGTAGACTTCTATGTGAGCCGCGGTCTGCCCGTCATGTTTCAGATGACCGAGGCTAGCTTACCATCTGGACTAGACAGATATCTTGAGCAGAGGCGTTTTGAACGTGAGATGACCGTCCAGGTCCAGACGATGGATCTGAAGGGGCTGGCAGACACTGGAGGTCTCTCGGTGGAGCTCTCTGAAAGACTCACTGAACATTGGCTCAGGACCTACGGCAGAGCCGAGGGCTATGATGATTCGTCCCTCCGTGTCAGAAGAGGCATACTTGATAGGATCAATGGCGAGAAGATCTTTGCCTCATGCAAGGTCGAGGGTGACGACGCGGGAGTCGGTGTGGGTGTGATTGAGGGGGATTGGTTGGGGCTCTTTGCGATTGCAACCAAAGTCGAGCACCGTCGCTCCGGGGTTGCAAGTTCCATCATTGGTGCGATTGGGAGGTGGGCCCTTGAGAAAGGGGCACAGCACGTATACCTCCAGGTCGAGTCACAGAACTATCCGGCGCTGGCACTCTACCACAAGCTAGGCTTCAGGACAGCGTACGTCTACTGGTACAGAGCCTTACGCGACTGACTGCGCTGATGGATGCCGCGCCCAGGTGAGATGCATGTTGGTCGACTATAGTCTTGCGAGCCAGTTCTCGTAGTCGGTCCTCACCCTCTTGGCCTGTTCGGAGTCGCCGAAGTTACTGGGACTCACAACAACGTCGCTTCCCTCAACCGTGGCCTCTATGACCATTGCCCCAGGAGCCTCGATCTTTATGCCCATCTTTCCGTCACGAGTGAAACGCTCCGTGTAGACGAGGTCCGAGTTCTTGACGGCGGAGTACAGCAGAAATGCCATCTTCTTCTCAACGTCAGGCATTGCTTCTGTCTTGGTGGCCCTGGGAACAGAGGGAGTAGTAGATCTAGGCTGTGCGGTCGTCGCTGACGACACGTGACGCACTGGTGTCTCAGGTCTGACGTGTGTTGTCTCAGTCCGGGGTGCTGATTCCCGGATGTGAGGCGCTTCCGGTTCCTTCTCTGATGCAGCTTCCTCGTCGTATGCGAGCACACTGTCCTCGTATCGCCACTTCCGTGATAGTGCCTTTCGGAATGCTGCTATGTTGGCAGCCATCTCAGGGTCCGACTCGTCTCTTTCGATCACCTCGATGATCTTGGAGGTTGCCATTCCAATTGTGGTATCGCCCACGCGATGGCCGCTCTTCTGGATACTCTTTGCAATCCTCAGAGCATGCATCTTCGTCGGCATACTGACATCGCGACCTATCCAGGCCCAGCATGTATCGTTGTACTCATCGAGTACGATCAGCGCATTGCTGCTGTTGGCAAGGTCAATATCGAGTCGCACTGGTCGTATCTCGCCAGCATCATCCTGAAGCATCAGGACAAACGGCTTCCTCGAGAGGGTCCTTACGGGAATAATCCACACGCTCCTCTGGTTTTTCTCCATAGTCTTGGCCCAACCAGCATTTAACGAAATCGTGCACGGACTCCTGGAAGATATAGTTCGACCTCATGATCAGGAGGCCAGGCTACTCTGAGAAAGGTCCAGGTCAACGTCGATGACTAGAAGAGTCTGTGTGTCGAAGACACCCTCGACGGTCCGTATTTTCCCGGTGACAATGTCTACGACAGATTCCATATCCCTGCCCCTGACCTCTATCACTATGTCATAGGGACCAAAGACCTTGTGCGCCTCCTCAATGCTCTGTATCTCGTGGAAACTCCTCAGGACTCTGTCCTCTGTGCCTGCCACCGTCTTGACGAGAACATAGGCCTTTACCATTACTGTTCACTCCAATCTGATCACAGGTGTGATAGGGCTCTCCTGTGATTCGGTACCAGTCCGTACAGAATCTGCTTAAATCAATTGAGGAGAAATGAATATTGCCCCCCGAAGTATCGTGTCATAGACTGCTGACCATAGGTCAGTACGAATCTGACCTTGCTATCGGAAACGACAATGACAAGGAGTGATGGTCATGGGAAGACGCATACTGAAACAGGTCAAGTGTCCCAAATGTGGATCGATCATCGATGGTGTAGTTGTCGACGAGGACTCCGTACTCCAGGCCACACGAGTACCTGTCTTCGTCACTGCCAAGTGCAAGTCCGGAGACGCAGTGCTTCTCATGGTCGACCGTGCATTTCTTATCAGGGATGTGGAGGTGTTAGGCACCGTGCCGCAGGATGAAGATAAGAAATCCGTCGATCGCGCAATAGAATGGATGGAGTCTTTCTGAGTTGGTCGAGATGATACAGGGATTCTACTTGGTCAATCAGGGCGGCGAAACATTGGCAAGCCTGGAGCTGGGCAACTTCCACGCTGACGAGGCCCTGCTTGGTGGCTTCCTCTCAGCAGTCAATACGGTATCGAGGATGATGGTTGGCTCCGAGGTGAGAGAGCTGGTGATGGGCCGCTTTCGGCTCGTTATCTCCTCGTCAGGAGACCTTCTTGTGGTCCTGGTCTGCGATGATCGTAGTGACGACGTGCACACGGTCATCGGCAAGATCAGAAACACCCTCGTGCAGTACGACCATAGGGTGTCTGACGATCTGTTACAGGAAATAGGAAATATCCTCAGAACAGATAGCTCTAGGTTGGGGTATCTGGAGGATTGGGCAACCAAGATGTTCTAGGGGGAACGAACAAAGTTGCAGGTAGCCATGTATCAAGCATCTGAACTCTTCATGGGAGTGGGACTCATACTTGCGGGTCTCATAATCGTTCGACACACGCAGAAACGTCTGAAGCAGATGTCACTGGATCCCAAGGAGTACGGCACACCGCTATACGCAGTTGGCAGTGGTCTGGCCCTGATTGGCACGGCCTCACTGATCATTTATGCCGGGGTGACGTTTTTCGCAACAGTCGATTATGTCCCGCTGTTCCTGTTGCCGTTCTTGTCAGGCTCCGCTCTGACATCATGGTCGGCACTCTGGATACTTGGATTGCGAAAGTACTCTCCTATACTCTGGGCCATTGTCCTACCCCTCCTGGTTGCATCTGCAATGTCGGGACTGTTCCCATGGGTGCTGTCAATCATTCTGGTGCCCCTAATGATCATGGTCCTGTTCATGTACCTGATACCGGCAGGACTATTCGGCGCGCTAGCGTTCAAGACCCGCAAGTTGACGAACGTTTCGCTGACACTGCTACTGTTCACTCTACCTCTCTACTATCTATTCATGGTCAGCAACGATCCATCGTTTCACATATTGATAGCATTGATTCGTTTCATCTGTCTAGCCTCTACGGGCGTGGCCTTCTTGATGCCTAATATCAGGGCTCCCGAGCTACTCAGCTACACCCTTCCGTATTCGGTCATCGCTCTGGTGTTCTCAATGCTGATGACGAGTGCACCTGCTGTACCTAATATCCTCGTGGGGATTGCGATCATGGCGGCCGTGTCAGCGGTCGCGCTTGGAACATCCGCCTACCTGTTGGCGAGGTATCGTCAGAGTCGTGCTTCAGCTACCCTTTTTCTCTCCCTCTTCTTCGGTTTCACCGGTCTGTCCTACATCCTCATCACGGTACGAAACGTCGGGGCTATTGAGGCCGGTGTGGTCGAAGTGATATTCACCTCTTATTTCCTGGCAGTCTTCGCAAATACCTTCATGGGATTCTCCGCAGTGCTCGCACTGAACTGGAAACGCGCTGAGGTAGTACCTCTGGTGGCGGCCATCCCTGCGTTGATCTACTTGGTGCGGCTCTATCCAGCCGATCCTCGCCTCGATCCAAATATCCCCGTCGTAATGGGCGCTACGGGGTTCATCCTGATGATATTCCCAGCAGTCCTTTACATCCACCTATATCTCCGGATGAGGGCAGCCAGAACTGCCATGCGTTCACGTCCGCTGTTCCTTGGGATAGGTCTGTTCCTGACCATTGTAGGCAACATGTTCCTTAGGAGTGTGATCGACCCCGTCGTGGCATCTATACTCCTGCTGAGCTTCATTGTCATGTGGTTAGGCATCACAGGGCGTGCCGAGAGGCTGTTGAGGTCTGGCGGCGGAAAACTAGTGAGAATAGAGTAGTCTCAGGGAGTTGTGATCTTGGTGCTCACCAGGCCGACGATCTTCAAGACGATCCTCGTTGGTGAAGGAGGCGTAGGAAAGACCAGCATACTCGTACGCTTCACGGAGAATCGGTTCGACGAGAACATGAAGATGACTATTGGCACCGGGTTTGCCAGCAGGAAGATGGCAGTCAATGGTTCAGAGGTCACCCTCATCATATGGGACCTGAGCGGACAGCCAAGGTTCCATGATGTGGTCCAGGACTACTTCAGAGGGTCGAGGGCGGCGATCTTGGTATTTGATGCATCACGATATTACACACTTGAGAATCTGAATGAATGGATGGAGAGGGTGAGATCCGAGGCACCTGACTGCATCACATTTGTCGTTGCCAACAAGTGTGATGTTTTAGGGAGCGAGATAGGTGCAAACAGAGAAGATGCGATCGCGTTTGCCTCCAGGATCGGCGCAGACTTCTTTGAGGTCTCAGCAAAGACGGGACAAGGGATCTCCGAGTTGTTCACATGTGTGGCATCGACGCTCGCTCAGAGATACTGCCAGTGAAAGCCAGATGAACACCATTGTCAGACTGGTGAGGCAATGTCACAGACTCGCGGATCATCGAGGACCTACAGTGGCAAAGCCTGGGATTCTTATCTAGTTCCAAGACACGGCTGTCAGTAGTAGTAGACATCGCTCCTGCTCCAGTCCACGGCCTCAGGCTGCCGCGGGGGCGCCGGGTTGTCAGTCGCCAAGGTTACTAGATGGAGAGCCGAACAACATGCGAGTCGCTTCACACGTTGTTCGGACCTCCGCAGACGACCTACTTCATTGCAAAACGAGGGCATTTTGTCTTGTCTATGCCTGGCGTATGGCAAGGTATGTTCATTCCCTCGTAGAACTTGAAGCCGTCCACGCCACACTTCTTCTCACTGGCATTGAATTCCGGGCAAGTCATTTGTCCTGTCTCCGTCGAGTGTTCTGGGTTGATAGACCCCCGTATGAGGTCTTCTGGTGACATATTAACATATTTGGGCCGGACCAGGGTCTTGTGTCCCGGCCTCGTAGTTGACCTGAGATCTCGTGACAGGCAAGATCGGTACGATGATTGTTCTCGAGCCACTGAAAGACACATCCGCTGAGTTCAAGTCACACCAAGATATGCAGGGTAAGGCTCTATTCTTGGTGTCTGACAACGTGACTCAGTTCACTCTCATTTGTCCGCCTTCAGCCTGGCTCTGCATGCGGGGTCTGAGCTGGTGCTTCGCATGCCAGTCTCTGAAGCGATCAGCTAGACACCGCACTTCTTCTTGAGCATCTCCCAGTCCGCCAGTATCTGCGCCTGGACCTGTTTTCTGAATTCCTCCCAGCGTGGTTCGAATAGATGCTTGAACTGCCCCTGCATCTTGAGGAACTCATCAAGTGGGACAAGTTCCTTGAGGTTCTTGCTGGGTGAGGACATTATGTACTGCTCACCATCCACGATCTCGTACAGCGGGTGAACTCCAGTCTCGACTGCCAGTTTCGACAGTTCAATGCTCTTTGATGACTCGGAGCGCCACCCCCTGGGACATGGCGAGAATGCATGGATGAAGGCGGGCCCTTCTACCTCCAGTGCCTTTCTGAACTTGGTTATGAAGTCACGGTGATAGTATGGACTCACTGTGGCCACATAGGGGATCTTGTGAGCCGCCACTATCTCAGCTATGGGCTTCTTTCGTTGTCTCTTACCGGGTTCGACCTTTCCCGCCCATGATGTGGTGGTCTCCTGTCCAGGAAGCGTAGCCCCTGACCTCTGGATGCCCGTGTTCTGATATGCTCCATTGTCATAGACCATGTAGACCATGTCGTGTCCGCGTTCGAGTGCTCCGCTGAGGGCACCGAACCCTATGTCGAACGTACCTCCATCGCCGCCGATGGCCACTACGTCGACATGCTTGTGTTCTGTACGGCCCTTCTCGGCCATTATCCGGTAGGCCTCAGCCACTCCAGATGCCACAGCAGCAGCATTCTCAAAGGCGACATGTATCCATGGAATATTCCATGCTGTGTAGGGGTAGATTGTAGTTGCCACCTCCAGGCATCCTGTGGCCTGACAGACTATCGTGGGTCCCCTGAGTGCCATACCCATCAGCTTCACGACAGTCGGTGCGGCGCATCCTGCACACAGTCTGTGACCAGACGTGAGTATCGGCTTTCTCTTCAGCATGTCCTTGATTGAAACAGCAGCTGGTTCACTCATCACTTCCGCACCCCCAGAGTCTCATACAGAGGCGCGTTACCTCTCTTCAAGTATTCCTGTGTCTTCTTCACTCCGTCAACGATTGTCTCGGGCGGCACATCACGACCACCGAGTCCTATGACGAAGTCGGTCACCATGGGCCTATTGTCAAGATCGTACAGAGCGGCCCTCACCTCGAGCGATAGAGGATTGGATACTGCTCCGAATGACATACATTTCTCGAATACTGCGACTGCTCTTGCATTTCTGACCGCCTTTCTGACCGCTTCAACTGGGAACGGTCTGAACATCTTCAATCTCAGCACACCGACTTTCATCCCCTGTTCCCGTAGGACATCTACGACTGCCTTCGCAGTTCCAGCCGGTGAGCTGTGTGTGATTATTATGATCTCTGCATCATCCGTCCTATATTCCTCGAGTAGGCCATAGGACCTTCCAGTCATCTTGTGGAATTCTCTCTCGACCTCCTCGTACACAGCTGGTACTGCCCTAATTGCCCTGTCCTGTTGTTCCTTGAACTCAAAGTAGTAGTCTGTGAGACAGAGTGGGCCCATCGTGATCGGATTGCTCGGATCAAGTGGCTGTACGGGTCTTCGGACCCCAACAAACCGCTTGACATCCTCGTCGGGAATGATTTCCACACGCTCTACATTGTGGCTGAGAATGAACCCGTCAATACATACCATGATGGGCAACAGGACCCTGTGATCTTCTGCCACCCGGAATGCCATTATCGTCGTGTCGTAGACCTCTTGGCAGCTCTGGCAATACACCTGGATGAAACCACTGTCACGTGCGCCATAGGTATCCGACCAATCATTGTGTATATTGATTGGGGCTGAGAGTGCCCTGTTAGCCACAGCCAGTACGATCGGCTGGCGCATTGAGGCTGCGCAGTACAGTATCTCCCACATCAGTGCAAGGCCTGCAGACGCACTGGCAGTGGCGACCCTTGCCCCGGCGGCAGAGGCCCCAACGCAGGCTGAGAGGGCACTGTGCTCGGACTCCACAGGTATCACACTGGTGTGCGTCTCACCATTCGCGGCAAACCTCTGAAACTCTTCTACGATTATCGTCTGCGGTGTGATCGGATATGCCGCCAGGACATCGACATCGCACTGTCTGAGCGCCTCTGCGATGGCCGCGTCACCGGTGAGTCCCTCTATTCTCTTTCCTTCCGTCACTGTCTTCGTCTTTGAACCCGACATGTCACTCATTCCTCATCTCTATGCTCTTCGTGGGACACTCGTTTGCACATATCCCACATCCCTTACAGTAATCGTAGTCGTAATCGTATGCGTACTTTCCGTCCCTCTCAATGAGTCGGACCGCATTGTCTGGACAGAATATCCAGCACCTACCGCAAGTTCCATTCTTGATCCACAGGCAGGTCTCGTCCTTGTGGACTGGTCGCGCTGCTCTCCAGCCTCCGGTCTTGTATTCCATGGCATTGCCGGGGACAATGATGTTTCCGGCCATCGGAATCTCGTCAAACCGCTTACTCATCCAACCACCGCCTCCTTCGCTGCCCGCTCCATTGCGACACGATTTAGGTCTCCCACCTTACCGGGATACCTGTTCCGGACCTCCCCGATCACGGTCTCTAGCTTCACTATCCCGGTACTCTGGACAGCCGCAGCAAGTGTTGGCATGTTATAGAATGCACGGCCGAGTACCTCCAGAGCAATCTTGGTTGCGTCGACAGTCACGATCTTTCCTGACTTCAGGCCGTACTTTTCTCTCACCTGAGCTGGCGTGAGAGTAGTGTTCAGGACAAGCGTACCGCCTTCCCTGAGACCATCAGCAGGATTGACTACATCCAATAGCGTCGGATCAATACAGATCACGATGTTGGGTCGATACACCTGTGAGTAGATCTGGATCGGAAGTCGACTGACTCTCAAGAAGGCCCTCACCGGGGCTCCTGTCCTCTCTGGACCAAACTCTGGAAAGGCCTGAATGTAGTTTCCCTCGGACATGGCCGCCTTACCTAACATCTGGTTCGATGTGACGACCCCCTGTCCGCCGCGTCCGTGCCAGCGGACCTCTGTTATTCCCTTGGAGAAGTCTATGGCCATGAATCACACCACCGTGTGGACTGTCTACGCCATTGACTCGCCTAGAGTCTGTTTATGTACTTACTGGAAGCGCACTGGATCGGTCAGTTTGAGCAGACAGATACTGCCACTGCTGATACCAGACATCATTTCTCAGACTCCGGGAGATTGTCTTCTGGTGGCAGCACCACTATCTGTATGCTCGTATGTGGTTTCTTCTCCGCATCCTCAGCATCAAACGTGTCGAATACCATCTCGTACCGGAAACGGGTCTCTCTCTTCTTCAGCTCATGGGCTATCCGTGCTGATAGACC
>JAWAQK010000050.1:0-17332 GCA_038893995.1 Candidatus Thorarchaeota archaeon | reverse complement strand
TTGTGCTGTGCAACAGCAAGAGAATAGTCTTGGCGGTCGACGGCAGCGAGGGCGCTGCCAGAGCGGCGTCGGTGGCTTTTGAACTGGCCATCCTTACCAAATCTGAATTGATAATCGTGCACGTGGTTCCAACTCCTCTCATTAGTCAGATCTCTTTGATGTCCAGTTCCAATCCCCGAGAACTACTTCAACACTACATGGAGAACGGCCAGAGACTCCTGAATGGCTACCTACTTGCAGCCAGAGAACGCGGTATACCTGCCGAAGCGGTACTGGAAAAGGGTAATCCCTCCGACAGGCTCGTGCGACTCGCCCATGATAGAGAGGCGGACCTAATTGTGATTGGTTACTCAGCATCCGTCCGGGGGAGGAGAACCAGCATCGGCAGCGTCGCAGAGCGTGTGGTGATGTCGAGCACTTGTACCGTGATAGTTGCAAAGTGACTCAGCAGTTGGGTCGCATGAACTTTCAACAGTATGTGACTTGCACTGTTGTGGGTCATTACTCTGAGATGTTCTTATATGAGATGTTTGACCATCCCCTACACAAAGGGACCCGAGATGAAGCAGATCGCGCTCTTTGATCTCCGCCTAGACAGACCACTTGCCGCTGTCGTCAAGGGTTCAGACAGGAGACTATCTGTCGAGGTATTTGTCGACACTGAAAACACCACTATCGTGATTGACTGTTCCTGTTGTAGGGAACTGCTGACGAATAAGCTCCCTGGGGGCGCACTCATACCGATCACATCGTCATTGAAGCGCTTCTTTGAGAGCAGAAACATGAGAAACATCGGTGTCCGAGTGAGCGGGAACACGATGCGGAGAGTCTACAGGGGCGTCCTGGATCCCGCATCTATCCCTGAGCTTCATAATGTGCTGCAGGAGTCACTAGACGCGTATAACAGGAACAGACCCAGGGGTTCCATTGCCATGAGGTAGAACAACTTCTCCTCTGCTCGGATCGTAGCTTGTCCAGGGACCAATCCCTCCCACCAAACTGTTTCCCTGTCAGGATGTGATGATGCGCCCGCGGTGATCCCGGTTGAGGGCCATCCGGAATCACGAATTATTGACCGCACACACCGGGGTCACGGGGGCGCGACCTGGTTCTACTGATGTCTTGCCTGAAATTCCTTCATGAATTCTGCGAGTGTCCGTGCAGCCTCAACTGTGACTGCGTTGTAGAGACTCGCGCGCATTCCCCCAACAGAGCGATGACCCTTGAGTCCTATCATCCCGCGCTTCTTTGCCTCCTTGTCGAACTCATCCTCAAGCTGCTCGTTGGGTAGTCGGAATGTCAGGTTCATGATGGACCGGGAGTCTGGTCTTGCATGTCCCTTGTAGAACCCGCCTGAACTGTCGATTGCGTCGTAAACGATCTTCGCCTTCTCGCGGTTCATCCTCTCAACGGCGGGAATCCCCCCGATCTCCTTGGTGTATTCCAGTGCGAGCTTCGCAATGTAGATGGCGAATGTGGGGGGTGTGTTGTAGAGAGAGTTCTCCTTCACATGTGTCTTCCACTTCAACATCGTGGGGGTCTTCTCCGGAACCCTGTCAAGCAGGTCCTCCCTGACGATCAGTAGCGTGACCCCTGCAGGACCTATGTTCTTCTGAGCGCCTGCGTAGATGACACCGAATTTCTTGACATCTACGACTCTGCCCATGATGTCAGACGACATATCACACACTAGAGGAACGTCGCTAGGGGTGTCGGGCCAGTAGTGCCACTCGGTGCCATAGATCGTGTTGTTACTGGTGATGTGCGCATATGAGGCACCACTTCCGAACTTCACCCCCTCTGGGATATAGCTGTATTTCTTGTCCTTCGACGATGCCACTGTCTTGACCTCTAGGAACAGACCTGCCTCCGATGCAGCCTTTTCAGACCATGTACCCGTGATCGCGTACTCGGCATGTTTTCCTGCGACCATGAGGTTCATGGGTACTTGAAAGAACTGGGTCGAGGCTCCTCCCGTTAGCCATGCAATCTTGTAGTCGCTTGGAACTCTCATCAGCTCCACGACGAGACTCGTTGCCTCGTTGTGGACCTTCTCGTACTCCTTGGACCGATGCGACACCTCAAGGATAGACATTCCAGTGCCTGCAAAGTCCAAGAACTCATCTCTTGCCTTCTCAAGTGCCGGAAGCGGCAGGGCCGCCGGTCCGGGATTGAAATTGTATACTCTCTTCGTCATTCTTAATACCTCACTTCAGTCTATTCATGGTGAAACCAGTCCACACCTTTGGAACGAAGTAGGTACTCTTCTGAGGCATGACCTCAAATCTCCTCGACACGGCCTCGACCTCCCTGACTCTTGTTGGGTTCAGGAAGAACGCCGCGTTGGCTCCCTTCTTGACCATCTCCAGTGCCTCATCCACCGCGCTTGGAGTGCCCTTGAGATAGGTCACGTATCCACCCCCGCTCATCGTGCCCTCAGCAAGTTTGTCCTTGCCTATACCGAGGACCCTGTCGAGTATGAGTGAATGAAGTATCGTCACATCTAGGCTCTTCAGGTCCTCCGACTTGCCCGGAAGGACCTTGTCCATTGCCTTTGGATCTTTGAGTCTCAGTGTGTAGAACTTCCCGTCATTCACGAACATTCCGAAGCAGTGACCGTTCCTGTCAAACTCCTGCGACATACGGCTGAACATGTCTTCCTTCTTGTCGAACGCGTCAACATCAAAGTACTCTGTGGCCCTCTTCATCATCTTCTCCACGTCGAAGTCAGGCAGATTCTGGACTACTCGGTGGGTCGGAAGTATGATCAGGCCGGGGTTCTCCATGTTTACGAACACTACCATCCTGTACTTTGCCGACTCTAGGTCCGGGTTCTCATCTCGCAGAGCAAGGGCAGTCTTGTAGCGATGATGTCCGTCTGCGATCACGACGTACTTGTCTTGCATGGCCGTGCCTATTGCATCGATCTCGGCTTTGCCAGTGACCGCCCATATTCTGTGTCTGACACCCTCGTTGTCTGTGATGTCGACGATGGGGGACTTTTTCATCTCGCGTTCAAGGATCCTATCTACTCTTCTCTCGGGGTCCGGGTATATGACGAATATCAGCCCGAACTGCATGAATGTCTGCCTGCACAGGTTGAGTCGGTCTTGAATATCCTTTGGAAGAGTTTCCTCGTGTTGTAGCACGCCAGTGAAGGGGGCTCTCTCTGGTGCCTGTCTGCCAAACTCCTCAAGTTCCAACAGACCTATGAATCCAAACCTGAAGTATCGTTTGCCGGCAATCTCAAAGTCCTGGCCGTAGACGTAGTAGCTGTCTTTGGAATCGGGCACCAGTACACCCTCCTGCAACCACTTCCTCAGTCTTTCACCTGCGCGGGTGTACTGATTGTTATGCTCGGTGTCCCCAGGCATCGGCTTGCTCTTGGTGATCCATGCAATGTTGTATTCGGATAGGCCCTGATAGAAATCAACGGCGTCTCCCTTGATGATGTCGTAGGGAGGTGCTACGACCTTCGAGTAGTCCTTTACTTTCGAGGGACTGTACCTGTACGCCCTGAACGGTTTGACTTGCACCATGCTACTCTGACTCCTCTCGGCTAGGTCTTGGCGTCAGTTGTCGCAGAGCAGGGCTCTTTCATAAGGCTTTTCATAATGCACCAGAAATCACCCTGCGTCAAGCTTAAATGTCTATTACACACGTTCACAGGGACCACTTCTGAGAGGCAACGGGTATTGGAGTTCTGTGACAAGTGTGGAGCACTCATGCTCCCTACTAGGAAGGATGGAACGCCAGTCTTGATCTGCCGCGAGTGTGGCAACGAGCGAGCTATCGAGCGCCCCCCTGAGTATACCGTCAATTACAGGATACGCCACAGTCCTCGAGAGAAGATTGTGGTCGTCGAGGATGAGACGGAGTTCGGGGAGGAGTTGTCCGAAGATGAGAAGCGGGAGCGAGCCAAGGCCATTCTGGAGTTCTACGAGGAAGAGGAGTCGGAGTAGTCGGGGTAAATAACCTTTAAGTTCTCGCTCATACGTACTATGCTGCTGCCTTTGACATGTGAACGTCGCGCGTTCTGCGCGAGGGAACAGTCAGGTGACAACCGTCTGGAGGCCAGGTATTGTCCAGAAGTGCTGATTTCTTGTATGATGTCAAGTCATTCATAGAGTCGCAGGGTAGCATTGCCGACAAGCTCCGGCTGCACTCTGCTGGGTTCCATCTTGCCCCGAGTGTGTTGGAGCAAGCGTTCACTCATCTGCGAACGATCATCAACGACGACGGCGGTCTTCCTTTTGCTCTAACGAGGGGCAATCCGAGTTCAGTGAAAGAGACATCTGAGATCCTAGTGCTCCTCCTTGACATAAGAGATCGCCCACAGGATATTGTAGACAGGATGGTCTCCTTTCTGGTTTCTCGGCAGAAGGGTGATGGGGGCTTTGCAGAAACACTGAATCTGAGGACACTGATTGAGGACCGTTACGGGTCCTCGAGCACGTCAGAATGGTATCCTGTCGGTAAGAGCATAACCTGGCTCACTGGGAAGGCTCTTGAGGCCCTCGTCTTGGCCGGTTTCAAGGACGAGGAGCGGATCAGCCGTGGCCGTGACTTCCTCTTGTACACGCAGCACGAGGACGGTCACTGGCCTGCCTTCAAGGGTGCTCCGGTGTCTGATCCCTTGGGGACGGGCAACATTCTCCCTGCCCTGAGGGCTGTCGGAATCAACCCAGAACATAGGGCATATCAGAGTGCCAGAGCGGCCCTGTTTCAACATCTCAAAGACTCTGTCAATCGCAGTTGGACCTATGACATGGTCGACCTCGCCTCAATAGACGAGATCAAGACCGATGCCGAGCGGAGCGTGGTCGATCAGGGAATCGCACTCGTGATAGGTACTCAGAACAGCGATGGAGGTTGGAGTGGAGCGGGTTCCAAGAAGAGTGATCCCGAACTCTCATCGCTCCTAGTCCTTGCAGTGCGCAGGGTGTCCGGACTGGAACAGAGGTCGGCCTCGACTAAGAAAGGCAAGAGGAAGTGACCTCTTCCGGTCCCACATCCGGGAACCCTACCATCTATCTCCCTTCGGAACGGGTTTGGCTCCTCTGTTGCGGAAGATTTTCTCACAATGCTTTATTTGATGCAACCAGAATAGATGTCAGAAGGGACCAATCTGGGGTGAAGGGATGAACCTACGGGTGAGACATAATCAGGAAGTAATCGAGATACGCAAGGTCGAACTCACTGAATTGTGTCCGCCTCTGTATACCACAATGGTCGGATACAATTCTCTCAAGCGACTGGGGTATGCTATCTCCTTCATAAGGCCAAAGAAGAGCGCCAACGGGGACTTTGAGAGGATACGCTACAGTCTTATTGAGAGGGGCGCAATCACGAGGCAGTTGGAGTCACGTCTCGAGCCCGACATGAAACGAGGGATCCTCAACCAGCTTCCGAGAGGGGACTTCGGCATAGTCCTCGTGCTGAGCCAAGTCCCACGACGGGGTGTCAACATACGCCTTGACAAATTCCTTTATGATCTTGTTGGGTGCATCTTGAAGAAGAATGACGAGATGCTGGACATGGTGATGAACACGAGGCCCACCAGAGATCTCTTCATGCCCCTCTATGAGGGGATCATGGCAAGCGGATAGTCACTGGTTCTCCTGGTCGGTCGTAGTCGCCTGATTATGGCCCGACGGACTCCACCAAGGTGTGTCGTGTCTCCTCACCATGCGTCACACACGGTACTGTTTCACCATTACTAGTCGTACGTCGTACATCTATGACGGGTCAACGATGCACAACTAGTATTAGGTGGTGGTTCACCCACTGGCGATGCGCACGAGGTTCAGATCTAGAATCGGAGTGACACGACTTGAGCGGCAGAACCGTGCCCAGACAGATCGCGGAATTCGGTGAGCGCAACTTCCGAGAGAGCGACTGCGACTCGGTCCAGGTCCTACGTCTGAAAGCAGTCACTATCAGGAAGCACTTCAGAAACCTCAAGGGTGTGCTCTACCTGGTTGCAGTGATAAGTACTGACCGAGTCCGGATCTATCCCTTTGCAGAGAATGGGTTGTTGCTGGGGGGCGAGAATCTGACTCACGATGAGTATCATGGTATCCGCCGTCAGTCCCAGCTGATTGTCACTTATGAACGACCCCGACCCCCTACGCAGGAGGAGGTCCGCATGCAGGTGACACAGGAGATGCAACAGACGATGGCAAGGTCAGTCAGAAGGGTCGCAAGACTCCTGGCAATGGGTGTACCCGAGATCCCTCCGATCTTCATTGAACGAACTCGACATGGCGTGATGACCCAGCACTGGGGAATGGCGTTCGGACAGGATGGTTCGATACTATTTGATCAGGACGCGGTTGACTCGTCTTGGGCCGAGGGACTTGCTCTAAGGACCTCTTTCCTACTCACGCTGGAACCAGAAAAGCGATCTATCACCTTTTCACAGCTAGTTGCAAACTCAGTTGCGTTTACGCTCCTGCATGATCCCCAGAGATCAGAGTGGTTGAGAGTCTGGAAGTCGAACACTCATCGCGACAATCTCGCAATGCAGTTTGTCAGCCATTTCATTCACAACGCCTTGACTTACGAGGGATCTGGATACAGTCGTCTGCACAGGCTCATATCGCAGGCACCCGCTGCCGGACCGCTTGAACTGTGGGAGCAGCCACTTCGCATCATACATGATACTCTGGAGGTCAGCTTCGGGACAGAGGACTACGAGACCCTGAGGGACTTCTGCAATACTCTCAGCCACCCGCATGTCATCAGAGAGAAGACGGTTGTGCCCACACGTATTCATCTCTGCCCCAGGGTGGTAGTTGACCCCTCGCCTCTTGGTGTCATTCTGAGGCTGCAGCTTGCAGACAATAGGGCATCTGACGAGAGTGATTGGCTCAGGGCCGAGTATATCTCGGGTTCGGATGTGCGTCTTGTCAGTGTAAACACAGCGAGCGGTACCCCGCTCGAGTACATCGAATACGGCCTGAACATGGGCGATGTTGCACCGAAGTCAGGGGGCCTACTACCTCACGGCAGGGACATGGTGGGCTGGGCATCTGAGTCTCTCTGCGGTCGGTATGTGCCCGAGCCGATGTTGAGGTCCCGACTTTCACTGGGAGTGGGTGATGTCTCTGCATCGGACCTCGGGGCAGTGATTGAGAGACTGGCAACAGGGGACAGGTCTGTGTTGCTGGACACCCTCGTCGGTTCACCAGAGCGAGTTGAGAGTATCATCAGTGCAGGCCTGATGATGATGCTACCGGACTTCAACCATATCGGAGTTGACCCGAATCTGCTGCTGGCAGGCGAGGCCAATGCCCTGCAGAGTCTGGTCGAGTCCTACTCGGTGGAGTGGACGTTGCTGTGTGGGCGAGATATCTCAGCAGCAATTGTGAGTGCGCCATCCCGGTGGGGAAGTGCAGTCCTGTCTCACGCTCTCGATGCTGGCATTTCAGTTTTTCCACTCCGACGCATTCTGCTAGGCAGACGGCTGCTTCGAACAGAGGATCTCTTCCCCAGACGAGCGGAAATGCTGATGTGAGCCCTCATCTAACGATCTCGACGACTGTGCCTATGGCTCGTGTGTTGGCCTCCCTCAGGACAATCTTGTCGTTCACATTCACTATCTCCGGGCGCAACATGAATTCCAGCCTGACTCTGGCGAAGTCTCCGACTGCGAGGTAGTCACGGTCGTATATCTTCTTGAGCACAACTGGTTGCTGGATGGTATGGCACTGGAGTACGGGCGTGTACCCCTCTACGATACGAGTAGGATGCCTTGTGACAACTATGTTTGCCTCGATGGTCCTGACACTGTTGGGGGCATTTCCGTCGACATCCATGACGACCTGGCCACGACGGATCCTATGTTTGTCCACATCCTTTATGTCGAATCCAAACAGATCTCCGACCTTTACCGCTGAGACCCTCCTCTTGAATACCTCTATGCTGAACAGCCGCCCCTCCATCATCTGCCCGTTCTCATCAGGTCCAATCTGCACCATCTGGCCGCGTTTGAATACTCCCTGTTTCACCGTTCCAGTCACGACGATGTTCGTACCCCTGACACCACGATACACCTTGTCGATGTACGCAAACGCCGGAGAGGACACGTCTGTTGAGGATGTATCGATTGGCAGATCCCTCAGGATGCGGGTGAGAAGATCGAGAGACTGCATATCGACTGCCGATACCGGAATTATGGGTACTATTGCACCGTTTGGCATCTCTCTCAGCACAGGCTGCGCATCGTCCCACGTCCGGACAAGTACCGGAATCCGGCCGGTCTCTTTCACGGTCTCGCGGACGACCCCGAGCACAAGCTCAACGTACTCGTGCGTGGCACGATCGACCATTGACAACAGAATCATGAACGGAACTCTGCGGCCCACCATGAGGATGATATGCTCTCTGGTTATGTCGTCAAGTCGCCGCGTCCCAGTCCTACTTTCCTCACCTAGCACGAGTTCGGCCTCGTCCGGCACTGGTATCAGTACCATCCCGTACTGGGCATCTGACCCGAGAATACTCCGTATCATTGTCTTGCTGAACTCTTGGTGCCCGGGTGCATCGAAGAAGGTGATTATCTTCGCTGACCGATCCAGAGCCATTGCAGCCTCTTGTCGATTGAGAGGATTCTCGATATGTACGCGACTACCATCCGCCGTGAAGCCCATGAATGCGAGATGGATGTCCGCCGTCTGACCCTTTACGATCTCCTGGGGATGGGTGAGTAGAAATGATCTTGCCCTTCCGCTGCCATTGTCAGGTCTTCCAGTCACCAGTGATCCCACAAGAGTAGACTTACCCGAATTGACCCTTCCAGCCACGTTGATTGAGCACGTCTGTCTGACCTCGAACATGTCCGCAGGGCTTATCACGTAGATGCCGACAAGCCCCTGGTCGGTCTCAATCTGCTCCCTCTCAACCACTGTAAGACCGGCTTGCTCGCAGAGAGTCTTCAGTACATCTTCAGCTGTCTCGAGGCCCCTTCGAGTCAGTCCCCTCACTCTCCAGCTCTTGCCTCCGAGGTCCTCCACCCCTATTACCAGGCGGCCTTCAAACGGCGGATCGCAGGTCATGTATCTGAATCTCGTCACGAGCCGCTGGGCCCTGTCCGCTTTCAGGTCCGCCCTTGTCAGAGTCTGTTTGAACTCGACATTTCGAGTCTCTCCTTTACCTATGAGGACCTCGAGATCACTCCTCGATACCATTGTCTATCTGCTCGTTTCCTGATACAGGCACGGATTGCAGATAAGTTCAGCTAAGAAACAGCCTCTCAACAAGCCTGTCCGCATCGCTGAACTCGCCTGGTCTGACCACTTCAATATCATCCCTCGGTGGGTACGCGAGGTCGAACTCCTTCGCAAACTGCTGGAGGCGATACCTCAGCTCAAAAGACTCATGCTGTGCGACAAGCGCAATCATCCTGTCCTGAGTGTGTTCTATCATCAGGGCCAGACCCTCGTGGTTTATTGACCTCAGCAGCCCGACATCTCCTGCCAGGCGACTGGAGAATGTTGTTATGGCTGAGATGAAGCTGCTGACAAGCGAGCTGTCAAGATCTATCGAGGGGTCAAATCGGTATGTATACTCGTGCAAGCCTGAATTGCTGTTCAGGACGAGGAGCAACATCAGGCGGGGCATGGGGACCTCCTTCATAGCCCCGGCCGTCCTGAAGGCAGAGACACGTTCGAGCGATGCAGAGAGTTTCCCCTGGTCTACCATGTCCTCAGAAGGTTCCTCACCTGCGAACCTCTTGAGCCTCTCCACGGCCTCGGTTTCCAGACGTGAGTCATTGATCAGGCGTGCGACATCCGCTGCACGTTCCAACTCCATCTTCGCCTCGAGCCCCTTCCCAGCAAGCACGAGCACATCGCTACGCAAGACCAATGATTCCGCAAAGAGCCCATGCAGGCTCTGCTCTTTAGCGATCTGGATGACGTCGTCCAACCTGTGGATGGCCTTCATCAGATGCTCCCTGTGCTGTGTCTTGGCATACGCCTGCACATGGTTTCTGGCCAGTTCCAATTCGGCTGGTACAAGGATCTCGAAAAGTGACTCGTGCATGGCGTAACGGACCGCACTCTCCAGTGTTGCTATCGACTGCTCAATGCGGCCGCTGCACATCTCATGTATTCCCTTTGCTAGGAGGTAGATACCCTTGCTAAGAGTCCTCTCGGAGTTCTCCGCCATGGCCTCTACTCGACGGAGGCACCTCTGCGCCTCAACAACCATTCCTTTTCTGGAGAGCATGATGGCGTACCACGCATATGCCTCAACGAGCCCCTTGCCAGTCTTCGCGTCCAGTCGCATGGCCTGCCTGAGATACTGTTCAGCCTCGTCATATCGACCGAGTATCACTGCGACCTCCCCGAGATTCACGAGCGTTGTCAGACGGCCTGTGTCCATGGTCATGTACTGAAGTGCCTGTTTGAAGTAGTCGAGTGCCTCCTCTAGGCTGAGTGCAGCGAGCGCTAATGCTCCCATGTTGTTCAGAGCCATACCCACTCCCAGGTCGAACGACATTGCCTCGCTCATCTGCTTGAATCTCATGTAGTGTTCGCGTGCGGCCTTGATATTGCCCTGAATGTTCGAGATATTGCCCCTGAGGTTCTCTACTAGCGCCCTGACCATCCTATTTCCCTGCTTCTCTGACATCTCCTGAAGCACGTCGGCGACCCTCAGTGCTCGATTGATCTCCCCTGTTTCTCTGAGAAGTGCACCGATGACGTAGATGGTGAACATGGTCTCAGGCATCGGTATCTCGGCCTGGTCTGGATGTGCCTCTAGCAGGGCGTCGAAGTCCATGACACATTGAATGACACTCGTGTCTCTCTCGGCCGCACTGGCCAGGACCTTTATGGTGCTCAGCCTCACCCTGTGTCCGGTGTCGGAGTTCTCGTTCACAAGACTCTCAGCAGTCGATAGTAGCTCGGCAAGCCCCTGGGTGTCCGAAACGACAAAGAGAACGATTGCCCTTAGACTCATTACTCTGATGTCATTCACGTCTGAGGAGATGAACAGAGCCTCTGACAGTCTGCCGCGCATGAGGCAGGCCTCAACACCCATGGCGATGATGCTCGGGTTGGGCTGTGGTTTCATGGTCTCCTTCGATGCGATCTCTATTACTGCATCTGTGAATGCCTCAAAGTGGTTCTTGGCCCCCCTCTGTTTGGCCTTGGCTGTCACCACGGCTATCTCAGTCCATGGTATGTCCTCGTCTGCCAAGTAGCGGTCGAACTCTGGGGGAGCTTCCTCCACTCACATCCTCCGGCGTATTTCAAGATACGACAACCTAGGTCATTTGGCGCAACGTGCTTATGTCCTTTTGTGGTTTCGACCGATCTGGTCATTCACGGTCGATCGATCCTGCGATTTACATCACGCAATCTATATGAGCGTCATTCCGCTTTCAGTCGTGTTCTCTCAGCTGGAGGTTGCATGTTGAGGTTCCCTCTCTGTCTGACGTTGTTCCTGATTGGGGTGGTACTGACATCTAGTCTTCTTGGCCAGAGATACGACAGAGCGCTTGTCATGTCATCGGAATGTCCAGATGTGAAGACTGGGACTCTCGGACCATGTGACTACCTGGACCCTGATGGCAGCCTCATCGTCCAGTTCTCGACACAGCTATCTCCACAACAGATAGATGATCTGGAGTTGATGGGGATCAGGTTTCTCAGACGTGGGTCTCTTCCGGTCCACCTGGGGTCTGTCTATGTGGTGTCAGTGTCCTCAGAATGTGCGTTGAAGGCCCTAGGTGATAAAGACGTCGTCAGAATGACACGGGGAGACAAGCAGTACTTTCCAGCACTGATGACGTCTGTTCCGCTCATCAGGGCGCCTCAAGTGTGGAACAATCTTCGTGTGGACAGCAGGTCTGTCCAGGGGACCGGTACAAGGGTCGCCGTCATTGACACTGGGATCCACTGGTTGCACCCCTCATTCTGGAGAGTTACCACTGGCGAACTGCAGGTGATACAGGACGGTTCATCCTTCTACGTCGACCTCAACAACAACTCATTTGTGGATCCTGGAGAGGGACCGATACGTGTTGTGCACGTCAGCAGTCCAAGCACTATCGAGATTGCCAATGAATACATGTTCATAGATGTTGACAATGATGGTGCCTTTGACTACCTCGATGGCGACCGCTGGTTGGCGGGAGTTGACACCAACGGAGACGGTCAGGTGACTCTCCCCACCGAGGGCGTTGTCCTCCTCGGCGAACCCAAGGTCGCAGCACTCTATGACCAGGTTAGCAAGGCTGTATATGTCCGAGGGGTGAATCTTACTACTCACGGTCTGTCGGTAGGGGACTTGGACACCGGTGGGCATGGAACTCATGTCTGTTCGATCATCGCAGGCGGACAGGTGGGTCACACGTCAATGCTGGGGGTGGCACCAGATGCTGATCTCATCGTTGTCCGCAGTCAGCTGACTTCTGCACAGATCCTGGACGGTCTCGCATTTGCTGTTGCCCAAGGTGCTGACGTGATCAACCTGTCCTTCTCCAGTTTCATGGGTTTTCTTGATGGCACTGACGTTGAGGATCTGGCAATCAGTCAGATTGTGCTGCAGAACCGGACCGTTGTGGTGGCTGCGGCTGGCAATCTGGGTGGCCAGAGTAAGCATGCCCGACTTAGCGTGGAGACCGGTCATACTGGCCTAGCCGGCCTGTCGGTGATCTCACCGCCACTCTACTCTTTCCTCAACATCCTGTGGCAGAGCATTGATGACGATGAGGAGGTCATTCTCCAGACCCCCGGTGGGTCAGAGATAAGTCTGGGAATCTTTCGCAACATCGTTGGCAGTGCAGTCGAGATATCCCATGATTCACTCAAGGCATACGTGTTTGCCGACAGGAGTCAGAGGGGCACCAACCAGATCCTAGTTCAGCTTGGAAAGACCGGCCACCAGTGGGAGACCGGCACTTGGTTGGTGAAAGTGTCCAATCCTCAGGGTGATGGTGTCGAAGTCAACATGTATGTCTGGGACAACAGTTGGTCCGGGAGCAGCCTCCGGTTCTCGTCGAGTGTTGATAACTCCAGGACTCTGAGTGCCCCCTCTACGGCTGACCTCGTGGTGGCAGTTTCGTCATACGACGAGTTCCTCATGGGAATCGCATCATCCTCGGGGCTGGGTCCCCGCGTGGACGGAGTGTGGAAAGTGGGCGTGAGTGCGCCAGGTGTTTCCATTCAGGCTGCCAAGAACTCCCTCACTACATTGTGGCAGGCCAAGAGTGGTACTAGCATGGCCAGCCCGCACGTGGCAGGCCTTGTGGCTCTTGTCGTTCAGGCCTCCCGTTCAAGGGGATGGCTTCCCCTCACGGCCACACTTCAGGGTGCTGGAGGCTCAGACCATCATTTCTTTCCCGCTGACGATGCCTGGGGTTACGGTCTGTGTGATGCTCTCTACTCCGTTCGTCAGGTACTGTCGCCGGACGTGTCGTCCGGGCTGGCAGAATGGGTCGGCATCACTCCTATTCTCGAGGACCCTGTCGACCTCTCCGTCCCTGCAGGACTGGACATGAGGTATGTGAGGGTCTGTCAGGGGGGCTGTCAACCTGACCGGTGGATCTCATATCGATGTCCTGATGGATGCAGACATGGATCCGGCGAGTGGACCGAGTGGCATCGATTTGATCTTGAGAGTGGGGGTCGGCGGAGCCACTGTGCTCATGTGGAACGGGAGCGACTTTGAGCCATCCGCGCTGGGGAGTGACTCATGGAGTGATGAGGACTCGGTCCTGATGTGGGTGGAGCGAGTGCCCTCTACCCTGCGGGGGAGGCTGATTCTGGTGTCCTACTCGACAGACGACCAACTCGAAGACATTACCTCGGAAATCACTCTCTCCAACCAGTGGAGAGTACTAGTGTCAGACCTGTCGGTGACCCACGGGACGGCGAGCATTTCTCTGGAACTAGAGATTTTCGACCTCGATAGTACCAGCGAAGAGATGTCTCTCAATTGGTCACTGGTCGATGGTCTTCTACGTGTTATCGACACGGAATCTGATGTCAACACGTTTTCTCCACAGTACGAGGTCCCTTCTGATAAGCTCGGGACCGAGATGGCCAGTGTACTAGCTCGAGTCTGTGATTCTGGAGTCGGACTTGACCTGCCCCCAATTGGTCTGTCCCTGACAGGTAGTGTCTTCAGATTCGTCGAGGCGGTCCTCGATCAGTCGGAGGTCACGGTCGGACTATTGATGACCGCCATCATCACTGGAAGGATTGTAGTAGAAGGACATATGCTCGTCGAGAGAATGGAGCTGGGCTTCAGATCTCCGCAGGGTGCTTGGGTCAATCTGACTATCAGCGGAGTTGACGGAAACTACTCATTTCGTGTGAGTGCAGCCTCTCTTGCTCCGGCTAGTTACGATGTCTACGCTGTAGCTACGGTCAGGACTATCGGACGGGTAGAGCTTCAATTTGCCACACTCGATGTGGTCCAGTCCTATCTCCCCGTCCTGACGATAGTCCTCGTCGTGGGCCTGTGCGTCCTCCTAGTAAAGTATTCACACGTCCTACTGTCCCAACGCTTCGGCCGTCGTGAGTAGTGTTCCGCCAGGGGTATCCACAGGCCGCACTTGGCCGGCCTACTCTATCTCGGGTGGTCGTGGCCGGTCGTCTATGGGGACCTCCCACTCTGCCTCGTTCTGTGGTTCATGTCGTGGACGCCCCCTCATCTTCAGGACTGCAACATAACCTAATGAGACCGCCAGTACACCCAAGAGGGCTGCTACTACTTGGGCGAGGACTACAGGATCAACCAATTCAGCTGTGAGCAGTGCGATCCTCCTGAATACCCTGATGTTTCCCATGTCGTCTGTGGCGCGCAACTCGATCACAACAAACCCCCGTGCGGTCTGGTCGAACGTCTTCACAAACTTGTAGCCCAGTTCCTCCTCGGCCAGTCCAGAGGCGATGATGACTCCACCCCGCTCAACAGTGATAGTCACATTGGATAGGTCGTCGTCGAAGACGTACGCAGTCACATTGGCAGGTCTCTCCAATCCTCCCCGGCCAATGGTGATCCCGTACAAGATGGGCCACGCCGGTCTGACGAAGGATGCCAGGTTCTGGAGCAGCCTGACATTGTCAGCACCCCTGATAGTTGCATAGAACAGATTCTCGTCGTACATTGTCGACCCGTCTGAGATCACCACCACCCGTCCCTTTCCGGATTGAGCAATCGCTACAATGGCATGTTGTCTTGTGGCATCTGTCCATAGGAGTCCTTGCGTACCGGGTACTGATGAGTCCACGCTCAGTGTACTACCGGCATTGACGTACAGGTTCCGCACTCCTTCGACGAGGGGATGGGTCTCCACCGCCCCACCGTAGTCGGCTCCGTAAACCATTCCTGATCCTTCAGGTGTCAGACCTATCTCACGTGTCTCGCATTGTATTCCGTACGGAGCGAGTATTCTGTTGTAGGACTCCATCGAAAAGTAGGCCTTGTTCTCCGACTCCGAGTAGTATTCAGAGAACATCAGTAGTGTTCCCCCCATATTGACGAACTCATGGATGGCACGGATCTCGGAATCGGAGTACTCAAGCTCTGTATCCATGATCAGCAATACATCTGCCAACGACAGGGAGTCGCTTGTGATACTGCCCGAACTTGACTCGCCGGTGAAGGGCTCCATTCTCATCCCTAGCTCACGCAAGTAATCGCCAAAATACCTGTAGTCTTTGAGGTCATCGGGGTCTTCAGATGACTGGTGGCTCTGGTCTACGATGACTCTCCCCCCGAATGTTCGTAGCCTGATTGATAGGTCGACTGAAACTACTGTCACGTTCTCATGCGTGAATCGGATCACGCCTGTGTATGAGCCGATCTCATCTAGGGTGGTATTCCTTGGCACTCTCAGGCCAATCTCGACGTAGTTATACCCGGCGATGATGTCAACGGGCCCGACTGGGACCGTCACCAGTCTGCTCGCATTACCCTCGACACCAATGACCACGTCACTCACGTTGACAGTCGAGATGACGGTCAGCAACTGGTCCTCTCGTTCATCCCCCACTATGACTACGTTCTGACCGCCTGGAATTGTCGGATACCTAGTGGGTGAAACTACCGAGAAGGCTCCTGACGAACTCAGTAAGAGCTCGCTGGCTCGGCTGACATTAGCGATGCCATGTCCCTGAGCCATGGGATCTTCTCCCAGGTCCGAGGCTCCGGCCATGAGAAACACCTTCACTCCGAGAGGTGAGATACCGGTATGTCGCTCGACTAGCAATGCAGCAAGCCCGGCCACAAGAGGCGTTGACACAGATGTGCCTGACCAGACGGTGTAAAGGTATCCATATTGTGTCTGATTGTAGAGCGGGTACTCTGCCATGTTGGCGGTCGTACTCCTCCCCGATACGACCCTGTAACCAGGAGCGATCAGGTCGGGTCTTGCAGAAACGCCGATAGGAGGCGTGACAGTCCTGACGACCGGCCCCCTGCCAGAGAACGACGCGACACCGAACGACCCCATTGATGCACCCACACAGATGGAGAGCTCTGACACGCCCGGAGAGTTGACAGTTGCGGCGGCAGGTCCTGCGTTGCCCGCAGCAGCCACTACCACCACTCCTGCCCTGACCGCAGCGTCTGCAGCAGCCACAGTCGGATCGTTGTAGGTGTCAGACCATGGTCCTCCGAGACTCAGGCTGATCACATCGGCCCCGTTGTCAACTGCGTACTCGATCCCCTGCGCTATGACCGAATCCTCGCCGGATCCCTCGCTATCCAGCACCTTTACTGCCATGATTCTGGCACCGGGTGCGGTTCCACTCAGCACCCGTCCCATTGCCTGACCTGTGCCTGCTGCGAGCCACGCACATGCGGTTCCATGGCCGTTGTCGTCGTAAGGCAAGGTCCTGTCCCCTACGAGGTCCTTGAATGCCACTACTCGTCCCTGTAGGTCTGGGTGGTCTGGTTGGACACCGGTGTCAATAATGGCGATAGTCACGCCACTGCCGTTGTATCCGAGGGTCCACATCTGTTCAGCACCGAGAAGGACATGCGGAGGATCATACGATGTGCTGCCAAGTTCTGCAGGACCTACTTTTCTGAGGTCTGTTTCACTTATGGAAACCCTTCGGTCAATGTCAATGTATTTCACTCTCCAGTTACTGATGAGTTCGGACACTGCTGCTGCTGATGCGTACAACGATGCAAAGGGTATCAGATGGAAAACATGGCGGATCTTGAGTCCCTCTGCTCTCATTCCGGTCAGGATCTCGGTCATTTCGTCTTTCGATGCCTCATCGTCAAACCTCACCACAACGGGTATCATCTGACTCGGTTCGTTGGTCGCCATCAGTCCTGCGAGCATGGGGCTCAGCACTTG
>JAWAQK010000049.1:13998-18695 GCA_038893995.1 Candidatus Thorarchaeota archaeon | reverse complement strand
CCTTTCCAGCACAAGCTGCGCGAGGAGGACGAACAGCTGGCCACTAGGAAACCTACCTTCTCGTCCTGATCCGTCCACATGGCCTCGATTGTCCTACAATCCCGTCCCTCACCATGTCGGGGGCGGGGGGGTGTGGGGAGGTATGAACCCTGGCCACACCAGGTTCATGATGGGGAACAGATTTCCCACAAACAGTGTCACCAGTACCAGCAACGCAAATGTGACTGTGTGAACGGCTGTCACATAGGTATAATATGGCCTTATGTAGGTGTAGAATGCGAAGGCTGGTATTGAGAGGGCTGCCATCGCTATTATCTCGACTGGTTCGAAGAACAGAGGTATCGTGATGGGCCACAGGAAGTAGAAGATCATCGCAATCGTCGTGTTTGATGTTTCATGATGGGCGACCTTGTGTATCCCGTCTACTGCCTGTGACAGAAAGAACACAGGCAACAACAGCCACCACTGTTGGCCCACGAAGAACATGGGTCCCGCATAGAACAGCAGATCTCCAACACTCTCGAATCTCTCCCAGAATGCGTTCCTCGAGAAGTACTCGGTTGCCTCTGTCATGAAGTAACCCAACATCTGAAAGGCCACGAGCACGGGGAGGAAGACAAAGGCGATGATCACCATGATGATCGCTCCCCGAGGCAGTACAGATATCTTCCCCTCATGGTAGTTGTCCATTGGGTAGATTCCGTGGAGCAAGAACGTGCAGAGCAACAGCGTCAGACCAGTTGGCAGAAAGTACAGGGGTTGGAAGATCAGGGCCCATACTCCCATTGCACCATATGCATTCCCTGACCAGGGCTTCAACCCTGGCTGGATAGTCTCAAAGAAGTACCAGACACCAAAGACAACTAGAAGCTCTGGGATGAGCATCTTCATTCTGTAGTCCTGAACGAACTTGATGATTCTT
The DNA here is from genome assembly GCA_038893995.1 of Candidatus Thorarchaeota archaeon. GTDB lineage: Archaea > Asgardarchaeota > Thorarchaeia > Thorarchaeales > Thorarchaeaceae > JAWAQK01. The sequence goes on along the minus strand of JAWAQK010000049.1, from coordinate 17,773 downwards.
CCCGGCTCTCTGCCTTCTTGACCCATCCGCTACACCGCGAGGCCGGTTGGTTGTTTCTGTTTTAAGGGTATCTTGTTCACGTCGTCAATCGTCGTGATGAACTACGTACGGGACCGGAGTCGAGCTTCTTCTTCCAATACTCGTGGGAACAATTCAGACCGGTTGTGTATCTCGTAAATCAGCCCATCACTGGCCCTGGACAGTCCGCACTGGGTGGAGATCATGGCGTTCTCCGACAAGAGTCCGATGTCGACGCCGCAGGCCTCGAAGTCATCCATCACCCTTCTCAAGTTTGTTCTGAGTGTGCTCAGCACGTCTATGGGACCCTGTTCATCCGTGTTGGGTATGATTCCAAGTGCAATTCCGCCGCCTGACTCGAGAAACCTATTGATCCTCTCACCCAGCTCCCGACTGATGTCGGGCGGGTACTTGATGAAGTCAAGATGGACTATCCTCTGTCCTGCGTCCCAGAGAGGATTATTGCCATCTGCCGGAAGCTGCCTCCAGTCATAGCAATAGTGGTAGGCCGGAATGGCATCACCCGGATATATGTCCGCGGTCTCCCTGATTATCTGATTGATAGTCAGTCCCCGTCCCCGTCCCTGCCTGAGTTCGTCGTACACAAAACCAAGAGATGGATCGTCCTGACATAGTATCAGCCTTCGACATCTCCTTCTCAGTATCTCTGCTTGCCCCCGCGCGACTCTTTTCATGAGTGTGCTGAAGAAACGAAAGGTGTCTGTCGAGATCATCTTCTCTCCTGACCGGTCTCTCACAGTATGACACAGAGTTGCGGGTGCAGTCTGCTGCGTCTTGAAGTTGACATACTGCCTCTCACCCTCAATCATCATGTATAGACCGCTTGCGTGATCAGCATCGGGTAGCAGTGGTGATTCGTCCTCGATGATCTCCCTGAACGTACCTATGTCAAGGTCGAGGGTCATGGGTGAGTATCTCTCGAAACCATCAACCAGGTAGACAAACTGCCGCACCATGTCCTCGGTTGGTCGTTCTGGCAACTGGAACCAGTAGGGCACCGCAATACGAGACACGTAGGCTCGGGGGATCGTTGGATCAGTGCCCCTCACACTGCCTACGCCGAGGAATTGCCCACGAAGATCATCGTTCACGACTCTTTCGGTCAAGACCCCTTGGCCCGCGCTTCGAGTCTCTTCCTCCTTATTACCCTGTTGCATGACTGGATGGCCGGGCAGGCCTCGCATGCGCTTGGTACGTCGCTGATCTCGATCTCTCCCAACTGCATTCCAAGATCGAATGTCGGAGGAGGTTCGACCGTTTCGTGGGCTGCTTTCTCGTTGGGTAGACGCACCCTACATCTATTTTCTCGAAGCAATCTTGCCAGCTCTTCAGTATCCCCCTTCACGACTGCTGCACAGGGGCCAACCCTACGGACCAAGAACTCCTTCAACTCGTGTCTGAACAGTAGGCTCTCGAGCTGTGCCTCCGATTCGGTCTCCAGGAGCACGACGTTCTCGAGAGTGACGCCGATGATGCGCGAGGCCCAGTCCTTCATCGACCTTATTACGTTGGCAGGGACCTGTTTCGAGCTCTCACGCTGGAGGTAGTCGATCATCTGATCCACGCTCATTCCCGTACTTGTGCCCTGGAACACAGACCTCTCGGTTATCCTGAATGTGCTTACGATGTCTGTCTTGACTGGGTCGGTGAAGAGCATGAGTCTGTACAGTTTCGCATAATCCATGTCTGATGTGTAGCAGCTGACCTCGAAGTTGGGCTGAACAACCAAGACATCACCGGACGGTATTCTCTCCGCCTTTGTTCCCGTTATCACGCATGCCCCCACTTGCGTGAGCTTTACTGCCAATAGGTGGGTTCCCCTGTAGGCAGCCTCGACAATACCAAGATTGATCGCAGGCTCCAATGCGACAGCCACCCGTTCGGCGTTGACCTGGATCCATTTGAGAGGCTCGTTCTCCATGAAGAGCTCACTTCTGATCCATTCGACCATCTCGTCAATTGAGATCCACTCGTCGGTTGAAGACTCCCTCAGCCTACAGATTGCCAGAGTGAGGGTATACTCCGTGGGCTGGTCTGGCGTAGCCCAGATGGCCCTGGTCCGTCCAAGAAAGACCATGAGCAGTCTTCGAGCCACCGCAACATGGTTCCCTGAGAGGTACTCTCCCACTCGAGTCGGTATTGGCCTATCGCCACTCTCTACTGTGTATAGACCCGCCTTTCTGGCAATCCTCTGAACGGTGTCAAACCTCTCCTCCGTGGGTTTTGACATGACACTCATCATGTGATCTATTTCTCTCCGAGGAAACTCCCATGATGATGTCATGCGCACATCGTTCTTTGTGATGTGGGCAAGAAAGAGCGCCAGATCGACTATCAGTGAATCTCTCTCATTGACGAAGGTCTTGGCACGTTCCATCAGTTCGGGACGAGATTTCGGCTTGCGGGAGAAATACTGGATGAGAAAGGGCAGGAAAAAGTCGACGACCTTGAACTCCGCTACTTCTCTGCCAAATTCTGTCTGACGGGACATCATCTGGCGGATGACGATGCCCTTCCTTCTGAGGTCTCTCTCGGTCTGATTGAGCTGACCGTAGCTGTATATCTTTCTGTAGGGTCTCAGTCGTTCGTCGCTCATTGCCCCCCCATTGAGAGCAAGCATGCCAAGTAGGTCCTTCTCGTTCTGGGGTAGAGAATCAAATACCCGATCCCGTTCCGCCTTATCCTTCATCTTCTCAGCGAGCAGAGTTATCAGACTTGTCCCGGAAGAGACCGAACTCATGTCGACTCCCCAGACCTGACAGGCGACTATCAGGTCGTCTCGATTTGCTTGTTCAAGTTCCTTTTCTAATGGCTCTCTCGCCATAGGTACAGACCGTCCCATCAGTGTCAAGGTCGCAAACAGTTGTGCTCTTGACATCGGTTTAAGACGTTTGCGGTCCATCACAGATTGGGGACATCCTTATCTTTGCTGATTTCATTGCCCAAGGTGGTGCGGAGCGTGGACGTTCCACTGTGGTCGATAAAGTACAGGCCCAAGAAGTGGGAAGACTTGGTGGGACAGGACCGGGCAGTGTCTATGCTCAGAGGCTTAGTCCAGTCCGGTACGTGTCCGAATCTTCTCCTGTTTGGGCCATCGGGAACGGGTAAGTCCAGCGCCGCTCTGATACTCGCTAACGAGTTCCTGGGTGAACTGGTAGATACTAACCTCCTCTATCTCAATGTTCGCGACCTCATGACCTATCCCATCTCCAAAGCCAAGAGGACCCTCAGTGACCTGGCCAAGCTCTCTAGGGAAGAGCGCAGCTCAATGGACGAGTACATGTCGATGGTCTATCGTGAGGCGTCAGAGATGCTCAGAGCCAGGGGCGAGTCTGGCACACCCAACAAGAGTCAGTTACTTCATGCTGCGATCTTCATCTTCGCCTCGACCATGACTGTATCTCAGGAACGGGTCAAACTGATGATACTGGACGAGGCAGATGCTCTTGATGACAACATGCAGCAGGCTCTACGGAGGACTATGGAGATCTACAGCAATGCGTGCAGGTTCGTGATGATCGCACAAAGCGTCAGCGGCTGGAATCCTGCAGTGATCTCAAGATGTGCGGTCGTGAGGTTTCCTGCCTTGGACCAGGAAGTGATCCGACGCCATCTGGCCCAGATTGCACAGGCCGAGTCTGTCGAGGTAGAACCACACGCCATGAGCGCAATCTGCAGAGTTGCCAATGGTGATCTTCGGCGCGCAATTGACATCCTTCAGCTTGCAACCTGCGCA
>JAWAQK010000049.1:0-13988 GCA_038893995.1 Candidatus Thorarchaeota archaeon | reverse complement strand
GCAACGGGTCGAGCAACCGAGGATGACGTATACGAGGTCAGTGACAGCTACCTCACAAGAGAGGTCAGAGAAATGGTCACTCACGCAATCAGGGGTGCCTTCGGAAAATCACGAGACTCGATGAGGAAACTTCTTGCAATCGAAGGATATTCCCCCCAGGATGTCCTGAGGGAGATCCTCTACGACCTCGTCAGACGCCCATTCTCACCTGAACATCTCCGGGAACTCATCGATAGAACCGCCAACATTGACTACAGGATGTCTCAGGGACGGAATCCGTTCATCCATATCGAGGCCCTTCTTGCCACCATTCAACGGGTCGCTGCTCAGTAGATCGCCAGTGTCCGCCCTACCTTCTGGCTGAAACCGAGGGCCACGCGACTGTTCTCACGTTCGGGGACTGCTTCTCGTAGAGGAATTCCGCGTTTACGTTTCCTTCTGCGATTGAGATGATCCCCTCCGAACTTGCACTGGTCAACATCGCCCTGATCTCGCTTGGCGGCCCGATCCTGCATACAAAGGACATGTAGAATACAGCATCCTCCATAGGTACGCGCGGCCCAATTCTCTTGAAGAGGTGCGACAGACCGACTAGCATTGTTCTACTTTCCATGACGTGACCGATGGACTAGTGTTTATGAACATCAGTCTTACTGGATTGAATGAAATGAGTGGTCCTCGTCCAGTCATCAGTCATGTGAAGATTGACCGGATAGAGAAGATGATGTCCGAGAAACTAGGCTGTGACAACTCATCTGTTCATGTATCTCCCGACCCGCTGGGGGGATGGAGCAACATCAATCTTCTGCTCGTCGTAGACGGGAGACGAATGGTCCTCAAGATGCCCTGTCTGAGGATGCACTACTCGACGAACCCCTTTGAGTTGCAGTATCGCTCATACAGGACACTGTCCGACGAGGGAATCGCACCCCGTCCCGTGTCATTCGGTCGTCTAGATGATGAGTACAAGACGCCGTTTATCTTGCTCGATTTCGCAGAGGGCATGATACTCGATGACCTCAGACTGTTCGGCACTGTCCGGCTGAATCAGCTATCGTCACTGCTCAACCACCTGAATTCAACACATGTCCCGGGCCTCCCTGCATTCCGCAGCCCGGCCATGTACCTTGAGGCTCTGCTCTCCAGGCTCGAACCAGAGGTCATTATCAGTGACGGGGTGTCCCCGGACACGACCGATCTTCTACATGGTCTGTCGGAGCTCGTGGGTCCCCTGAGGTCGTACTTGGAGTCGATGAATGAGTGGGATATGATGACCATCCACGGCGACCTACAGGAATCAAACATAGTGTTCACGACTTCTGGCCCGATGATGCTTGATCTGGAGAGCCTAATGGTGGCAGACCCGTCCCTGGACCTCGCATATCTGTTTGTTCAGAGGGATGGAGACATGATCCGGCGGTACCCCCCTGAACTGGTTCATGACGAGTCGACTGCCTCGCGTGTGAATTCTCTCATACCTCTTGCTCTGGTCTCGGCAGTAGCCTGGACGATTGAGCGTCTTTCGTGGTTGGACCGGGGTCTTCTTGATGACTGTATAGCCAAGGTCATGAACCGAGACCGCATGGTGAACTACGTCAGATCAAAACTCCTCATCCTCCAGTCACATTGACGTGGGACCTGATAGCCTGGCCGACTGCTGCCTCAATGTCTGATCGGTGTTACGGACAGACGTGGATCTCCCGACGACGCAGGGTCTTCGCCTCAACTTACAATGCCCTGGCGATGTCGAGCCCCAGCCGCTGTGTGGTCCAAGTGCTCGTTCGTCAGGTCACGCCCGCTGGCTATTGGTTCACCGATCGTTCATGATCATGCGAAGTGGACCAAGTCCAGCGGAGTCTCGTCTTGCGCATGTCTCTTGGTATTGATCCTGTGCGTCCTTCTTGACCCCATGGGTCATTGTGGTGCTCTACTTCCTATATCGGTTGCTTACATTGTCGCACTAGCAACTCTTATGAACGGGTAGTACCAGCACTCTCCAAGTCGCCGGGAATCGAGCCCGGAGGTGTACGATCTATTGCTGAAGAAGATCTCTCAGATCAGCATGAACCGCTACTCCACTGGAATATCTGCACTCGATCGAGTGGTCCCTTCAGGGTTTCCAACGAACGCCTTCGCTGTTATACGTGGTCCTGGTGGAGGCGGAAAATCGGCAATCCTGAACGAGATTGCAGTCCGTATGATGAGGTCTGGAAAGCGTGTCATCTATGTCTGTTTCGAGGACACCCCGCTGTGTGTCCTGGAGAACATGGTGTCAATTGGATTTGATGCAAGTAGTCTCGAGGCTGGTGTGATACATTTCGTTGACTGCTTCTCCAACCAGGTCTTGAAACGACAGACGCCGTATGAGTACTCCACTCTTGTGGCGGATCCCACTGATCCAGACTACATAACGAAATCAATCCAGGAGGCCATCAACAGGATGGATCCTGCAAGGGTCGGGGGTGTCTTCGCAGACAGTCTCACCGAACTCTTCTTTCAGTCTCATCCATTCAAGGCCGTCAATGCGTTCAAGGCATGGCGCGCTCTCTTCTGCAAGGAACAGTCCATTCCCTTCTGGGCAACATATCACACTGGCCTCCAGCAGTTTGCAGCGTACGACGATATGATCACATATTCCAGCGACATTATCTTAGACACTCGCCATGAGCCCGCCTTCCAGAAGGCAGGAGCACTCATCAAGCAGTTCCGAGTTACAAAGGTGAAGGGCGCACCTCACAAGCCAGTGTGGGTGATGTTTGAAGTAGGGACTAATGGTATCGAATCCCTCTCGCTGGATGAGATCAGGAGCATCGCGAAGAGCATCACCAGGATAGAGTCGCCGGACACAGAGTGATGCACTACGATACGAGAGGCATCCTGTCCCATGCCCTCTCTTCAGCCGATGCAATCACGTATTCGTATCCCTGTTCCGTCAGGAAGAGCTGTCTCTTGGCTGAAAAGTCCATGTCTCTAGTGTCCTTGGTGACGATGGTGTAGAAGTGTGCAGGACCCCCGTTCCTCTTTGGTCGCAGTATTCTTCCCAGCCTCTGGGCCTCCTCTTGTCTGGAGCCGAATGTTCCAGATACCTGTATCGCAACATTTGCATCCGGCAGGTCAAGAGCAAAGTTGGCGACCTTAGAGACCACGAGGATAGTCAACTCCCCCCTGCGAAATGCGTCATAGAGTTCCTGTCTCTCGGCATTGCTAGTCTTGCCAGTGATCAGTGGCGCACCGAGTTCTTCTGCGATCTCCTTCAACTGGTCCAGATACATGCCAATTATGAGAATGCTGTCGCCGTTATGTCGTTGGACTATCTCCCGCAGAACTGTCTTCTTCACCGGATTCTCGGCAGCAATCCTATATTTCATCCTGTCCTCTGCCATGGCGTATTTTCTCTTCAGACTGTCAGGGAGTTCAACCCTTATCTCATAACAGATGGCCACTGCTATCCATCCTTGATCCTCGAGCTGCTTCCAGGGCACATCATATTTCTTTGGTCCGATCAGTGTGAAGACATCTTCTTCGCGTCCGTCCTCTCTGACGAGCGTGGCTGTCAGACCTAGCCTCCTCACTGCCTGCAGTGTGGCTGTCTTTCTAAAGACCGGAGCCGGAAGCAGATGAACCTCGTCGTAGATTATGAAGCCCCAGGCTCTGGCGTCAAACAACTGGAAATGCTCGTACTCTCCGTCCTTCGACCTCCTATGTGTGAGTATCTGATAGGTTGCCACTGTGACCGGCCGTATGCTCTTCATGTCGCCCGTGTACTCTCCAATCTGTTCGGGCCTGAGTGTTGTCTTGTCGAGCAGTTCGCGTATCCACTGTCGCACGGCCACTACATTTGGGCAGAGGATGAGCGTCGATGTCTGAAGATTGTACATCGCTCCTATGCCCACCATTGTCTTTCCAGCGCCGCATGGCAGTACCACTACGCCAGATCCGCCATTTGCACCTCCCCCTGCATAGAACGATGCCACCGCCTCTTTCTGGTAGTGTCTTAGGTCAAAATCAGCTCCAGAAAGAGTCTTCTTTCGTATCTCGAAAGATAGTCTTTCTCCCTCTATGTAACCAGCGAGGTCCTCGACGGGGTGCCCCAATTCGATCAGGATCTGTTTCAGTGTTCCCCTGTTCTCAGGAGGGACCCTCATAGTCTTTGGCCCGATCCTCTCCAGGAGCATCTCCTTCACCCGAGTGCTGGACATCACCTCATCTGCCAGTGCTTCATCGTCGCAGTGAAGGACCAGCTGTCCGTTCTCAGAACGGAGAGTCAGCCTACCATATCTGCTGATGTAGTCGACTATCTCGCGGAGGATGTTGCTTGGGATCGGATACTTTGCATACCTCTCGAGACCGGTCACTATCTCCTGGGCATTCATACCCATTGCAGCAGCATTCCAGAGGCTAAGGGGTGTGATCCTGTATGTATGTATATACTCCGGGCTCTTCACAAGCTCTGCAAATCGAGCGAGAGTGTCCCTGGCCTCTTCGTAGAGCGGATTGTCAACCTCGAGCAGTATCGACTTGTCTGACTGCACTATCACTGGATTCCTTGGATCGGGCATTATCCCTTCACTCGACACACATAGTTGCCACTGTTTTTCCAGTCTGCAATGGCTGGAAGCTGGTCGCAGATGTTGTGATAAAGGCTTCTCTTTAGGAAGAGTCACAATCAGTACCCATTTATGGTGATGGATTGCGCCCAGGCACTCGTGGTGCTACCCAATGGCCACGGCATCATCTGAGAAGTTGTATACCAACCCAAGGGTACTAGTCCTCTCACTCGATGCAATGCTGGTCATGATTGGTTTTGGCATCATAGCTCCCTCCATGGCCTTCTACCTTCTGGCCCTCGAGGGTGCTCTCTCCGAACCCCCCTCCCCGGATTACGTTGTGCCAGATGAGACAACTGCTCAGTTCGCAGTCACGCTGGGTCTGATGATGGCCGCATTCATGGGCACTCGGACTCTCCTTGCAAGATACTGGGGGGGCGTATCTGATATCCACGGAAGACGACCCATGATCTTGGTCGGTCTGTCGGGGTATGTATTGTTGCTCGTCCTCTTCGGAATAGCCCAAAACTGGTTTCAGCTAGTCCTGATCCGCGCTCTCCAGGGTGTCGTCTCTGCTATGGTATGGCCAGTTGCTGAGGCCTCCCTGATGGATATTGTGGGATTTGAGAGGCGAGGCGAGGGACTGGGCATCTACAATGCGGCATCGAATCTTGGTTTTGTCATGGGGCCGGGACTTGGAGGGGTCCTGTACAACATCTGCAGGGATGTTCTCCTGCTACCTGTCCCCGATGTGTTTCGAGTTCCATACTTCATTGGGGCCGCCATTGTTCTCCCAGCAGTCCTTCTGACAGCACTCGTATTGCCAGAGACCGCACCCCGTGGCCGGATAGGTGTTCCTAAAGGTCCCTCAATCGAGTCGCTAGCTGATGACCCTCCCCAGAAGCTAGAATGGTCCAGAGCGATGCAGGCTCTCTATCTCATGGCTGCGCTCAATGGGGTGGCCATGGGTCTTGGACAGCCCATATTTCAGCTCTTCTTGATGAGTAGAGTCACGACCGACATTGGACTCATTGGATTGCTCATCTCGGGTGCTGGTGCGGTTGGTGTAGCATTGACTATCCCCGCTGGTAGACTGTCTGACAGGTACGGGAGGAAGGGTATTGCGGTCTGGGGAGGCGCGTGCGCCAGGGGTTCTCTCATGGTAATGCCCCTCGCAAGAGACTTGACTTATGTCAGTACGATCTGGGTACTCCAGAGTGCAACCATTTCCATGTCGCAGCCTGCGATGATGGCACTCCAAGCAGACATCGTACCATGGAAACTCAGAGGAAAGCTCTTCGGCACACTCCAAGCATTCTTCAATCTGGGGGCCACACTTGGACCACTAGTAGGCGGATTCGTCTACTCCGTGTTCTCACTGGTCATATTCGGTATTGGTCCGCTTCAGATTGATGGCGTGGTAGTACCATTCTGGCTGGCAGGTGGCATCGGTCTGATAGGTACTGAGGCAGTCCGTCGATATGTACCCGAAACGAGAGGTCCGACCAGGCCATTGGTGCGGGCCGATGGTTCCGGTTGAGACTGTTAACGGGCCACCTGATGATACGGGGCCGTGCACCTGACCGCGTCACCGTGATGGCAACATGTTCGTCTTCATGTTGACACAAGGGTACTGACCTTGCCATCCATGATGTGCACACGGTCATCGACCAAGACTGATGTGCTTCGACGATAGTCAGGTACACCCTGATGACAGTCTAACGTCTTCCACTAGCGTCAACTGGGTTGCCCTTATGCACTGTGTCTGAAACCGGTGCCAAATACGGCCCGGTACGAGGGTGAGACCCGCCGCTGTTCTCAGTTTCTGATCTTGAGGATACTGATGTACCTCACACCTTCCTCAGGACGACCTTAGACACACCTTCGATCTTCTTGAGGTTGTTCTCGAGGTCTTGGAGCGAAATAACCAGCTGTTCTGGGACGAAATAGCACTCGTAGTAGCACTTCTCACCGCGCAGGCATACGCCGGTCGTGAAAATGATGTCGCTAAGCTTTGCATCGTTGAAGGCAAAGTTGAGCTGCTTCAAGAAGTTCCTTGAGAGATCGCTAATCTCGATCCTCAATAGGTAGATGTTCTCTGACTTGACTGGAAAGAGCTTGACGACCCTGTCCTTGTGGTGCAAGACCGTCAGTGCCGCCTTCTCTCCTATCTCCGCCACGAACTCAGCTGGAAATTCCACAGGACGTCCAGCGCTGAACTGCAATATGATAGCCGATGTGGCTCCCTCACGATCTATAACCATCTTCATACATCCTCAAGACTGTTGATTCGACAATTGCTGGTATGGCACATAAATGATTCTATCGTGAATATATGCTTTGACCCAATCAACTCCCTTTCTAATAAGCCATCCCCTCTCGTGCTTGGCCATATCGACCGTATCGTGAGAGCGAGTGCAATACTTGGGTTGTATGGATCTCAATTGTGTTCAACATCCACAGGCCTGACGAACAATCGGCCTCAGTTCTGTATGTCGTCCCTCGCTGAAGACTTGTCGCATCTGGTTCAGAGAGATCCGCATCGTGGGACCAACTACTGCATGTGCCATTCCTCTGGTGGAGCTACGGCGATCCGAGTCTGCTGCCAGGATAGGAATGCAATGCTGATCGGGGTCCTTACCAACTGATCCGTTTTCCCAGTCGTGTGGTGGATGGCTGCGCTACTCCTTACGCCAGAGAGGTTTCGGTCAGCACGTCGGAGATGCTCTTGCCGCAGGCGAACTTAACTGTCAGGATGAGCCAAATCGCCCTGCCCCTCAAGAAAACCGTTCCCTGATCACTCTCCACTTGTCTGTGATGCGATCTCCGTCGAGTACATGGTACCAGTCGAACATGGCCGCTGCAAGGCAAGAGTGATTGGGGACTATCTCGAGCATCGAGCTGGGTTCCATCTGATTAAGTATCGAGTCGGCAGGTACTCTGATCTTCGCATGTTCCTGTGACAGTGACTCTACAACGACATGTTCGAAGGGACTCAGCGAGTTGTGGTCCCTGACCAGCAGTCCGTATCCACAGTTGGGATCAATGTGTATTGGTCCGGTGTCTTTCGAGAGTGCGGTGGCCCCCGCGTCAACTACTATATGGTCCCGGTACACGCCCAGTACCCTGGTCAGTACGGTCAAAGAACACTCTCTCAGCGTACAAGAACCCAACATCACCTGCGTGCGGTCAAAAAATACGTAGTTGCCTGGTCTGACCTCTGTGACTCCCTCCAGGATGTGTTCCGACTGAGCAATGGTGGGTGTCGAGCCAATACTGACAGTAGTTGGCCCGAGGTTGATATCCTGCTCATACAGCCTTTGCGAGAACTCCACCATGGTCTCTTGCTCACTTGATGCGATCTCTCTCACTTGCTCCGGCGATCTTGCCAAGTACGCGTGACCGGCATGAGTCAGTATTCCCCCAAAGTGGAGCCCCGTGCTGGTCGCAATTCGGTTCGCGAGTTTCAGAGAGGCTGGGTCTCTGGGATCTACTCCACATCGGTGATATCCACAGTCGACCTTCAGCAGCACCTCGACCTCTGTACGACGTCTGCAGGCACGACGTGAGAGTTCGTCCACAGTGCTTGGGTGGTCAACAAGTAGCTTCAGGGAGGTCCTTGAACTGAGATCGAGGGCAGTCTCCATCTTGTCGTTGGTGATCGGAATCGCGAGGGTGATATCATCGAAACCTGCATCGGCAAAAGCGAGTGCTTCCGCCATGGTGGATACCGTTATGCCCCTTGCTCCTCTCTCGAGCTGCATCTTGGCAATCTCGGCGCACTTGTGGGTCTTCACGTGCGGCCTGAGACTTACGGACTCGTTCCTGCTCCTTGCAGCCATGTTCTCTATATTTGCTCTCAGTCTCTCAATGTCCACCACGAGTGCTGGAGTCACGAGATCCTCGATCTTCACGATTCTTGACGTAACAGAGATGTGATATTACTGTGACGGGCGTCACTCATTGTTGGGACTCAGCCCTCGTGTCGACCTTTGCTACAGGCACGGTGTCCCTTCTGCCAGTATCCCCTACCTGTAGTGATGGACGTGCATCTTATTGTGACTGTGAGGGCTGCGCATTCTTGCAGTGACGAATTCTCTCCCCCTTCAGTCCTACGGATGAGTTATTTCCTCTCACGAAGCCACGTGACTCACAGTAGCGACGCCCCCGGAGCCCATTCGGAGGATACTCCTGCCACTCTCGTCCTCACGACTGGACCTGCTAGAGACCCAGCCTGGGCCACATTGGACATCCTTCCGAACTGTCAGATTCATGCCGCTTGGTCCGGCTCGCTCCCATCGGGCTGGAATGCTTATGTTTATGCAGCCGCTCAGCAGCATGCGTATCAAGAGGTCCTAGACATGGAAAAGGAGATCATGACGCTATTTCACCTCAGCGATGTACACATCGGAGAACCTGGGGTCGATGAGGACGATCTGTGGAGAATCGTTGATGGAATAGACAGAGAGGCCAGGGACTTGTCCAATCCCCTGATACTAGTCACGGGCGATCTGACCTCCGATGGACTTCGTGATGAGTTCGAGCGTTTCAACTACGCAGTGAGCGGTGTCTCGACCCCTATGGTCATCATTCCCGGAAATCACGATGAGCGAAACTATGGGGCGGCTCATTTTGAGAGACTGTTCGGTGAGCGGTTCAAGACGTACGAGACCGAGAATATTGCGCTATTTGCAGTAGATAGTGCTGAACCCGACAATGATGCAGGCCACGTCGGTCGGGCCCACTATGCGAAGATCACTGATTTCTTCGGTAGAAGTCAGGACAAGATACGTGTCTTCGCACTACATCATCACCTCGTTCCCGTGCCCTTCACTGGGCGTGAACACAATGTTGTGGAGGACTCTGGTGATGTGCTTGGACTCCTCGATGCTACCAGATGCTCACTTGTTCTGAATGGTCACAGACATGTACCTCACATATGGAGGCTCAACGACATTGTCATCTATAACAGCGGTACTCTGCTATCGAGAAGAGTCAGAGGTGCGGGGACACAGACACACACGCGGATCGAACTCATGTCCGACACCGTGACCTTCTACCTCCGGGAGCGTGGCAGACCCGAACGTGTCTACGCACGTTGTCCGTTGGTCGGTCCACTCTAGGAGGGTTCCACCCAATCTGACTACTTGAAGAGCCACGGCGTCTCTACGGATGTAACGTCCTTCAGACTTATGGCACTGGCAACCTTCCCGCGCACTATCACGATGGAGTCTATTGGTGGCGATTGCCCCGTCCACTCGAATAGCACGGCGTTTTCTTCGTCTTCCGATGCGACAGTATGCAGATTGCCCAGTCTGAAGACAAGCTTTCCCTTTATGACGACCGATGTATTCGTCGGTATATCCCCTTCGTTTATGCTCTTGATACTGGTTGTGCCAAACAGACCGTCGTGCCAACCTGCAAATGCGACGACTAGGCCTGCTATGACCAAGACGGCGACGAGCCCGGTGCCTGAATTGTTCCTTCGACGCGGCATAGTGATTTCGTGTTGGATCAGGGAGCTGCCATCTGAAAAACAATACGGTCATGCGGGTCTAGGATTCCGTTGGGTTCATATACTCCTTGCTCCATAGTTTCTCTACCATGAGGGGAGTTACGGATCAATACGTCGAGCTATGTGGTGCAGTCGGCAGTCTGACAAGACAACTCACGGGTACAAGCATCATCGACGCATACTTTGGTCCCGAACACCTCCTCCATTGTGCGTATCATGATGCGCCTGATCCCCAGTCCCTCGTGTTCAAGCTTGCAGAACTGGGTGATAGGATACGCGCCGATGTAGATTCCCCGCTGCGACGTGAGTTCTTGTCTGGCGAGGTCCGTTCGTTGGAAACACTGGTCCGATGGCTCACCAGCGATGAACTCTCATATCTTCAGGCAGTGAGAGCCATTTTCAACATTGATGCAGGACCATTTACTGAGCGGCACATAGCCCAACTCGTAGAGCAGGCTGAGCGCTCTCTGATCTGGGTCAGAGGTGAGGGACTCGACGACAAGTTTCGGCGACTCACGGAACGCGAACTGCTGAGAGGCGGTGCACTGATGCACTTTGTGAAGCGTATTGTACGTCGCCGTACCGAAACTGCAGCCTGTCTGTTCCGGCAGAACATCTATCCTCTGATGGGATGTTCTGTAACTGACAATGGCATTGACTACGAGTTTGTCAGTTCCAAGCCGTGGCGGGCATACTGTCTCTACATGGGAAACTATCGATCCGTCAATCAGTTCAATCTGGACCAACCCTTCAGTCGCCTTGGTCTGGTGAGCGTGATCTACCATGAATATGAGCATCATGTTGCAAGTATCTGGCGCGAGAAGGCTTTTCGCGAGTCTGGTCTCATCGAACTGAGCATACTACCCCTCCAGACCGGTTTCTCTGTCATCTCGGAGGGCACGGCTGACTCTGCCCGGGACTTCTTGGGACTGCCCAGCTGCAATGACCATGTCTGTTCGTACCATGCGGTCTCGAGGCTCCGCCGTGCGGTCCTGATTAACGCCGCAATCATGCTCAACAATGACGGGTACTCAGAGAGGGAGGTCGCATCTTACATCTCCGAGAGGATCATGGTTGACTCCCAGAGTGCGTTGAAGTCGCTTGGGTCTATCTCAGCCAGGGGTCCGGATGGCAGACCCAACTTCTGGGCGCCCTACATATTCACTTATGCTTACGGTCGAGAGAAGTTCGTCTACCCGACATTTGTTAGGGCAAAGAAGAGTGGCAGTCTCGGTCAGTTCTTCAGGACTCTCTATGCCAACCCCTTCTCGAGGTCCACTGCCACTTGGCGCATGGCCTTTGACTGGTTGTATCACTGACACTGTTCAGATCGTCAGCCTGCCGTCTCTCATGAGTGTCCGCTCTGAGCCATCAGCATACCTGATATCGACTGTGGGCCGACTGACAAGGAAGTCCTGGTGAGTGGACGAGTTGTTTGTCACGGTGCCGGGATAGTCCATGTTGTTCCCGAACGCGACATGTATAGTACCTCCGACCTTTTCGCTCTCCAGGAACTCTCTCACCACCCTTGCACGCGGGTTGAGACCAATGGCGAATTCGCCGACGTACTTTGCCATCTCGTCAGTTGCCTGCACCTGTCTGATGATCTCGAGCGCATGGCTGTCCTGAGACTCTAGCCTCCTCACCTTGCCCTTCTCCACCTGAATCCGCACGGGCTGCCTGATTGGTCCTATCCCTCCCACGGCCAAGTCGCAGACGAGTGTTCCCTCCATTGAGTTCTCAATTGGGCCCACTATTACCTCGCCAGTTGGAAGATTCATCCATTTCATAGTCTTCCAGTCGAGGTAGGTGTCCGAGAACCAGGTCCGTCCACTGACACCCAGACTGAAGTCACTCCCAGACGCAGATCTGACGTGTACTGTTTCTACGTTCTGTAGCAGAGTGAGAAGTTGCCTCGCAGAGCCTTGCATCTCGACGTATTCCTCCCGGGTCAGTGCGAGCGCGCCCTCTGTCAGCATGTCAATGGTGATCCCAGGGCAATGCCCCAGTCTCGAGGTACGCTTGCGGGTCTCAAGTCTGATCAGCTTGACGCGAAAAGCAGTTTCTTGCGCAGGACCCCGAAGTAGATTGACATAGATGTCCGGGGGTCGGGGGCCATTGATGATCTCGAGAAGATGATGCGGAATTTCTGTCCTCCACTCGTCTTCCCTGACGTCGAGAGCTAGGACCCTGGTCCAGAGGCCAAGGTCAAGCGCTCCTTCGGCGAATCCTGTTGCCACATCCATCTTTGGAGTGTCACAAATGACTAGGACTGACTCCCCAGC
Organism: Candidatus Thorarchaeota archaeon; assembly: GCA_038893995.1. Classification (GTDB taxonomy): domain Archaea; phylum Asgardarchaeota; class Thorarchaeia; order Thorarchaeales; family Thorarchaeaceae; genus JAWAQK01. The sequence continues at coordinate 1,641 of JAWAQK010000049.1, read as the reverse complement.
ACGTGCCTCGAGTACTGAATAGAGCGCATTTGCTGCTGCTATCTTGGGTTCCATTTCAAGACTCATCTCCTATGTTGTTTCTCAGAGCGATCTAGACATCTTTGCTGAACGATATGCGGCGAGTAGTTCATCATAGATCATACCGGGAATTGCTGTCCGGCCCTTGATGTCACCCTCCTGCTGCCTGACAAACACATACAGGAGTGTGACGTAGACTATGTCAAGGGTTCTAAGTATTATACCACTCGGGATTGCAGAGAAGATGACGAAAGCTAGTCCGATGAGGATGGCTCCTCTCAGCCCTGAGAGATACCATCCAGTGACGATTCCGGCAATCCCGAGTCCCATGACGAAGACTGCCGCAAGGGCCTTGAGGGCCCATCTGACTGCGGTTTCCTTGATCAACACATCTGCGAAGCTTCTTCTGAGAAGACCAGTACTACGTCTGATTGCCTGTCTCACGCCTTGCCTCTCTGCAACCATGACGGGTATCGTGAAGCAGTTCAATAGAGTCCATGTCCGTTGAACTCTACTCCCTATCGACTCTTCGACATCCACACCTGCCCTGTCCCTGACCTGATGTCCCCCACTTCGCATCGCCACCCTGGCAATCCCCACAAGCATGTTCGCAAAGGATAGCAGGACCAGATCTCGCAACAGGCCCATTGAGGCCTTCAGTCCATCAGTAAGCGACAGTTGTCTACCTCGAATGTGGATGTAGGTCACTGCTGACACTATCGAGTATGACAGATTAAAGAGGAAAGACACGATGAACAGGTAGACCACGGCAATCACAATGACAGGGATGACCATGTGCACATCCCATGGGCTGATGGCCCGGATGGCATCGATGACTCCTGGAAACTGCAGGGCAATGGCCCCACACACCACACCTACCACAGGAGCAAGTATGGTCACTATGACTGGTGGAACTAAGACTGCCTTGTTGTCTTGACAGACACCTCCAGTCAGTCTGACGAGATTTCCAGCTCGTTTCAGTCTCCTTCGGAATACGACGACCAACAGAAGAGACACTCCGAGTACAAGACCGCCAGGCAACATGGCCGTCCACGTTGATAGAATCAGGACAATGTTGAATCCTGAGGCGAATAGTGGAATAACAGCAGGTGTAGAAACCACAACGACGATTAGGACTATTCCGACGTAGATCAGGGTTGTCCCAAGCCTCTGTGCTGCACATGTGACACCCAGTGAAAGCAGTAAGCTCACAGTGAACAGCATGGCCAACACCAGTATTGTATACATGACGTTGCTTGCGATCCAGCTGGGTACTCCCGTACTGGCTACGAGCTGGAGGATATCTGCTGCATATCGTCGCCACACGTCTGAACATGCCCAGTATCCTACGAGAAAGAACACAATCAGTGCAGCCACGAGCCCGGTCATCCTTAGATGCTGCGGAGGAATCCGACCTCGTTCGTATGCCTCGATCAGGTCTGAATCGACCATCTGCATTGACCCCGTGTCATCCGTTTCGATTGACTGGCCCATATTAACGATTATGCTATCTGGGTGCTCCTAGCTGGAAGGAAAATGATTTAGTAGACTCTTCATCTGGCATGGTAGGAATGGTCAAGCAATATGTCAGAGCTCCAATACTGTGAACCGGGATTTGTGCTG
>JAWAQK010000048.1:0-18778 GCA_038893995.1 Candidatus Thorarchaeota archaeon | reverse complement strand
ATCACTGCGCATCACTCCCAAGACTGGCCGAACTCAGCAACTCTCGAGTCTCAGCCAAGATCTGTTCCTCCGTGAAGTTTCTGAGCTGTATTGCACTCGTCGGACATACTGGTACGCATATTCCGCAGCTCTGGCAGGCCGTGTCCACGATGATAGGACTGCTGCCCTCCTCCCGCACCTGGATGGCCCCGGCCCGGCACACAGCGATGCATGCCAGACAGTTGATGCATTTCTCTGGAGTTATGAATGCGGTATCAAGACGTCTCTCAAGATACCCCTTCAGCACAGGCTGAACAGCAGCAGAGGCTGCACCGCCAGCATGTGCAACTGTCTGGGTGATGTCCTTAGGACCCTGAACAGTCCCTGCGAGATAGATCCCATCCTTGCTCGACCTGACTGGCCCCATCTTGATGTGAAAGTCCCGTGCAAACCCCTCCTTTGTCCGCAGCAGGCCCAGTATGCCTCCGAGCCTGCCCACGCCTGGAGTGGCCACCATTCCTGCCGAGAGCACGACGAGGTCTGCATTGATCTCCATGGGTTGGTTTCGCAGAGTGTCCTCGACGACCACCCGTAGACTACCATCGCTCTGTGGTAGGATCTCGGCAGGCCGACCCCTCACGAACCGGACCCCCATCTTCTGGGCGCGTCTGTAGTACTCTTCGTAGTAGAGTCCTGGGGTACGGATGTCGATGTAGCACAGGTAGACCTCCGAGTCTGGCAGATGTTCCTTGATGATACTTGCATTCTTGATCCCAAACATACAGCACACGCCAGTACAGTACTCGTTGCCTACCTGTTCGTTTCTAGACCCTACGCATTGTACGACCACGACAGACCTGGGCACCTTGCCATCGAGGGGACGCATGATCTTGCCCCTGTTGAGGGTCGTTGGTGCCAACAACCTCTCCAGCTGGAGCTGTGTGATCACATTCGGATGCTTACTGTGATAGGGAGTGATCTCGCGCGGGTCATACTCATCATACCCGATTGCGACTATGATCGAGCCCACTGAGAACTTCTGCGTAGTCTTCTTCTTCATGTTCAGGTCGACGGCATCAGCCGGACATACTAGTTGACATCGTCCGCACTCGATACAGTGAGACCTGTCAACGATGTATCGCGATGGCAGGGCCTGTGGGAACGGTTTATAGATTGCCTTTCTGACACCAAATCCCCGGTCGAACTCATTCGGGACCTCTACGGGACACACCTCGGCACACCGCCCGCATGAGGTGCACGATTCTCTGACATACCGTGCGTTCGTGGTGACCTCAATCTCGAAGTTTCCCGAAGTACCCTCCTTCCCCGTCACCTCGCTGTTTGTGAGCACCTGTATCAGCGGATGGCTAAACACACCTGTCAGCAGGGGGCTCACAGTGCACATGGGGCATTCATCGGTGGGGAACGTCTTGTTCAGCATCGCCATATGGCCCCCGATGGTGGCCTCCTTTTCCACCAGTATCACCGGGACTCCCATCTCGGCGCAGTCAAAGGCAGCCCGGAGCCCGGCGACACCCCCTCCAATGACCATGACTCGCTTGGTGACTGGGATTCTCACATTCTCTATGTCCTCCGCCATCGCAGCGCGGGTGACTCCCGCAGACAGGTACCTTGTAGCCTTCTGTGTTGCCCTGTCAGGATCTTCAGTGACCCACGAGACAAATTCCCTCACATTGACCTGTGTGTGTCTGTTCGGGTTGAGCCCCTCCTCGGCAATGGCATCCGCAAACGTCTTCCAGTGCTGCTCATGCGAGCACGATGCTACGACTGTGGCAGTCAGACCCATCTCCCTGACCTTATCCCTCATCAGGTCCAGTCCTGGTTTGGAACACATGAAGAGGTAGTCTGTCGCGAAGACTACTCCTGGCATCTTCTTCGCCATCTCGACGAGTCTTTTCACGTCCACCTTACCTGCTATGTTCTCTCCACAGTGGCATACAAACACACCAATTCGTTGATCTGTCAACTCAGGCTTCCTCCAGGCGAAACTCGCGAGCAGTGGTATTGTACTGCAGTCCCACGTTGTCTTGTCCCATACAGAACGCAGTCACCTGGGCGATGTTGATCACCGGAATACTGTAGTTGGTCTCGCGTTCCTTGTTCAGGGTATGTTGGCCAACGTCAAACTGCAGGTGGCAGAAGGGACACACGTCTACGATTGCCTCGGCCCCGCTACTCCTCACGGAGGCCAGTTTCTCCTCCAGCAACGTGATGGATTCAGCGGGGTGGGCCGCTCTGACGCCGCCTCCGGCACCGCAACAGGCGTACTTATGGTCGTAGTCGACGCACTCTACTCCCAACGCCTCTAGGTAGTCCTCGAGGATGCTGGGCGCGTCCGGATCATCAATCCCCCTCTCCTCAAACGGTCGAAGGAAGTGACATCCATAGTGGACGGCCGCCCTGAGTCTGACCCTGCGCACAGTCGATTCAAGTACTCGTTCCGGTCCGACCTCGTAACCAAGGACCTGCGCTATATGCTTTACCTCACGATCGGCCCTGACCTGATGTCCGAACTCTCTGAGTCGCATATTGACCCGTTTCTTCAGTTCCTCGTCGTGGGCAAGTGCGCAATTGACGGAGTACAGTGTCCCGAAACAGCCGCTGCATGCGGTCAGTATGTCCGCCCTGTTCCTCTCTCCGATTGCGATGTTACGGGCGGCTGCCACCATCCAGTCCTGCTTGTCGAAGGACCTGAAGACCCCGGGAGCGGGGCAGCATGACGCACCATCCATCTCTAGGATGGTGAACCCAAGCTTCTGAAGGACGTACCTTGAGGTAGACTCTATGGCTGGGTACCTGTTCGGCATGATACAGCCCAGAAAGAACGAGTATCTCCCACCTACCATCCTAGTGTTCCCTCCGTGTCCTGAAGCTCAGGGTAGCCAATTTTCTCCTCTCGTCTGGATTCCTGAAGATCGTTGGTGGTAACTCTGGTAGGCCTAGCTCCCTACGTATCGTCTTTGTCTCATCGTTTATCGGGACTGCATGGCCTGTCGTATGGAACAGGGTCACGACTTTCCGATGCTGCTCGCTCATCAGGCCTCTCTCAGAGGCCAAGTTTCTCAGCTCAATGATGATGTCTGTCACCTCCAGTTTTCTGGGACATCTGTCATGGCACCTGTAGCATGTGGTGCACAACCAGACATCTGCGTCCTGTAGGACTGAAGGGTCTCCATACGAGGCGCGTACCACAATGTTCCTCGTTCTCATTGCCGTCCATCGTCCTGAGGGACAGCTCGCAGTGCACGTTCCACACTGCATACAGGCGTTTGGGTTGAGCCCAGCATCTGCCAGTGCTGCAATGATCTTCTCGTCCCTGACCTCTGGGTGGTACACTTGCGCTCTACGTGGTATGTCAGTCGCTGTTCGCCCGTCCTGCTCATTCTTGGCAACCATTTGTTTATCATTCGTTCCGATTTCAATACATTCGTTTATAGATTGTGCTCTAGACAAAACGTTTATTTGATAGACGGGAGACCGAATCCTAGGCCGCTGCATGCGGCCGGAGTATGATACAGGATGAAGTATGACGAAGTACTCAATGTGTGCGGCGCAGTCTGCCCCGTGCCAGCCATCAAGACGGTGCAACAACTGGGGAAGATGAAGCCCGGCACTGTCCTGAAGGTGATCGTGGACTACAGACCTGCGACCGAGGCCACCCCGCGCTACGTCTCAAAGACCAAGCACAAGTTCCTCGGCATGGAAGACGACGAGGAATCGGGTGGTTGGGCACTGTACTTCGAGGCAGTCAAATGAAATCATATAGGGTGAGAAGACTATGGCACTGGAGACAGCAATATCCGGACTACTGGTAGGTATACTCTTCGGAATGGTCTTGCAGAGAGGACGTGTGTGTTTCAACTCCGCGATCAGAGACCCAGTCATCTTCAAGGACTTCACTCTGATCAAGGCGATTCTGACTGCGATATTCGTCAGCATGATCGGTTTCTCAATAATGATACTGTCTGGACTCGTAGATCCCTCGCCCAAGCCCTTCCAGCCCTTTGCCCAGGTCATAGGCGGTTTCGTGTTTGGAATCGGCATGGTGCTGGCTGGTGCATGTGCGAGCGGTGTCAGCTACAAGACGGGTGAGGGTCTCATGACCGCCTTCCTTGGCCTTCTTGGGCTCGCCCTAGGTGCGTCAGCTGCGGCCACAGGTATACTTAAGGGTGCAAGAGAGTATCTCCAGGGGCTCCTCAGTATCAGCAACCTGACCTGGGTGGGAGTGATCGACCCCGCCGGGGACATAACGACATACGCAGCGACGATGCTCCTGGCCGGAATAGTCCTGACCGCTCTGATGACCCTGAGATTCATACTGCCATCTTATAGACAATGGCGGACAGAACGTAGCGGGAGTCTGGTCGAGACCTTGTTCAAGAAGAACTGGCAGTGGTGGCTCGCGGGCATATCATTGGCAGTGGTCAACATGGTGGCATGGGCCGTATCATTCGCCGCAACTACGGCGGACCCCCTGGTCCCAGACCGGAACTATCCCTTGTCAATCACCGATGGGTGGCTGGGAATCCTTGGGCTCTTCCAGTCTGGGACGGTCAGTTCGTTTGAGACACTAGTCTGGCCTGCCTGGATGGTGCTTGGCCTGGTGCTCGGCTCCTTTATCGGTGCAAGAGTATCAGGGGAGTACAGACTGTCCTCTCCGAAGACGGGAAAGCCAATACTGATTGCATTCATCGGAGGACTCCTACTCGGAGTCGGCGCTGTGTTCTCTCAGGGATGTAACATAACCAATATGCTCAGTGGAATACCCCTGCTATCGGTCGGCAGCCTTGTGTTCACCATCTTCATGATGTTTGGTGTCTGGTTTGCCGCATTGACGATATTCAGGGTCATCAAGTACGACATGCAGTAGTTGAAGGATCGGATGAGAACCCTAGACGGTTCTCATCCCCCTATATTTGGACCCGAAAGTCTTCCTTTATCTTCCTGTGGACGCCAAGCTTGGCAACTCTTCTGACGCCCTCTATCCTACCGATTGCTGAGAGCGCGTTGTCAATGTCCTCACTAGTGGCGCAGCACAGGTGTGCCAGCAGATCAAACTCGCCGAAAACACTGTAGACACATTTCACACCCCGAAGTCCAGCGATCCTGTTTCCAACCTCTGTCGCATCACTCTCAGGGTCTAGATAGACCATCAACCACAGATTCTCCGTAAAACCTAGTCCCTCGCAGGACACAATTGCAGAGAATCCCTTGAGCACTCCACTCTCCTGAAGCTTTCTCACACGAGCACTGACTGTTGCGACGCTTATTCCCAGCTTATCCGCGATCGCGTTGAACGAGGCACGGCCGTCGATCTGAAGCAGGGACAAGATGCGGACGTCAAGGATATCTACATCCTTTCCGCTAAGTAGCCTCCGTAGCTCCTCGTCAGTGCGCCTATAGGGATTCTGTTCTGTGCTGAGCATCTGGACCAATACACATCGCCTCACTGAACTTAAATACCTGCTTCGAGGCCAAGGGTCGTCTGGCATGTCGACTGAGCAGGCTCAGATCTTGACCTGTGCTTCGAGTCGCAGTTCAGATCGTGTGGTCGTATGCCATGTTCCACTCATGTACCTCAGGACTGTCTGAGGGGACTCAGCTCATGCTCAGATTGACGTCCATCCTACAGATCTCTGCCGTCTTGAGGTCAACTCTGGTGAGAAGAGGTCTCTTCCCAGATATGGTGGTGATGGCACCCCTCACAATACCACCCACGGGACAGGCCGTGAAACCCTCCAGGTCGTAGCCTCCGACCCGTCGGGGGCATATCAGGCAGTTCCTGACTGATATGTGTGCAGTGTTCCCCTCAAAGTCCACAGTCAGGTCCTCAGCGACCCTGATCTCATCCAGGAGCTTCTCAAGAACATGTTCTGCATCGTCAGATGGCGATGCTATCTTCTGCGCCAGTAGTTCCTTGGCCAGTTCCTGTCCCATCCAGGTCGCAAGAATATCCATCGCCCCTTGGGGGTCTACCTGTGAGGACAGCATCACGTCCCTTGCCTTTACGAGACCCACGCCAACTCCGATCACAATTCTGTTGACGTAGTTTCGTCCTACGTCCTTTTGCCGTCTGAATCTGAACATCTCAGGTCACGCCAGAGGGTTGAACATTGATATATGAGGCTATTTCATGGGAACTGAGGTCTTATGCTTCATGCTACCTTGATCAGACCCTCTCTGACGTACCTATCACAGATGGCCTGTAGCTGGGCAAGGTCGATCCTCTCGTTCATGGCCCTCTCGAGGTGTGCAACCTTTCTTCTGATCTCACTTAGACATATGATGCCCGACTCGCATATGACTCTCAGCACTTCGCGATCCAGGAGGAAAGATGTCTTCTCTCGTTCCCTCACCTCGTCGTACGAGTAGAGTGGTTGATAGCATGGCTCGCCGTAGGCATCAGAGAGTGACTCAGGCAACTCTGCGACACGGACAATCTCTGAGGACCGACGCTGATCGAACTTGAAGACATCAGGATACTCCATCATTCTGACTCGAAAGTACCTGTCGATGTATACAACTATCGCGTGAGGCGGTGTACCATGTGCAACCATGACTCGTAGGATGCCATCCGTCTGCCTCGATGTCTCCTCAGGTAGGACCTCTATCCTTACCGGTTCACCACACTTGGCACAGTTTACAGTGATATCCCTCGGCAACGGTACTGCCTCCGTCTGCTTATTCCATACAGAACAGAGTCATATCTCTTTATGTCAGCTGTTCTCACAGAGGCGCCTGCACAGTGAACACAACCATGCCTCCACCAACTCGATATTCCAGCCAGTCAATGCACTGACTAGCACGTACTTCACGCCGTATTCACCACAGATTTCTGCAATGACGTCGTCTGGTACCCTCTCTGGCTTCTCCGCCTTGTTCCCGACAATGAGCTTGTTGTCATCTGGCACAAAGGTCACCATGTCGAGCCACTCGCTCAGGGACAGGAGTGTGGCGAATGAGGTACAGTCAAAGACAAGCATTGCTGCCCTGGCGCCAGTGAGCAGATCTGTCTGGAAGAACCTGAACTGAGGTTGGCCCCCAAGGTCAAACATTGAGACCTTGAGCACTGGAACCCCTTCTGAGCGGACCACCCACGACTCAACATCGAATCCGACAGTCATCTTTCTCTGCAGGAAACGACCTGTAGTCAACCGTGTGATAAGAGTGGTCTTGCCTACTCCCCCGGCACCTAGTACCGCCAACTTGAGTGGTCTGTCAGGGCCTGAGGTCAATTGCCTCTCTCACCGATTCATATTTCGAGCGTCTATGGCTATCTTAATCTTGTTCTGACCAACAGGCTGCCAGTTCAGCGGGGTACTGGATTCAGACCAGACGATGCCCGGCCTATCCCATTCGGGTCTGTTCACCCTCTCTCGAACAACGCATGTTGAGTTGAGTGCACAAGGGTTAAAAGACAACTCTGTCAGGACACCAGGATGGTGTGGGCCGGTAGATTAGCCCGGCAGATCGCATGGCTTGCATCCATGAGGTCGCGCGTTCAAATCGCGCCCGGTCCACCATCCATGTTCCGAACATCTCCCAGAGGGCAGTTGCCGGTATAGTCTTGTCGGAGGTTCCTACGACAGCCTGGGCTGGAGGACTGACCTCAGGGACCTATCGTGAACTGGTACACCTGGTCGTGCCGGTACAACATCAGATTCATAAATCGTTTCGGAGGTCAGATTCGTTGCCTGCTCCTTCGTCCGACAGACATGCTGGTGTGTTCTTCCTTCTGGTCATGCTGATTGGAGCAATGGGCTACGTCCCCGCAATGCTGAGTTCGTATGGCATAATTCCGACCGACTACTCCGTCCTGGCGCTTCTGGGAGGGGTGTCTCCCCTGATTGCTGCACTGATAGCATCTCGCCGGTCAGAGGGTCCCCGGGGTCCGGACATGGTCTTCTCAGCGTTTGGTCGCCGGTCGTTTCCAGGACGATGGTACGTGGTTGCGATCCTTCTGCCGGTGATCATGTTTGCTGCAGCCATCCTACTGAGTTCGGTCTCCGGTAACCCCTACAATCTTCAGTCTCTGAATCTGATGCTGTTTGTTCCTGCATTCCTCTCGTCCATAGTGATGAATGTCTGGGAGGAGATCGGTTGGCGCGGCTATGCGCTCCCAAAGCTACAGGAGAGACACGGTGCCATGACGTCCGGAGTCGTGGTCGGCGTCTTCTGGGCTCTCTGGCACTGGCCACTCTTCATGATGAGGGACAGTCAGATGCTGGCAAACTATGGCAGCTACAGTGTCTTCTTCATAGACAGCATCCTGCTCTCGCTAGTCTACGTCTGGCTGTACAACTCTACAGATGGGAATCTGATCATCCCTACGCTCTTCCACGCTGGTACAAATGCGGCAGGGATTGTCCTCCTGATGGAGACGGGGTACGCGATGGACAGTCTCTACCTAATGACAGTCTACGCTGTGGCAGCTCTGCTGGTCATCGCGTTCAATCCCCGAGACTCCCTGTCCCGTAGGGGGAGAGCGGTGCTTACTGGAGCGTCGAAGTAGGGCACATCTGCAGGTCCGTCCGCGGGAGACATCCCCTTACGACCTTGAACGCCGGTACTCCGACTGAGGTGCATTGATTGTCCTGTCGGGGGTGATGGGTACACACCCGGACCTTCGGGGCAACTCGGCCCCGCTGGGGTCTACCCCGTGGGGTGCACATCTCTCTGGGACCTCCTACCTCTGCCCCATCAGTGTCTGGCAGACCTCCTGTCGGAAGGCGTTGCCAAGAGTGATTATGTCTGCGGAGTTCTTGACCATGTACGCGAAACTGTATATCAGCCCCACTGACTGTATTCCCATGAATGTGTACTCGGGCCGTTTTAGGAACTTCTGCGCCCACTTGTCACACACACTCTCGAACTGTGCCAGAACTTGAGCCAGGGGGTAGTCCTTGTGTACGAACACGTCAAAGGCATGTCGGTAGACCTCGTCTCCAAGTGTCAGCTGCTTCAGAGCGGCCATACCTGTCCTCAGAAGACTCTCTTCGCCGTGCTCACGTCGGTATTCGACTCCCCTCTCCTCGAGGTACTCATCGACCCGTACTCTGTAGTTTACGACTCCTGCGTCGACAACTCGACCATTCGGGATGATCGACCTTATGTGGTTCGGAAGGAGAAGTCTGGTGTAGTTGAGGGTGATCTCAAGCACAATCCCCTCTTGGTCGCCTATTCTCACATAATCGCCAACGCGGAAGGGTCTCGCTCCGAGCACGTAGATTCCTGAGACTAGGTTTCCCAGGGCCCGAGAGAAGGCGAGACCAATCGCTGTACCAACGAGGGTAGAGACTGCAAGTGCTGACTGTCCTAGGAGAATGTTGGACACCGCCATGATGGCCACGATGGCTATGGCAAAGAAAACGAGCCTGACGACGAACACAACACCGCTGGAGGCCTCTGGGGGCATTCCCAGTCTTCTGAAGGAGATCCGCAGTGTCCTGATCACGATCAGGTGTGCCACATAGATAAGCACCAGAAAGGGAATCAGGGCCACAAAGGGTGACAGAGACTGAAGCCCGTACGGAGCCAGTATACCTTCGATCAGGGCCACAAATGCTTCCCAGAGGTCAAGCTGCATCACGATAGGCCTCATTGGCCTCGCGATCTAGCTCCCATATGGACTTTATGTCCGGCACAGTTGACCACTCGGGCATCGATCTGACTAACAGCACCGTGTGGCACTGGGGGCTCCTGGGCGAAAGAGACTCATTGGTCCCTGCTCTGTTCGGCGAGTTCCTCGTGCGGGGCCCGTTACAAGAAGAATTATTAGGAGAGATGCACCCACAGGGACAAGTGGGCATGTGCGAGTCATACTACGTGTGAGAGGTAAAGGCGGGACCGATCGTCCGGATAAGCATGACATACAGGCCGTACTATACAATGCCTTTGGTGATAGTGAGTTCGGACGTGCACATGATGACGACCGGTTCAAGTATTTCACATATTCCGACTACTTCTGCGACACGAGGGGTCGAGGCACAGTGATCGTCTCATCGCCTCACGCTCGCCTCGTTGACACGGTCTTCGACTGGTTCTCTGGCCAGACTCGGATCCGCCTTGGCAAAGAATACTATGAGATCGAGGAGATCCAGAAGGTGAGACCGCGCCTGTCAAACACATTCATCTCAGGAAGCCCGATCGTGCTGTACAGGGACTCCACAAGCGGCGAGTACTTCTCACTTGACCGGCATGGGGACATTTCGTTCTTCCTGGAGAGACTGAAGGACAATGCCATCAAGAAGTACGAGTTCTACTCTGGGAAGCGGATAAGCTTTGATGAACCCATATTCGATGAGGTGGAGTTTCGGAAAGAGGTGGCGGTTCCCGTCAGGATAAGGGGGTCGCAGGTCATCTTCATTGGCTCAGTGTGGAAGATGCTCAGAAGAGAGGACATGTCAGGGCTCGAGGGCTTCTACAGCTTCCTCATGGAGACCGGCCTCGGCGAGAAGAACTCTCTTGGCTTCGGATTTGTCAATCCTGTGGAGTGTAGTAATAGATGATAGTTGCGATGCGAGAACTTGCAGACATCATCGCTAGTGGCAAAGCCCCGGACGTTGTCGGCAGGTTGATGACCCTCAATCAGGTCATCTCTAAGGTCATAGTCATCCGGCTGAGTCGTGAGAACAATCAGTGGACGTACAGGGGTACGAAGATAGTCGACTTTGATCGCGGCACTGCCTCCCGCTATCTCTATCGTCAGCCCCCGCCCAATGGTCCTGGGACTACTCCGGCGGCGCTGATAACAGATGTAAAGAAGACCTTCCCGAAGAAGACGCTCGCATGGTTTGAGAGGGTTCCCAAGTGTTGCAGAGATGCGGGACTCGATAACGAGGTATCGTATGTGGGCGACATTGGGCGGCTTCTGGCATCCCTCAAAGACCAAGTAATGTCTGATATTGAGCAGAGCCGGAAGGCCATTGGCAGTAGACAGGGCAATACCCTTCTGACCATCGAGCTTGATGCCGGAGGTAGTACTCATCTGATTGGTGAGTCCGAGCCCTTCAGGAAGATCTTCCTGGAGCTAGTGAAGCAGGATTACTACTCCAAGTATGGGACGACAGCGAGAGGTCACGGGACATGTTACGTCTGCAAGAGTGAGGGCGAGGTCTATGGTTTCGTCACTGATATCCTTCCGTTCTACACACTTGACAAGAAGGGTTTTGCTCCAGAGCTGGATGTGTCCCGGGGTTGGAAGTTGTTTCCTGTCTGCGTCCAATGTGCAGCCGCACTGGAGACATCAAAGCAGTTTCTCGATGAGAAACTCCAGTTTGATTTCTACGGCGCCAAATACTACATAATACCGCAGTCAGTGAGAGGTGAACCGGACGCGATCGGTGGCGTGTTGGAGGTTCTCTCTGCTCCGCGGGGCGCAACGGGTAGTTCCGCCGGCCAGGGCCAGAAGATATCGATGGCACACAGTGGAAGAAGGATAACCTCAGATGAGAATGAGATTCTTGACTACCTGTCTACACTGGATGACTCTGTTTCCTTGAACTTCCTCTTCTATATCATGGAGCAGTCATCCATGAGGGTTCTCTCATATGCAGAGGACATACCGCCATCGAGATTGGCCAAGTTGTTCAGCATCAAGGAGCTTGTCGATAACAGAGGACTATTCTACCAGGCAGGCATGTCATTCGACTTCTCTTTCTTGCGTGACATACTCGCACTGGGTAGAGAGGCGAAGGACTACAAGGAATTCATCCACGTGACGAGCAGACTGCTCAAGGACCAGACGGTGGAGAGGGCGCTCATACTGAGGCGGGCTCTCGACTATCTTGAGGACAGTAGACGGAAGAATGGATTCCAACAACTGATGCTCTCCGAGCGCGTACGGCCCGATGTACGGAAGAGGAATGATGTTCTGCGAGCTCTGATGCTCCTAGAATTCATAGAGACTCATAGAAAGGGTAGTGGTGATAAGAGGAAATTGAACGACTCAACTCAGCTGAATCGAACCGAGATTGCAAACGACATTTTCGAGACGCACCCAAGTTTCTTTGGGAAACACTATCAGCGAGCAGCCTTCCTGATAGGACTGCTTGCTGGGCGGCTCATTGCCATCCAACAGCACGACCGAGGATCTGCGCCCTTCGAGAAGAGGCTCCATAGTCTGAGCCTCGACATGAAGCGACTGAAGAGACTGTACGTAAAGATCGAGGAGAAACTCAAGGCGTATGGATACTCTGACGTCTACAGGGACATCCAGGCCATGCTGACTGATGAGCTGATGAAGGCCGCAGACGAGAGGCCTGACAACGATGAGCTGAGCCTCAGTTTCGTCGTGGGACTGAATCAGTCCTACAAGTTCAAGAGCAGAAAGGGAGATGAGAGTGTTGACTGAAGACATACTGAAACACAGGCACGAGCTATTGTTCCTATACGATGCAAAGTTTGTCAATCCGAACGGTGACCCCGCGGACGAGAATCGACCCCGCATCGACGAGGACACGGAGAGGAACATTGTCACGGATGTGAGGTTGAAGCGTACCATACGCGATTACCTGCACGACTTCCGAGGCAAGGAGATATTCATCCGAGAGATCTCCATGCAGGACGGGTCCGGAATCCAGGATGCAAAGACGAGGTTTAACGACTTCGCAAAGCCCTTCAAGGACTCTAAACTCTCGACACTGATCGAGAAGGGTAGGAACAAGATCCTTGACGAGTGTATTGACATCAGGTTGTTCGGAGCCGTGATCCCCGTTGAGAAGAGCGAAAAGGAGAAGGGGGCTGTCGTGCTGGTCGGACCAACCCAGTTCAGGATGGGACAGTCGCTACACAAGGTGGACGTCAAGTTCATCCAGGGGACTGGTGCCTTTGCATCTGAGGCCGGGAAGGGACAGAAGACATTTCGCGAGGAGTACGTGCTGCCCTACTCATTGATAGCGTTCTACGGACTGGTCAATGAGAATGCGGCTAAGCAGACACTGATGACCGAGAATGACATGGACCTTCTCCTAGAAGGCATGTGGTCGGGGACCAAGAACCTGATCTCACGTTCAAAGGTCGGTCAGACGCCCCATCTTCTACTGGACGTGATATACAGGGAGAACCACTATCACCACGGCGACTTGGACCGGCTGATCAGTCTCAAGAGTGACCTTCCCGACCAAGAGATCAGAGATCCAAGGGACTACCATCTTGAGATTGGACCACTTGTTGATTGCCTGAGTCGGATAAAGGACAAGATACTCAAGGTCCGGATCGCGGTGAGCGATGCCCTCAGATGTTGCATCTCTGGAGAGGAATCAGACCCTGTTTCGGCATTCAAGGAGAGAGGGATTCTAGTCGAACGGATGGACTTCTGATGGGGGTGTCACAGGTGAAGGTAGTTGCCTTCGATGTGAGTTCCCCACTCGCACAGTTCAGAAAGGGCTACTCCACGACGTCGACACTGACCTTCTCGATTGCTCCTCCCAGTGCGGTCCGAGGACTGATAGGTGCCATTCTGGGCATGACCAGTGCTGAGATACCTGACAGGCTGGCAGAGGCCAAGGTGGGCATCTCCGTCATGTCTGAGGTAAGTAAGAGCCGTATCACGGCCAACTACATCAACACCAAGCTGGGCATATCACCAGCACACATCTCCGGGCCTGCACGCACTCAGATCCGAGTCGAGTACGTCCGCGAGCCCAGGTACAGGATATACTTCTCAGTCGACGACACTGAGATCATGAATCGTCTGAGGGAGATGTTGGTGGCACACAAGAGCCATTTCACACCGTATCTGGGCACCGCGTGCTGCATTGCCCAGGTGACATGGCATGGTGAGTATGATGTGACTCCGGCAACACATGAGAACGAGGTCAGTGTTCGCTCAGCCGTACCAAGGGACTGGATAGTGAAGATGTCCGTAAAGCAGAACAGCAGGTACATGGTGGAGAGAGTCCCCGTCCTCGTGGACCGTGAGCGGACCCCGATGAGATACGTGGACCTGGTCTTCGATGCAAGGGGTGGGCCAATAACAGGTGTGTTCAGCAGACCTCTAGTCGACATCGGCGGTGGGTGCCTTGTTGCGCTCATCTGACGTCATCTCACATGAGGGTGTGACGCTCATCAGCCATCTGGAGTCCGTTGCCCGAACGGCCGAACATCTGGCGCGGGTTTCCTTACCCGAGGATGTTGCGGACTCCAGACTGGTGGACACAGTATGGCTCTGTGGGATGCTACACGACTACGGCAAGGCAACGACGTCATTTCAGAACAAGATCAGGGGGCGACCACATAATGTAAACGAAGCGAGACACAGTCTGCTGTCTGCAGTGGTCGCCCTTGAGAATGTCTCCAAGATGATTCGTCAGACGACCGGCCCGAACGTCAGCTCGATGCTGCCCGTGTTTGCCATGCTGTCCGTGGCCAGACACCACGGGAATCTCGGATCTGCACTGAACAGTCTCAGTCTGAATGACGGGGACATGGAACTGCTCAGGACTCAGCTGGATCAGATAGACTCAGGTTTCGTGGATGACCTCAGAGCGATGCTGGAGGCTCGTTTCTCAGGGCCGATCGTGGAGCCTGACGATCTCCTCAGCTGCCTGGAGGACCTTCACAAGAGGTTGTCCCCCTTCAGGAGGGACATCCGCAAGAACACCGGACTGAGATTCTGGCTCCAGCTGTCGATGCTCTACTCGCTCCTCATCGATGCTGATAAGCTTGAGGCCTCTGGTTTGGGCATTCCATCAAGGGGTGTCCTTCCTGCCGATTTCGCGGTCAGGACTGTGCATGGGTTCGGTCCGCCGGCGAGGCCAATTGACCATCTCAGACAGAGAGCGTTTCAGGAGGCATTACGGTCCGTCGACTCTATCGACCTGCACCAACGGATCATCTCCCTCACACTGCCTACAGGCCTGGGGAAGACACTCACCTCGATAGCGATGGCCCAGCGACTGAGGGACAGAGTCAGCCGCGACGGACATGTCCCGAGAATCATCTACTGCCTCCCATTCACGGCGATAGTCGATCAGAATCACGAAGTGTTCTATCAGGCCCTAGGGGGGCCGTCTAGCGCCACACTACTGAAGCATCATCACATTGGTGACACGTTATACTGTATGGACAACACGGAGGACGCACTAGACTATCATCAGTCTGAATTGATGATCGAGGGTTGGAACTCCGAGATAGTCGTGACGACCTTTGTACAGCTGTTCTTCACGCTGGCGGGTCATAGAAACCGACCTATGAGACGTTTTCACAGTCTTGCAGAGTCAATTGTCATTCTCGACGAGGTGCAGTCGATACCATACAAGTACTGGTCACTCTTCAGCACTCTTGCACGGAGTCTCTCCGAAGAGATGGGTACGCGCTTCATCCTTGTCACTGCGACTCAACCATGCATATTCGACCATGTCTGTGAGGCCATTCCGGACCCTGAGTACTACTTCTCACAGACGTCGCGTGTCGACATTGATATCGACCTCACGCCAAGAGGTCTTGAGGAATTCCAGAGAGAGGTGCTCGAGACAATCCGTTCGAATCCCGACAAGAGCGTGCTCTCGGTCATGAACACCAAGCGCTCAGCGGAGACACTCTACGACTTCCTGGCCAACGAAGAGCCTGGACTCCCCCTCTCTTTTCTGACGAGCCTTGTGGTCCCGAAACAGCGGCTGGAACGCATTGAACGTCTCCGGAAGGCGGACGGAGGTAGGCGCATAGCTGTGAGCACTCAGGTCGTTGAGGCTGGGGTTGACGTGGACTTTGACATCGTGTTTCGTGACTTTGCACCCATGGACTCTATTGTCCAGGCCTGTGGTCGTTGTAATCGGCACATGAGCGAGGAGAGGGGGCAGTTCAACGTACGATACGTCCTCGACGATCGAGACAGTCGAAAGCGGAGCCTGGCAAGCTACATCTACGATCCTATGCTCCTGGATGCCACAAGGGAGCTGCTGTCACAGCATGAAGAGCTGAGGGACGTCGACCTCCACAGAATGACGGTCGAGTACTTCAGGGCTGTGTCCTCGAGGGGTGAACAGCATACCAGCAAGGGCATCATCGAGTCTCTCAAGTCACTTGACTACAGCTCTCTGGAGCAAGTCCGTCTGATAGAGGACCAGATCCCGAACATGGTCGATGTCTTCGTCGAGTTGGACGACGAGGCCGAGGCGGTCCTTCGCGAGTATCGCAATGTCCTAGAGTCCAGGATGGACCGGTTCTCTAGGCGAGAGCGATTACTCAAGATACGCAGATCGCTGACGGACTACATGATCTCTGTTCCTGGCGATGATGTGGGTGCGCTGCCCACACTGGGATGGCTTGCGGTCGTGCATCGTCACGAGATCGGACGGAGGTACTCTGATGTCACAGGATTCATTCCATCGGGGCGCAGTGCCACGATCATCTGAGGGATGGTCATGCGCATAACTGGCGTGATGGTGCAGTACCACCAGTCCTGTCATAGAGAGCTGTGGTTCTATGCCCACGGTATCAACATGAACTTCGAGGATGAGAACATCCTGATCGGAAGGCGGCTTCACGAGACCGTATTCAAGAGGCAGAAGAAGAACATAATGATTGATGACACAATCGCGATCGACTTCAAGACCACCTCTGGCGGAGTCGTCATCTTCGAGATCAAGAAGTCGAGAAAGCTGACGCATCCGGCTGAGTATCAGTTGCTATACTACCTCTACTACCTTGAGAGGATGGGGGTCCGGGCGAGAGGCACCTTGGTCTATCCCACAGAGCGCAAGAGGGTCCCTGTGATATTGACCGACGAGAAGAGGGCGGAGATACAGAGGATCCTCGATGACATCCCCAGGATTGTGGCACTGGAACGTCCGCCCGACGCGGTGAGGAAACCCTACTGCAAGAACTGTTCATACTATGACCTGTGCAGGGTGTGATCCAGTGGAACCTGTGTATATCAAGTCAAATGTCATGATGTTCAGGGAGGGGAACACGATCTATACCATGAGCCGCGAGACCGGCAAGAGAGCATTCCCCATCCACAACGTCTCTGACATCTATTGTCTGGGCAAGGTGTCCGTGCGCAGTGGTGCCGCAAGTCTTCTGATGGAGAAGGACATCCCTGTGCACTTCTTCAACAAGTACGGAGCATACGTGGGAAGCCTCATGCCAAAGAAGGACCTGATCTCAGGCAAGGTGGTCTTGGCTCAGGCAGCACACCATCTCGACTCGGCGAAGCGACTTCGGGTGGCCACTGCTATCCTTGAAGGCATCCAGCTTGCAATGCTGAAGTCATTGAAGTACTATCTCAGGCGTGGAAAGTCTGTGAGCAAGCACATCAGAGAGATACAGCTCGTCTCAACCGAGGGTGCGTCTGTGGCAGAACTCATGGGGTTGGAGGGACAGATGTGGACCGAATACTATAGGGCATACAATACCATCTGCGTCCCCTTCTCCATGACCTCAAGGTCATATCGCCCACCAGAAGACCCACTCAACAGCCTCATCTCTCTGGCAAACTCGATGATCTATGCCACTGTGCTGTCAGAGATACACAAGACCTATCTTCATCCAGCCATATCGTTCCTACATGAGCCTCTGGAGCGCCGCTATTCGCTTGCACTGGACCTGGCAGACATGTTCAAACCCCTCGTCGCCACACCAGTCATTGTCAGGCTGGTGAATCAGGGGATAATCACCCAGGACAGCTTCAACACGGAGATTGGGTTTCGACTGAAGGAGAATGCGTTGGCAGACTTCTTACAGGCCTACCATGGACGAATGTCAGAGACTCTCCCGCACCCAAGACTGAGGCGCAAGGTTTCCTATCGCTATATGATCAGGCTGGAGTGCTACAGACTCATGAAGCACTTCCTGGGTGACCGAGTCTATTCTGCATTGGCCTTCGATGAGCAGGAGTCGAGCGATGTACGTGATCATAGTATATGACGTCGCAGTCGAGAGGGTGAACAAAGTCAACGCCTTCCTGAAGACCTACTTGAACTGGATCCAGAACTCGGTCTTCGAGGGTGTGATCACACGGGCCCAGCTACACTGCATAAAGACAGGTCTCATGGAGATTGTGGATACTCAGTACGATGCTGTGTATTTCTTCGTCATAGAGAATCCCCACAATGTCAGGAAGGAGATCATGGGTGTCGAACGTGGTAGCTCTTCCCGCATCGTTTGACCCTACTGCCAGACCGTTCTCCTATGCGCAAGCGTTTATATGTACCAGACATTACCTATAGGTTGAGACAATCCGCCAGTAGAAACGGAGATATGCATCCTCGTAGAGGCCTCTCTCGGCTCATAAACACAGGGTTTCAGAAGAACGATCGTCGTGTTGAAACTAGGTCATCTGGTATCCGGATGCATATATCTGGACCCAGTTTCAGAAGAACGATCGTCGTGTTGAAACCATCTTCCATTTTTTCACCTTCTGGGTCAGAGATCACTGTTTCAGAAGAACGATCGTCGTGTTGAAACTACACGATAAGTATATATATGCCTATATGCCATACAGTTTCAGAAGAACGATCGTCGTGTTGAAACTGGAGATATCTCGGAGAGATCTCGCGAAAGATCATCTCGTTTCAGAAGAACGATCGTCGTGTTGAAACCTTCACTGTCTTTTCTCCCTTCTTCAACTTCTTTCCCGTTTCAGAAGAACGATCGTCGTGTTGAAACTAATTCTACTCGGAAAGCAGATATGAGATGGCATTTCCCGTTTCAGAAGAACGATCGTCGTGTTGAAACAAGATCATGTATGGCGATGAGATCGTGATTGGTGTGTTTCAGAAGAACGATCGTCGTGTTGAAACGAACAATCTCTGGCGGAGTCACCTCGCAAGTCTGG
>JAWAQK010000047.1:0-19928 GCA_038893995.1 Candidatus Thorarchaeota archaeon | reverse complement strand
TGTGGTGTCAGACGAGAACGAGGCTGTTAGGGCCATGAGGTTCTTTGACAAGATATGAGGTGGATGTTTGATGGTTCTCAATCCGAACACTACCATAGTTGCGGCAGTGGGAAACACACTATCGGCGCTACTGTTCATCTATGCATCTCTCAGACTTCTCATGGTCTGGAGAAAGGACCGAGATCCGCTCACAGCATCGCTTGCGCTATCGATCATGTTGATGGGTATCGGACTCATCTTTGAGGTCTCCGCAGAGTACATAGTAATAGCAGTCGGCGCAAATGCCACTGCTGACCTTCTGGTCTACATCTTCTTTGTCTTCTTCATTGCGTCGTATCCTCTAATGGCCTACTTCTATGTGGGTCTATTCAGACCGAGAAACAGGTGGTATCTGCCAACCATTTCCTTTCTGAGCGGCTTCCTACTGAGGGCCATACTTGGAGAGGAGATCGCCTACGGCCCTCCTGCAACGATGGCTCTACCCTTTGCAATCCTGACACTTGGCATGTATGTTCCACTGTACCTTGCATGTAGAGAAACTGCTCCTAAGGCATCCCGGCTCCTGACGAGGATGAAATTCATCCTCGTGGGTCGCTTTTCATTGCTGTACATCGCTACCTTCTTCCTGTTCATGGCATCTTCCCTGTTCGGTTCTGATCCAGTGACCGGTAACCTGTTCTTCCTGGTCGTAATGACCTTCATGATGGTCACGGTCCTCCATGCCTGGTTTGGATGGTCGATGCCCGAGTTTCTGAGGAGAAGATACGCTGAGGCCGAAAAGAACAGACCAGATGGACCAACATGAGAGCTCAGGTCGGTGCCTGACTCTAGGAAACGACGATGGTCAATAGTTGGAGTCAGGATCTATCTGTGCAGGCCAGAAACACGTGCCAGACTCACTGTCAGTGAGCAAAGGACGACGCACGTCGTCCACTGCATGGGTACCTGTTCACTGTGACCCAGTGTGTCCTGGTATGGAGTGGTACATCGAGGTTTGTTGAATTCACATATATCACCATCCTTAAATGAATATTGATTCAGATTACGTGTGGTCTAGATCCGACAGGTGGCAGAACGAATACTATGCAGGACAGGGAGAGCATGATCCCGACTGAGGTCCGCGAGCGGATGAAGCGAGTTAGGCACAAAGTAGTGGTGCTGTCTGGCAAGGGGGGAGTAGGGAAGAGTACCGTATCCGCCAATCTGGCGATGGCATTTGCCAAGTCGGACGTGAAGTCTGGAATACTCGACGTGGACATCTACGGACCCACCATCCCCAAGATATTGGGCCTGCAGGGTCAACACCCCGAGGTCCTAGAAAAGTCAATTCTTCCAGTCAATGGGCCTCTCGATGTGAAGGTCATGAGCATGGGATTCCTCCTGAGAAACGCAGACGACGCAGTCGCATGGAGGGGGCCGCTGGTCGCAAAGGCAATCAGTCAATTCCTGAGCGATGTGGAGTGGGGAGACTTGGACCTGCTCGTCGTTGATCTGCCACCCGGGACCGGGGACGAGATCCTGAGCATCCTTCAGTTGATACCATCAGTCGATGGGACTCTGATAGTGTCCACTCCGCAAGAGGTTGCCGTACTCGGAGCAAGGAGGGCCATTCAGCTCACCCAACGAATGGGGGTCCGAGTACTGGGTGTCGTCGAGAACATGGGCGAGTTCGTCTGCCCGAAGTGTGGTGCCAGGTATCGACTGATGGGTGAGGGAGCAGTGGAGCGAGCCGCGAGAGACTATGGCATACCGTATCTCGGTTCTATACCAATGGATCCATCAATATCAAGGCTGACTGACGAGGGCACCCCGTTTGTCATAGGCCAGCCTGACTCGGAGTCAGCCAAGTCGTTTGCCGAGCTGTGTAGGAGAATATCCGAATCCATCGGCCTCTGACCCACATGTCGATCTCGGGTGAGAGTACTTTGTTGATAGTGGCCATTGCATCGGGGGAGGGACCGGTAAGTCGACACTGTGCGGCATTTGCTGTGCTATCTGCAAGGAGTGTCTTCGCCGACTGTGACCTCGATGCACCTGAGAGTGACCTAACGGCACTCCTGCGTGAGATGTGGGATGATGTCTTGAAGCGGGTACCCGCAGACAGCTGGTTCGCATTTCCGTGAACCTTTATTGCTCTAGATGAGATGGAGATATGGCCATGCCCCGAAGAAGAAGGTGTCGTCTTGTGAGTCGTATGCCTCCTACAACAGTCTTCAAGCCAGCAGGCGTCCCGGCCAGATGCCTGGAGGAGGTCGTGCTCACTGTGGATGAACTAGAGGCACTGAGGCTTTCGGACCTCGAGGGACTGGACCAGAGGGATGCATCCGAGAGAATGGAAGTCAGCCAGCCCACGTTCAATAGGACTCTCAATTCTGCAAGACAGAAGGTCGCTACCGCCCTCGTGAACGGATGGATGATCCGTATCGAAGGTGGTAGCTATGTGCTGGGGCGCAAGGATCACAGAGATGTGGACAGCGAGTATGTGTAGAATCACAGAGGCGGGCCAGAGCCCATGAAAAACGCAATCAGCCCGAGTGGGAGGCGGCTCGTCTGTCGTGATACTGTGTTACTATGCGATGGTTTAAATGGATCCCGATAACGTTTGTGAATATTGATTCAAAATATGAACCTGATACGAGGTGTGTGAACATGACAAGGTTGTGTGTGTCAGCGACTGGAGACACTCTGAACTTGGGAGACGATCCAAGATTCGGACGTTGCAGTTGGTCTGTGATCGTGGATACTGACACAGATGACACTACTGCAGTTGCTGACCCGGGGGCGCAGGCAGTCGGGGGTGCTGGGATTCAGGCAGCTCAACTTGTGGTGTCTCATCACGTCGATGGTGTGTTGACTGGGAACTTTGGGCCCCATGCCATGAGCGCACTCAGAGCTGCAGGCATCCAAGTTCTCGATGCTTCCGCAAGTACTGTCAGAGAGGCGGTCGACCGATACATCAGGGGTGAGGCGAGGCCCATCAGTACTGCGACACTCGGTCAGGGAAACTGCGGAGGAGCTGGGCATGGCCGAGGAACCAGACCTGCAGTGGGACATGGTCGTTGGTCTCAAGGAGGCGCTCGATAGATTGAGGAGAATCGTTATTCCATCGGACGACCAACAGGGCAAGAAGCTCGGTGCTCACTTTGGACGCGCCCCCTACTTGGTACTGGTCGAGATCGATGACAGTAAGGGGGAGGTCAAGACTTCCGTTCACGAGAACAGAAGCAGTCACCTTGGTGGTCACGGATTCACCCATGACAATGTAATGCAAATGCGACCCGACGCCGTGATCGTGTCAGGAATAGGACCCAGAGGACTTGAGCTATTTCGCAGAGCGGGTATATCGGTACTCCAGGCCCGCTCAACATCTATTGAGGAGATCATCTCCGCATACATGAGCGGGTCTCTGAACGCGGTGACCGAGGGATGCCACGAGGCACATCACAGGTGACACCGGGTTCTTCTCCGATACGAGACCAGAATACCGACCCATCTGAAACTTGGGTCACCATTTCTTTGACTGGCTCGCATGTCTCACAGTGCGACCACTACTACGGACTCGATCTAGTTCAGGGAGCGGAGGTCGTGTCGTACCGGCAGGAGTAGCACAGGTGGGCGTCGGAAACAGTCAGGCTGCACCATCTTCGGGCTGGCATGACAACAACTCGGGCATCCCTACAAGTCTCCAGGGCCGTTTTCGTCAGTGTGCCCCCCTGAACCTCGACTAACGCCGGGCCACCATATCAGTTTAATATCGGTTGCATCACTGTATAGGATGCCAGATAATCGATGTCCGTTCTGACAGGTCCATTGGGGCACCCAATGTGCACGGACGGCAGTCTGATAGGGTCCAGGAGTAGGCCAATATGACGGTTACCAGTCGCACGAACCAGAGATCGATGAGTGAGGGTCTCCGCGAAACGCCTGCTGCAATGGTCATCGGCGGTGGAGTGGCCGGCATGCAGGCGGCACTCGATATAGCAAATCAGGGGTTCAAGGTGTATCTGTTGGAGCAGTCTCCATCCATAGGCGGGAGGATGGCCATGATTGACAAGACATTCCCGACGCTGGACTGCTCTGCTTGTATACTCACGCCCCGCCTCAGTGAAACTGCAAGACATCCCAATATCGAGCTGCTGACTTATTCCGAGGTCAAGTCGGTGACGGGAGAACCTGGCAACTTCACGGTGAAGATCAGACGCAAGGCACGCTATGTGGACGAGAGTAAATGCTCCGGCTGCGGCGATTGTGTGGCAGCGTGCCCAGTTGAGGTCCCCAGCGAGTTCGATCAGGGGATAGGGTTCCGGAAGGCCATATATTCACCGTTCCCACAGGCCACGCCCAACGTGTACACTATCGAGAAGAAGGGCGAGCCGGCCTGTCGGGCAACATGCCCGGCTCATGTGAATGCTCAAGGGTTCATAACGATGATGAAGCAGGGCGACTATGCAGCTGCCCTGGAGATCTTGAGAGAGTCTATCCCATTTCCAGGGGTACTGGGACGAGTATGTATCAGTTTCTGTGAGGCTGAGTGCGAGAGAGGCATGCATGACGCTAGCGTCAGCATCAGGAACCTGCACAGATTCCTCGCAGACTATGAACGAGAGCATAAGCTAGGAAAGCCAGTGACCCCCAAGATAGACAAGAGTGACAGGGTTGCGGTCATCGGGGCAGGTCCGGCCGGCCTGAGTTGTGCATATCATCTGGCAAGAATGGGCTATCCAGTCACCGTGTTTGAGGCAAAACCAAAGCCCGGCGGACTGATGAGATACGCAATCCCAGAGTACAGACTTCCACGTAACATCCTCGACGAGGAGATAAGACGCATCGAGGACATGGGCGTGACCATCAAGACCAACTCGCCAGTGAGATCGGTCAGGGATCTGCTCAAGAAGGGATTCAAGGCAGTATTCATTGGCACTGGAGCCTCGGCCAGTAATAAGTTGGGCATCAAGGGCGAGGATGTCGAAGGAGTCATTCACTCGATACCATTCCTGGAGAAGATCTCGAACGGGGAAACGGTCACAGTTGGACGTAGAGTTGCTGTTGTGGGTGGAGGGGATGCAGCTGTCGACGCAGCACGTGTGGCCATCAGACTTGGCGCACAGGAGGTCACTGTGGTCTACCGTAGGTCAAACGTTGAGATCCCTGCAATTCCGTCAGAGGTAGAGGACGCAAAGGAGGAGGGCGTCCGGTTCATGATGCTCACTGCTCCGATTGAGGTCCTGTCGCACGGTGGTCACGTGAGCGGAATCAGATGCATCAAGATGAGGCTTGGCGAGCCAGACCACTCAGGTAGGAGGAGACCAGTGCCGATACCTGGCTCCGAGTTCACCCTGGCAATCGACACACTCATCGTAGCAGTCGGCCAGTCCACAGACCCACAGGGAGTACAGACCCAGTGTGAATGTACAGAGTTTGGAACAGTGATTGTCGACCCTGCCACAATGGCGACCAACATTCCGGGCGTGTTTGCAGGAGGGGATGTCGTCACAGGTCCCCTAACCGTCGTCAAGGCAGTGGGGCAGGGCAGGGATGCAGCAATTGCCATAGACAGGTATCTTCGCGGAGAGCTACGTTCACGGGCGGAGACTCCGCATCGACACAGGGTGCAGTCGTATGAGGTCGACAAGACGCATATCCCATTTGCCAAGAGGGCCGTCATGCCAAAACAGGGAGTGAAGAGCAGGAAGCGCACCTTCAGCGAGGTCGAACTGGGATTCTCTGAGGAGACCGCTGCCGCTGAGGCTGAGAGATGTCTCAATTGTGCTGTGTGTTGTGAGTGTGGTCGATGTGCTCAGGCGTGTCAGAGAAACGCTATCGACCACGGCATGACTGATCAGTCGCTCGAGCTCAACGTCGGCGCGATCGTCATCGCAACGGGCTACAGGCTGTTCGACGTGAGCCGCTATACCCAGCTTGGATACGGAAAGTACCCGAACGTCATCCATGCAATGGAGTACGAGAGACTGATCAATGCCGCAGGCCCTACCCGTGGACATCTGATCAGACTCAGTGATGGTAAGATCCCACGCTCCATAGGATTCGTCCAGTGTGTAGGTGCACGTGATGTCAACAAGGATGTCCCATATTGCAGTCGAGTGTGCTGCATGTACGGGATAAAGAACGCAGTGATGGCCAAGGAACACCACCCCGACGCCGATGTTACAGTCTACTACGCGGACATACGGGCGTTTGGCAAGGGATTCGAGGAGTTCTACGAGATGGCACGCACACGGTTCGGTGTCAAGTTCGTCAGGGGAAGAGTGGCGGAGGTGAGGGAGGCAAAAGACACTGGAAACCTCATCCTCCGTGTGGAGGATACAGAGGCACACACGGTGAACGATGTCGAACACGACCTGGTGGTTGTCAGCCCAGGGATACAGCCGCCAGAGGGTCTCGAGGACATGGCTGTGGAACTAGGCATGGAGCTCGCGGTTGATGGTTATGTCGACGTTGCGGATCAGGTACTGACGCCAGTGGACACCAGAGTTCCAGGTGTGTTCGTCTGCGGGTGTGCAGATGGACCCAAAGATATTCCGGACTCTGTGTCAGCAGGAAGTGCCGCTGCGATGCGCGCCACGATCATGCTGGCTGGAAAAGAGTCGAAAGGCAAGACATAAAACGTGGTGCTTCAGCAAGCGATGCGTTGCGGATGATGGCAAGGTGTCGTTGATGCACGGCCGCGGATCGACCAGCATGTGTGCACTGCTTCAGTGGCCACAAGAAGATCCGCTGGACGGTTGTCAGAGTACCTTGCCCATCGAACACACGGTTCGTGCTGACCATGTTGGTCGTGTGAGCATCTGTGCGATATGTATAGGTTTAATTACAGTCTGTAACCATGACCAACATCGGTCAGGGTTTCTACCTGTGGGCTGTTCCCGGAGTAGTGAGTAGTCATGGGTAAGACCAATAGCCAGAAAGGTACACTTCATGCACATGTACCCAGTTCTGAATTCTCCCGCGAGATAGCATCAGTACCCGGCGGAGAAGACATCAACAAGTGTGTCCAGTGCGGCATATGCACTGCCAGCTGCATGGTTGCTAGCTATGAAGACAAGTACAGACCCAGGAAGCTCATACAGAAGATCCTGTTGGGCGAGAGGGAGGAAGTCCTCAACAGCGAGCTCCCGTGGCTGTGCATGACCTGCAGACTCTGTGAGGAGAGATGCCAAGAGGGCGTCAGCCTCGCGGACATATTCCATGCTGTCAGAGAGATCGCAGCCAGTGAGAACCGCATCCCAAAGGCCTTTGCCAACACCGTCGAGGTCCTCTTTCGAGACGGATGGCTACTCAAGGACGCCTATACAGACTTCATTGAGGAGGACCGTGAGGCGCTCGGACTCCGGACCAAGATCAACTGGAACAACGAATTCAGTAAGAGAGTCAAACAGAGATTCGTCGAGGGAGGCACGACTCATTGAAGGAATTCATGCTCTACACAGGATGTACTGTACCAGTGAGACACCCAGCCTATGAGGCCTCCGTGAAGATAGTACTCGAGAAGCTTGGCATCCGTGTGGTAGACATGGACAACGTGAACTGTTGTGGCGCCCAGTATCTTGAGTCTATCAACAGACAGGCCTTTGCCGCGATGAGCGGAAGGATAATTGCGATGGCCGAGCAGGCAGGTCTGGACATTCTGGCCATCTGTGGGGCTTGCTCCGGTTCGCTGAAGATGGTCAAGGAAATGTTGGACCGTGACAGAATACTTCGTGCAGAGGTCAATGACATCCTTGCCGAAGAGGGACTAGAATACACTGGGACATCAGAGGTAAAGCACCTACTGCAGGTGTTCCACGAAGATATCGGCTACGATGCGCTCAGAGAGGCGATCGTAAGACCCTATCCGAAGAGACTGCGGCTTGCAGCCCACTACGGTTGTCATGTGACCAGACCTTACGAGATAGTTCACGTGGACGATCCAGAGAACCCGACGATAATAGACAGGATCATAGAGTTGGCCGGAGCGACGCCAGTCAACTATGTCGGCAAGACAAAGTGCTGTGGCGGCCCAATGCTTGCAATGGATCCTTCCCTTGCTGCGAAGATAGGCATGGAGAAGATTCAGAACGTCAGAAACGAGAGGGCTGACGGTATAGTCACGGCCTGTGTCTTCTGCGACATACAGCTGACTCAGGTGCAGTTTGAGGAGGGCTTTGATCCCAAGGACCGAGTTCCAGTCCTGACTCTTCCACAGTTCCTCGGTCCAGCATTGGGAGTCGACAAGAATGCCCTGGGGGCCTACCTGAACAAGATAAGTCCCGATAGAGTCTTTGAGTCGTTGCAGGAGGTGGTCTGAATGGCGTCACCACAGTCTAAGGAAACTGGGGCGGCTCTAGTGATTGGGGGAGGAGTCGCCGGCATGCAGGCTGCACTGGACATAGCTTCGCAGGGTTTTCGCGTGTATCTGGTCGAGAAGAGCCCCTCGATAGGTGGGCGTATGGCCGCACTTGACAAGACTTTTCCTACACTCGACTGCTCTGCATGCATTCTCACACCAAAACTGAGTGAGGTGGCAAGAAACCCCAACATAACGCTTCTGACGAACTCCGAGCTCGAGAGCGTTGTCGGCAAGGTCGGCGACTTCACTGCCAGAGTCATAAAGAGGGCCCGATATGTGAACGAGAAGGCCTGTGCAGGCTGTGGTCGTTGCACTGACGAGTGTCCTGTTGAGGTTCCCAACGAGTTCGACCAGAACCTGGGGTTCCGCAAGGCAATATACGTTCCCTTCCCACAGGCTACGCCGAACGTATACACAATAGACATGGGGGCCTGTATTCGCTGTAAACGTTGCATGAGTGTTTGCGAGCGAAATGCCATTGATCTCGACATGCAGGACGAGAGGCTGGAACTGAAGGTTGGCGCAATAGTGATTGCAACAGGTTACAAACTGTTCGACGTGCGAGCGTATCCCAGACTCGGATACGGCAAGATCCCAGATGTGATAAACGCAATGGAGTACGAGAGACTGATCAATGCCGCCGGGCCTACCCACGGGCACCTCATCAGGCTGAGTGACGGCAAGATCCCACGCTCCATAGGATTCGTCCAGTGTGTGGGTGCACGTGATGTCAACAAGGATGTCCCATATTGCAGTCGAGTGTGTTGCATGTACGGGATAAAGAATGCAGTGATGGCCAAGGAACACCATCCTGATGCCGATGTGACAGTCTACTACGCGGACATCCGTGCCTTCGGCAAGGGATTCGAGGAGTTCTACGAGATGGCCCAGAACCGCTTTGGAGTGAAGTTCCTCAGAGGGAGGGTGGCCGAGGTCAGTAGAGATGAGAAGACTGGGAAGATACACTGCAAGGTCGAGGATACCGAGAACGCAAGGGTAATTGACAGGGTTCACGATCTCTTGGTGCTCAGCCCAGGTCTGCAGCCGCCTGAAGACA
This sequence comes from Candidatus Thorarchaeota archaeon, assembly GCA_038893995.1. Classification (GTDB taxonomy): domain Archaea; phylum Asgardarchaeota; class Thorarchaeia; order Thorarchaeales; family Thorarchaeaceae; genus JAWAQK01. The sequence goes on along the minus strand of JAWAQK010000047.1, from coordinate 10,524 downwards.
TCGGCAAGATGGCCGAATCACTTGGCATCACGATCAAGAACGACGGATATGTAGACGTCGCGCATCACTACTTCGGACCGGTAGATACCAAGGTGCCCGGGATCTTTGTATGTGGGTGCGCTGACGGGCCAAAGGACATACCTGACTCGGTCACGGCCGGAAGCGCAGCAGCTATGAAGGCAACCATAGTGCTTACAAGAGGAGGTCGGAAGTGATGGCTGAGAATACCGAACCCAGGATTGGTGTCTTCGTGTGTCACTGCGGGCACAACATTGCAGGATCGGTCGACGTGGAGAGAGTGGCCAAGGCGGCCGAATCCTTCCCGAACGTTGTGTACTCGACACACGAGATGTTCATGTGTTCTGACGCAGGTCAAGCATTGATACGCGAGAAGGTCAGAGAGAAGAATCTCAACCGTGTCGTAGTGGCCAGCTGTTCACCCAGAATGCATGAGCCTACTTTCAGACGCGTGGTGGAGGAGGCTGGACTGAATCGATATCTCTTCGAACAGGTCAACCTCAGAGAACATGTCTCGTGGTGTCACATGCGAGAGCCCGAGAAGGCCACAGAGAAGGCTATCGACCTGGTACGGATGTCGGTCGCTAGAGCGGCACAACTGGAGCATCTACCAGTGAAGACTGTGAAGGTCCTACCCCGAACACTTGTTGTCGGCGGGGGGATCGCAGGTCTGAGGGCCGCGTGCGATATTGCCGACAGGGGTTTCGAAGTAGTCCTTGTCGAGAGGCAGTCCAAGCTGGGAGGACATGTGGCCAAATGGACACACCTATTCCCAGCAGATGAGTCGGGGTGGCAAGTGATAGCGCCTCTGCTGAGAAACGTGACAAGACATCCACTCATCAAGGTGCTGACTGACAGTCAGGTCGTCGGATTTGAGGGCTATATCGGGAATTTCGTCGCGAGGGTCAAGAATCTCAAGACCGGAAAGGAGGAGTCTTACGAGGTCGGCACTGTGATTGTGGCGACAGGCTTCGAGCCGTTCAAGCCATACGGTTACTATGGGTATGGCGAGTCCAAGGATATAGTCACCCTTGCTGAGCTTCAGGAGCTACGACCGAGGGAGGATCTCTTGAGGCCAAGTGATGGAAAACCTGTCAAGAAGTTGGTATTCATCGGGTGCGTTGGCTCAAGGGAACCAGGGAAGCCTGGACATGAGCACTGTTCAAGACACTGCTGCTCTGCCGTCGCAAAGGCAGCATCTGACCTACGAGACAGAGTCGATGAGGTCCTGATACTCTACCAGGACATCAGGACATATGGCCGCGGACATGAGGAGCTCTATAGACTCGCAAGATCCAAGCACGTGATATACAGCAAATTCCCCAGGGACAACAAGCCGGAGGTGACTGTCACCAAGAGCGGCAAGATCAGGGTCACATGGCACGATGTGCTGTCTGGTGATGACATGATGTACGAACCGGACATGCTCGTGTTGGCCTCAGCAATGGTACCGCCTCCGGACGCGGCAGATGTTTCCAAACTCTTCAGTCTCACTCGTAGCGGAGACGGGTTCTTCAATCCTGAGCACATCAAGCTGGCTCCGCTCACGACTCACACAGCGGGCGTTATGATCGCCGGAGCTGCACAGGCGGCCAAGAACGCCTCCGAGTCAGTCATAGATGCCAGCGGAGCAGCGGCAAAGGCGGTCGGTCTCATGGCAAGGGGAGAGGTGGAGATAGAGTCAACCGTATCCCATGTCATCAGTGAGCTGTGCTCCTCATGCAGGACATGCGTCACCGCATGCCCGTACGGTGCCATATCAATGGACAATTCGAGAGACCCACCTGTCGCCCTTGTGACAGAGGCCAAGTGCCACGGATGTGGTACGTGCGCAGCAGCCTGTCCAAGTAGTGCAATTGTGATGTATCACTCGACAGACCAGCAGATCATGGCCATGGTGGAGGCATTCCTATGCACTCCGACGGCCGTTGCTGGAGGTGGAGGGTCATGACAACTCCAGAGAAGAGCTCAGATGACCAGCAGAAGTGGGAGCCGCGCATAGTCGCCTTCTGTTGCAACTGGTGCTCGTACGCTGGTGCAGACCTTGCTGGCACGAGCCGGATACAGTATCCTCCAAATGCACGGATCATCCGTGTCAACTGCACTGGGAGGATAAGTCCGGACTTCATACTGGCACCACTGGAGATGGGCGCAGACGGTGTGCTGGTCTCTGGCTGTCATCCTGGAGACTGTCACTACACCAGTGGGAACCTCAAGCTGAGGGCCCGCTGGGCGCTGCTGGAGTCTGCCATTGAGCAGGCTGGTATTGACCCCAGACGGATACGGCTTCAGTGGGCGAGCGCCTCAGAGGCACAGATATTTGCAGACGGGGTCAGGATGTTCACCGAGCAGGTCAGGAGACTCGGTCCAATGAGGAGAGTGTGGAGATGAACAACACGTTTGTCAGGTTCTTTGCACAGAGACGTGGGGACGTCCGGAAGCAGAGGTCCTCGATACAGGAGGCCCTGAGAGGCGGCCCCAGCACAGTGACGAGACTGGCTGAGGTCACAGGGATGCCGAAGGACCTCATCGTCTGGAACCTCATAGGCATGCTCAGATGGGGAAATGTGGAGATCGTCGGCGAACAGGAAGATGAACTCCTGTACGCTCTGAAGGCCTCATAGCAGCCGGATCGGTCATTCACGCCCTCTGTCAATCGATGTCTGCACAGGCCGTGTCCTCAGACGTACTCAGTTTCATCATTGTGCTGAGGCTGGTTCGAGCCCGATCGAGGCAGAATGGAATTCCGGGATGCTGGCTCTGATCAGAACAGTGGGCAACGTGATTGTCCTACCGAGTGATCATGATATCTCGCTCGAAGATTGTGCCACCGAGTAGTCTGGACGGCTCTGGCCGTTGCACAGATCGACTTCACATGATGAATGCAATAGGCAACAACAGACTGACAGTCTGACGTGACCAGCGTGGGGTTTCCGAGAGCACAATGAGAGCAGGCCTCGTCTAGCCGACCAGGTCCCGCGACCAGCATCCAGCACATGTCAGACGAGAGGTAGAGATGAAACGATTGCCCAGCACAACAGGAACGACGCCACAAGGGCCTCGCCAAAGATATTCCGGAGCGTGGCTGGTGAGGAAACAAAGAGGAGAGTCGTCAGGGATGAAATCACAGTGACGGTGAGTAGCAACAGCCCGACCAAGACCAGTGGTCCCGTTACGTATCCAGCGACTGTGATGAGGAAGACTGCCAGAGCTGCACTTCCTGCGGCAGGGAGCAGTCGACTTGCAATGGCAAGCACAGTGTCCCGGGCCTCCACTTCAGGACCTGTAGAACGCATTCTGCTCATGAGGAGGCATTTGACCCAGATGCAGTCAAACACGGTAAACACCAGAGCCGCAGGAATCATCAGAAGGGTGTTCACCAGTCTGACTGTGTTAGGGAAACGGACGAGATAGAGGGTGACTGTTGCTCCAGGACTGACAACCACAGATGCAACATAATACAGTATGATGATGGACCCCACGATGGCAATGCCCTCGGCTGTGCCAATAATGATTGATCGTGCGGTCCCAGAACCCTCTGTGGTCGATATGCTCTCCCCATTTGCACCGTTCGAGAGTCTGAGTACTCCAATTCTGCGCAGTACAAAGATACCACACGCAGGAAAGATGGCAAAGAATGCCATGACACCCGGAGCAAACATAGAGCTGGGCCAGTTGAGCCCCCAGTAGAACAAGTAGAGACTCAGCACCTGGTTCACGACAAATACGACAGTCATGACCACGCCAAGAGCAGCAGACATGATGAGTCTCCGCACTGGATCGCCACTGACGTATAGCTCGAGTCGCATCGAGAACACACTCCTGTTCCCGAGCCGTCGGAAGATTGTCGACAGTGGGAGGACAGACACGAGGAGGGCAAATGCACCTGTCGTCATACCGACTGTCCTGAGCTGAAACACCATATTGCTGCTGCTGGGAACAATGTCGCTCTCGTCAGACCCACGTACGCACTGAGTCAACCACCAGATGGACGACGACACCACTATAGGATCGACTGCCGCAAAGACATGTTCGGTTGGGGCTACAGAAACCCTGTAGGCAGTACCGTCCTCAAATGAACCATATGTCACGTCGGGCTCGACAGATGATAGACCAGTACCCCTGCGAATTACGTCCAGTGCCACTTCCACCGAGACCATCTCATCGACCACGCCTATGGCAATCATCATATTGCCAGGAGGAGTCTCCACAGATGGCGCCCAGCCCACGAATACGTAGCCCATTGGTTTCACCGGGTATTGGGACAACAGGATCGCGATCTCCGCCCCGATCGAGTGTGTCAGGACCGCGTATGAGGTGTTGTCGATCATCATGCTGCTGGACTGGACATATCTCAGGGCGGCATAGCAGTCTTCGGCAATCGGTCCAAGTTCCTGGATGTCGAAAGGCAGAACGGAGTCTCCGTGCCCCGGCAAGTCAACTGACACAACCACTAGATCACGCCGTGCTAGCTCGGTGTTGAAAGAGTACATACCCTCCTTGGAGCCGGCCAGACCGTGAATCGTCAGTATGATGGGCATTGGGCCCTCGTGGACAGGAGAGATGGGTCTGTAGACCAGAAAGTCCACAGTCCGCCCAGGATATCTCTCGAGTGAGACACGTTCTACATTCAAGTAGCCCAGGCCCTGTTCACAGGCCCAGGACAGATAGAACGAAGACACTGTCACTATGACCAATAGGAGGAATGTGGAGTACTGTGCAGCTGTGTTCAATCGGTGTGTCATCGTTGCCTCTCTCGACTTTGGTGGGCCGCGTTCTTGGAGTGGTATCCAGGGGGGTTCCGGCGAGCACTACTTGATCAGCCGCTTGGACAACACCCTTATCATGTCTTCGGTCATGGACGCCAGGTCGAAGTCAGGCTTCCAGCCCCACTCCTGACGGGCAACACTGTCATCAATTGTCTCGGGCCACGAGTCTGCAATCTTCTGCCTGAAGTCCGGCTCGTAGGCTATCTCAAAGTCCTTGATGTGTTTCTTTATCTCCGCAGCAAGCTCAGCCGGGGTGAAGCTGAACGCCGTCACGTTGAAGGTCCTGTGTTTGAGGCGTTTCGCGTCCGCCTCGATCAGATCAATGGTGCTCTTGATACAGTCGGGCATGTACATCATTGGTAGTCGAGTGTTGGGACCCAGGAAACACTTGTACTTCCTGTGCTTGATGGCCTCGTAGAAGATCTCTACCGCGTAGTCTGTGGTCCCACCACCCGGCAGGGCCTCGGAACTGATGATTCCAGGATACCGCAGGGATCGAAAATCCACACCAAATCTTGTATTGTAGTATTCGCCAAGTAGCTCGATGGCAACCTTAGTGACTCCATACATCGTTGTGGGACGCATGATGACGTCGTTTGGCGTGTTCTGGCGCGGAGTACTCGGGCCAAATGCTGCGATGGAACTTGGGATCAGTACTGTGTCGAGACTCAGTTCCCTTGCGGCCTCCAGAACATTGTACGCACCGTCCATGTTCGTCCTGTATGCAAGCTGAGGATTCTTCTCTCCTGCTGCTGAGAGGATGCTCGCATTGTGGATGATCACATTGATGTCATGGTTGACAATGATGGTGTGTAGTTCGTTGGAATCTAGTACGTCAAGGTGCTCGTAAGGACCATCGGCAGTCAGTACGGCAGGGGGCTTCTTGCGACCTGTGGCGAGTACGTTGTCGCCGCCGTACTTCTTTCTCAGTGCAGTTACCAGCTCGGTGCCAATCTGTCCGTATGCACCTGTGACAAGAATTCTCTTCATTGCTTCTTGGCCTCTCGGTGTGTCTTCGCTGGTCGAGCCGGACCGGAAGCGCCTAATAAAGCATACCGATGAGTACGAATTGCCTGTTCAATAACCAGAACAGACTGTTCCATGAGTAGAATTATAGTGACAGATGGCATAGTAGAGATTGAGTTCGTGGCACGATCCTGAGATGAACTCGTCTATCTCCTTGTCTAGGTCTTGACGGGCTCGGAATTAAGACATCCAATGAGCCCGTCACCAACCTATGTCAGTCCTCTCTTCTTCTTGATTGCAGACTGTGCAGCCGCGAGCCTTGCAATCGGCAGTCTGAATGGAGAGCAAGAGACATAGTCGAGTCCAATCTCGTCGAAGAACTCGATTGAACGTGGGTCACCCCCATGCTCACCGCAGACGCCCAGCTTGATACTGGGCCTGCGCTCCTTTCCCCTCTCTATTGCTATCCGCATGAGCCCACCAATGCCTCTCTTGTCGATGCTCTTGAACGGATCGTTTCTCAGCAGGTGCTGATCTAGGTATGCTGGCAGGAAGGTGTCAATGTCATCCCTGCTAAAGGCGAAACCCATCTGGGTGAGATCATTTGTCCCAAACGAAAAGAACTCGGCGGTCTCAGCCATGTCACCCGCACGCATGCATGCACGGGGAGTCTCAATCATGGTCCCATATAGGAAAGGAATGTCAACTCCGGTGCTATCTCTCACTTCCTGGTAGACTCGATCCACTGACATCTTGACTGCCTTCAGCTCAGCAGCACCGACTGTGACCGGTATCATCAGTTCAAGATGGGGGTTCCGACCCTCCTTGATGAGCTCAACACATGCCTCGAATATGGCCCTGACCTGAACCTCGTATATCTCAGGGTAAGTTATTGCGAGCCTGACACCTCTATGCCCCATCATGGGGTTGCTCTCGTGAAGGGCCTCGCCACGTCTCCGGACCTCGTCAATGTCGATGCCAAGTGCATGAGCTAACCGTTCCTGGCCAATCTTGCTCTGTGGAACAAACTCGTGGAGTGGAGGGTCAAGCAGCCTGATAGTCACCGGAAGACCGTCCATGACCTCGAGTGTCGCCTTGACGTCCTCCTTCATGTATGGTTTCAGTTCGGCGAGGGCATCAATCCGTTCCTTCTTGGTCTTGCTGAGTATCATCTTGCGGAGCAGGAACAAGGGCTCGTCACTGCCCTCTCCGTAGAACATGTGCTCCGTCCTGAACAGCCCAATCCCTTCGGCGCCGAACTCGCGGGCTTTTCTGGCATCCCCTGGTGCATCTGCGTTCGCGCGTATCTTCAGCCGACGATATTTGTCGACCATGTTCATGAATCTCTGAAGCCGGGGATTCCTAGTCGAGTCAATCATGGGCAGCGCGCCGGCGTACACGAGGCCAAGAGTGCCGTTGAGGCTCAGCACATCACCCTCGTGGAACACACGACCATCGACCACGAGTTTCTTCTCATAGGGGTCAACGTCTATCCCAGATGCACCTACTATACAGCACTTTCCCCATCCACGTGTCACCAGAGCTGCATGGCTCGTCATGCCGCCTCTCGCCGTGAGTAGGCCCACTGCGGCCCTCATTCCCTCGATGTCCTCAGGATTGGTCTCCTCACGGACCAGTATCACCTTCTTGCCGGACTTTGTCCAAGCGACCGCGTCCTCGGAAGTGAACACGATCTGACCAACAGCGCCACCAGGACCGGCAGGAAGTCCCCGGGCAATCGGTTCGGTCTTTGACTCTGCCGCAGGATCTAAGAGGGGGTATAGGAGCTGACCCAGTTGTTCTGGGGCCAAGCGCATGATAGCAGTCTCTTCGTCAATGAGACCCTCGTCAAGCATGTCCAGAGCGATCTCGAGGGCTGCTGTGGCAGTCCTCTTGCCTGACCTGTGCTGCACAATGAACAGCCTGCCCTCCTCGATTGTGAACTCCAGGTCCAGCATGTCACGTGTGTGTCGCTCGAGCAGGTTCCGATATTCGACTAACTGTGCATAGACTTCGGGCATCTGTTCCTCCAGTGTTGGCAGATGCCTGTTCTGATCGTTTCTGCTGTCCTCATTGAGCGGGTTTGGAGTCCGAATGCCGGCAACAACGTCCTCACCCTGGGCGTTGAACAGACATTCACCATAGAAGTGGTTGGCACCAGTGGCCGGATTCCTGGTAAAGGCCACACCAGTTGCAGACCTTGCACCCATGTTGCCAAACACCATCGTCTGGACTGTACAGGCAGTGCCCCAATCGTCAGGTATGTTCTCAATGCGTCTGTAGGCAACGGCCCTGGCACCATTCCAACTCTTGAACACCGACGTGACAGCACCCCACAGCTGTTCGTACGGATCATCGGGAAATGGTCTACCCAGAACCTTCTGGATTCTCTCCTTGAATGCCTCCACTAGTTCCTTGAGCGTGGACACGGGAATGTCCGAGTCCGACTCAACTCCAGCCTCTTTCTTCGCGCGTCTCATGAGCCACTCCAACTGCGAACGGATCCCCTCGGAACCCTCCTCAGGAACGATTCCCTCTGCCTTCTCCATGACCACATCGGCATACATCATCAGTAGACGTCGGTAACTGTCATAGACAAACCATTCGTTCCCGGTGCTCCTGATCAGACCCGGGATAGTGTTGACCGTCAGCCCTACATTCAGTACAGTTTCCATCATTCCGGGCATGCTCTGACGCGCCCCAGACCTGCAGGAAACGAGGAGAGGGTTCTCGGGATCACCAAACTTCTTTCCCATCACACCTTCAACCCAGTGCAATGCGTCGACGATCTGCTTCTTCACCTCTTCAGAGAGTCGGCCATCGCGGAGATACTGCCTGCACACTTCTGTGGATATCGTGAATCCGGGTGGGACTGGAAGTCCAAGCAACGTGGCCTCTGCAAGGGATGCGCCCTTACCACCCAGGATCTCCTTCATCGTTCCATTGCCGTCAGCCTGACCTGCTCCAAATCGGTAGACCATCTTCTCGCCGTGCATCTGAACTGTTCAGCCACCAATCAAGTGATCACTGTCCTTCACGGTCGGTCACATCTACATGAACCAGACTAGTAGAACAACGGACAGGACAGGAAGACACTCTACGGAATGCGATTTGAAGGTGTCTATATGGGACACTCATGCGCAGGACCAACTGAGTCACGAACCCGCTGACCGAGCGACTGGTTGGTATAACTAGAATTCGCTCGACAGGGGACAGAGAGAGAGTGGGACAGGGTCCAGGGAGCTGGTTGAGAACGTGATTGCACTCCAGGTCTTCTGTCGCAACGACTCTCTCTCTCGTGGATGCCGTGCTTGAATCTGTACCCGCCAGTACCTATGCCTAAGAAGCAGAGGAGCCTGCGCCCCTGCCTGTGACCCAACCTACGACATAGAGGATGACCAGACCCCAGTTGAGGTACTCAAACGGCAGAAGGGGAAAGAAGAATACCGTGGCGAGGATCCAGAACGCGACGAAGAGTGGGTTCATGACCATTCCCAATGCGCCGCCACTCGTCTCTGTCGCGCTAGAACTGAGGATGTCGGCTCGCAGCTGCCAAGACTCTCTAGCAGACTTGATGGCTGTATACATCATCGAGATCATGCTGATGTAGTATCCAATCCCATATCCAGATGGGCTGGGCGAGCTGCTCTGCAGGTCAATCGGCATACTGAGAGTCCCCTGAACAAGGGGAAGTATCAGATCGAGGTACCCCTTGTTGGCGAGCTCGAGTGCAAAGCCCACCATGACACCAATGAGGGCAATAAGAGAACCAATACTGATCTGCTTCTTGCCGTCCTCGTAACCACCGATCCCGCTGCCTACTGCGGTCATGTACACTCCTATGAAGGTGGCCGCCATGTAGAGTATTGCCAGGATTCCGTAGAATGCGACCCACAAGAACACAGCAAGCGGGATGAGACAGAACATGAGCTGTCTCTTTGCCGCCCCCTTGGCAGACCTGAATGCAACGGAGAAGAACCACAGAAACACCAAGGGTGGAATGGCGAGGACCACTACGTAGAGGTACACGTTCTCAGCTGCCAGATTGTCGAGGAGTGTGCGGATGAAGATGTGGTCCATCAATCCATAGAGCCTGAAGACCTCAAGTGTCAATAGGCCAAGCGCAACAAAATAGGAGATCAGATATAGGGCTACGCCCACAGCAGCGATCTTTCCCAGTGACAACACCCCGGAGACGGGACTGTAAGGCCGCCTAATAAGCAGTATTTGGACGAATATCATCATGTCCGTCTGGCTCTGCCCACAGGACAGACCAGTGCATCGAACCATGCGGTCTACCCCGATCAATGGGAGGTTCTATGTCTGTGTTCAAAGTAGTCACAGACTCTCTCGAGGGCTCCAATGGCTTCTCTCATGTTTCTGAATACGGGCAGCCCCTCGCCAACAAATATGTTCCAGACCTTGGACCTCTGTTCAGGATACGCGACCTCTGGTATCACTGTCAGCACGGGCTTGTTCGTTTCTTGAACCACTCTCTTCGAGGCAGCCGCTAGGGAACGCCAAAAGTCATCCGCCGAATCAGCAGCACCGACGATTGAGGCGACCTGATGAACATTGTGAACGTCCGCCTCTATCAGCAGAGAGTCAAATTCCTGTTCCTCGCCGACAATCTGTATGACATCTGAAGCGGTCCGGTCACTGTAGTAGTCTGCAGCAAGGTCCACTGGATTGTACAGACCAGTGCCGACATCACGTACCAGGCCTCTTAGCCTGTCTACCGTTGCGGGAGACGTCCTTGGCACACGAAGAC
>JAWAQK010000046.1:0-20154 GCA_038893995.1 Candidatus Thorarchaeota archaeon | reverse complement strand
CCAGCACACCGTCTGCGCCCATCTCCAGTGGTGCCAGTATGAAGTCCGGACTTATCCTCCCAGTGCAGTTGACACGGATGATCCGTGCATTTGGAGGATACTGTATCCGGCTCGTGCCAGCAAGGTCCGCACCAGCGTACGAGCACCAGTTGCAACAGAAGGCGACTATGCGCGGCTCCCATTCCCGCTGTGAGTCTGTCACGCCAGCTACGTCTGTGGTCACCGAGGATCACCTGCAAACAGACCTGTCAACGTTGTAAGATACCAGTCTTTGTACTCTCGATCACATGGACCATGCGCCTGTGCAGAACCGGCAGACCGTCCGGAATTACAGTACTGCTGGAACCACACATGGGACTGTGTCTCACAGTGGCCTGAGGCAGGACACGGCCTTAATATGTTCATCGATGTCACATAGACAGAGGGTGACTGTACTGGCAAGCCCACATACGGGCTGTCCCCGACAGATATCACGATGTCGCTTGAGAGCGATGATGATGCATCCGTCATATTGGGTGAGATTTCGGACGAGCAGAAGAACGAGCATCCCACGGCCTGTGCGACGCGTCGGGACGAGTTTCCTGGCTCAGCTCGTCTGACTCCATGCTGGGTACACGTAGAATGCGTCAACATCACCTCTGTGCCGCGGATCTCAAGTGACAACAGACTGAGAAGTCATCACCAGCCATACTACGCACGACTAAGTTACAATCTGTAATTAAAGATATACATTCCGGACTGGATCCGAACATGTTGCACCCGGACGTCACTCCCTGGTCAACACGACCAGTCGCTCTGCAGTTGTACGTTGGTCGGGGATCTTGGTCGAGGGGTTCAGACCATAGGGAAACAGAGTTCGTGCAGCGATGCGGTCCACGAGCGTGGCCTCATGACGCCACCCCATCGAGGAGAAGTGCTCGACCAGTACTCTATCTATAGGCACGGGCTGTCCCCGCATGCTCGACCGTCCCACAAAGATGGCCATCCGAGACCTCACTCTCTTGGATAGCCTCGCAAGGGACCCCACTATTGCGTTAAAGTATGCATCGTAGGTCTTCAGGACAGAATCGTGTTCGAACATCGCCCGGAACAGTTCGAAGGTAGACGAGCCTATACGTACGGGAGGCGCTTGACGGTAGGGGACCTCCATTCCTCTCAGTCGGGCCATGTCAGACTCGTCGTGACCAAGCCAAGCCAGATCAAGCTTGGAGTATCTCATGTATTCCTGTGACTGAAGGTAGGGGGGAGATGTGATGAGGATGTCCGCCTCGGTCCTGAGATCTGTAGAGAGCGTGTCAACCCCACCCATGACTGATGAGTCCACATCATGCCCGCACAACGCGCGGTAGAGCCGTATCTTTCGACACTGGTCCTTCACAGTACGACTCAACGTCGAGTAGAAGTCCTTCATCCAGTCACCCAGGAGGAGTCTGCCCACTCTCTCCCGAGATCTCCTTGAACTCGACAGCTTCATCCTTGCCCTGTCGTCGTAGGAATACAGTCGACTCACTCTGAGCAGCGGCAAGGTCAGAGCAAGCTGCACTGACGGACTCTCGATGGAGTGGTAGAAGCCCCATGCACGATACAGGACAGGGAGGATCCTCTCATCGAACCAGTACGTGTGCCCAGACCAGGCAGGTGTGAACTCATCCTCGTGAGATCTCAGTGTCCGGATGACTGCCTCCACATCCAGTTCAGTGTCGCTCTCAAGGACTACTCTATGGATGACATCGACCATTGGGTTGAGGTCCCATAGCTCGTAGTCGTGCCCCTGAACCCTTGAGACGAACCCGACTGTGCCAGTACCAGCGAAGGGATCAAAGACCCTGTCCGACGGCCGAGCGTAGTTTTTCAACACATAGAGTACCACGTGTGGGATGAACCTTGCCGGGTACCTGTAGAGCCCTGTTACTGCGTGCAGAGCAGGGTCGATCTCTGTCAAGTCACGGAACACGACCGCTCTCTCAGTCGCCAATCCTGGTTCGGACTCACTCATCCTTTCGCACCGCACAATGGAATGTCAACTACGTGGCAGGCCAACGACCGAGCTTGTGCACATAAGGTGCTCGCCACGATGCACGGTCGGCGTCCTCCGTGCGCAGACCAACCCTGGTCCAGGGTGTCACCAGCCAGCATGCCAGTTCCGTGGTGGATACGACAGGGGGCGGCACGTTTCCAAGGGACTCCCAGGTACGAGGGACTACTGGTATCGGCCGTATCTGAGACCGTTCCCGCATGATACTGTTCAGGCCCAGCCAGCTTCGGGGTCCCACCTTGGTCCGGATACCTGTGGCAAACACCAACCCCGAGAGCGCGCCCTATGTTCCCGATGCGCGACGTGAGTAGTCTATGGGTGTATCTAATATTTATGGGCATTATGGGGCTCCAGAATTGACTGAGACGTATTATGGGAATCTATGTCTCTGTGACAATAGCACCTTTCGCGAACGACCGATGGTCTACTCAGAAGATACTGCTCGTCCGAGGTGACAGCGAATGAGCTGCGAAACAGAAACAAATGAGGTTGTCGAGATAGGAGACACTGTAGACGAGGAGAGAGAAGAAGAAGAGTGGAAGACAGTCAGGTTTGAACTCCTCAGGCTCCTCGGGTTGATCGTCTGACTCGTTGCGCACGCCGAGTGTCGGTTCTCCGTCTGATGCGCAGGCCCACGTTCGATGAGATTTCGTAGCAGGAGTCAGTCCATGTCTGGCCTGAGTCATGGACCACTGTGCCGTTCAGGACTCAGGGAGGAGGAATGCAAGCACCTGTTCTGACGGATCCGCAGGTGGACCCTATCGCAGTTCCAGCATGATTGTCAGCCCGGTGCACGCGGACTGGACCACTCCAACGCACAGGCATGTGCACAGACTCTCTTGCCAGGGCGACGAGTCTCTGCATGTCATCAGCCGTCATCTGAGGAGTGTGCTCCAGGGCGAAGGGAATGTCCAACAGGCGGTACTTGTCGATGCACATGTTATTGAATGCGAGAAGTTCCCAGCGCTCAGCGCTAGGCAACGACTCTGCCACGAAACTTGCGATACCTCGGATGTTGTCTGGGGAGTCTGTGTGACCGGGAATGACAGGAGTGCGGACCCACACAGGGACCGAGGACTTCCCCAGTAGTCGGGCGTTGCTCAGGATCCTGTCCAGACTCACACCAGTGAATCTCAGATGAAGTGACGGATCGATCTGTTTCAGGTCGTAGAGTACGAGATCGACCACGCCGAGGAGTCTCTCGAACACTTCTGCACTGCAGTATCCAGAGGTCTCGACTGCCACATGCAGACCGTTGTCTCGTGCAAGGCGAGCGGAATCAATCAGGAAGTCAGGCTGATATGTGGGCTCTCCACCCGAGAATGTGATACCCCCGTTGGAGGTCTCGAAGAAGACACGGTCTCTCAGCACCTCTTCGACGAGTGCGCTCGGCGTCCATGTCTTGCCAATGATCTCTAGTGCGCTCGTCACGCATACACCCAGGCAAGTGCCACAGGTCTGACAGACGTCACGACGAATGAGCATTCCGGTGGGTCTCAGGCTCAACGCTCCGTTCGGACAGACCGTCACACACGCTCCGTCACCGATGCACCTCTTCGAGTGCCACACGAGGCGACGGTGGGGGTCTACAGCCTCGATATTGTGACACCAGGTGCAGCTCATGGGGCAACCCTTGAGGAATACTGTCGTCCTGATTCCGGGTCCATCTTCAACCGAGAATCGCTGGATATTGGTGACGAGTCCCACGAGCTCCGCTCGCGTCATGTCATTCTCACGTTTCAATTGGACCGAACTCCAGATAGGGATATGGATATTGTACAGTTCCGGGAGATCGTTGGTTCAGGTCGACAAGAGCTGAGCCGGATGTGACACTATTCTTGTGCATTCGACCTGCGCTCCCGACAATAGCGCCCTCAGATTGCCGCGCTGCAACATGCTCAGCAGGCAGACCTCGAGACCCTCTCGGATGAGGTCCGCCACAGTAGAGATCGACCTCAGCTTGCCGCACATTCGACCACTGGCATCAGATGACTCATCTGGGGCAGGCAACCGGTCCAGCTGGCTCAGGTCTATCTCCGGTAGCAGCCGGGCCTGAGAATCTAGCTTTGGGTCTGCCGTATAGACCCCACTGACGTCGCATGCAAATATGAGACGCCCCGCGTGCATCCACCTCGCGATGAGTACGGCGAGCTGATCGCCACTACATACTGAGATGCCAGTCTTCGTGTCCACCAACATGTCGCCACCCAGTACTGGTACCATACCCATACCGAGAAAGCCCTGCAACGGTTCTACGAAGAATCGGCTGATGGCCCCACCGTCTGAGACTGCCATGGACGATGGATGCAGGAGGCATGCAGGAATCCCGTGGTCCTGAAGGCTTCTGACCAACGCAGCTCTGAGTTCGTTGACCCTGGACTGGACTATGGACATGGGCAGTAGCTGGTGATGTCCTACGAGACCCCTGTGGAGTCCGTGTCGCATGACAAGAGGGTGCCCAAAGGATCCGACGCCGTGTACGATCACGATCGACTCGAGTAGCCCATCGTCAAGACACTGTCTCAGCTCCTCGGCCAACGAATCCAGTATGTGTGGCCTCAGACCTTCATCACGCGTCTTGTCAGTGAGGAGCGATCCCCCAATCTTCAACACTGTCAGATCGCTCATTCCCGTCCACCTCCATGACTGTGCTGCATGTTTGGCACCAATTCATGCCAGGACTGTATCATTCTAGAGGCTCTCATTCTGCATCCACAGCATCTGGCCCGCGAAGTAGGGGAGGAACGATAGTCGCTATAGGCCCGCGAGATACGACTCCTCTGACAATACAAGTAGTGAGGATGCAGATGCCATTCCACGGGATCATTTGAGCATTCAAGGAGAGAGCCCTCACACACCGGACGTCTAGATCTGGAGCCTGGGGGCCGAGGAGACAACACTCTCATCACTGCGGTGCGGCTGTGATTCTCCCTATGCATGATCTTGATTTAAGCATGTCCAGCTGACACTGTCTTGAACATGTTCAGCTGATTGGAGACAGTTGACGACCAGGGTGAGAACGGCGAGGTCCCGAGCACACTCGGACCACAACACACTAGATCGGCCTGCAGGACCGGTCTACGAACCAAGACATACTGTGAACCTGATCGAGCTCATGCACCCAGAACGAGTCTTACTCGAGCGGCCGCTTCGTCCATCTCGAAACCGATCAGGGACACCTCTGCATCGACCCTCGCCATGCCAACAAGAACTAGGTTGCTCACGAGGGTCATCACGATCAGCTTCCGTTGGCCCTCAAGGACTATTGACTGTGGCTCTCCGCACCCCAGTTCCTCCGACACTCTCCTGGAGATCGAGAGCATAGAAGCAGCCATCGCAGAGATGGCCCTCTCGTCTACACCCTGCGGTAGAGACGATGACATCAGCTGACCCTTCTCATTCACGAGCGCTGAACCAAATAGACCGCATCGTTGGTCCAACTCCCTCAGGACCATTGACAGTTCAACTATCCGACTGCTCATGATTCAGTGTGACCCTCCACTCATTCCTCAAGTATCTGTGCAATTCGGACCGCCGCTGTACTCAGCAGCTTCGTGACACCCGGGTGCCTGAGTCTCCTAAGCCTATTCATGAGTCCGGCGGGTCTTGCCTGCGAGGTAACTACTGCAATACGAAACGGTCGACCCCGCACTGGAAACTCGGCCATCGACATCCGGTGGCCCGAGAACTCGATGTTGGCGGTGTCAAACTTACCACCCTCAATATTGGTCGAGATTCTCTTGGAGGTCTCCGAGAGAAGAGAGGCCATTGCTGCAAGTTTTTCCTCTTGAGGTCCGATATCGGTGATCGACGCGACTATCAGGCCTCTCTCGTTGGTCACGATACACCAACGGACTGTCTCAGAGGTCCCTCTAAACACATCTCTCAGCGTATCATTGAGTCTCTGTCCACGACCGACACTCATGTGGCCCGCCTCCTCACGTCAAGCTCTGTTCGTGTAGTTTTGTGTCCCAGCCTCTTACTGCCTCTGACAGCTCTTGACACAAGGTCTCGATCTCGAATGTGACCAGCCCCAGTGGGGTCGAGTGTGGGAATATGCAGCTCAGCAGAAGGTTCTGTGCCACGTGTCTGAGTATTATAGAGAACGCGAGGCCACCCTGTGCATCCCTCGAATCAACCAGAATCTGCCCGAAGACCTTGGCGCCATCGACAAGACGTATGAAGTCCTCTGCTATCGTTATTAGCCCGGCAGACATCGAGCTTATCACTGGTGCCACTGTCTCGGGAATACGGTCCTCTGATAGTTTGTTTCCCACAACATACCCGTCCACCGTAAACGCGGTGACGGACCAGACAGGGACTCGGGCCGCAAACTCGCCGAGGAGCCTTGTGACTATTGCACCGGGGCCTACGATCTCTCCCGTGTCGTTCATCATTCATTCATTCCTCTCTCAGTTGCCCTCTCCCATCTGGGAAGCTGAACTGCCCGCTGCAGCCTCTATCTTCTTGAGCAGCATCGTGAGTGCATCCTTGCATGACTGCCTGTCCTTTGCTGACATCGGCGTGGCGCGCTCGACCCCTAGCCAGAGTGCTACGGTCTCTGGAGGAGAGGCGTCGGGCCGGTCCTGTTTGTTTGCTATGATCTCTATTGGTATGTCGCTGTGGGCCGCCCTCGTTTCAGCAAGGATGGCCACTGCATCGCCGATCATGCCGGGGTCCGATGAGTCCACTATGAACAGTATTCCGTCGGTGTTGGCCCTCATGGTGTCTCGGACAAACTTGAAGTGAAGCTGTCCTGGAACTCCTCGAAGCTCTATCTCCCTCGTCAACCAGCCGTTGTACTCTGACGACTCCATGCTGTACTCCTTCTTCGGCACTATCAGACCTGCCTGGGCCAGCTCTTTCCTGACCCAGACGACACGACCTAGGTCGAACCCAGTCGTGGTGGTCGCCTTCTCGCCACGCCACTCTTCCCTGAGGTCACGCTCCACCGAGATCGCATGAGGATCTAGCGTGTGGATCAGCGTCGTCTTTCCGGCCTGAAATGGTCCGGTGACGTAGACCTTGTAGTCGTAGGTCTTCAGGCGATAAGGGGTCGTCATTTCTGAGTCCTTCGTCGGGGTGCAGGCCTCTGCACTATCACAGTACTCCTGTGATCTCCTGGGCCGCCTTCGTCATCTCGAAGTCGACAAGCCCGATCCTAGCATTTGCAGGAGCAGTGGCGATCAACGAATTCGTGCCTATGCTCATGAGAATGATCGTCTTGTCCTTCCCCTCGATGACAATGGTCCTCGGTGCACCCGCCTCGAGGGCCTCACCGACCCGTATGCCGATTGACATGAGAGCAGTGGCCATTGCAGATATGGCCTTCTGATCCACGCCCTGTCTGAGCTGTGCCACCATGATCTGGCCCTTGTCGTTGACGAGGGCGCATCCGTCTGCTTCACTGTTTGCAATCAGGTTGTTGAGAATCTGTTCCAGCTTCTGAATCTTTGCACTCATCTCCAGTCACCTCTACTTCCTGTATTCGTCGAGTTTCTCCTGATACAGCAGACGTTTACTGCTGGGGTACATTATGAATCGGCATACCTTGTGGCCTGCAGCCTCACACATGACCTCCTCTGCGTCCAGCTCAAGTCCAGTCGCCACCGAACACCAGCCGGAAGAGTAGCCGGCGTTGAAATGACAGACCGGGTCATGGGAAGTCCTACCTGCGGCCTTCCACAGCTGAGCCTCGAAGTTGTCCGGATGCTCGTAGAACAAGAAGTAGTTCTCGTCTGACGCCACATTCGAGCCCGGCAACAGCCGTACCCTCACGAAACCGGAGTAGGCAGCCCAGATCGGTCCTGCCAGCAGCCTCCGTACAGGGTCGGTGTATCCGAGGATCGGCAGTAGACGCTGTGCCTCGCTACGACCGAAGGCCTGACCCAGACGGTATATTACTATGTTTCTGCCGGACACTCCGAGGACACTGTCCAACTCGTCCTTGAGAGATATTCCGATGGACTTTAGGCCGATGAACATCACGTTCTCGCCCACGAGCTGAATCCTGCTCTTCTCAGGGAGGTACTTCAGCTCCTTACTCATGATATCCTCGTACTTGGCTTCTATAGACTCGATGGTAGGATGGAGCTCAGGCGGAGCCTCTACTGTCTTGACCAATCGTTTCACCTCATGATGGGGGCAGTTCTGTGGGGCGCGGGGCAATAGAAAGAACCACGGCCTACAATATTAATGTACTTTGGATGTAGTGGCTGCCCCTGTGGACCAATAGGAGAGTCTTCGCCGGCCCATATGGCGTCACAATGAGGTTGCATCATAGAGAGCAGCAGCATCATGGGGCCGATACAGTAGGAATAAAAGGACGTTGGAAGCAGGTGAGCAACAGCAGGTGCCAACGGGAGTGAGTACAGTGTCGCTGAGAGAGCTCGCCTATCAGGTTCCCCAGCTGAAGCACGGATACGCGCGTCAGGTTCTCTACGTTGATCTGACAAGACTGTCCATAGAGATCAGGCCTCTGGACCAGAGGGCCATTGATACTTTCAATGGTGGCAAGGGGTTTGACCTCTACCTCATGTGGACACTCATGCCATCGGACCGAGTCGTGAAATGGTCTGACCCAGAGAACGTACTGTGCATAGCCTCAGGCCCCCTGGGTGGAGTCACTCAGTATCCTGGCACGGGTAAGTCCATCGTGACGACAATCTCGCCACAGACTGGGATACCGATCGACTGCAATGTCGGGGGCTACTTTGGGCCCAACCTGAAGTTTGCTGGATTCGACGCCATCGCGATCCAGGGAAAGGCGGACAGGGATGTCTATGTGTTCATCGACGGGGATGAGGGTAGGATCCAGATACTCGACGCATCAGGGCTACCCGACACTGCCTACGAGCTTGTGCGTGTGCTCTCTGAGAGGCATACCCAGAAGGGAGGGGCCGATATCTCAGTAGTCGCGACTGGGCCCGCGGCAAGACATGCGTGGATGGGATGTCTCAACTTCTCGTGGTGGGACATGCGGCGTAACATGCCTCGCTACAAGCAGGCGGGCAGAGGGGGCACTGGCACGGTCTTTGCTGACAAGAGGCTGAGAGCGCTCGTCGCAAAGAGAGACAAGATCACTCTCGAGATGAACGGCCCCGCTGACCCCGAGGGTGTCAAGGCCGTAGGCCGTGAGCACTCGTCGGAGATACTCGAGCTGGACCCGAAGCAGAACAGAATGAGGGTGATCGGAACAGGTCACCTTCCCAGCATAATGGACGAGTTCGATCTGCTGCCATGTAGGAACTTCCGGTCAGGTAGCGACCCACAGGCCAAGAGCCTCTACGGCGAGACGTGGGAGAAGATCTTCACGAATACAGGCAAGGGCTGGGACGGTTGCTGGAGACCCTGTGCCATAAACTGTTCGCACTGCATCGAGGGGTTTGTGCCCCGGACGGGCCCAAAGAAGGGGCAGCAGGTCGTTGTTGACGGCCCGGAGTACGAGACAATCGCAGGCTGTGGTTCCAACATCGCAGTGTGGGATCCGCATGACGTCGCAGAGATAAACTACTACTGTGACACCTACGGCATCGACACGATAAGCTTTGGGACCACGATGGCCTTCGTCATGGAGTTGTACGAGGAGGGGTTGATTGATGAGAGAGCGACC
This sequence comes from Candidatus Thorarchaeota archaeon, assembly GCA_038893995.1. Lineage (GTDB taxonomy): Archaea > Asgardarchaeota > Thorarchaeia > Thorarchaeales > Thorarchaeaceae > JAWAQK01. Next base: position 10,507 of record JAWAQK010000046.1, on the reverse strand, counting down.
GGGGGTCACAGACTCAAGTGGGGAGCTGCAGATGAGGTGCTTGCCGTTCTCCACGAGATGGCCTCAGGAAAGGGATGGGGCGCTGAGCACTTTGGCAAGGGAGTTGCCTATCTGAAGGACTACTTTGCCAAGAACTTCGGTGTAGATAGGGCATTCATGCAGGACATCGGGATGGAGCACAAGGGGCTGGAATACAGCGAGTACGTGACCAAGGAGAGCCTGGCCCAGCAGGGGGGATACGGGCTCACACTCAAGGGACCTCAGCACGACGAGGCCTGGCTCATATTCATGGACATGGTGCACAAGTACCTACCGACGTTCGAGAAGAAGGCTGAGGCCCTGTACTACTTCCCACTGTGGAGGACATGGTTCGGACTGAATGGTCTCTGCAAGCTCCCATGGAACGACGTCGTGCCTGCCGATAACAAGCAGAGCGCGGAACCAGCCAAGGTGCCCAAGCACGTTGAGTTCTATGCAAGATTCTACACGGCCATGACAGGAAAGCAAGTAACCGGGAACGACCTCATCAAGATGAGCGAAAAGGTCTACAACTTTCAGCGTCTGTTCAACATCAGACAGGGCAAGGGGCTCAGAGTCCACGACTCAAACCCACCCTACCGTAGCATGGGTCCCGTGACGGAGTGGGAGTACGAGAGTCGGAGAGAGAGGTACGACGCCCAGCTCAAGGAGAAGTGTGGGATCGATTGCTCAAAGATGAGCACACGTGACAAGATCGCGGCCCTACGTTCATTCAGGGAGGAACAATACAGACTGCTCACCGACGCGACCTACAGGCGCAGGGGATGGACTCGTAACGGTGTCCCGACTCTCGCAAAGATCCGTGAACTCGGACTCGACTGGGTGCCAGGCGTGGTCGAGCTGGTGAAGGAATACGAGAAGACTGAGCCTCCGAAGGATACGCTTCCAAAGAGTGACAGTGAATGGAGATGAGCCTCATATCACTAGAGGCCAGTCAGTAGACCCCTGTGACCAGGAGCTCGCCTCGAAGGCATGTCAGGCGAGATTGACATATATACCGTGTTGACTCTCAACAACTCAGTCACTCAGACTGGAGGTCAAGTGAGATGCCAATCTATCTCGAGTTCAATGAGAAGAACTCTCAGTTTCAGGAGACTACTCGATCGTCGTCTGACGACTCGATACTACTGATCATAGACGATACTCAGAAGAAGCTCAAGATGATGATTCCCAATGGTGTCAGTATGATCACTCGCAGGACTGCAGAGAGGCAGGCACAAGGTATATCCAAGACCGGTTTTCTTGCCAAGGATGGCGGTCGTTACGGCCGAGGACACGAACTTGAGGTGGTCGGCGAGGGAGGACAACTGCCGGAGCGGCTGACTCGCAGTCCCCGGGAAGTCTACTAGCTGCGACGACTGTACGCAATAGATTCTCATGTGCCAAGGCCCCATGAGCGGGATCAGTCGTCCATTGGGACCGATTCAACGAGGGGGAGGGACTTGAAGGATCTGAATCCCGTCACCTCCCTCGTATTTTCGAATACGGTATTGCACAGCTTTAGAGCGGCATGGATCGTAGCACCGCAGGAACTAGAGTCACTTAAGCCGTGACAGACGTATTTGTTCCTGTGTCACAGTAGATGAGCCGTGTTGCAGTGCTCACAGATTATAGCGTCGTCGAACTGGCCAGGTGTAGGCAACCGTGCTCCACAGTGCTGGCACTTCAGTTCCCGCAGCTGAGTTCTCTCTTGAGGACTGATGTTGAGTCGAAAGACCCGGTCCTGAACGTCCGACATCGACTGCCCACTCCTGTCTGCAGCGGCCTGTATGGAGCTTCGTTCTGCCGGTGTCAGGCTGCTGAACCCCACCGAAACTGCTTTCACAAACCCCCCGATTGCAGCACCAATTTTCCCAATGAATGAACTGGCCTTGTACTGGCTCACGTCCGCAATGTAGAGCTCGAGTAGCTCACTATCAGGATGGCCAGGGATCTCGTAGCCCTTCCGCCAGTCGGTCTTATCCTTCCTCAGAGGTGCGATCAGATGTCCGCAGATGGGGCACTTCATCTCAAAACCCTTTGGTCCCCTGAACAGACCTGCACCGACAGGCTTGTCGGCGTGTTCGTACCAGCATCTCTTGTGTCCGATTCGCCCACAGCCGGGACACTGGAAAAGATGATACCTCTCAGGTTTTGCCTTTCTAGGACCTCCCAGCACAATCTGTTCATAGGCAAGGTCACCGGGGGTATAGTTCAGCAGGTACTTTCCACAGATGAAACAGGTCTGACCATCGAGACGGTTCAACTTGTCGAGTGTGATCCTCAATTGATTCGACCTCTGGAATCAGTTTCGAGTCTTTGTGTAAAAGCCTTTTCAAGACAGACCAGTATGAAGGCCTGGAATATACGGATGACGTTATTAACCTCGTGTGACGAGCATAGCGGGGGCTGACAGATGTTCGAGATGATGGAGAGGCGCGATAGAGAGACCGCCATTTACCCGAGGACCCTCGTATACTTCGTAGTGCATGGCGAACCGACTGACTGGGGCGGAAGGCTCTCAGACACGGGGACCAAGCAGATAGATGACCTCTGCCACTCACGTATCATCCCCATGCTGACGGCAATCTACTCATCACCGGACACTCCATCAGTGGAGACCGCCAGGATCATGGAGAGGGAGTTCGGTACGCCCACCATTGTCCTCAAGGACCTATCAGGATACGAGCTGAAGAGTGGTTCAGACCCAGCGAGGTTGGCCGAGCAGATAAGGAAGTGGTGGTCGACAGACGACCACGGACATTCTCTCACAAGTTCTGTGAAGAGGGTGAAGTATACACTCACGTCCATAGCCTCAAATAACGTCGGAGGGAGCATAGCAGTGGTCGTGGCTCCAGATGTCGATGTCATCTTCAGGTCACTGGTCTATGGTGGGGAGCCCACACTCAAGGACTGGCTCGACAGTGAGTATGCGTCTTGCACCGCGTACGAATACTCCAGAGGCGGTTGGAGCCTTGTCATGCCGCAGGAGAACAGCTTTCTGACCCAGCCCAGCTCGGTCCAGAGCAGGCTGCCAGAGGAGTTGCGAAGACTGCTCGAGACCTAGCACAGTCGTTCTGAAGGTGTATCCCACAACTCCGCCTTGGCCGACGGGGATCACAGAATTGCTCTCTGGGCCACCCAGACTCCATCTCTTTCGTTCATAGTGATTCGACCTTGATCACGAAGGATCCTGAGAAGGTCGAATGTCTCGGAGATGGCAAGTATCAGCTGGTCAAACCGGTAGGATCCAAACAACATGCGTGAGACCTCAAAGAGCGTCTTTGGCTTCTGGCCCAGGAGAGTCATGACGCGCTCGAGCTTGGTAGAGTACTCATGTCTGAGCTCTTCGATCCTTGCATTGACATCAGTGATGAATGACCGATGTCCTGGGAGGAAGAGATAGCCACTGTAGGGCAGCATCCTCTCGATGGACTGGAGGTATATCCTCATCGGTATATCATCGACTGAGTCAAAGTCTATGCTCGGATTGGAGCTTATGTCACCGAGTATGTGGTCTCCACAGAACACCACTCTCTCTGCCTCCAACACCAGGCACATGGAACCCATCGTGTGACCTGGGGTATCGACGATCTTCAGCCCCCCTGCCCCGCTATCAAAGACAGTAGAGTTGCGGACTGGGGTGGCGTGTGGTATCGACGCCCCAAGCTCTCTGAAGTAGTACACGATCAGAGATGGCGAGATACTCAGCGACTCAGGTGGGACTCCAGCCATCTTGGCAACTCGGACATAGGCCTCTGCACGCCTCTCTATGAACGAGTCATAATCAACGACACGATGGTGGTCCCGTTCGTGGATGAACACTCTCGGCACATCCCCGTGGAGTCTGAGTCTCTCGGAACTGAGGCGACTGCAGAGACCCGCGTGGTCCACATGCCCGTGTGTCAGCAGGATCTGTTCCACGTCTCCAGGTCTCAAACCGACCTCGGCGAACCCTCTCTCAATGGCAGCCCACGCCTCGTCTGTCATCAGTCCTGTGTCAATCAGAGTCAGAGGCTCTCCCAGGATGAGATAGCAGTTCACATCTCCGACCGGGAGGCCGGTGGGAACCCGGATCAGCCTGACACTGTCGGGCAGCGACATTGGCATTCAGAGCTCCTCAAAGTATACACGCAGTAGCTCTGCTACACTCCGTGCACGAGACACGCAACCCCGGTCTCTATGAGGCTTGGAACCATCGAACATGTCGGACACCGTGCCCAGGCACCCCGAGCGAATCGTGTTCAAGACGGGCCGGAAGAACTCTTTCTCAGCAAACCGCCTGTTGTCCTCCGTACGTCCCTTGACAGTCAGATACGCCGTTATGAAGGGACCGATCAACCAGGGATGAACCGCACCCTGATGCACTGCACCAGCGATCGATCGCGGACCTCCTGTGACCGCGCGCGCAAATCTCTTGTCTCTGGGAGAGAGGGTCCGCAGTCCAAACGGTGTCAGGAGTTCCTTTGTCACCATGCTCAGGACCGCCTCCGCCTTCTCGCCCTCAAGTAGCGGATATGGGAGCCCAATCGCAAAGATCTGATTGGGTCGGATTGAGGGGTCGTTCCCCTCGTCGCTGACCACATCGTACAGACAGTTGAGTTCGTCGTTCCAGAAGGCCTGGACGAACGCTTCCTTTACCCACTGGGCGACTGCATCGTACTCGTAGGGATCGTCACCCCGTGCCCTCAACATGTCCCGCATGCTCATCAGAGAGTTGTACCAGAGTGCATTGACCTCCACACACTTGCCAATCCGCGGGGTGACCACCCAGTCGCCAATCTTCTCGTTCATCCAGGAGACCTCGACACCCTCTATTCCGGAGAATATCAGACCGTCGTGATCCTCGTGGATGTTGAACTTGGTTCCCAGTCGGTATGCCGAGATTATGGACTGTGCAGTCTCTCCGGCGATACCGCGTAGGAACTCGAGATCGCTTGTCGCATCAACATAGTGTTTGAGGGCCAATATGTACCATAGCGACGCATCCACGCTGTTGTACTCGGGCTGAATGCCCACATCAGGGAAGTTGTTGGCGACAAGACCGTAGCGAGAGTGCCGTGCGTAGGTCGTCAGTATCTCCCGAGCATCCTGAAATCGACCAATTGCCGTTGTCAGACCACGCACGGATATTAGTGCGTCCAGACCAATGTCGACCAGGTTGTGGTAGCCTGCGATGACTGACCGGGCCTTGGACGTCGCTCTATCGACAATGAAAGAGTCTGCATTGAAGACGAGCCACTCGATATCCTCGTCCCTTGTCTTTCCCGTCAGTGAGAATGCCTTGTCGTTGAGCATCTTTCTGCGTCGGAGTTCATCAAATCTCAGTCTGGCGAAGTCCTTGACCGTGGCCTTGGCAAGAGGCCCGACATCCTGCACAAGCTGTTTCTTGTTCGACGATGCCGCGAATAGGAACGACAGGAAGTGTGATCCCGGAGAGAGAATGGTGTGAAAGACGCCCGGTATCCAGAGCTCTTCTACGTAGGGCAATCCTGTGGCCTGGTCGTGTCGGTAGACCTGAGGCTGCGTGACACGGATCTTCGATGGCATGAACTCCATATCTGGTGTGTATGCAAAGACCCACGGGCTATAGCTTCTGTCGTCGTAGGCCAAGTAGGTCTGTGAATCAATGGTCTCATACTGTGGGGTGAAGTCCAGCATTGGGGGACGATCATTGAGTCTACGAGAGGTATGGAGCGGGGTCACTGTGAAGACCGTTTCCTCACCTGTGGTAATCTCGTAGTTTACAACTGTGATATTGCGCCTGTACGCCATGAACACGGTCTTCTTCATCTCGACCTTGGGCGTCGCATAGATCATCTGCGGAAGGGGGTTGAGCTGGAATCCCTTGAGGTACCTGTACCCCCGGGTCATCTCGTGAGGAGTCTGCTCAGTACTGAAGTTGCACTCGCCCTCAGAGGTGACGACCACCTCATCCAGTCGCGATACTGTGAGCCACCGGTCCACAGGAGGACTGAGTGAGCAGATCAGTAGCCCATGATGACCTCTGGTGTTGAGCCCTACAACAGTTGAAGAGGCATAACCGCCAAGCCCGTTTGTATACAGCCACTCAAACGTGACTGCTCGGTTCAGGATGAGGTCAGCCTCAGACAGGATAATGGGCAAGCAGGGGCGCTCCTCAGACTCTTTGTGTGCGGGCGTTTGGGACATGGCATCTTTAAGAGTTGCGTGTGGGCCAGACAGCCTCCAGGCGACAGTACCGATTCTCTTCTGTCACCACTCATACTGGTTCGACATGGAGCGACCTCAGGAGGGACGAGACCAGATTCCAGATAGTCTCGTGCACTTCATCAATGCTGCCGGACGCATCCACGATCATGACATTCTCTAACACATCCTCAAGCGACCTGAAGATCATGCGGACCTTCTCGAGGTAGGCGGGGTCTTCGAAGTAGTTTGGACGTCCCTTCTTTCTTCTCTCGATCCTCTCCTGGCCTGTCGTGGGGTCGACGTCCAAGATGATGACGAGGTCCGGACGCGGTGCAAACTCATTCATCTTGGCGATGCGATCAGTGTCGATCCCCAGAGCACCCTGGTAAGCGATACTTGAGAGGTAGTATCGGTCCATCACGACAACCACATTCTGTTCAAGCAGTGGCCGTATGTTATTCGTCACATCCCACTTTCGATCATTGATGAAGTACTCCAGCTCCTCATCAGGTGACACAGTTCGTCCACTGCGTGCGAGCTCTCTTATTCTATGCCCCCACTCACTTTCAGTAGGTTCATGCAACAGCTCCGCCTCTAGACCATGTTGCCTGAGTCTCTTGACAAGCATCTCTGCCTGTGTCGTCTTTCCTGACCCATCGATCCCTTCTATTGCGATGAGTGCTCCTCTTCTGTTCATAGGTCAGGTCTCCAGTCTTGTGCTCGCGCCTGCTGAATCGTCTTAATAATGTGTTTAGGGACCACTCCCCTCTTGGTACACGTGATATATCGCCGCAGTGGTGCGACTGTGACTCTCGTCTGAGGCGGGCGACAGACGACAGCAGCGCTGCCACAGAGATTAGTTAAAGTAGTCATTGAGTCCGCGACCTGTGGGTGTACGTATGAGTATCAGCTCCAGCGACATTCATACCAGTCCGGGTCTGCGAAGAGAATTCCTCGGCCTGACTGGAGACCTATGGCGACTTGCAGTGGCCACAGGCATCTCGCAGTTCTCGATGAGCATCTGGGCATGGAGATTTGGAGTCTTCATGCAGGACCACCTGACAGAGGAGTTCCAGATGGGTGCGACCTACACGGCAGGTACAGTTGCACTGCTGTTCGGATTCTACGCATCTGGAATGGCTTCAGACCTCATCGGACGCAGAAGGACAATGATAGTCGCATTCCTGCCCATGGTGGCAGGGCTGTCAGGGATGACGCTATTCCCGGTCTGGCCAGCAATACCTCTGTTCTACGCCATGGCACAGTGTGGCTGGTCATTTGTACTCATAATCACCCGAGCAATGCCTGCAGACGTTATCGCGGCTCAACAGGCCACTGATGCTCCACGAAAGTTCATGCTCGTGCTCCTACCAGCATTTGTAGCTGATGGCCTGAGTCCGCTGATTGCTGGAGCCATGATCTCTGCAGGCACGAATGCGGACACACTGATGCTCATAGGCGCAGTGATGGCCATCATAGGCATGATATCCGTCATCGTAATGGTCCACGAGAGCCTAGACAAGAAGATAATGGAACGGGCCCGGCGCGGTCCTGTGCTGACATTCAAGGGTGTCGGACCCAATTTCTGGAAGCTGGTAGTCGGAATGGTGCCGTTCTATTTCTGCTTCAACATGGTCATCGGCTACTTGGGGAACCTCTGCGTGTTTGAGTGGGGTGTAACTGATGTGGAGTACGCCCAGACGTGGAGTGCCTTCTCCTTCACGAGTGCACTGCTGATGTACTCGGCGAGCGAACTGGTGAACCGCAACCGTAGGGCCGCACTACTGTTCTCTGTGATCGCAGAATCCACCATATTCGTCCTGTTTGCACTGGGTTCCGGGCTGGCGATGATGTTTGCACTGAACATTGCATGGGCCTTGCCAATTGTCATGTGGGGCGGCGCAGAGAGGTCGCTAGTTGCGGAGGGTGCAGTGAAGGAGATGCAGGGACGTACACTTGGAAGCTTTACGTTCATCATGTCGTCCACAGGACTGGTGGCCCCAATCGTAGGTCAATGGGTCTGGATCACGACAGGCAGCCTCAGAACACTCTACCTTGTTGCCGGGATCATGGGTCTAGTAGTGTCAGTGCCACTGGCCATCCTGCTAGCGACCCTGCGGCGCGTTGGACGGGAGTCTGAGGCCAATCAGAACGCGTCCTGACTCCTGACATGCATTGCACCTCAATATATGTCCTAGCAAGACTATTATTTCAGGGAACTCATGGAAACTGGGAATGAACGGGATAACTTGAGCGGCAATGCGTCAAGAATCGGCCCAACGTCGAACCGGGTGGGCAGCCAGCTGCGGAGCAGTGCAGAGAAACAGGTCCGAGACTACACGACTAGGCTTGAGGCTCTGAGCGGAGCATATGATGCGGCAATCTCACGGCTCATGATCAGTCATGACCAGATGACCGATGTCGAGTTCGTCAGGAGGTTCTTTGGAAAGACTCGTCTCACGTTCGCAGGGATAGATGGGACTCTGTACAAACACAGACTCTTCGACATGATGATCTTCTATGCAGGGGCGTTTGCTGTAACTGGCGTCGCCATGGTCGATGAGTCGGGAAGTATCAGCATCAGATACCGCGAGCCCTACTCAAGTGGCAGAGGTGTGACGAGTGTACTTCCCGTATATGTGAACGAGGTCCCATTTCTGGACCAGTCACTGCTGCCGCGTGACGAGAACGGCCCACTGGAGGTCGCCGTTGGCCGCGGGGATGCCTATGTCGCAGATAACTCCGCCCTTGCTGAGTACATGATGTGTCTCGCAGAGTTCTATCTAGCGTACAGACTTGTCTCAGACAAGGACCATGTCGATATCCTACTCCTTGATAGAATCTGTTCTGCTGAACAGGCATCATCCTACGCAGAGACTTCAGAGCACCGGATAGATCTTGACACCGAGTGTGCACTCATCGGTCACGAGGTGAAGGGCAGACCCTTCACAAAGACCGAATGGGTCTATTTCAGGAGAATCTTTGGACTGAGAGAGCTCAACACCCCACCTCCAAGGGCAGAGTACCTGTTGCCCCGAATCGTGGCTGAACTGCTTCACAGCCGGTCAATGACCAGGCAGGAACTGAGTGATACTCTTCGATTGACTGGCGATAGGGGTCAGTCCAGACTTGATGCGGCACTGGAGAAGGGGATGAAGAGAAGTCTGTCCGAGGACCCCATCATTGTCAGAAGAGGCAATGTCTTCGAGATAGATCCGAAGTACAGAGACGTCGTCGAGCGAGTTGAACTACTGGTCAGAGATCTCTGCGAGAGGATCTTCTCAGAGGATCCATCGGTCGACTGTCAGCAGAGGTTCAGGATCGGAGGTAGATGGATGACCACCAATGACATTGCCTTCCTGAGCTACTGCTGTCTGCAGCTGATGACCATGTACTGCTGGAGAAACAGGATACTGCTGGTCGGTGTGGCAAAGGATAGCTCGGCGAGAGACATGAAGAGACAGCTGATTCCAACCCTCTGTCACACGGGCCACATGAAGACAGACATTCCTAAGTCAGTCGAACAGGCTCCCGATACGGACAGGATGGTCCTCCAGTGGATCAGCCTTCAGGAAAGACACAGACTTGTCCCGCCCTGGGCAACCATCGAGTACGATACGGCCTTCAAGACGATTGTCCCGGACCTGTCCAACCGACCTGGGCTCGTATCTGGAGCAAGACGTAATCAGATAGGCCTGAACCGGACCTTTGTGAAGGCCTACTTTCAGCTCTCGGCGGCGGCCAGCGACAGCCGGCTCAGGAGCAACGTCCTCCTCTACGATCGTCTTGCCTATGCCGGCTATGATGACCGCCCGGAGAACACTGTAGTACTGAGACATGACTACGATGGGCACGAAGATGATCCAGAACAGGTCGAAGCCGTGCTGTATCTGAACGCCCCGAGCCCCATCCAGGACTTCATCATAGCGCTCTTCTCGAGGATGACCATGAGGAGCATTCCTGAGTTGTTCGGCCACATAAGGCCGCTCTATACCGCAGACAAGGTCGCGAAATTCTATCAGAAACACTTCAGGTCAATGGTCAGGAGTGTGTCATCGTGGATATGTAACAGACCGGACCTGAGGGAATTCATATTCTATGTGAGCAGCTTCAGAGAGAGGAGGTCAGGCTTTGAGCGGACTAGAACAGGAGTATAGAAGATGCTTCACGGATCTCGACGGTACATTTGACGGAGTGCTCGCGCGCGTACAGCAGACTGGAACGGGCTATACCAGTGAGTCCCCCGTATCTGGAGCACGATACACGTGTCTGGTCAAGATTCGCTACAACAGAGAATTGATGGTCCGTCTTGCAGAGG
>JAWAQK010000045.1:0-20214 GCA_038893995.1 Candidatus Thorarchaeota archaeon | reverse complement strand
GAGCTCAGCCTCGCGGGCCCTGCGCTCTTCCTCCTCTTGCCTCCTCCTCTCCTCCTCCTGCCTCTTTCTCTCTTCCTCCTCCTGTTTCTTTCTCTTCTCCTCCTCCTTTCTACGTTCTTCCTCCTCCCTTCTCCTCCGCTCCTCCTCTTCCCTCCTCTTCTCCTCCTCGATCCGGGCCCTCTCCATCTCCTTGAACAGCCTCTCCTGTTCCTTTATCAGGGCTGCCATGTGAGTCTGGATGTCCTTCTCGGTGAGGGTGGTGTGTCTGGTCAGCAACCATCTGGTAGTGATGTCGTTGACCTTTGGCTTCAGGTCCGCAGAGGTGAAGATGAATGTCCCGGTGCCCTTGCCAGGGAGAGCAGTGATGATCTTCTCGGCGTCGGCCTCGCCCGCAATTGGCTCGAGGATACGCTCGAGCACCTTGAGTGACTGTTCGCTGCTGATTCTGCCTGCCACGATGCTGTTGAACTGCTCAAAGGCCTTGTAGTCGACATCCTTCGGGGACTGAGTTGCGATGAGGCACTCAATACCGTATTTTCTGGCCTGGCGGAAGAGCAACAGGAAGGTCTCTTTCGGCCCGGGCATCTTCATTCCGGCGGGTATGAATGGAGCTGCCTCGTCCTGGAAGAGGATCAGGCGTGGCTTCTCGCTGAATCCCTGCCTGAGCATCCAGGAGTACAACTGATTGAGTACGATTGCGATGAAGAAGTGCTTCTCCTCTTCACTCCTCAGTGTCTTGAGGAAGAGGACGTTTATGGGAGTCTTGCCGTTGACAGGCTTGACTAGCTGATCAAAGTCGACCTGTCCCTCTTCCCTAAAGAGGAGTTGCGACGAGCCCACCGTGAGACTCCGGATTGCAATAGCCAGCTTCTGCCTCTCGGAGAGCCTCATGAACGGTTCGAGATCGACACCGGCAGTCTCAGGATCGGCCACCAGCAGGTCTGCGAGCTGAGCGAGTCCTCCTATCTTGATGTCTCTCTCCCAGGCGGACCTGATGAGCTCGTAGACGGCGGCGAATGACTTGGCCTCCCATGACTGAGAGAGACCAGCCACCTTAGCCAGTACCTTGACGAGCGTGCGCGCAGAGTTGTCAAGTAGTCTTATCATGTCGTCAGGGTCTGCGCCCTTATCGGGGAGTTTCAGTGGGTTGATCGATATCTGAAGTCCCTTGCTACTCGCAGGCGTGTAGACTCGGACGATGACCTTCTCCATGTATTCCTTGAGTAGAGCAGGGTCTACTCCCTTTGACTTCAGCTCAGCAGGGTCCCCCGGAAGCATCAGTGAGGCTATGTCTCCCTGGGGGTCGAACGCCAGTACCGGGATTCCCTCCATTGCGGCCTCCTCGAGGATGACCTTGCATAGGACTGTCTTTCCAGACCCGGTTGAACCAAAGACTCCTCCGTGCTTCCTGAGCAGGTCCACACTTATCTCGAACTTCTGGTCAGTCTTATTGCCATCCTTGTCTAGGTAGTGGCCAATCCATAGCTTTCCGTCTGGCATCTCCTCGTGATTCGCCCCTAGCAACAGTCTGACGTGGGTCACAGGATAGGACCCTGACGTGCCTTATCACCTTATCGTGTGGTTAGATCCATGGTTGAATGCTCCAGCATGAGAAGACAGACCGATGCGTCGTCAGGGAAACGCATCTCTTAGAAACAGGGATGTGGAGTTGCGGTCAGGAGAGGTCTTCTCCCTCCCTTGCTCCACCATTCATCGGTCTACTGGCCGACCGGTTCGTAGCGGCGTCCCAGCACCAGCAGTATTATCACAACGAGAAGTGTTGAGAATCCACCCAGGGCCAGTGCAGCACCACCGTACTGAAGACCGGGCAGGTTGTAGATGTAATCGAGAAGTACAACAAGTCCTGACATGATCGCACCCAGCAGGAGGGCGACGAGCATGAACCTTGCAGTCATCTCTTTCACCTGACCCATCTCTCCACCATGTGTGATCGCCCTGCTGAAGTAGACGAAGACGAACAGGAATACGTAGGCGATCAGTATCATGGACGCAATGGTGTAGAGATGGTACTGGTATGGCATGCCCTCCGTGAGAACTCCCAGAGTCAGCGTCGTCGATATTGCCACCAGGAAGACAAGCATGTTACACACGAGTTTGTCCTCGGGGTGGACAAAGCCAGTCACTTCAGTGAATGTGTTTACAATACTCATCAATAGGGCGATGGCGAAGGTTGCTGCAGCCCCTATCCATGCATAGAAGGCTATGTTTGCTGTCAACGTGCCAGAGTCCTGAAGCCAGTCCATCAGGACCGTGACCCCGACCATTGCGAGCGAAATGGTCGAAACGACTATGTTAATAGCTGTAAGTCTCATGATGCACCAGTCTCCTTACCAGACTGCTCCAGGTTATGGGTGTCTGCCCCCATATTTTAACTCTTGCCTGACGCTCGAAGTGTAACTTCTGGAGCAGCCAGTCGGGAGAGTACGACTGGTTACGTTTCGACAGACGGACGAACTGTTCAGTTCAGAGATGGATACTTGAGTCTGAAACGTCACCTGGCCAAGTCGGACGATGGCTGACTAATGGATCCCCTTATTGATCTCCCCCTCCGAGGTCAGTGCGCGACCTCGACAATATACCTCTTGGGCTTGTCACCTGTCTTGGTATTGTCTTCTCCTTGACTTCTGGAACTCCAACCGAGCCCCCTGTCAGTGACTTTGCCTACAATGTAGACGTGGCCAACGGGTTGGCGGCGTCAGATCCGTCTGGAAAGAGGATACTTGTACCCCTCGTTGCTGGTCTGCTCGGCGGAAGCCCATTGGCGCTCCACTCTCTGAATGTCGTCGTAGTCGCACTCGCCTCACTCCCTGTGTATCTGGTCAATGGAGCTGGCGATCGCAGATTCATTGTTGGAACCATGTTCCTGACGGTAACGAGGGCCATCGTCCTTCTGTGCAGGCGAACCAAGCCCAGACGGAATGACGTATTTCCTCATAGCACTGACTCTGCATCTTATGAGAACACGCAGAAAATGGTCTTCTTGTCATACTTCCTCCTCTTGCAGCAACAACTCACCCCGTTGCATCTGTAATTGCGGCCCTCGTGTGTGTCACGGAACACTACGGGGCCTATGAGCAACTTCTGCTCTTGATCCCTGGGTCGATGGTGTTCCTCTGGTCGCCACCCCAATCCTATGAAACCCTCTACCTACCTGACTTGATCCGGCTCCTCTGGATGGCAGAAAGCGTGACTGTGCTATGGATCGGGCTCCTCACGCTTGGTCGAGACATTGAGAGTTTGCTCACACTGTCATAGTTGCTTGTTTCGGGTTTTCGATGTTGGCAACAGATGTAGACAGCATCCTTGCTCGGTGTGGGATTTTCCTCGCACCAATGTTTGCAAAGACAGTATTCGATCGTCAAGGAGCGGTGCACACTCTTTCAACGCAGACACCCGAGCAGCCCGTGAAGTCACTGTCCGATGATATCCGAAGCCACTGTGCTATGTTACTGAGCGCCTTGGATGAGATCCGTCTGACTTCATAGGATTATCGGCTTGAAGTTAGACTGGCATTGCGGCGGTCTTGTGGTGGCGCCGGGCGTAGTACTGGAACAGGAGCCTTTTCGTGTCTGGTTGACTGAAATCCCTATCTCTCAGTCCTGCTCTCTCTCTTCTTCTCCAAGCACAAGCTCGTGCATGAAGTACGTTCCTATCGAGGCTATTGCTATGAGGACCGCAACGACTACGCCGAGACCCTCTATGCCGTAGGTACTGTAGGCAAAGGCGCCGACTGATGGCCCGATTATCATTCCCGTCCCAAAGAAGATGCTATAGACCCCCATTGTGCTCCCCCTCGCCTCCTCATTCGATACATCTGTGAGATATGCCATGGCTGCAGGAGGAAAGGCTCCTGCGGTAAATCCCAACAGTGGCAGGATTGGCCAGATACTCCAAAGCGCATCAATGTCCCCTGAGTATGCGACCAGGATGAATGCCAGTACTCCGAATGAGATGAGCCCCACAACAATGAAGGGTCGTCTCTTTCTCAGATAGTCGGAGAGATGACCCATAGTTATGATGCCCACCACCAGGGCCGCCGCGAGCATCCCAAAGAGGATCATGAAGTCGTAGGCAGTGAGTGAGAAGTGCTCCTCGACTATGTTCTCCGCATTCGCAATCACGAGTCCGTATAGCGATATGATCGGGATGTAAACCGGCATCAGGAGCTGGATACGTCTATCAGATGCTACCTTGCGCAGCAGTTTCATTACACTGACATCTCTAGACTGAACACGTCTGGTCTCCTTTATTCCGATGGCAACGACCACACTGATGAGGGATGCGATGGTGGCCAACTGCAGTACGTTGTAAGCCTGTACTCCGAAGCGCAGCATTATCATTGCCAGTCCGTAACCTCCCCCGAGCCCTCCGAGTGTTGACAGGTCGTAGTACCCCATCAGACGCGCTCTGTTGAATGGCGACGAACAGTCTGCTATCATTGAGAGACTGGTGGCGACCTGGGACGCAGCTCCCAGTCCGAATATGACTGCATACCCGTAGGTGAAGACCGGACTAGTCGCAGTGGCGAACAGCAGTGTTGCACAGCTGGTCAGCAGCAGGCTGGTGATGAGTACTGGCCTTCTGCCAATCTTGTCGCTATAGGAACCGAAGAACGATACAGAGGCGAGCTCGGAGAGGGGATATATCATCATGATGACTGCCACATCCCATGTACTCACGGCGCCACCAAGGTATGAGCTGTTCTGCACAGATGCGATTGTGGCATAGAAGGCGGCCCTCATCACTAGTGTGACCACATACAACATGATCAGTGTCTTGGCATGGCCAGATGCTCTCAGTCCCATCGCAACACGCTCCAGGTCCAACTGATGGGAAACCGTTTTCACTAGCATTATAAGTCGAGCGGATGCGTCGCCTTCTTCACACGGGTCGCTGTGTCTCTAGATGTCTCCCCTGCTAGAGTGTCCCGGGAGCATGACCTCTCGGCTGTCGTAGAAGAGATACTGGTGGGACCAAGATGGATAGGCGATATCGTTCCCTCGTTATCATCTGTGTTGCTGCACTGGCAGGCATAGTTGTCTATCATGCTGCCCCCGCGGAGATGCAGCCCGGAGTCTATCAGATCACTCTCAACATAGACTCCCCGACCATTCAGGTGAGTCACAATTTCACGATTCAGTTCGTCACTTCGGGCACAGCCAACCAGGTGCAGGTCTCGTTCATTGGTCCTGCTACGAACGTCACACTGCGCTACGCTGACATGGTCATCCTGGCTCCAGGCTCTCAGATGACCCTCACGGTCATTGCCACAGGAGACCCGCTCATCTCATCCCAAATAACGGCCACAATCCGGGGCGAGGGTGACTTTGTAAGGTTCCTCAGGCCCACCAGACAGACTCAGCAGACATTCAGGATCGACTATCAGCCGCCCGCGCGGAATCAGTTTGCCTCGTTCGTCCTTGTATTTGTGGCCATCCTCTGGTTCACAGAGGGCGTCCCCCTTGTTGCAACGTCTCTTCTGATTCCAGTCCTGGTTGTCCTGCTGGGTATAGGTAATCCGACGTCCACCCTGGCATCGTACTTCGATCCAGCTGTCGTCCTCATCCTTGGTGGATTCATGATTGCACGCGCGATCGACAAGTATGAACTTGACAGGCGACTGGCCCTCTTGATACTGGCAAAGGGCGCAAGTTCAGGTCCTCGGCTGGTCCTTGTCGTGATGTGTGTCGGTGCATTCTTGTCAATGTGGATGAGCAATACAGCGGCCGCGGCCATCATGATCCCCATTGCACTGGCACTCATCAGCAAGATCAAGACTCAGGATGTTCGCGAGAGATACGGAAAGGCCATAATCCTGGGTGCAGCCTACTCAGCCACACTGGGAGGCATAGGCACGCTCGTCGGCTCACCGCCCAACCCACTCGCGGCGGCATACGCAAAGTCATTCCTTGGTATCGAGATCTCCTTTGTGTCCTGGTTACCCTTTGGGCTCCCAGTGATGATCATCATGATACTGTTCGCCTGGCGATGGCTCATCATCAGGTTCAGATTGCCCACTGACATCGCTGAGATACGCGAGCTCAAGACGGCCTCAGAGGAGGAGTATCGGCGTCTCGGGCCAATGACGCTCCAGGAGCGAGTTGTCACTCTGGTCTTCTCGGCCGTCATGCTGCTGTGGCTGACTGAGAGACTGCCTGACTTTCTTGTATCCCTCGTGGGCTGGAGCGGTCACGGTATCTCAAGCTCCATTGTTGCCCTGATGGGAGGGTTTGTGCTCCTCTCGATAGGATACCTAGACGAGAAGGACATGAGTTCGGGTATCAACTGGTCCTCTCTACTCATCTTGGGTAGTGGCATCGCCCTGGGCGAAGTCATGTTCACTACAGGTCTCTCGACCCAGATTGCTGAACAGATGCAGGGCCTTGGTGTTCTGCCCGCCCCCCTTGTTGTCATCATAATCGGGACTGTGGCAGTCCTTGTCACCATGATCGCATCCAACACCGGAGCTGCAGTCATCCTGATTCCGGTTGCCATACCCCTTGCAACGAGTCTCGGCATTGACCCGCTGCTCGTGGTCATGACAATTGCAATCTGTGTGTCCATGGACTTTGCTCTTCCGACAGGAACCCCGCCATCCACAATCGCGTATAGCACTGGCCATGTCAAGCTCCGAGAGATGATATCGACCGGTCTCGTTATCGACCTCATTGCGATTCTTGTGGTGACAGTGATTGGGGTCACGCTCTGGGGCCTTCTGGGCCTCGTGAGTCTCGGATACATGTGAAACTGCGAAGGAATTAAATTGGCCACACATTCTCAGGGTCTGTGAGGTGTTCTGTTGGACTGGTTGGCCAAGATCATTCATGGTAGGCCTGATGAGTTCGTCCACGCCAGACTCCTGAAGTACGGAGTCGGCGAACATGTAGGTCCTACCATACGGCTGGTGCTCAGCCAGAAGAAGGTAGATTTCAAGGGCGATCTGGACACAGAGAAGTTCTTCATCCGGGCATACGTCGGGGGTGTGGCCGGGGGTCTGCATAAGGTATCAGGCACAATCATCACCTACACGGACCGTACGGCTGAGTTTGCTCGATTACCCATTCCCCTGGAGTGGTCAAAGTCCAAGGATCAGGGGGCCACGACGTACAAGACCAAGCTCAGGGAGACAATGCCGTTTGCGCATCTGCAGCAGCTCATTGCGTGCGACGGGCCTACGACCTTCTTCCTGCTCACACTCGAGCCGGCTGATGGAACGAAGCCATGGAAGGTGACCACTAAGAGCTCGTTTCCAAAGGGCCTGGGCGCCAATATCGAGGGCGAGGATGAGGATAAGGTGCCGTCGTTTACCCGTGGTTCGCTGGGTCGCACCCCAGAGGTGGACGACATGATAATGACCGAGCTCCTATCAGACTTCAGGGAGCATATCTCGACCAAGACCAAGAACGTGACCATCAGAAGCGACATCGTCGTCGAGAGCATAGAGGCCCCGGATGACCCGGCACTGTCGATCCAGGAACGTCGTCGTCTTGCAAAGAAGACCGGGAGACTGATAAGGAAGGCCAATATTGACGGTACTGAATATACCTGTGAACATAGGTTCAAGGCATGACCCCGCGTTTCGATGGGACCGAGATGTTTAAATCCGCCACGCCGGCTGATCGACCAGACCAACAGCAACTCGATGTGAGTGGCAATGCTTCAGATTTACATTGAATCCCTGTTCTTGCCGTTCGCTCTCATCTTCATTGTCTTCGGGCTGTATGCGCTCTCGTGGCTCGTCATTCATGTCGAGTATGCTCGTCATGCCTCCCGGGGCCGAATCATAGGCGCCCTGGTCCTTGGATCTCTGTTCATTGGTCTGGGTATCCATTTCCTTCTCCTCTACACGGGATCCTAGCTCTCTCCAGGTCGTCTGCCTGACGAGATACACATAGGATTCATATTCTGTACTGATTACCAGGTAGAGCCAGAGTGAGTGCTCTGGAGGAGTCCTATAGTTGTCTCAGGACCCTGAGCTGACCCGGCTGGGAAACGAACGTCGGCTGAGTCTCACCCAGGAGTTCGCACAGAAGCACGCTGACATCCGCGAGCGGTTGAGGCGGTTGCCAACTGACGAGGTCCTGGCTGTCTCACAGAGGTTCTCGTGTCCCTCTCAGATAGCGTCGGCAGCCTATCTCATCAATATGGACGGGCTCCTCGACCTGAAGAAGGCGGTCTACTTACTCTCGAACGAGCTCAGTCGTCGAGCTGCAACAGGCCACGAGGTACCAAATATCCCCGGCAGTTTCCTCGAGTTTGCAGCCGCTGAGAGTCGCTGGCTGGAGTACCTCCACGGTCCTTTCGTTCGCGAGATGTATCTGAAGATGAGAGATGTCGAGAATGCGGAGAGCTCGGTGAGCCACGACGATATGACGACTGAACAGGCGTTATCCCTCCTGGCAGTACGCATGAGGCTGGCAGAGTCGTTCCTTGTTCCCCTCATTGATGCATGGTTGTCCGAACATCCCGGTAGCAATGGCATAGACATGCTTCAGTCATTCCTGCCTCCGCTCACTGGTTGGTCGCCAGTCGCGGTATGTGGTCGTGTCCTTCACGCTAGGAGCGGATGTGTCGCCTTCTTCAAGAGACTTTGCGATATCATCACACAGATACCCGGATCCGCAACATCTGAGTCTGCCATACGGAGAGCAAACAGGGTCCTTGACGACCTGAAGATGGACATCGCGTCAATGTCCTCAAGTTCATTGGCTCAGCTCGTCATCCACGTAGCTCCCCGCCCCACTGGACGCGGTGACAAATCATCACTCGTGAGCATAGGGAGTTCATCAACACGGGGCTCAAAGGCTGAGCCAGACATGGACTCTCCATTCGACTTCCTGGAGAGGGATGTTCGGCTTGCTGCCCGTCGCAGGAGGGAGGACCGCATCATGTACATCCGGGATCGGCTGGAGCGAATCGTGAGAGTGTTGAGGCATCAGGGCATGGGTCTCATTGAGTGCGTAGAGAAGTGCGAGAGCGAGATCGCAAAGCGTCTGCAGATTCCCAATGTGCCCTTGGATGAGATCCGAGAGGAGGTTGCCGAGAAGATCGAGTCGGCAGGCGCTGATGCGAGGGATGTGGTCGCAGTGTCGTTGATAGGAGACTTTCTTGAGAAGTATGTGTACGGGAGAGAGACTGCATGATTCAGCCTGGTCCCATGTTCTGGCTGCTCGATGTTCACCTCTACGATTACAATACAGGCGTCTTGAAGCAGGCTGAAGTGACCGGACGAGTGCTCATCCTGTCCCGCCAACTCTGGTCTCTACTCAGGGAGGACACAGTCTACTCAGTTCTGATAGGCCCTGGCGTGTTCAGGGGTACTGCCGTGTCAGGAAACAAGCGCTCAGATATCATTGAGCCGATCTCTATCCTGATGTTCGATCCCACTCGTCTCAGGCCGGACGAGCCTCTGCCCCTCGTGGACATAGTCAATCCTGAGGTCATAGACCCGCTTGAGACAGATCGATATCAGGAGATTGTGACGTACATCAGGAAGGTCGTGATAGAAAAGGGCAACGTGTTGAGCGCCGGTATGATACTGAGGCATCATCCAGAGGCGTCGGTGCCAACTACGGCACACGTCATAGATCTCGCAAGTAGAATAAACGTACGTCATGTGTCCGGCGAGCAACGGGCTCGGTTCGTTCTTGCTGGCACGAATGGTCCGCTGTACAAGTCCTTTGTCCAGACGTTTCAGACGCGGGCCCGGTCCATGGAGCGCATGAAGATCATGGCCACCCCGTTCAACCGATTCGCTCTCACAAATGAGTCCGGCGTCGTCGATGGCTGGATGATCGTAGAGAAAGCAGGGTTTGACACGAGTGTGGGTCTTGACGCACTGATGCAAGAATACGAGGCAACCCTGGGAGAGGTCATGCGTAACAAGAGCAAGTTCATCTACGATGCTTGACTGCACCGATATAGTTTTTGCACAACCTGACGGGACGACAGAGGGGTCGACTTCGTGGAGTCCACGGACAACGTATTGACGGAACGTCTCTCTAGACCTTTTGCCCTCTTGCTCCGCGGCACAAAGAGAGAGATGGTCATCCGGATGGATCTTCTGGGTGAGAGGTTACTAGACCGTCAACGTATCGAGTCAACGGGCACAATAGAATTCGGCCTGCGTCCAAGTGGCGCGCTCGAGATACTGAGGGCATGGTTTCTGCGTGGCAACAGACCCGTCTATTTTCAGCCCAAGGAGTTCAATACGATACTGAAGAACGCCCGGAGCATACTGGTACCGCAGAGCGAGACCCCCTCCATCATGGCCAGACTGGAAGACTTCCTTCGAAGCCACGAAGCACCTAGACCCCAGCAAGTACCCGTCTGTGTCCATTGTCTGAGGGACAACCGTCTGACAATCTTGACCTCTAGCAACACTGTCTCCCTCTCGGAGGTTGACGTTTCATGTGTCAGCTGTGCCCAGTCAGAACTCAAGAGTGACCTCAAGGGACTAGGACTGTCTGTTTCCTCGGCGATGCTGAGACAGCTCGAGTCCCAAGTTGCAAGGTTGAAGTCCCTGCCGCGCGTCCTCGAGATGGTGAGTCCGGGTTTCGCCCCGAGTCAGTGTCCTCACGTCACGTTGTTCGACAGGATAGAGGCCGTGCCGCCTGAGGAGACCGTGTCAATCAGCACGCTGCCGGTACCGGACGCATTCAAGGAGATACTGAGGTCCGAGGGCTACCAGGACCTGCTGCCCATTCAGCAGGCCGTGATTCAGGCCGGGTTGTTCGATGGTGAGTCCCTCTTGGTCGTGTCGTCCACTTCGTCAGGAAAGACGCTGATCGGCGAGATGGCGGGAATCCCACGTGCAATGGTCGGAAGGAAGATGGTCTATCTCTCTCCGCTAGTGGCCCTCACGAATGAGAAGTATGACCTGTGGCGACGCAGATACAGACGACTGGGCCTACGGACTGGCATCAGGGTCGGCATGTCTAGACTGGATGTCGGAGATGAGGGGAGACCAGTCGTCGACACAGACATCTCGGATGCGGACATCATATGTGCCACCTACGAGGCACTCGACCTGATGCTCCGAATGCGCAACATGTCTGAGCTTGGGGATGTGGGCACAGTAGTGGTTGATGAGATCCAGAACCTCTCTGACCCGGAGAGGGGTCCCCTTTTGGATGGGCTGATCCTGAGGTTGAGGTATCACTATCCAGGACTCCAGTTGATCGGCCTCTCTGCAACGGTGGGCTCTCCTGACGAACTTGCCAGACGACTCGGCCTGAGGCTCGTACAGTTTCACGGTCGTCCTGTGGCACTCGAACGTCATCTCGTGCTGGCAAGAAATGAAGAGGAGAAGCGCAGGATAATCCAGGGACTTGTCAGACGTGAGTATGGCCGGTTCAGTAGTACGGGCAACAGGGGTCAGTCCATCGTGTTCACCTATTCCAGGAGACGTGCCAAGGAACTGAGTGACTGGCTCAACGAACACAATGTCTCCTGCAGTGTGTACCATGGTGGATTGTCATACAACAAGAGGAGGGCAATAGAGCATGCGTTTGCACGTCAGCGGTTCGCTGCAGTGGTCACGACTGCGGCATTGGGCGCAGGAGTTGACCTTCCCGCCTCACAGGTGATATTCGAGTCCCTGAGCATGGGGTCAGAATGGCTCTCGATTGCAGAGTTTGAACAGATGCTGGGGCGAGCAGGGCGACTCGGAAAACACGACATAGGTCGTGTCTACTTGGTGGTCCAGCCTGACCGTAAGTACCATGCGGGGCAGGACCGGACTGAGGACCAGGTTGCAATCGATCTTCTCAACGGCGTCGTCGAGGCAGTAGAGTCTGTCGCAGACTTGGAGCAGAGCGCCGAACAGGTCCTCGCGCTCGTCCTTTCAACCGGGGTTAGTGACCTCAGGTCAGTGGCGGAACTCTACCGCAGACTCTCATCACCGTCTGTCAGCGTTGTCGAGGCCATGAAACTCCTGGTCAAGACCCGAATGGTCCGAGTTCAAGACGGAAGAGTCAGCGTCACCGAGCTTGGCAAGGCTGCATGTGAGTCCATGTTGACCCCGTCAGAGGCCCTGAGGGTGCTAAAGAGGATTGGCACCCGTGACCTCCTTGACATTGCAATAGGCCTCGAGCCGTTCGAGAACGTCTATCTCAGCTCTAGGATGCAGGGTGAGATCGACTCAGCGTTCAAGACCCACATGCCCACGAGGTTCTTCTCAGGAGTCTTCCACGACATTGGGTCTCTGGCGCGGCGGGATGATGGAGCATCACGTCTGTCTCCCTGGGTCCTTCAGGTGCTCGGTAAGTGGACCACTGCATTTCTTGACTGCGGGTGCAGGTTCTACCCCGAGTGCGAGCATCCGAAGATACGTCTCGGCCGCTGGCTAGTCGAGATGCGTGAGAAGGGTCTCAATCCTTCGGGTCTCTCTCAGCTCCTCGAGAGAGAATTTGAGTTGTGGGCCTATTCGGGTGACATATACTCATGGCTCGACTCGCTGATACATAATCTGAGAGCTGTCAAGAGGATTGCCGCAGTCGCAGGCAGGGTGGACCTCGGAGAGGAGATCGAGAGCCAGATTGCACAGATAGAGTCCCCGCTGAGAGGCGCGCAGGGAGATCAGCCTGTGCCCGGCTGAGGCGGCTTTTGGAGTCTATCCGCTGGTCTCTCCATCTCGAACTTCACCCTCAGGCATGTCAGGTCCTCTGGGTTGACGGCGTCGATGTTGAGGTCCAGCCATAGATGAAGGTCCCGTCGGATTGCCTCCTTCAGTGAGATGTTGTCATCGTAGACTGTTCTTGTCTCAGACACTAGCTGGAAGCTGGTACTGCCACACCTGCATGCACCGTCCAGTATTGTGTCTATGTCCGCAGTCGTTTCTCCGCAGTTTCTACATCTGAAGATCATCGGATCACGGATACAAGGCTCGTCTTAGGCGCCTAAGTGTCCTTGTGATGCGTGGGTAACATGAGCGACAGGCATAGACTTATGTAAGTGATGGATGTGTGTAGGCTCGGGTGTGACCTATGGTCAGGATGTGTGCCGTATGCGGGGCCAAGTCAAAGGTGAAATGCGACCGTTGCAGGAACGAGTTCTGTCACGATCACGCAGTCCGTTGTCACTCTTGCGGCACCATAACCTGTATCCGAGACCTGAACCGTAGGATTCATTGTCCCGTGTGTCGTTCTCCACTGAACATATGTCCTGAGTGTCTCACTAACGGCAAGATTGTCCGGACTATTCCAGGTGCAAGTATCTGTCCAGAGTGCGGGTGGTCCTCTAAGCCAATATCAGAATGAGCGTGATCGCCAACACGGCCACGAACAGTAGTATGGAGATGAGCTTTCCCCGTCTTCCAAAACCCCACACTATGGGTATTGGCCCTATGAGTATGATACCCCTACTCTCGATCCTCTGCTGTGTCTCGTCGTCATGAGTGGGCCACAGCTTTGACAACTGAGCTATCATGATGAGCATGATTCCAAAGAATATCAGGAGCATGCCAAGTAGTGCAAGCTGCGTACTCAATGTACCGACCACCTCCTCGTCATCGCTCTGGGAGCTCGAAGACTAATCTCTCGTACCCGCCGACACGATCGCCGGTCGATGCCCAAAGGCTCAGGATGTCACCATGATTGTCATATTCTAGTTGGGTATGTACTTCGAGCAGTCTTGTGCCACGTGGGAACCTCCAGAATATCTCGAAGTCATATGGAGCTTCCTCCTCCTCGATCCAGGTCTCGATCCTGTTTATTCTCTCGAACTGCCCGCAGAAGTCGATCAGGAAGATTGCCGAGACGAGTGAACGGGCGTCCCGCATGATGATATCCACGTATTCGACGTCTGACATCGTCCTACGTCCGTTGATCTCGACCCTCTCAGCATCCAATATCCTCTGCATGTTTGTGGACAGCTTGGTTATCTCAGCATCCAGTAGCTCCTGGTCGGAGAGGACCCTCCGATAGTATCCTCCCTCGTCCACATAGTCATAACTCAACCTCTCGTGGATCTCCCCTGTGCTTGATACAGAGAAGAATGCCTCTGCATGGGTCGGCTCCACGAGACTATCCTCCCACGACTCCACTGGTATCACCTACCCTATGGCAACTGCATTCATACCGATTCTCCTAAGATGGTCTGCAAAGCATTCTGCATTGCTAGTGAAAGCATAGACGACTCTAGGGTCGACGCCTCTCACAAAGCCGACCAGCCCCGGAAAGTCGGCATGCCCGCTCAGCGGTATGGTTGAACTATCGTCGTTCCAGCCTGTCAGTTCGTATCTGTCAGTCCTCTCCCAGATTTGTTCGGCATTCTGTTCTCCCAGGGCTCCAACGAGGTTATGATACGTGTTCTTCGGCGACGATGACACCAACCCGCACCCTCTCGCAAGGACATCCCCCACTGAGTCATCTTCCAGAGACAGGAACTCGAGTGGAACTCCGTGTCTGCGATATACCTCGCAGACACTGTCAATCACATGGTTCCCTGAGACTACTGGGATCCCCGCACTGCGGAGCAACGCGATGGTTTCCTGTGCCTTTCCAAGGGAGTAGGCCCTGAGCAACATCACCCGTTCCTGTTCGACAGCACTGCGCGCCAATTCAACGATGCGTCTGTGAGTGAGGGTTCTGGGCGGGAATACATGGCTGGGCGTACCGTAGGTGGCCTCAGTGACAAGGACATCGGCGCTGACCGGTATTGCGGCCTGGTGCACGATGCTGTCAACAA
This sequence comes from Candidatus Thorarchaeota archaeon, assembly GCA_038893995.1. Taxonomy (GTDB): domain Archaea; phylum Asgardarchaeota; class Thorarchaeia; order Thorarchaeales; family Thorarchaeaceae; genus JAWAQK01. The sequence goes on along the minus strand of JAWAQK010000045.1, from coordinate 5,505 downwards.
CATTGAAGTCGCCTGTAAAGAGCACGGACCTACCGGAATCGAACTCGATCAGGAACATGACGGAGCCGAGCACGTGGCCTGCATTGAGGGCGGTCACTGTGCAACCGTCCAATGCAACGGTCCTCCCACATTCCACTGTCTCGATTTCTAGTTCGAGGTCGACACTCCTCGCCTTCATGACATCGACAGTCGCCGCAGTAGTCAGCACTCGTGTACCCTCCTCGAGATCCAGATGGTCGGTATGGGCATGTGACAGTAGTGTCACTGCGCCTTCCACCGTGGTGTCGAGCCCCAGTCTGACACGCCCATGCTCCAATCTGAGACCATTGCCTGTACTGCTGACACTGACTGTTTCGACCATCGGTATCCTTAGATCTCCTTCTTCATCACACTTAGAGGTCTGAGAGATATCGAGCCACCGGTCGCGCTTGCGACAGCCTCTGCGGTAGGAATCTGACGCTCGTAGATCACCGGCATCATGATACGACCTATGTCCGTGCCGCGTAGCATCGAGACAAGAATCTCGCCAAGTGCTGTTCCCTCGAGGCGGTGGTCGTCCGTGTCCATCACATCGATCCTAGCAGTGTCACCGTACACATAGAGCCCGATCACTACCGTCGAACCATCACCGCATCTGATGGCCCGCAGTCGACCTAGCCTGGCGGCAATACTCAGTGCAGAGTCGTTTACGGCCCCGTGGAGGTCCGTCTTGTCGCGGTTGCGCAGAACGATCTCCCTGGCGCTATCCGGTGTGATCTCCACGCTCTCGAGTCTCTCCGCTGACATCTCCTGTGGGATCTTGACTCGATCGATAGTGCAGGAGTACATCTCTCCGCGCCTACTGAAGCCCATCTTGGTCATGGTCTCCAGAGCGAACGGTGCAATCTCAAACCCGTGGGGGAACTCCATGCACTCGTCTCCCTCACATGCAACGAGCGCATCGATCTCTCTTATCGAGGAGGACCTGAAGAACGGTAGTGAAGACCTTATCACGGTACCGACCAGACGTTGTCTGAACTCGGGCGTCACACGGGCTACCACGAGCCCCACGCTCTGGCCCATCCGGTACCGATGAATGGCCGTTGCTCCGATGGGCCTGTCGTTGAGAGATGCAAGATACGCGATGCTGTCGTCGCTCTCTAGAAAGGCATCTTCGATTGCCCACGCCGTGTCGTTCTTAGGAAAATCAGGTCGGTCTCCGGGGACGGAGCGCCACAGGTCTACCTCGGACCTCTGAAGTCTCCTGTTGACTATCGCGGTCTGCATCCTGTCACCTCGAGGTAGAGTCATCAGTCGCCTCTAGCCAGGCAAATGTACTTCAATCCTTTGTTCACGTATCAGTTCGTCGGGCGGATGGCTACTTATCGTGTTGAGTCTGTCGTTGGACATTGGCCGCCATCCAACGTACTCCCGCTCAGCCGATCCCCGAGAATCCCAGTTTCCACGGGCTTGTTCTTTGTGGGACCATGAGTGATGCATGAGCCTCAGTGACTACAACCCTGAGTAACAGCCTCCAGTATTGATCACGGTCATTGGTAGAGGTACCCATGTTTATTTCCCAGTCTGCAGTTTGACCATGATGGGGTGAGCTGTATCAGGTCGCTCGTCTTGACGCAGAGTGGTCTTCGGATCGCAGACACCGAGATTCCTCCGCTAAAGCCAGGAGAGGTCAGGATTGCAGTCCGCCATGTTGGCATCAGCACCTCGGACCTGATAATGTGGCGTGGAGATGCTGAGGTTCCACTTCCACTGGTTCCGGGTCATGAAGTTGCGGGCATCGTTGACGAGAGCACAGACCCGAGCCAGTCCGCCGGGGAGTTCGTCACAGTGAACATGGACATCTCGTGTGGCACCTGCTACTACTGTCGCAGGAATCTGAGTGACATGTGCGTCCGACGAAAGAGAATTGGAATTGACGTCGATGGAGCCATGGCTGAGTATGTGGTCGTTCCCAGCGAGAATGTGCGACGTCTTCCTGAGCGTGTCAGCTCCGATGCCGCTGTGTTTGCCGTCCCACTGGCCTCGGTAATCGCGCTGGTCAGTCGGCTTGCAATGAGTGACGGTCAGAAGGTCCTCGTGATAGGGGCAAACACAGTCGGTCTCTTGGCTGCTCAGGTCTGTGAGGCCCGCGGAGCAGACGTTATCGTAGCGAGTCCAAGCATTCGGCAGATCGGATTGGCCCGGCAACTGGGTTTCATCAACACGGTGAACACGCCTCTCAGTGAGTGTGCTGAAACAGTGAGGGGCGTTGTGGGTCAGCATGGTTGTGAGATTGTGCTGGAGTCCACAGGAACGCCAGCAGGCATCAGTGCTGCACTGGATGCGGTCAGCATGCGGGGTCACGTGGGTCTGGTCCATGAGGACCTCATGAAGGTGCAGATATCATCACTCCCAATCCTGGATAAGGAGATTCATGTGACTGCCGCTCGACACGGTCCGCTTGAGCCTGCCATCGAGATGATCAACAGAGGCAGGATCGAGGTCAAACGTCTGATCGGCTCTGTCTTTCCCCTGGAGAAAGGTAATGAGGCCTTTGAGTATGCTGACCGTACCGACTCTCATAAGGTAGTGATTGTGGTATGAGGTAAAACAATGTTAGAGATCAATGCAGACCTTCACCTACATTCCCCATACTCCCTGGGCGTCAGTAAGTTGATGACTCTGGACCGAATATCTCTTGGGGCTCGGCACAAGGGCATCGGACTGGTCGGGACCGGTGATGCGCTTCAGCCAGACTGGGGAAAGTACTTGGAGGCACATCTCAGGTCATCCGAGGATGGCTATCTGTACGGTGATGTCAGCTTTGTCCTCACGACTGAGATTGAGGACACGGAGTCCATTCACCATGTCATCATCATTCCGGACTTCGAAACGGTGTCGCGACTGAGAAGTGTCCTCCGACCGTACTCAGACAATATTGATGGCAGGTGGGGCGGTCGTCCCAGGGTCGGTCTTGGGGCTGAACAGCTTGCAGGGATCTGTCGAGACCTTGGAGCCCTGATAGGCCCGGCCCACGCCTTCACGCCCTACAAGTCACTTTTCCGAGAGGGGAAGTACACATCACTGTCAGCCTGCTATGGCGACGAGAGCGATCATGTGCACTTCCTTGAACTCGGCCTCTCTGCAGATACCGAGATGGCTGATCATATACCCGAGCTGGAGCGAGTCAGTTTTATCTGCTCCAGCGATGCTCACTCTCCAAGTCCAAACAGGTTGGGGAGAGAGTTCGTACGTCTCAGGGTGGAACACCCGACTTTCGAGGAGGTCGCCAGGGCGCTCCGTCGAGAATCGGGCCGTTGTCCCACCCTGAATGTCGGCCTCGATCCACGGCTTGGCAAGTACTTTCTGTCTTTCTGCAGTTCGTGTCGCCGGACGCTGGTGATAGGCCAGGGGGTCTCTTCCCCGACCTTTGATGATCTCAACATATACATCAATGTACCTGACCGCAATGCAAAGCTCAAGTTGCTACGGAACATCCAACAGAGAGCAGTGATATGTCCCGCATGCGGAAGACACCTACGGCTGGGCGTGAATGACCGGGTCCAGCTCATCGGAGGACGCGAGAGCAGGTCGCCACGACATCGTCCACCATACATCCACATGCCTCCCCTGCTGGACCTGCTGTCATCCCTACCAGGATCAACTCCATCCACGGTCTGGCGCAGGTACAGACAGCTGTTGGATGTCTTTGGCAACGAGGTGAAGATACTGGTGGATGCGCCGCTGGATCAGATCTGCAAGGTGGACACGGATGTTCACAGGTTGGTTCGTGCTTATAGACTCGGACGACTTGAGTATCAGGCGGGTGGCGGAGGACGCTATGGTACAGTACGAATAACGGAGGAGTCGACTACGTGACCGTTATCAGAGGAGTCATCAGGGAAATCGGGCGCAGCTTCACCACACGAGTTGGACATGGGAAATGGTATGGCTCGACGTTGATCGTTGTACAGGACGAGTCCTCCGGGTCAACATACGATGTCTATTTACCCGCAACCGTGCTTCAGAGATGTGAGTTCTTTCCTCGCATCGGTATGGGAGTCATCATACATGGACTGGTGGAGAAGGCAGAAACAGGTCTCTCGGACTTCACCGTCAGCCATGTGAGTGTGTTCAAACACCAGAACGCCGACCTTCGACGACGTATTCCTCTTGACTGACCTCATACCGGTCTACTTCTCGATGAGAAACGCCGGTGGACTCAACCACTCAGAACGGCATTTTGGACATCTGGCTGGCTTGCTGGCCACGGCACGAGTCTTGAACAGGTATCCGCACTTGTTGCAGGACGCAGGTTTCAACAGCAACCTCCTCCCCTCGCTCTTCAGGGTCCTTGATATGTGATGCATGTCCGCGTATACATCGTTCACATCCGTCAGTCCAAGTCTGTCGCATATCTCTCGAGCATTCAAGGGCCTTTCGGCCTGTTCGAGCATCTCAATGATCCTCTTTCTTCTTGGCAGCACTATGAGGTCCTCCACAAGATCTCCAGGTGATTCACGTTCGTGACGTGGCCTGTCAGACCCGTGCGTCGTTTCAGCATATACCATTGTGGTATATATGACCTTAGCTCCGACAGAGGATCATGGTGTCAATGTCGCACTGACCAGATGTATTGACCTGAGACGTCAGGACTCCAAGGGCCAACCTTTGAGGCCCAATAGTAGGTCAACGAGATCGATGGAGTGTGATGAGAGCCTTTAGAGCATTCCCCCCTGATAGCTGGTAGTCGGACGCACAACCGGCTGTGTCATCAGGGTACGAGTGGGTGGCCCGACAGGCCAAGGACGTATGGCTTGACCCCCCAGTTCTGCATGGCTTTATCCGTCCGATATCACTCCTCTCCACTGTTCTCCGTTTCTATTCCACTGCAATGATCATCCAACCATCTGAGCCTCGTACGGGATGATATGCCATCCCCGAAACACATGTGCCCCTTCTCAACCAGAGTTCTCAGGGCCTCTCTGTACTTTGGAAACCTGTCTGCAATGCCCACATCTGCCTCCCTGGTGAGGTCTTTCACTCTACTAGATAGCTGTTTGCCAGCTACAATGCCAATGGTCGGAACGACGACAAACAACGTGACTAGAGACAAGACAAAGAATTCCAGGGAGCCACTAAACATGAGCAGGCAACTGACTATCGTCAGTGAGACAAGAACTACCACATGGTATTTCTTACGACTAATCTCCCTCTCATGAATCTCCTGGGACTTTAGCTCAGCGAGAACAATCGGTGCAATGGCGTCAATATCGTGCAGGTCTCTGACCACAGCGGTTGGGACGACAACAGCCTCTCTCTCCCCTGCCAAGCTTTCCCTGGTGATGAGCAGACTAGGTTCTTCATCCGACCTCGGGCTCACACCCCGTACCCTCACGTCCTCAAGCCCCTCCTGGTCGTTCAGGAGCCGCTGGAGTGCTCGTGCACTCTCACTGTCAACATCCCAGCTCGTGTCTCGCTCCCCGGAGTCCCCCCGCATCAATTTGGTGAGCATCATGAGATAGC
>JAWAQK010000044.1:0-20523 GCA_038893995.1 Candidatus Thorarchaeota archaeon | reverse complement strand
TATCATGGGGGTGAGCTGATCTTGTCGAAATCCCCTTTCCTGAGCTATGAGCTGTTGTATCGTATCGACCTCAAGATAGAACTCGTGCTGCCGCTGCGAATTGGATCTGGCAGGAACGACACATCTCCAGTCGAACCTGAACTACCTGTGATCAAGGATGTCCAAGACAGACCAATCATTCCCGGCTCGTCACTAAAGGGTTTCTTCAGGGCAAACACGCTCAGACTCCTCAATGGGCTCTCTGCATCCCATTCCGCCATAGTCAACGTGGTCTTCGGTGACTCGAGTTGTCATGCCTCCTGCCTCCACTTCTCAGACCTGAGCATGACTAGCGGCAAGGTCGGGACTCGAAAACACATCGGAATAGACCTGCAGACTGGTGCGGGGGATAATGGCAGGCTGTTCGAGGTAGAGATGGTTGCAGAGGGCTCGGTGTTCGAAGGGCTGGCAATCCGCGGGAGAAATCTCAATCCGGTCCTGCTGGGCCTCATACATGCAGTCAAGTCCCTCTGCAATAATGGAGTGTGCAGGCTTGGGGGTTTCAAGAGTAGAGGCTATGGTCACGTGAAGATGAATGTGACTAGACTTGATATTGAGGTGCCTTGCGTGTCATTGGACGCGATAGCCAAGGGCATACGAAGGAAGACGAGTGTGAGTATGGGGGGTGTCCAGGAGGTCCAGCTGGCTGCAGTGAGGAACGGGATCAAGTTTGGAGCGGGAGCTGACCTCGAATTTCCATGCACTGTAGAGATGGCCCCTGAGATTCTCGGTGTCCGAATACGACTCTCTGAACCAGAGCGATTTCTAGAGTCGATGGCCAACATCCTCCAGAGACAGCTGCCGACTGCACGACAGGGTGGTGACTAGATGTCCTACTACGACTTTATCCCGGTGGACGGTGTGAACCGTGTGTCAATCCCCTGGGACATCTTCGAGTCCCGAGGCAAGATCAGAGATGTCCATATGTTTGATCTGTTCTTTGTCACCCTGACTGAGACCTCGGTAGGTTCCGGGGAAAAGGGATATGACGACGAAGACCAGAAACTCATACTGCGTGCGCTAAGGAACTCCAGTGGACGTATCATTATCCCTGGCTCGTCGATGAAGGGTGTAGTGTCCACGAACTACCTCATTCTCACAGGTTCATGCAAAGAAACGAGCGAGTGTTTTGGGACTTCTGCCCAGGGTTGGATAGACAGGAAGAACGAGAAGAATAGTAGCTATGGGCCTGCTGTTTCGAAGGTGCTGTTCTCGGATCTTGTGCCCACCGAAGAGAATGATGATCGCAGGGAAATTCAGAGGGCGTGGCCCCCACCGCCTGGCAAAAATGGGCATGTGAAGATCTACACAGGTATCGCACCCCCTACCACTGCCTACGGGGACATAGAGTGTCTACCAAAGGGTGTCCTTCTCTCCACGACCATAGTTGGGACAGAGCTCAGCTCCTATGAACTGGGGGGATTGCTGATGTCTCTCGGATGTTTCCCCAAGGACGATATGATGGTGGCAGGGATAATGAAGGTGGGATACGGAAAGCCACAGGGACTGGGTCGGATTCGATTGGACGTCGACAGATCTCACTACAGACGATGTGCGGTCAGCCTGACAGGACTGAGAAGTGTGCTTGATGTGCCTCTGAACAGTCCAGAATGCATGAAACTTGTACGAGGGTTTGCAAGGATGGTGATTGCTCGTGAGCGGGCTCTATTCGAGTACTGGAAGAAAATCTTCGTCCCCGGGACGTGATGCGCAGGCACTGGAGGCCAAGAAGCTGGCCATAGAGAGGGCGAGGCGCCTCATGGATGAGGCAAGTCGCCTAGTGGGCAGCGACGATGACAGGAAGCGGATGACCAAGGTCGTAGGGAAGGTGTGTCGGGCAGTTGCCCTATCGCTCAAGTACGGCTCCGCTCCGACAGATGAGAGAGAGTACCGGGATCGCTGCATCACAGCGATGATTGACCAGAGGCTCATCGGCGACGAAAGGCTCGCTGGGAATGACATTGAACTTGCAGACGAGCTGTCGAGTCTGATCAAGGATGCTGTTGTCGAGTCAATGCGTGAGGGACTAGGCACGACACTTGAGTTTCTCGGATACGTGGTCATTCAGGGCGAGATCGCCACTCCACCACCCGATTCACAGGAATGACAGATGTGCTGACCTGATAACACGGATGGAGCACTCTCGTTATTGTCCAGCGACTGAACTGGATGTCCAGCCGGACCTCTCACTTGAACCGCTGTCTCACAATTACCTCGCTGAGTGGTCTTCTCTGTCTTCTCTCGGGAAGCGGCCTTCTGGGTACTCCGATGGGGATGATTGCCATTGGTCTCATGGAGTCAGGGACATTGATGACTCTCGACACCTCCTCATCGTCAAATGCGCCGACCCAGCAAGTACCATAGCCGAGCGCGTGCGCCGCGAGCAGGATGTTCTCTGTCAGGGCTGCTGTGTCCTGGAAGACGTACAGGTTTCTGCCCCGGTCACCATATCTTGCAGCGGACTCCTCAGGTACGCCGCATACCACAAGTACCACCGGCGCCGCAGCGACGAACTCCTGACCGTATGCGGCCTCCGCCAGTGAGTGTCTGATGGAACTGTCAGTGACTATCACTATGCGCCACGGCTGTCTATTGCCAGCGCTTGGAGCACTCACACCAGCCTCTATGATCCGCATCACGTCAGACTCGGGCACTGGGGTGGTCTCGAAGGCTCGGACCGACCTCCTCTCCTTCAGGGTCTCGATAAAGTCGTCACCGCACATCTCAGGTCTCCGCTCCCGGTAGATGATATGCGGTCCTTCGTTGAACATGTATATCAAGAGTTGGGTTGTGATCCCAATGCATCTCTTCTTCACTGAACTCCATCACACAGTAGTGGACCTCTGGATTAGTCATGGCCTCTTCACGCCTGCAGAAGACTACCACTGACAATGCTTATAGACGAGCTGCTAGACTGATGTGCTACAAAGCGATACGGAGTCGCCTCTGGGATGAGTCAGAAGCAGCGTAGGGATGTGTCTGAGAAGGTCGTGCAACGTACGGAAAGTAGGCAGGCGAGACTAGTCCAGTACAACAGAAGAGTCGGGAGAGTCCTTCTGTACATCCTTCCGCTTGCTCTCATTGGTCTGACTGCCACGTCGATCCTGAATTCGGTGCAGGAGCCCAGCTTCATTGATCCTCTCTACCTGCTGTATGTGTTTGTGATACTCCTCCTGCTCTTCGCTACAAACACCTTCGTGCTCGGCCTCCTGGCCAAGTGGACCGGAGACTCTTTTCAGGGCCGGCTGGACCTGGAGAGACAGAGAGGTAGACCCCTTGACAGCCTGCACGGCTTCGTCACGATCAGGACAAACCTGGGCAGGACCCTGTGGACAATTCGGGTCGTGTTCATCCTGAGTCTAGTGGTGCTGGTGCTGTACTCGTTCTACGTCTACCTTGCCTTCGAGGGAAGTGAGCTGTCGAGGTCCGTTGCGTATCTCGGACTGGGACTGACCCTCGTATGTCTTGGTGCCTCTCTCTTGGTGAAGAGCATCACAATGGACGTGACCTCCGTCACCGGCCTGTCAGACTTCTACAGGCCCTCGTCTCATGAGTTGCTGCTCGAGGACTTCTTCAGCGATGTTTTCCAGGGACACCTTGATCCCGTGGCACGTCTGAAATGGGACGAGTTCACAGAGTGCATTCGGCGCTGCCTCAGGCCCGATTTTGTGACCGACATCCTCCAGCACGAGTCAGACGAGAGTCCAGTGGCGTTTGCAGTAGAGAGGCTGTTGTACCTTCACTACTTGGAGTACGCCGGAGTACTGACACACGGGAGAGTCCGACAGGAGCTGGATGAGTTTCTTGACCTATCGAGGGAGCACTACTCGCCCGAGAGAGGCGTGAGGATAGGGGACAGATACTACTTTGACAGACAGTGTATATTCGACGTGTTCAGGCTCATGGAGAAGACCACGCCTGCCTTCTTCGACATGATCGACAGACTTCAGCTAGAACTGGTAGACAACATCACACTCCTGTCACAGGATCCTGTGTATGTCGATGCAGCAGCACAGGAGGTCTGCAAGAAGGATGGAGAATGTCACCTGTTCATGATTCTCTTCAACAACTCTCCAGAGGAGAGAGACTACACTGTCAGAGTTGTGGCGACAGGGCTCCAGCCTACCGAACTGAGAGTGCGTGTTGCTGCCGAGGGACGGGGTGAGAGCAGGATACCATCCGAACCGATACCTCTTGTCAGCGAGGGTGGTACCGATGTGATACAGGTAGTTGCCTCCATATTGAAGAACAGTGTTGCTCTATGGCTTACACTTGAACCTCGTGAGATAGGGACTCAGACACTACAGGTCTTCGTCGAGGACTCAGCTGGCCGTGTCATCGAGGGAAAGACCCTGACCGCCACTGTCCTGAGGAACACGGCATACCTGCTGAACAGACTCACCTCAGGCGCATCGATCGTGACTGGTTCGCTGACGCCAGTCCTGGGCGCGCTACCGTTACCGTTCTGAGTCGCCATGCAGTGACACTACCGACCCGGTCTTCTGCGTTTCCTCATCTCGGACCTTGCGCGCTTGTAGTTCCTCTCAGAGTTATACCAGTAGAGTGCCGGGAGGAGGATCATGAACAACAGGAAGGACACGGGGCCGAAGTCTGTTATGATCTTGACAATATCGATGCGGGGGAATACGAAGGGCGGAACGGTGTCAGTACCAGCATCGGGGCCTCCGAATTCCTTCTCTATGAGATCGTAGTATTCCTGTGGAATGACGTGTACCGGCTTCATCAGGACCTGGAATTCCTGTTCCAGCGCATCGAGTCGGTCAAGCATCTGGAGGATGTGGATGGCCGCACGGGTCCACTCAAACCTCTCTGACGACAGGGGTGCACCATCGCGTGGGAGGAACTCGCCGTGAGCACTCGACTGACGCGCCAACACCCATCTGGTGACAGCCTCGATGTCGATCCTGTCAAGCGCATCGAGAAGGAACAGTGACCATACTAATCGTTCAGTGCTCACAATTGTTCCGTCTAGTGCACATCCCTTGCTGTTGTCCCACTCCGAGAGGACAAGGGCCACGGTCTTATCACGATCAATGCGATCTAGTGCACATAGGTAGTCGAGACACATCAACGCGAGTGGCAGTGCTGAGGTATCGGGTTCTGCACCCGGTGTGTACGCGAATCCCCCGCCAGAGTGGCATGACATGACAAAGGACAGTACAGCCTCACGATTCAACAGACTCATGCGGTCCAAGAAGTGCATCGTGTACAGTGCTGCCTGTGTTGGTATGAGCGATTCATCTCCTATCGGACTCTCGGTGTCGCCTCTGAAACCTCCAAGGGGCCCTTGACATCGGAGTATGTATTCTGACACCCACTCAGGTCTCAAGAGGTTCGACAGTCTCAGTTGAGCAAATAGCTCAACCGCTATTCTGCATGCAATCACGCTGCACGGGGTTCTCCTGGAGAAGTTGACTGGACCAAACCTGTCTAGCATATCGGCTCTGTTCAGGTGGCTGATCGCGAATGCGCTAGCGTTACTCATGTCGAACGAACCCTCTGCTCCAAGCACAATCAGTGCCCATAGTGGCTCCTGCAGGTGGATCAGAGTATGGAAGGAGTTTATGCGCGGGTCCGTTGGCCAATCTCGAAGGTAGCTATAGAACGTCCCCTCGTTCGATATGCATAGGGCCTCAATGTAGTTCACGATAGCCTGCCTTCTAGTGGTCGCTCCAACAAGAGAAGACCTGCCGGCAGATGGAGTTTCGAGCGCGACAACAGCGCCGCACGCGGCGAACACAACCAGGCCCAAGGCCATCGCTACATAGAACACATGTGCAATCCTATTAGTTCTGGTCACGCAACACTGAACCCCCATCAAAAAAGAAGGAAGGGGAATGGAATTCCCCTCTAATGAGTCGTGTCTATGGGACCGCTGCTTCCGCCTCCTCCTCCATTACTGACTGGTGTCAAGCTTCCGACGAACGAGCCATCGCTGACATAGGTAAATCCGTTCATCGTGGCCCGTATCTCGGCAGTCCAGAGGTCAAATATAAAACCCTCTAGGGAAATCCTGACCCCGCTCACTAGGATCCGCTCAAATATTGCTCTCAAAGAAAGCTCAAATGGGCCCAGTGCCCAACCTATTGCTAGAGTCACCAGGATGTCGAGTGTGAAGCGGACGTCATTGAGCAAGGACTGGAGTGAGGCTTTCGCGAAATCTACGGAGGCTTCGGGAGAGTATCCGCCTCGCACGTTGTATCCCGTACGGCCCATCGTGTGATAGATCCAGAAGTATGATACCAAGTATGCAGCCGCAAACAGTTCTGCAGGCCCTCTGAATCCGATCACTACACTGACCTCAGTGTTGTCGATGATCGATCTTGCGAGTCGCGTGTCTAATGCGTCACGAGTGCCCATCGAGTAGCACGCCGCGAGAAGCACAACCTCACAGTTTCCGTCACTACGTGCCCAATATGAGCTGTAGTCGCTCCTGAGGACCTTGTCGTACCACAGGTTCACTTGTGGTCCAAGTGACGTCATGCTACCGTGCCCGGTCACTTGAACTCGGTCTCTGTAGCCGAGTTCCTGCTTGAACCTGAGCAATGTCGAAGAGGACTGAAGCCATGTATAGACCTCTATTGGCGGATCGTAGTAGTACCTATAGTACTCGTTGTAGTACTCGATGACAGCAACCCCGGCATTGTGTACATCGTAGACAGGATCCGTTGATGTCAGGGGTGTCATGAATCCGACCGATGCAAGGTACTTGAAACGGGCCTCCTCACTATGTGTGTTACTGCTGCAGACCATCTCGATAGCCGGAAGCGCGAACGAGATCAGGAGCAGAGGTAGCACTACGTAGAATACTATTACTCTGTTTCTGAAACTCAACCCTACCATCTCAACGATGTCCAAGCTCCGGGAGATCCCCGCAGCCACAAGGGATAACGTTCCAAGACATAAAAACCCTTCGTAAGACCGGGTGTTCCGAGAGTACACCATGGGCATCTCTGATACTCTGAGAGCTACGTCCGTCGCTGATTGACTAACTTCAGGATGGGCCAGAGTGGCTCTAGTCAGTACAAGAGCCGGACATGGCGTGCTGACAGAGGGGAGATATGCGTTCAATGCGGGATTAGGATAGCCTCGCGAAGTTCGACACTGTCGATATTCAGATAGGTCCGACCCGTGTACTCTAGTCCATCATATGTGTCCGTCACCAGTACCCTGATCGGATGGCTGTAGGACGATCTGATCTGAGCTATCATGTCCTCAACACGGCCTACCCGACCAAGTTCGACTCCCAGTAGGTCGGAGAGGTCGACCCTCATCCCAGAGTAGGCCTGCCTAATCCTGCGTTCACGCGACAGTCTGCTGAAAACCAACAAGAGGCCCAACATGATCATGAGGATTCCAATGAGAAAGGCTGCAGCGGTTAAGAACATTCTTAGACGGACCACGAGTGACAACCATGCTACTCCGAAACCGACAACAAACAGGATGAGTGTACAGGAGTACTTTGTAGTATATCGTGGAATCTCTCTCAATGCATCAACCTCCCACTCGATCAGACCCATACGGTGTAGTAGTCTACCGAGCCCCAGTGCCGCGAACATAGAAACGAATCCCATTCCGTACTCTGCAGGGTGGATGGGATCCAAGATGGTCACGTCAGGCGAGTGGCCGTGATTGAGCAGATCCACTGCTGTGATCCCCTGGGCAATGGCCGACCTCCGGAAGCCAAGGTAGTAGTACTTGCGTCTAAAGCCTAGCCAGACCACAGTGGCAAGCCCCAAGAGACACAGTCCAAAGAGCATAACCGAAGATGCCTCCTCTACCCAGTACGGCTCATGCAGCGAAGGTTCGTCGAACTCAAGCAGTAAAAATAGGGCTGGCAGCAAAGACAACAGACATCCCGGCAAGAAGCACCATTCCACTCGGCTCTCGGGATAGATATTGCTTACGCCCTCCCGTATCTTCCTGATTGTCCTCTCATCTGAACTCGACAGATACAACAGAATACCCTCCAATACGCATAGGTCCGACAGGGCCCTGTTGACCCACTGTTATCATCTACTTGAAACTATCGCCAACAGGCGTTGTCAGGAGCGTGATGAAGAGACCGAGAATCTGGCGCTTCGTCCATGGCGAGGCCACTGGTCTTTCCGGTTGCACACTGGCTGTCTTCCACCACATACCGTCGAGGACAGGACGATGTGATGCATATCGTGTGCCCATGTCAGTCCCTCTCATGAACCAGCTCGATGGGCTCGACAATCGCCTCCTCCAGTTTCTCTGGTCCAATCCTGACAAACGGATCTCGCTGCCAACTGACCAGACCCCACACAGAAGGTACCAGAGACATGGCCATCAGGAGCAGAGAGAATGCGATGGTGATCTCGTAGTCTATGCCCATTGAGCCTAGGAGTAGCAAGAACACACTCTCGCGGACCCCTAGACCCTGGACCGAGACTGGAACTGTGGATATCATTGAGGCGAGCGTGGCCACCATGGCCATCGTGTTCCAGGGCAGGCCAATACCCAGTGCAAGGCCCAGCTGCCATGCCAATAGGGTGTAGGTGAACCAAGCCCCGGCACTCAGCACGATACCAATTGCCAGTCGTCTGATCCCCACATCTGACAGGATGACTCCGGCACTGACGAAGAGCCTCCCGCTCATGCCAGTCCCCTGAATCTTCCTCAGTCTCGTCTGGACAAGCCACGGGGCTGCTCTTTCCTTGACCACGTAGAATACGGCATACAGGCCAATGACAAGTACAACAGAGACGGATCCCACGGCCACGAAGAGTGAGACACTGGGACCGATCAGTACGAACACAGATACTGCTCCGGCCGCATAGAAGACGCTCGCGGCAAGTAGCGCATCGAGGAAGACGCTCATGATTGACCTGTAGGAGGGGTTTCCCCGGCACTTGAGATACGGGACGCGGATCAGATCTCCCAGTGTGCCCGGGAGAATGAACCCCATCACCTGGGCGATGCAGAGTCCGTCGATCGCCTCTAATGGTCTCAGACGAAGATCCAGCCCCTGAGCAACAGTGTACCATCTCAGCCCTCTAAGCACAAGCGTGATCACGACAAGTACTATGCCCACTATGCACGCGACCGGACTGATCCTCTGGGCGACCACGGCCATCTTAGCAATGTCTACGTTGAGGAGGATTGCCAGCAGTATTACGATGCCACACAGCCGTACCAAATGGCTGAGGAATGTCCTCTGATTCATCGCTGCATTGTCAATGCACTCTCTTCCATATGAGGTCAGTGTTTGGCTGACCACGATACGAGCAGCTGCTGTAGTCCGAAAACGGAAGGAACGAACTCCAGCACGGCACGATGCAGGCGACCCATGACCAGGTGCCGATCCGGAGTGAGACGCATCCTGCGTGCTTTCTGCACCTTGGCTCCTCCATCCACTGGGTCGCCGAATGAAGGAGCCCCGCTATGCAGCAGACTCATCACGCTCCTGACCGTGGCCTGTGCATAGTCAGAGGATGGCAAGAGATTCTGTCGTCATCGGGGGTGTGACTTCGATAGGCAGGAGAAGAGCGCAGAGATCCATCAGTAGCATGTCTATGTCAGAAGTACTGATCCTGTCCGGGGCTCTGTCATGGTCGTTTCTCGTAGCGGAGCAAGATCACAGCTGGGACCACACATGTAAGACTTAGTCGTGTCATGACATCTGCGAAGTCTAGACCAGTGTTCCGAGGGGCAGCCCTGTCACGTTGATGCATGGTCATTCGTCCAATGGGTTGAAATACATGTCCCTCTCCCAGCGACACAAACTTCCGGGATGGCTGTGCGTCCTATGTACGTACGGAATCTGATTCCACACGTCTTGCTTCTAGTGTATCAGACTTGATGTTTCACCGTGGACGACGCGTTCGTCACATTCAGGTTTGCAGAGAACTTTGTTAGGACTGGACAATTCGTATGGAACATTGGCGAAGCGCCACTCGAGGGGGTATCGACATTCCTGTTCACCCTCATATTGGTGCCCCTTGTCTGGGTGGGTGCAGATCTAGTCTTGGCCGCGAAGGCAATCGGTATACTGGCATCTCACGCAACTCTGTTCGTCCTATGTCGGATGACAGCTCGTGAACACTCGGAAGATGTTGCATTCATACCCGCACTCCTCCTAGCCTCAATTCCTGCGTCTGGGATCCACAGTGTCTCAGGAATGGAGACCACCCTGTACCTGATGTTCATCGCTCTTCTGATGTGGCGGTAACACAATGGTGTTGCAGAACGAACGTTCTTCTCGTTCATGGTTGCCCTCACCCGATCGGAGGGGACGCTTGTCATCCTTGCCCTATTACTGATGGACGTATTGTACTACAGGAACAGAGAGAGTCTGCGTTCAGGCGTGTTGGTGGCTCTCCCCATACTTGCATTTCAGATCCTGCGCGTACTGCGGTACTCTGCTGTCTTCACCAGCCCTGTTCAAGGCAGCGGGCCTTCTAGCAGGTTCGTCCGTATATGCGTCAGTCCGGTTTCTCATCTACTTCATGCCTCTATTCTTCTTGATGACCATGTCCCTGACCAGGATCGATGAACTCACATATCCAACTCTGCGATGCATCGCTCTGGCGACTGTCCTTGTTGTCATCACATGGCTATGGAACCCCCTCATGGGCTACAATTTCAGATTTCTGTTCCCTGCTCTGGTTCCTGTTGTGCTCTTGAGTACCAAGTTTAGCAGTGAGCTACTTGCCATCGCAACGAGGGCAAGACCCTATGCAATCCGCAGCCTGCGGGATGTCTATGTGTCACTGTGGCGGCTCAGGTACGCCGTTCCCATACCAATTGTCCTCGTGGCCCCCGCATCGGGAGTGGGTGTGGTCTACAGGACCGCAATGGACTACAGTCAGGGACTCCAGAACACTCACATAGCCATTGGACACTACTTGCGTCAGAATGCACCTCCAGGAGCCACAGTGGCAGTGGGCGATGCGGGAGCGATTCCGTACTACTCAGGACTGAGAGCGATTGATACCTTCGGTCTCTTGATGCCAGGCGTCTACAATGAGACAGGATATGACGCAGACTATGTCTTCGTGCTAGAGCCGGACTACATAGTCATCATCAGTGCATATGAGAACGAACTCGCTCCAATCTTGCCTTCGGACACTGCCATAGTCAATCATCCATCTTTCGCACTCTACAGCCCTATCGGTGTCTACACCTTCAGGAGCGGGCATCACCTGTGGCTGATGGCCAGATGACACTTCTCAGTCGCCTCCTGAAGATCTCATTCGACTTCGTGACGGGGATTGGATGTGATCTGGCCCCTTTAGCTGAGGACATGAACACGATAGAGCCGTCTTCACAGCGTCGTCGAGAAGGCGAACTGCAGTCCGTAGTCAACTGGTAACGCCAGGACCGAGGTGAGTCTGTGTGGTTCGAGCAACGGCAGATGCATACCGGCGCAGTGGACCGACTACTCTCACGGATCCGCAGACCTATTCTCGCAAACTGAGAGTCAGATGGCGGATTGGCCTGTGGGACCGCCACGGACGGAAGAGTGCGGCGAGCACATCCTCTATGATCTGCGTCAGTCTAGGATTCGGTCCAAGACTGCAGAATGGCAGCGTCGAAGTGCGGCTAGAAGCGTCGTCCACGGCCGCTACTGTTGGGACCACGACGGCCCCTGTTGCTGCTGTCGTATCCACTGCTTCGGCCGCTGCGGTACTCACCGCCACTCCTACGTCCGTATCCACCGAAGTTCCCACGAGATGGCCGTGTACTCTCATGTTCATCGGCGGACATGTCCACTGAGGTCTTGACCTCTGTCACGGGTGTACTAGCCACTGCAACCCTTCCGAATCTGCCTACGTTCAGACGCAGGCTCCCCCTGAACAGCCCTGTGTAGCCATTCGTGAGGGTATATGTGTCGCCGGGCCTCAATGTGCCGATTGCGTCGTCCCAGAGGGGCACGCGAACTATACCGGTCGAGTCACCCACCAGCGCATCCACGACACGGTGGATCTCACCAGAGTCACGCGATGTGACCTCTCGCGCCTCGCCTAGCTCTACAACCTTGAAGGTAATGGTAACACTCCTCATTCCTGGCCTCAACTGGGCCACTGTAGCCTCTACAGGCTGATCGTCGTAACTCATCTTGTCTACTCTCGCTCATGCGATTAGCAGGTCATACAGAAGCAGCGGGTTCCTTCGTGGACGCCGAAACGGGAATTGACCCCTCGATAGACCAGTGTCAGAAAGCGCGTGATCCTTGCAGTACCTGCACTGGAGACCTCCTTCCGAGTGCTTATGACTCTATGCATTGATGCTGGAGCGGCTAGCGAGTACGTCTCCATGTCGGAACTGTAGTGCATGAGGCGCTCTCATCTGTCAACGATCAACGATGAGATTGTGGAACTTGGGCTGTAGGATGTGATTCTGCGTCCATGTTCCTGTCGCGGACCTCGTGTCGTGCTCTCGGCGATAGGAGTCTATCAGGACGCTCAGGCTCGTCAGGGCTCTCATCTGCCACAGTCTCACACCAGGTCCAGATACCTGAGTATTTCGAGCATATCGGTCGATGCGGGGAAGCAGTGACGATCCCTGCAGACATAGGCTGTGGTCTGTTCCATCTTGGTCACATAATACCTCGTGAATGGTGCAAGCTCAGTCAGTTTCGGATTCTCGGACTCTTTCTTGAGTAGTATTGCAGTCGTCGGCATGTATCTGCGTCTGAGTTCTCTCAACAACTCCGACGCTCTCTGATCGGCACCTGAGACAATCACGACCTCATATGATGGACCAACAAGATAGTCGAGGGCTGCAAGCATCATGGAGAACGCAGACGGTGATGACGCAACCTGACTAGAGAAATGTCTGATGATCGCTCTCGCACGGTCCTCAAGAGATGGATTGCCAGTCAGTCTGCTGAGCCTCAAGTTATTGAGCGCTGCAACAGAGTTACCGGAAGGCAACGCTCCATCATGAGCGTCCTTCCTCTGAGAGAAGAGTACTTCGCCAGTCCGACCCGAGAAGAGGAGACCACCCTCCCTCTCATCCCAGAACAGATCCTGGGCTCTCTCATTGAGCTGCAGCGCTGCTTCGAGGTACCGCGTCATGAATGTCGCCTCGTATAGCTCAATGAGACCCCATGTCAGAAACACATAGTCATCTAGGAATCCAGTCACGCCAGTATGTCCGTCACGGTAGCTGTGGAACAGGACACCATCTGCTGACATCCTCTCGAGGATGAAGGCCGCCGCTGTGGATGCAAGCTCGACGTAGTCCTGTCTGTCCAGCACAGCGCCAGCTCTCGCGAGAGCGGCAATCATCAGACCGTTCCAATCAGTCAGTATCTTGTCATCGGTGTTAGGGCGAGGCCTTCTTGAACGAACAGAGAGAAGCTCCCTTCGACATTTCTCGATGATCTCGGCCAGGGTCGCCTGATCCAGTCCAAGTGTCCGTGCGTGAGTCTCTCTGGAATGGGTCTGGTACAGGATGTTGCGACCAGACCGCCTGCCACCTACCTCCTCCGAGTAGTTGCCATCATCAGAGATGTTGAAGTACTGGAAGAACACGTGTGCCTCTGTTCCTGTGAGGACTTCACGGAGTTCATCCGTCGTCCACAGGTAGTATCTGCCCTCCTCGTCCTCGCTGTCTGCATCTTCAGCTGTGAAGAATCCGCCCTCTGGGGATCTTAGCTCTCTCTTCACGTACTCGGCAATCTCATGGACTACATCTGCATAGGACTCGTTGTACGTTGCTTGATAGGCCTCAAGATAGGCCATCATCAGCAGCGCCTGGTCGTAGAGCATCTTCTCGAAATGCGGTACAGTCCATGTGGCATCCGTTGAATATCTGTGGAATCCATACCCTATGTGGTCGAATATGCCTCCCTTACGCATCTCCTGCAGCGTCTTCTCGACCATATGGAGCGCAAGTACGTCGTGAGACCTTCTCCAGTATCTGAGCAGGAACATCAGGATGTGTGCTGACGGGAACTTCGGGGCATCTCCAAAGCCACCGTTCCTGTCGTCGAACCTGCTCTCCAAGGAATTGAACGCCTGTTCCAAGACGTCAGGTCCGAGCTCTGCGCGCATGTTGCTATTGGAGTGGCTCTCGAGCGCTGCACGGACGTTCTGGATGACTTCGGTCACCCTGTGCCTCTCGGTCCTCCAGATGTCTCTCACGCGAAGAGCCAGATCCATCAGGCCGAGCATGCCCCCTCTTGTGTGCTTCGGGAGGTAGGTTGCCGCGAAGAATGGCTCCCCGTCTGGCGTCAGGAGGACCGTCAGGGGCCAGCCTCCATGGCCAGTCATTAGTTGTGTCACATCCATGTAGACCCTGTCGATGTCTGGCCGTTCCTCCCGATCGACCTTGACACAGATGAACACATCATTGAGCAGTTTGGCCACCTCGTTGTCCTCGAAGGACTCGTGGGCCATCACATGGCACCAGTGACAGGTGCTGTAGCCGATTGACAGGAAGATCGGCTTGTCGGCAGTGCGTGCTCTCAGGAAGGCCTCCTCAGACCATGGATACCAATCCACAGGATTCATGGAGTGCTGGAGCAGATATGGGCTGTTCTCATGTGCAAGCCGGTTTGGACTGCGTCTCGACTCGCCCGTGGTGACACTCACCTATCATCACTCTGTCTGATTAACTATCGTGAATAGATAAGAGTTCCGTTCGGGCAGCAGCGATGTCCCTGCGATGTTGTGACTTCAGTACGCGGGGGCGGGCTTCAGACACTAGACATGGTGTGGCGACAGGTCATGGAGCATCTTTCCTGAGATCTGTGATGACGGGGACTGCGGACTGATGCGGACTGCCTCTAGTGGCTCCCGCGCATGACTTGGCGTCAACAAGATGCGTGGTCTGTCGTGCTGCAACGCCCAGTCTCGACTGTGGACACTGGCCATGTTGTTCCGCTGATGTCTGATGGCAATTGCCCCCGATCCATGACGCTGTCTGGACCTCATTTCATGTGTCAGTCTGGCACGCTCGGTACCGCGTTGAATACTGCCACTGCCCTGTGACGACAGGTCCCTGGCATAGACCGGACCTTCCCTTCTCTACTGATGAGTCCCTCGATTTTTCGACAGACCACCCCTCCGACGAACGATTAGTACATCAATAACCTATTCTATAATTCAATCTGTTGAACAATCACTAAATTATCGTAATGGACTCGATTGGTACAAGATGTACCAGAAAGAGGCAATAAGTAAGACGGATGTTATCACAAATACAGTATTATGGTTGTCGGCACTGCAAACAAGGTATGTCACGATCCGGCACTGGACCAGTTCGCACTCACCAGACACACCCGCATCCATACTCGATATGTGTATCATGTGCACCGGAACGCATCTTCGTATGTAAATGACCGGGACTATCCACGCCAAATCCTACGGATACACACACTCTGAGTATGGAAATCCGCCGATCGGACAACTGTACTGACTGTCTGTATTCATTTTTCGAATATAGGTTTCTGCCCTCAGTAGCACCACTCCTGACAGTCTCGGATCCGCATATCAACACACATGTTCGAGACTGTGTCTGTGGTCGGGACATGTCGGAGGAGCTGTCAGTGGGATTGCACTGAATCTAGGTGCAATTGGAGCCAAGAGATTATGTATTAAAATCATTTGTCGATTAGACTAATGCTGGTAGGGATCACAGACACTCTTCGAAAAATCGAAGGCTTCTGAGTGACGCGGTTGACTCGGGGAGAAGACAGGGGACGTCGATCATGCCAGAGTCATGGGGGCGCCAGCTCTTCAGATGTTGTCAGTCTAGCTTCTAACCATTTCGTGCGTGGTTTTGAGAGCCACAACACAAACTGTCATATTCGTCCTGTGGCTGACAAGATGACTGATCCCCCACTGTACAAGGTCCAACGAGGAATCCCAATACCACATAATAAGGTATATTATGGTATAATATTATCCACATGATGAGAGTCGTATCTAGAGGAGTTGATGAGTCATGGCATTTGGAGTCCTGAATTATGCATTCGGCATCGTCATGATCTCTGCATACGCCTGTACTGCGGTCACACTGCGCAGGTATCTGAGACAGCGCAGCAACTTCGTGCTCTCCTTCGTACTGTTTCTCCTTGCATACGGTACTGCAGCGGCGACCTATTTCTTCAGAGGCTTCTTCGTCCGATGGGATCCCATGGAGATGGCGTTGTGGATGACCCAGAACTACTTCTACGTGCTGATGGCCTCTTCGTTCGCACTCTTCATGCTCTACCCCCTAATTCAGGAACAACTTGGCCGGAGGTCTCGTCACCTACTCATTGCCACGATTGCGGGCGTCATTGCTGTGAGCATTCTGAACGTGATACTGATCTCGACATTGGGAGTCGCTCACACTTACACCGACTACTATGGCGTGGAACACTATGCATTCGAATACCCATCGGGTTCTGGCAACTATCTGGTGTACTACTACACCCTGGCGGCTGACGTGATGATGGTGAGCATTGGCCTTGCTCTACTTGCGGTATCGTACAGGAGAGAGACAGATGCATTCTATAGACGCCGGACCCTAATGCTGCTTGCAGGTGTGGCCCTGACCACATACGGTCAACTGTTCCTCTTGACCAACGCGCTTGCAATCTTGACCCCATTCACCAGCATCGCGGGCACAGTACTGATGTCGCTGGGAGTGGTCCCACGCCGTAAGTGACGCACCAACTTCAATGATGGCCCGTCTGGCGGGTCGACACGTCGCCGACAGCGGGACCTCGTAGCGCTATCTGGGGCATTCAGGAGGGCAGGAAGTCAACATGCCCCGGCTCCTGCGCCAGTAGGTGTGTCTATGCCTTCCCGTGCTACATCCCAGATAATGGCATAAGCACGCTGATACTGAGTGCTCCAACCGAACTAGAACAGTCGAGGTGCCAATATTGACGCGACCCCCGGTCTTCGACAGACTCAAGGAGATAGAGCCGTCGATCGCAGAGCGAATAGAGAGAAACTCCATTGCGGTGGCAGTCATCAGCGCCGTGTCCGAGTACGGCGGGATGATCAACAGTGCCAATATCCTTGGAGGCGAGGGCATCATAGAGGACGAGGGGACCCGTACGTTGGCTGAGGTAGGATTCGGTCAGATCAACATCGTGGACCTCTTTCAGATGCGCCAGTATGTCCTCCACACGATCAAGTACGGATCCGAGCTGGTCCGTCCCGTAGCGGAGCATCTTGGCAGCTACATCTACCAGGTCAAGGCACACGTCGGCGACGTCTACTACCTCGGACTGCTGATAACACCCTACTCAGACGTGAATCTCACGGCCTACCAGCAGTTTGTTGACCTCACCTGCAAGTACTATGCGGGTTCCTACCGACGAAGTCTGGCACAGAAGACATCAGGTACCGTCGACATTGCCGCAGACTACGAGGGCGCAGACCAGACTGCGAGGGACATGCTGACCCTACAGCATCACCTCCTGTTCGAAAGGAGAGAGATGCGCGGAGGCGTCGAGACCATCCGAAAGCCCGTTCGCATGTTCGCTGTTGTCCTAAGTGACATTGAGATCATGCCTTCATACTGTCAGTGCACGATGGATGGCTGCAAGCGAGAGAGCTCCGTGACGGAACTACGACAGGGGAAATGTCCGCATTGCGGGTCTGAGGTCAGGTATGTGCCACCGAATCCGATCATCAGGAGGGTCGCCTTTGTGGTCCCAAAGTGCATGCTCCGGGTCGAACACCCAGACTACCAGCGACCCATGGACCTGGTCTCGATCGTACAGCTCGGTCTGATTCCTGATGCGGTGCTCACGGCCATCAACGGCATAAATCGTGAGATCTTCTCGAACATAGTCTATGTTCCAGAACACGCAATCTACGAGTTCAGAGACTGCGACGACCTTTTCGAGACCCGATCGGTCTGGAGGAGGGATAACAACCATCTCTATGTGGCCACGTCGATGGGAGATTCGCTGGATCTCTTCACCGAGTCCATCCCAAGCATGGAGGCCCGGACACTCTTGCGTGATCTGACTGAGGGCATCGAGAAGGGCCTCGATTTTGAGCAGATCCTGCCAAAGACAATTGTCCGTGACTGGTTACGCAGCGAGTGGTACAGTATCGAGGACCTGGGCGAACGAGAGGAACTCCAGACTTACGCTGGTGTCCTGAAACTATCTCCAGAAGAGGTGAATTTGCTCTGTCCGGCCCCCGTCATACCAGAGGTGACTGATAGTGTCGAGACCGAGACTGGTGAGAGGTCACGGGGACGGCTCAGACGGCTTCTAGCAAGGGACAGGGAAGAAGGAGGTGCGTAGGCGTGGAGTCAGTGGAACAAGAAATGAGCATGCTGGGCGAGCTGAGGAGCAAGTTTGAGCATCCGGCCCAGCACATAGAGCGTACAAGAGCCACCAATGAGATGATACTGCAGAGGGATGTACGACAACATGCCGAGTCCCTCAGGACTGCATTTCCATCTGCGTCTGATGAGGACTACCTCCTGATAGCAGCGTCCTTCAGATATCTCAACGTGAATGGTCTGCTTCCTGAGGACTACGTCTTTGACGACTACATCTCCGATGTGAGGCTTGTCACTACGCAGACCTCTACGACCAGTGCAGAAAGCTTCATCCAGAAGCTAGAGCTTGTGGTAAGGGTACTGGTAGAGGCAATCGCTGCGAGTTTCGAGGTACTTGTAACGACCATCGACGAGAAGAGCTCGAAGACCCCTGACCGTGTTGTACAGTCGGTCATAATGTATAGGCACTACGTGACCTCGGCCGAGAGAATCGCCCAGATGATCTACTCGGACGTGGAGTCTGCAGATGTTCGTCTTGTCGGTGCAGTACTGCTCCACGGACTGATGATGATGTACCGGATCAAGCGGAGACAAGTGCCAATCTGGAGTCTCTCGAAGTTGTATAGTGAGGTTGTAGAGAAGTACCCACTGTCCAAGGGTAGCGACCTGTACTGGGACCTTATCCGAGTAGTCATACTCGCCCCGAACTATGAGAAGATCGTTGAGCTAGGACGAAAGACAATAGATGCTCGACTCGAGGTGCTGGAGCGAGAGAAGAAGGCCGGTAGAGTCGCCACATTTCGTGTGGTTCGTCCAAGTGCGGACGAGCAGGACATATCGATGGCCGGAGAGTCCATCCTGTACGAGGTCCTTCGCAGGAGTGGTGACCTCTCGGAGGACAAACTGACAAGGATCGAGAGGATGTTTGACGTGAGCCTTCGCCAGACCCTGAACAGGAAGTATGGCAGACAGGACCTTGCCGAGTCAGAACTCATCGTCGATGCTGCCGCAGACATGTTCTCGAGGTTGATCCATCAGTTCGAGCTGCTCGCCTTCAGTGTTATCCCTCCAAACCGTTTCTCCGAGTTCCTGCAAGACCCCCGAAAGTTCGTGAACGATAATCAGAATGAGATACCACTGCTTACCAAGAAGAAGATTCAGACAATTGCTGGAGGAGCGGCCACGACTCGTACTGTGGCCAGTGCCCTTGTGCGTCTGGTCCAGACTGCCGCTACGACGGGCCGGTCACAGTTGTCGAGACGTTAGATGTACTGTCCGCCTCTGATGGCTCGCAGTTGGAGGGTATTTGGGACAGGAAGGTGGCCGGCATCGTCCACTGGCATGCGGGGCTGTGATGAGTGGGCCGCAGACCAGAACCTGGGTATGCAGCAGAGGACCCGGTCAATTCGGAGAGACAGTCGGTCGGCCCCGCTCTCCGGAGATTTGCACACATGTTCGGCCCGATTTTCGATACCGATGACGGGGACTCTCGTTCTGAGCTGCAGTGCCGGCAGATTATCACCATTGTGCGGCCGAGGGCGACATTCACAGGCTATACGTGCTCATTGCCCTCTCTCTGGCCTACGCGTCCCTGCTGGTTGCTGTCCAGATCACAGACCCGACTGCAGTCCTGCTGTTCCTGTCATGGTTGACGCTATCGGTTCTGTACAGCGCGAGACCAGTACGGTTCAAGGCAAGACCCATTCTGGACTTCAGCTCGAACTTCCTGTACGTGATACCTGCGCTGCTGGCTTACTACCAGGCATCGGGACTAATTCCGAACTGGGTGCCGGTCCTCGGGGCCTTCACGTGGACTGCAGCAATGCATCTCTTCTCAGCAATACCTGACATAGAGTCGGACCGAAGTGCAGGCATTAGGACCACAGCAGTGGTCCTGGGGAAGAAGTCCTCACTAGTCCTCTGTTTCATGTTCTGGTCGTTGTTCTCGGTGATTCTCATAGTGCTGACCCCCTGGAACCCTCCGTACAATCTGATGATGCTGGTATACCCTGCAATACCCCTCGTGTTGCTCCTCAGACCATCGATCAGTATCGACAGAGTCTACTGGTACTTCCCGTACTATACAGGACTCTTCGGGATGGTGATGACACTGAGTTTCATGATTCGGCTTGTCCTGTAGTCTCTGTGAGATGTGTACAGGGGTGGTCGAGATATAGGATGGCGTACCGAATACATGCGCTGACGCGGGATCGGTTGATACTCTACGTGCTGGCCGCGGCACTGTTCGCA
>JAWAQK010000043.1:6602-21748 GCA_038893995.1 Candidatus Thorarchaeota archaeon | reverse complement strand
GATAGAGTACGAACACGACAAGAAACAGCAGGGGGAGTGCTATCGAGATCAGTGTAGTCATACTCCCCCTGCTCACTGTCGAGTACACCTCCTATGTCAGCATTATGGCGTCCCACTCATCCAGCCAACTCGCCAGGTTTGTGGCAATCTCGGTGGGTGTAAAGAGGGTGTTGAATGGCGTCACATCGCCCGGCTGGAGCGCGTAGTCAAACACGGCAGGCAGTGGTGCATACCTGTTGGCCGGAAACATCCACTGGTTGAGTGGTATGTGCCGTTGTACTTCCGCGCTCAGGAAGTAGTCTATGAGTGCTCTTCCGAGCTCTGGATGAGGGCCACCCTTGACGAGACCTATTCCCTCGACCTGCAGCCAACCGTAGACGGTCCCATTGTGAGTGATGCCCACCGCCCTGATGTCAGGTACGCCACCTGCATAGTATGCTGAGTATGCGGGGTCCGTGCCGTAGCTCACTAGTAGGTGCCTTGTGGGGTCCTCGTACCACACGGTCCAGGCCTGGCTCCATCCCTCCTGGACATTGATGTGTCCCCTGACGCTGGCCCACCAGTCTGTCCAGTTGGCATTGTTGAGCTTCTCATAGTAGGCTATCTCGCTCAGCAGGAATGAGAGCCCTGGACTGCTGAAGTGTGGGTTCTCAGTGACCAGCATTGAGGCAAACTCGACTGTTGCCAGATGGTCAAAATTCAGCGATGTCAGCTGTGGGTGGGTAGTTTCATTGATCACATTCGCCGGGTAGACAAGGCACACGACTCCATAGTCGAAGGGGAGCAGGTAGTGCTCGCTGTCTAGCATTGAGATCAGTTCAGGGTCTATCACTGACAGGTTGTCTGGAGTATATGGCTCAAGTACAGCTCTTGTCTGCTCTCGCAGTATCAGTATGTTGTCGATCCCGATGACCACATCCGCAATGGGCCTCTGGGCCTCCGCGACAAGTCTTGCGACTATCCCTGTGGCATCGGTCTGAAGCCGTACTATCTCGACATCCACACCATATGCCCTCTCGAAGGGCCCGAGGATGATATCGTCGATGGACTCGGGGTCATCACCCCACACCATGAAGCTGTCGTATGTATAGACGATGATCTTGGGCCTTGGGGCGGTGAGGACCGCGATCGATGCGACCGCTATGATGGCCACCAGTCCGATCACGAGGATCTTTCCTCGTGGGCTTCTCATCACCCTGTATTGCTCTCCGTTCAAGTCCAGCTCACCCATTGATTTATATCCGCGTTATACAACGGCGTTATGAAAGGATGATATTAATCTTCCGAGGCCAATAGACCATGCGCCCACCGTGCGAGGTAGTGCAGAAGACTGTATTACCATCAGTCAGGACAGAGCTTGCCAGAGTATTGCGAGCAGCGGGTCTGTCTCAGAACGAGATCGCCCGAGCAATGGACGTGACGCAGGCGGCAGTGAGTAAGTACTTGAGTGCCTCTCCTACAGGACCACGGGACCACGATACTGAGTCCCTATGCAGACGACTTGCAGAGGTCTTGATCAATGGTGCTCCTGCGGAGGCCATACGGATGCTGTGTGGCCACTGCATGAAGCTCAGGATGGCTGGTAGCACGTGCGGGCTACACAGACAGATGGTCCCGTCAATAGCATCCTCCGACTGTGATATCTGTGGCAGGCTTGTGAGCGGAGAGGAGGGATCACTGACCGACAGGACACGTGTGCTCTCCGACATGAGGGCCGCGCTGGACATCATGCAGGCCAGTAGGGCCTTCTCTAGGCTCGTCCCACAGGTCAGGGCCAACCTGGTCACATGTACCTCTGACGCCTCGTCCCTCACTGATGTCGCTGGGGTGCCAGGCAGGATCACTGTGGTCGCAGGCTACCCGAGGGCACTGATGTCCCCTGAGTTCGGAGCCTCGACCCACATGGCTGAGCTATTACTCTGGGCCAGACGACGATGGCCCTGGGTGCGATCCTGTCTGTGCATCGGCGGTTCCAACGAGATAGTGTCGCGGTCTGTCGAGTCTGGAGTACTCGTACTTACACTTCCAGAGCCAGCTGCGACCGCGCCTGACATTGCGGAGCAAGTCGCAGACCGAAGAGATGAGGTCCCGCCTGGCATCACGGTCGGGCTTCACATTCCAGGAGGTATCGGAGTTGAACCAGTGCTATATCTGCTCGGGGAGTCTGCGGTCGGGCTTGTTGAGACATCCTTGCACATTGCTGAGTGTCTAGAACAGCGGTAGTAGGACCGACATGTTACATATGCTTATGATTAGATTGCCACAGATGTCGTCCTGATTACGGCATGATTCAGGTCAGACAGGGTCAGATTCGAGACTGCAAGGACATGCTGACTGTATACAGGACCACCCGCTTTCCCGAGAGGAACTACGAGAGTGTCAGCGAGGTCAGGCAGGAGCATGAACTGTACGTCTCGAGGAGATGGGGATGGCTCGTTGCAGATGCTGACGGACCTGTCATCGGAGAGGTAGTGTTTGACATCGAACACAACTGTAGGGGACCGGTAGGCATCATCTTGGGGCTTGATGTCGACGCCAGATACCAGCGACAGGGAGTGGGCCGCATGCTGACCAGTGCAGCCGAGTCATTTCTAGGCTCACGGGGCGTGAGACGCGTTGTTGTAGAGTCTCCCCCTGACGCGTACAACTATTGGATGCGGCTGGGATACTTCTCTGTCGGTGGTCTGGCACGGATCAGAGCACCCCTCAAGTCGATCGCCTGGACCGGACGGAACAGTCTTGACCGGATACTTGTCGATCGTGAGAATGGTCTTTCTCGAGTCCGTAGATTCCACACACTCGGGCGCCCTGGCGGTCTGACCCGCCTGATCGGCGACATAGTCAATGGCACTCGGAGAGGTCTAGTTGCGGAGTTTCGTTGCGACAACAGGTCGGTGGGGCTAGGAGCAGTTGTGAAGTGCGATGGAGGGGAGGCAGTCTTCTCAGCGGACGTGACCGAGGATGGCATTGAACATTACGGGGAGGTGATAGAGCGTACGGTCAGACTCGCCTCAACTCTCAGGGCAAAATCAGTCGAGACCGCTGTACCAGCTGACCGCCTGGACGACTATTCTGCGCTCTGTAGCTGGACCGTTGAACCCCATGTCGGGGTCCCGCTCATGAAGCTACTCTGAGGTCTCCTTCCGAGTGCTCTCAAAGAGCGGGAGTATCAAGTTTGTGGCAATGAGTGCTGCCCCCACTGACCATATGCTGGCCATATTGAGATGCCAGAGCACAAGCGCCACAGAGGTGACTCCCACTGCGACAAACAGGGCAAGTGTCACGCAGATGAACACGATGTCCACGATGATCGTTGTTCGCACTGGTTGTCCCTTTCTCCAGCGCATGACAGGAATAGCAAATGCAATACCAAGCACTACAAGCAGGCTTACCATGTCCTCAGGCTTGAAACTTGCAAAACCGAACACTCGGGAGGCTTCTGCCGTCACTCCTTCCTCTGTGGTGACGACGACCTTCAGGGTGTGTTCCCACTTGGAGTACATCCCCACGTCAATGAAGAAGCTGTACTCGCCGGTGGGAACAGTGACGTTCACAAGTCCCTCCACGGGTACATTGTCGACGTACACTGTGAGATTGACATACTGCCATGTGCTATCTATGTTGATCCTGAATGTTGCAAGGCCGTATACGACATCCGACCTGGGGAATACAAATGAGACCCTCGGCTGACCGTGGTTATCAATCACATACCATGTCCGGTAGGTCCAGTTGTGCCCGTTGAGGGTGCTACCCACGTACGTGATATTGTGTTCTCCTTCTCTATAGGGTGTCGTGTTCAGGTATATCTTCCTGATGCCCGCAGAGAGTACCACTCTGTCCACATCGGGGGCAACCACACCGTCCACCAGTAGACTGACGGTCACATTGGGATATGGAGTCTCAACTATCAGTCTGATCTCCTGATTGCCCTTGATGACCGAGTAGTAGGTCAACCCCAGGGGCGTCAATCTTACGTGGTCCAGGAAGTTCACGCTCCGCTCGACATACGCTGATAGCCCCTCTTCGGTCCACACCTTGATGCCCAAGATGTTCACTCCGTTGTCATAGCGACTGCAGTTGAGTGTGAAGTTTCCGAGACCGACTGGGACGAGTGTCGAGTTGAACTCAGGGGTGATCCTACCTGCGACTGTGATATTCATGTAGACGTGAGTGTAGTCGGATATTATCCTGATGGTGAGATTCACGACACCTGTCAGCGTGTCCGTGGTGGTTGGATATATGAGCTCGACAGAGGGAGGGCCGTGGTTATCGACAAGGAACCTCAGGTAGTAGCTCTCTCGGTCCACCGGCACGAATCTCATGTCCTCGAGCAAGATGGTGAAGTTCAGGTATCCCTCTGCCAAGATGGTCGTATTGACAAACAGGCTGACAAACCCAGGGCTGATCAGTGTACGATTGTAGTCAGGAAAGACCTGGTTCTGTACATAGAGCGTCAGGTTGACTTGACCATTCACGGACGAGATGAACAACGTGATGTTTGCGACGCCCACCAGTTTGCTCTGATTTGCTGGAGAGACCAGTATGATTGTCATGTTTGGGGAATCGAATCGCGAGACGTGGCTTGGTGATGTGGCAACTGGGCTACTATCATCAGCGGTCGTAGGACACGTCGTGGGCTGAACTGTCAGCAGTGTCGTCACTACGAGCGAAATGATCAAGAGCATGAGCAGATCGGGTCTTCTCATCTTCAGGCCTTCCTGACACAGACTGTGACACGTCTTCTCACGCGGTCTGAATCTGGCGCGTTTTAAAGGTAGCGTATCCACGACGGTTGTACTAGGAGCCCGGTCCCCTCTCATTCGGTCGTACCAAAACCCTTTTGCTGTGATGACCTATGCACTCTCCATGTCATGACCCCGATTGTGCTGACATCCACAACACGTGACGACAGACAGATAGTTGTCCGTACGGCAGAGGTTAGCGACGCTAGAGAACTGCACGCCGGTTTCTGCAGGGTCGTGGAGGAGGGCATCTGGCTACCGACGCTCTGTGTGACGTCTGTGGTTGCTGACTGGGTCGCCTGGATCAACCGGACCCGGTACACGAGGGAAGTTCTTCTCAGGGCTGATGTCGACGGTCAGTATGCAGGGCACCTGACACTGCAACCTGAGGAGTGGGCCGCATCCAGTCATGTTGCAAGGCTGGGAGTCGTGGTGATGAAGCCATTCCGCAATCTCGGTGTGGGTCGTGCACTTATGATAGCTGCAGAGTCTGCAGCGAGGGAGCAGAAGTACGAGAAGATAGTCCTCAGTACGTTCTCCGACAACATGGCCGCCCGTCATCTGTACGAGAGTCTCGGGTACAGAATGGTCGGAGAGAGGAGAAACCACTTTAGGATGCCCAGCGGTTACATTCATGAGACACTCTACGAACGTGAGCTTGTGGAACCTCAGTAGGTGGGCACAAGTGTGGCAGTATGTGACTGATTCCTTTCGGGACTCTCCCAAGCAGCTCCGTGTGGCTCAGGCACTGATTCAGCACGGATTTCGTGTCGACGGACCGGGGGTAATCAAGTGTCGTCAGGTCCGCATCCCGTTGGTCGCCCTCGGCGAGGCCCTCAACGTCGATCGGAGGACTGTCTATGCCACGACCAAGAGGATCCACAGTGACGAGCGCCTGAGACTGCTATTCTCCAGCATTGAGCCGATAGGCTCCTCGCACGAGAAGATGGCCAGAATGATGGGGCATGGAGTGGTCGTGATACATGTCGAGTCCCCACAACGGGCTGGAGTGGTCGCCGAGGTGACATCAGTGATTGCGTCACATGGGATTGCGATCAGGCAGATTGTGGCAGAGGACGTAGGGGTCTATGAGGAGCCATCTCTCAGAGTAGTCGTTGAGTCCGCACTACCAGGGTCGGTGATAAGCGCCCTTGCAAGTATCAGGGGAGTGAAAAAGGTCGCAATTGAGAGATAGCCCCAGTTCTGGTCTCGACGAATGCACACATCTCATGGCTGGTCCGACATCTGGAACTCACGTCCCGTCCGGTTACCAGCAGGTATGGATGCTCGCATTCTCAATGGCCATCCTTCAGGTCGGTTTCGGCATGGTCGTCCCCGTCTTTCCGTACTACGTACAGGAACTTGGCATGGGCGGTACTGAGCTTGGTGCCCTCACGGCATCGTTTGCACTCTCGAGGATAGTGCTGTCGGGTCCAATGGGGCGGCTCTCTGATCGTGTAGGCAGAAAGCCTGTCCTCCTATTCTCCCTCATCGGGTTCGGCTTGTCCAACCTAGTGTATGCCATGGCTGACACAGTCATCGTGATGATTGCTGCTAGGGCGGCCGAGG
Source organism: Candidatus Thorarchaeota archaeon (assembly GCA_038893995.1). Taxonomy (GTDB): domain Archaea; phylum Asgardarchaeota; class Thorarchaeia; order Thorarchaeales; family Thorarchaeaceae; genus JAWAQK01. Next base: position 15,437 of record JAWAQK010000043.1, on the reverse strand, counting down.
GGGCCATCTCTGCAGGCTTCTTTCCGGCTGCCAATGCATTCGTCTCAGATGTGACCACAGTCAGGAATCGTGGTTCTGCAATGGGACGACTCAATGTGGGCAACATGGTAGGGATGGTGCTGGGGCCTGTGGCAGGCGGTATGTTGGCTGGTGTGCTTGGTGTGAGGCTTCCGTTTGTTGTTGCCTCCTTGCTCGCGTTTGGTACGATGTTGTCGGTCCACCTGCTTCTGCGAGAGCCTCCTCGACTGCAACCAGCCCCAGTCTCTGGGATGGGACTCTCAAGACGTGGATCAGGTCTGACGGTGATGAGCCAACACCCACTGGCATTCTCGGCCCTCATGGTGACATCCTTCGCCAGCACCTTCTCACTCGGTGTGCTTCAGGTGGCCCTTGTGCTCGACGTCATTCAGAATCCTCGGCCTGGTCTTGTCGTCACGCCCATGATAATCGGTGTCATGTTTGGAATGGTCGGTGTAGTCACTGCAGCGGGCAGCGTGGCATTCGGCAAGGCGTCGGACCGACTGGGTCGAAAGTGGCTCATAGTATCTGGATCTCTTGCAGGTGCCCTTGCCATGGGGATGTTCCTGTCTGCTCAGGACAATAGTAGTCTCTTCGCAGCCGCTCTTGTGCTCTCGATCTCGATGTCATTACACACGCCGACACTTCAGGCCCTGATTGCAGACCTGACAGATCGGTCAGCCTACGGGTCCGTCATGGGTGTGCTTGGAGCCGTCACCAGTCTTGCAATGGTTCTCAGTCCGCTGGTGGGCGGCTACCTGTTTGACCAGATGGCGTCGAGCTCTGCCGCACTGACGATCGGACTATGCATGATGCTGGGTGCTGCCCTGTACTCTGCCTTCTCACTCCCAGATGGTCGCCGTCTTCTCTCAGAGAATGGACTGACCTGCTCTCAGCTGTCACTCGAAAGCGGCGGCAACGTATGCCACGACTGAATGGTGGTCCCCTGTCACGTCTCCCGAAGTCGTATACTTCAGAAGTCTGAATGTTGTTGCATCTCTCTCCTTCGCGGCCACCAGGGCTGCCGTTATTGGCCCTGCGCCACATATGCTTATTCTGTGTTGCCGGACAAACTTCAGGAATCCCTCTGGATCCAGATACTCAAGCAGTTCCATTGCCTGTGTGTCTTTCTTCTTGGCGACCTCTGCTGGCTCGTAGTGAGTGAAGTCGGAACTGGCAATGACCAGTATGTCCATCTCCCTTGCGAGTTCACCCACAGTCTTGCCAATTGACTCACATACCTCATACCTCTGGTCACTGATGCAGATCGGAACAAAGGATAGACCCTCGCCGAACACATACTGGAGAAACGGCAGCTGGACCTCTATCGAGTGCTCAGAACTGTGAGCGATACAGTCCCTTGAGGCCAGCGCATTGTTGTCCAGGATCAGCGGGCCGAGTTGTCGGTCGTACTTCACGACGCCGAGAGGGGTCTGCCAGTCATCCTCACAGACCGCGAGCCTGGCTCCGAATCCCGTATGATTAGGTCCGAATATGACGATGTGTTCGGGCCTCCCATCCTCAAATACCCGAAGATATGTGTGTGCCGCCGGATATCCGGAGTACATGTACCCCGCATGGGGCGCAATGACTGCCTTCAGTGCTCTTGTACTGCCGGGGTTGCCCTCCGGAAGTCTTCCCGGCCCGGGTGGCCTAAGGAAGCACTGTCTCAGCCTCTCGCGGAGGATGTCCTCTCTTCCCTCGTAGAATGAACCAGCGACGACAGGCATGCGTACCATTACGAAGACCCAAAGTCACTTGGTCCAGGTGAGAGAAAAGTGTTTGCCCAGATGCACTGAGTCCTAAAGGACCTAGTGGACCTCCTCCTCAGACCCTCAGTCTGTCACTCAGGCCGGTCAGGGGTACGCTCTCAGTCTGCTTAGTCTGCATATCTCTCAGACTGACCTCACCCCTCTGGATGTCTCGAGGCCCAACGATTATCACGTATCTTGCTCTCCTGGTGTCAGCGACCTCGAGCATCTTCTTGAGAGACCTGCCCATCATATCTACCTCACAGGCCAGGCCTGCACGCACGAGTTCTCTCTGGATCCTGAATGCATGCCTCATCATCGACTCATCGATAGGCGCAATGAACGCATCAAGGACGGGCCTGACACGTTCGTGAAGACCTGCAGACATCGCAGCATCAATGAGTCTGGCAATTCCAAGAGATATTCCAGTTGCGGGAGTTGGGGGGCCGTCGAATCGTTCAATGAGATGGTCGTATCTGCCTCCTCCAGCCACTGACCCTATCTCCGGCTTCTTCAGATATCTCACCTCAAACACTGGACCCGTGTAGTAGTCGAGACCCCTCGCCAGAGACATGTCGTACTCGACAAGGTCCTCGACGCCACAGTCGTGAAATATCTGGGCCATCATCTCCAGTTCTGCAACCCCTTCTGCCCCAACGGGACTCGTGCCTACTACTTCGCGCATCTCCTGAATTACCTTCTCTCCCCTGCCGCGGAGAGTTATCTTCTGAAGGATGTCCCCTGCCTGTGACTCTGAGATCCCGCGAGTCCTGAGTTCCTGCATGACCTCGTCGACGCCTATCTTCTCCAGCTTGTCAATGGCCCTGAGGCACTCCATCGAGTATTTCTCGGGCACACCGACAGTCTCAGTCAGCCCCCGGAGCACCTTTCGGTCGTTGATACGGACGGTGAAGTCTCTCCCGAAGACTCGTTCCATGAACTCTATCGCGACCATGACCACCTCTGCGTCAGCGGCTGGGCTGGCTGACCCCACTATGTCCACATCCGCCTGCATGAACTCTCTGTATCTCCCTGCCTGTGGTCTGTCGTAACGCCACACCTTTCCTATTGCATATCTCCTGAATGGCTTGGGTAGATGGGGGTTGGATGCGACAATCCTGGCGAGAGGTACTGTCAGATCGAACCTCAGTCCCACATCTCGGTCGCCCTTGTCCCTGAACTTGAAAGTCTCAGCCTCCACATCCTCTCCGCCCTTGGCCGAGAGGGTTTCCCAGAGCTCCACAGCCGGTGAGTCCAGAGGCTCGTAACCGAAGAGCTTGAACACACTCACGGCCGTAGATACCAGATAGTCACTGACGCGCATCTCGTCGCCCATAAGGTCTCGCATACCGCGGACTGTTCTTAGATCAGTCAAAAGTAAGACCTCCCAATCTCTCGGCGACAGGCCGGCTGGCAATATCTAGGAAGCCCCAGTATGAGAATGAACACGTTCACCAGCCAATATGACTGTCACCTACCAAGTCCGGTGACTCACACGCTCTATAAGCATTGCGCAGCCATCGATGTGGCTAGGGCTGGACAAGTGGAGCGAGCACCAGATATGCCAATACGCCGGCGACCATGATCAGACTGTCTCTGAGTACATTCTTGGCGAGTGCACCCTCCCTGTCCTGGATGTAGACGTAGATGGTCTTGTTCATCACTGACATGACGGTCGCAACCGTTGCAGCATACACGGCCGCATAGACTGTGATGGTTCCCCCCTGGGCAACGTATAGCAGGGTCATGGATGCAACGACCGCCCCCGCTGATGCAAGACCACCCACTATCGCTGCGATGATGACTCCTGCATCTTGGAACAGGTCCTGCATCAACAGGGAGAAGGTCGATATCGCTATGAACAGTGCGGCAAATTTGATGGCAGCGTGGAACTCGAACGGTGAGCTGAGCCTGGAGTGGAGTTCCTCCTGGTCAACACTGTGCGTACCTGTTCGTTCCTGTAGGACCCTGACAAGACCAACTGTGCACATGATTGCCATTGGAACGAGGTAGTACCTCAGTACCTGCAGTGACGGGTCGAGCAGTGCGATGATCAGTCCGTTTCTACCGACCATTGATATGTTTGTCAACAGACATGCCACTGACATCGTCTCTGTGTCTGACCGGCCGGTCTCTACATAGTACTCAGATATGCTCGAGACCGCTGCCTCACTGTTCGCTAGTCCTCCGAAGATGCCGAAGAACAGTGGTCCTCTCTCTCTGTACTTCTTGACCAGTACGTAGTTCAGGAAGCTGACTCCGAGCAGGAGCACTATGAGTTCGTACATTAGGAAGGCTGGGAACTCCAGTCCCAGGAATCTCACCGACTCAGGCATCAGGGGCCAGAAGAAGAGTATCAGTACAAGAAGCTCTGCAGCGCTGATCATCTCCTCCTTAGATATCCCTGCGACTGCATGGGCCACCTCCTCCTTGAACCCAAGCACGAGAAATGTGAGTACGGACATTGCCATGGCCAGCATCTGTAGTCCGCCTATGGGGAAGCTGTCAGGCGAGCTTGGCGGGGCATCCAGCCCCACCAGGACTCCCAATACGAAGGAGAAGGCAAAGACTATAGACGTGGTCGTTCCCTTCTTAGGAGTGAAGAAGACCTTGTGGACCAGCTGGACTACGACAATCGCGGCCGATATTACTGATGCGTAGAGCAGCACAACGATGTTCTGATAGTCTGAGAGTGTATACGTGTATGCCGATACTGCCCCCAGAAGACTGTGCAGACCGAATGACCTGACTCCGATGACCTCGCCCTCAGTCATTCGCTTCTGTCTCTCTAGACCAATCAGTGCTCCAACTGCAAAGCCAACGAGACTCCTGATCACCAGGTCTGGAGAGAGGAACAGCGACTGCAGAATGACCACCACCTACACTCAGGTATCGATTTCCTAAAGAGATTGTTCTCGGTCTATCGTCAAGAAAGAGTAAGAAGCTGGACTCTCAGTCCAGCCTCGTATACTTCAGTAGCGTTGAGAGAGGTATGTCGGCATACTCGCCAGTCGGCAGAGTGCGTCTCACTGTCATTGGCAGGACTCCAGCCTTGAGCTCAGCCTCTGCAAGGGCGAAGAGTTCCTTCGGTGCGCTCTCGAGAGGAATGAGCGGGGGTGCCCCCATTGAGATCTGTAGGGCTCTGGCGCCAATGATTCTCGCCTTCTCGAACTTCGTGAGCCACCTTGGACCAATTGGGACTCCCCTCTCTCTGTTCTCCCTCTCTACACCTGAGAGAAGGCCCGTCACCTGAGTGGTGCGTCCTCCCTCTTCGGCCTTTGGGAACTCTATCCTGACTGGTTCAGCCTCCTCTGACTTCTTCTTTCTGATCTTTGAGGGCGTGGGCGCAGCTCGTTCGACCTGCGTCGCTGTCATCTCGATCAGTGTGGCGGCCTCCTCGATGATGGACTCGGCCTTGGCGATGCTGAGTCCCGGGACTGCCTGACTCAGACTCTCAGGCTCCGCCTCTGCCACCTTCCTGATGGTGTCATAGCCTGCAGCCTTCAGCTTCTCTGCTGTCTTCGGACCTACTCCTGAGATAGTTGTCAGTTTCGTGTCCTGACTGGGCGGAGTCTTCTCTTCGATGTCTTCAGTCCCTTCCTCTTCCTCAGTACCGTCATCGTCGTTCTGCTGGTCGAACTCGTCTGCCATTCAACACACCCTTTGTTGAGATCAGTCTTCAGTCCTCGTCAGAGTCACCGCCCTCGTCCTTGCGGGGGCCTTCTCCACCTGGAGTCTTGCTTGCCTTGGAGCTTATGACATCGTCAATCTTGAGGATCATCTGTGATGCCTCGGATGCCGATGCAACGACCTGCCTCTTCACGAGGACTGGTTCGACAATCCTCAACTTCTTCATGTCTGCGACCTTGCCCTTCTCGAGATCGATGCCATAGGTGATGTTACCCTCGCTGTGCGCCGCTCTCAATGACACCATGATGTCAATCGGGTCGAGACCTGCGTTCTCAGCGATTGCCATCGGCAGTGATTCGACTGCATCGGCAAAGGCCCTCACAGCATACTGTTCTCGTCCCTCGAGAGTGTTGGCGTATGCCCTTATCCTCTCGGCAATCTCGCACTCAACGGCACCGCCGCCGTACAGCACTGCAGGTTTCATGACAACGTCCTTCACGACGTTGACAGCATCGTTAAGTGCGCGATCGACCTCGTCGACCACGTGCTCAGTGCCACCTCGCACGAGTATCGTCATCACGGACGACTTCGGAGTACCCTCCACAAAGACCATCTTGTCCTCGCCGACTTGGCGCTCCTCTACGAGCTTGGCAGTGCCCAGGTCGGACTCTGTCAGCTTGTGAATGTTTGAGACTATCGTCGCACCGGTGGTTTTGTGAAGTCTGTCCACATCGGACTTCTTTATCCTCCGGACGGCGAGGATGCCGTGCTTGGCGAGATAGTGCTGGGCGACATCGTCGATTCCCTTCTGTGCAATCACGACGTTTGCGCCTGCCTTGACGATGGTGTCCACCATGCTCTTGAGCATTCTCTCCTCTTCGTCAATGAAGCTCTGCATCGATGTCGGATCGGTGATTGCGATCTTTGCAGTGAACTCAGTCTTCGTTATCTCGAGCGGACACTCCAAGAGGGCGATCTTGGCATTCTCAACTCTCTTGGGCATGCCGGAGTGGACGACCTCCTTGTCAAGGACAATACCTCTCACGAGCTGGGTGTCCTCGACATTCAGTCCCTCCTGCTTGATGCGGGGGATGTTGTCAAGGTCGATCCGCTCGCCTGGGGGCGTTTCCTTGGCGACGGACAGGACTGCGTCCACCACGATATCAGCCAGCTTGTCCTTGTGACCAGACACAAACTTGCTCGACATTGAGGTCTTAGCAACGTCCTTGAGGACCTTCTTGTACTCAGCGCTCTGAGGGTCGACCTTCTCAGCAATCTCATCAAGGATTGAGATGGCCTTGTCAGTCGCTGCTCTGTAGCCTGATATTATCGTGGTCGGATGTATCTTCTGGTCCAGCAGTTCCTCAGCCCGCTTCAAGAGCTCTCCGGCAAGTACAGCAGCTGACGTGGTGCCGTCTCCCACCTCGGTATCGACGGTCTTCGCGACCTCTATGATCATCTTCGCAGCGGGATGCGCCACGTCCATCTCCTTGAGGATGGTTGCACCATCGTTTGACACGGTAACGTCACCAAACGAGTCCACTAGCATCTTGTCCATGCCCTTCGGACCCAGGGCGCTTCGTACCGCCTCTGCAATGACCATGCCGGCCATGATGTTGTTCCTCTGGGCATCGCGACCTCGTGTTCTCTCGGTGTCTTCTTTCAGCACTAGGACAGGTATCTGTTGACTCATAGCTTATCCTCCACCTAGTCTGGACCTTGCCAGACTCGTCCAGCAAAACTGTACATGGACTTCGGAGGTTTGGATTTAAACGTTACCTTGTGGCTCTGACCGGACTCAGAAGTGCCGGTCGCAGCATAAATAAAAAGCTTGCCACGCGTCTATCTCAATGGGGGACTCCTGAGGACTACATTCGACCCGACCGGTACGCCGATGCGTCTGGCCATGTGGGGACACTTTGCTCTCAAGAGGTAGTAGACTGCAACTCCAGTCCGGGTCTGAATGAATGGTAGCGTCTCCAGATTGGCCTGGCCCTTGCTGATGACAATGTCCGAGCGCTTCATTGTTTCGATGAACTCACTGCTCACATGGGACAGGGGGACACCATGAGCCCTGGCTCCTGTTGTGATGACCCTTGCTAGCCTCTCAATCTCACTCCCCCGCACGTCGCCGAGTGTCACGTCGTTTATCATTGCTGCGCCCTTCACTGCGTAGACACAGTCCCACCCCATCTTGTCAAACTCCCTCACAAGTAACGCATCCAGTACGTGTTCACCAGCATTGTCGCCGACGAAGAGCACCCTTCCCACTCTCGACCTGACCTCCTCCCACAGCGTCGTGGTGTGGTCCGGGGTGAAACCGGCCTCAAGCACCCTGCAGAAGTCTGTGCTGATGGTGTCAAGTGTGGGCCGATGTGCCGCAGTATTGAAGTCGATCAGATTCCCCGTGATGGATGCTGCAATAGCTGCCCTGAATCTGTCGTAGCCATTCATCTCCTGTATTCTTGGCTCGATAGCTGGCAGTGCTTCTAGGGCAGCCCTGATACTCCTCTCCTTAATGGGTCTGTAAGGATCGTCGACACCTGAAGACGAGTACAGGTCAAGGTAGATCTTGAGAGACAGTGCATGCGGTCTAGTCCTACTCCTGTAGCCCTCTGATATCTCTCTGAGAGCATGAGAGAGCATCTCGAACTGCCTGGAGGTGTCATCTGTGATGAGCGAGACCATCGTCATGAGGCTGTTGACGATACAGGCAGAGCACTCTGGGGCAAGCGGTACCTCGATCTCATCGGGATTCATTTGACCTCTGATGCTCCCTAGTCTGCGGCCCTCGCCATGAGGTAGCCGTCCTCTCCATCGCGGTAGTAGCCCTTCAGGACCCGCCTTATCTCGAACCCGAGGGACTCGTAGACCGATATTGCTCCCTCGTTACTCCTCCTCACCTCGAGAATATACTCCTTGACTCCGTATCCCTTCAGCTCAGCCATTGCGGTACGGACAAGGGCAGTCCCCAGCCCATGTCTCCTGGCATGGGGGAGTACCGCCACCGAGACTATGTGTCCCTTCTTTATGGGTATGTGCAGGTCCGAGAGTCCTCTCTCCACCCTGCACATGATGTAGCCAGCGATCCTACCGTCGAACAGGCCCACTAGGAACGCCTTGGGCGCATGATAGTAGAGCCCAAGAAAGAACTGATCCGGATAGTTCTCCGGAAGACAGGTCCTGTTGATCTCTACGACTGCCGGAAGGTCCTCCTGGACAAACTGCCTTATCTCGATGCGACTGGTGGTCCGCGTCACATCAGCGATGCCTGACACAGTTCCCCGAACCAGCTCGAGGTCTTTTATTGGTTGTGTAATGCCCATGGTGCCTCTCACGCATAGTAACATCTAATAGCCCATCGGCAGGACCTCACCACATGACCGCCATCCTGATTGGTGGCACTCCAGGTTGCGGAAAGACCGCAGTTGCACAT
>JAWAQK010000043.1:2419-6592 GCA_038893995.1 Candidatus Thorarchaeota archaeon | reverse complement strand
GTACTCTCACTGGGCGACTTTGCTCTGCGCTCCGGCTGCGTCAAGGAACAGGACCTCCTGAGGGATACAGGGGTAATCGACGAGGACTGTCTTGTTGAGGCCATCGACAGTCTACTGGACGAGATTGCCGGAAGAGTGATAGTTGAGGGTCACTACATCGACCTGGTCCCGTATCGGTATGTTGAGGTCGCCGTAGTGCTCAGGACCCACCCCGAGGTACTCAGACAGCGTCTCATCGAGCGCGGATACAGCAGGGCCAAGGTGGATGAGAATGTCGAGGCTGAGGTCATGGGAGTCTGCCAGCTTGATGCCATTGATGCCTTCGGCGAAGAGAAGGTGTACGAGATAGAGACGACTCAGGTCTCCCCAGACGAGGCAGCCCTGACGATCGCTGGCATCCTCGAGGGTGCAACCCACGACCTGAGGATCGACTGGATGGAGCAGCTGGAACGTGAGGGTCGTCTCGATGACTTTCTCACACCTGACTGGAGGGGTCCCGAGCCGTTCTAGACCGTGGAGTGACTACTCGCGATCCCTGAGGCCTATTGCCAGGACGCTACACAGACTGGCCATTGCCATCCCTATCGGAGTCCCTGTGGCGGCCACACCAGAGCTGGGGTCGGCGTAGAGTGCGAAACTCACCAAGTAGTAGACAGTTGACGTGCACATCCCCAGCATGGCTGAAGGAACGAGCGACAGGAACGTGAATCTCGGCTCCCAGTAGGCGAATATCGCAATTACCATCATGGTTGCCCCTGACAAAAGGGGGAACAGGAAGAACACGTTGCCGGTCATGTTGTATGCGTCCCAGAAGGTGTCGAAGCCCACGTCGGGTGGATGTTCCATCACGACCAGAAAGTTTGTCCAGATCGCGAGAATGCCAGCCATCACGAGGACGCTGGGGGCCCATCTGTAGTGCACTGGTCCCAGTCCCTTGCTCTTCAACCGGGCCATCAGCTCCTTCTTCTTTCGTTCTCTCTCGAGCTTTCTCCTCTCCTCATCGGAGCCTGGCCCTTCAGCACCCCTCTCGCGACCCCCTTCAGGCATCTCTACGGGGACGGCCATGTCTCGAGTGTCTCTATCGGGCTCATCCTCGTGGGTCATTGATATCGGCTTCACTAGCTAGCAGGTCCTATTTAAGCATCGATGTCCGCGCGAGATTCTCCATGCGCGGCGCTCTCTCTATCCTGGTGACTAGTGGGATATCCCGTACCTCCTGCATGTGCCGTCGTACCTCCGGTTCCACCAGCAGTCTCTCTCCCAGTGCAAGAGTTGTCAGCCCCGCGGAGTCTCGCATCACGTCAGCTACGGTATCCAGTAGTCGCGACTCGTCAGTCAGATACAGCTCGTAGACGACTGAGTCGGCCAGGTCCTGTAACCCGGCTGCGAGAGCTCCACGGTCACCACTCTGCCTGAGTGAACTGATGAGTCGAAAGAGGGCTGCAGCGCACCTGGTGTCTCGCGGATACACGATTGGAAGGTACTCCACGATGCCCGTGTTCATGCAGGTTGTCAGCTCTGAGTAGTTGGTGTAGTAACGGACGCACAGATACCTCATCACTGATGAGTTCAGGATCAGCCCCATCGCAGCGAGATCCGTTCCTCTCTGAGTCGGGACAAGACTCACGGTACCTCCACCATGGATCACACCCCGAGGTTTGGTCGCGCAGCGCGGATACGGCAGGTTCTTGGTGGCAATCAGGAGTTCATTCTCAAACGACTTCAGCAGTACTCTTTGATGTCTGAACGAGTCGTCCACATACTTGAAACGCGTCTGGTCCAGCGAGAAGTGTCTGACGCCCTTTCCAGAACCGACATAGGGCACCTGGAACTCTCCGTCTCTTGTGTCACGCACATGTTCCTTGCTGGGGTCGTGTCCACGGCTCGCACGAAGTTGGGCAACCATGCCCCTCCTCATGATCTGTCTGATGATCTCGTCGAAGTAGAGAAAGAACATACTCTCCCTGCGTAACGCCTCTCGCGGGATGGTGATCGACTCTGGTAGGTATGGCCTGCGCGATGTGACTATCACCGGTACTGTTGTGTCTCCGCTGTCCGCTCGCGCTATGACACTGACCATCTCGAGTGTTATGTGGGGGAACGGCGCTCCTTCGTCCGCAATCTCATGGATGGTCGTATGGTCGAGGAGAAACTGGCGAGTCTTCTGAAACTGGCGTACTCTCATGACACTATTGGGTATTAGGAGTCCCATCCAGCCCCCTCTCTCAGCCATCTGACGTGCTCTCACCACGAAGTGCGCCGAGGCGCTCCACGTGCCTGTCCGACCGCCATTCACCTCAGGACATGTCCGACGGATGGTCCTCTTGACATCGACAGGGATGATGTTCCCATATGGGGGGTTGCCAACCACGATGTCAAATCTTCCTGGTTTCACATCAGACTCTCTGGAGTCACTCATGCTGAACTCGTGGGTCAAGGTGTTTCCCACACAGACGTGAGGCCTCAGGTCTTGAGCCTCCTCCCTCGTGCAGCCATACATCATGGCCCAGAGTCTGAGGACGGCAGTACACGCACAGACCGCCGACGGTTGGATGTCCACACCATAGAGACTGCTGTTCACGATCCTTCGGGCTGATGTGGCCCCCTGCTCCACAGAGAGTATCGTCGCAATGTTGTAGAGCCAGTCGGCTGCCGTGCGAAGAAACACCCCCGCACCACAGGCGGGGTCGAGTACTCTCACGCTCCTGACTAGCGAATAGAGCCTCTCGCGGACATCCTGATCCATATTGAGTACAGAATCGGGTGCGTAGACATCGATGTTCAGCCTGTCCCTGATCCATCCCTGAAGCGTCCTGCTGACTATCCAGTGTGCCACCTGTTCAGGTGTGTAGAAGCATCCGATACGATGATGTGCGCGTCGGTTTCTGTCACGTCCTCCTCTCTGTTCTGTCCTTTCGTCAGACAGACTGGGCATTCTCTCGTGGATGGTCTCGATGATGTAGGGACTTACAGCACTGGGCATGTCCACATAGGGATCGATGCACCATCTGCCTGTGAGTAGTCGTCTGACTGACAGGAGCGGGTCCTCATGCCTATTGTCCACCGGTGTCAGAACTCTAGCGCAATTCTTGTCGCTCTCTCCCTCCCACTGACCTGTCCCATTGACTGTCTTGGCATCGGGGCTCTCCTCTGGTGTGTGTCCAGGCACCACCGGTCTCAATGACATGCAGAGCTGTTCCAGCATGGTGATCATGGTCGACTGCCTGTCTGGAACACTGCCTGTCACCGGGACCGCTCCGTCGAGCAACCTGATGATGCGGTCTGCCAGCAGTGACGACGTCTCTGTGTCCTCGAACAGGAGATACAGTCTTCTGGATCCCAGGGCGCGACTGATGGTCTCTCTCTGTGACTCGTTCCATGTGTGTTTGGGACCTATCCGACAGACCCGTCTGTGACCGTAGCTGCGGACCACGAGTGTCTCAGGCCCAGCGATCCATGCATAGTCGAACATGAGACTGCGTCTGATCGCCCTGACCAGTGCCTGTGCGTCCCCTCCCGCGTCGTTTGGGATGTAGACCAGTCGGTGCTCTCTGTCGTACGCGTAACTTGTACTGACTGCCTCTGACTCCAGTGTTCCCCTGTATGGTCTGAGCAGCAGGCCGTGTGACCGGAGGAACTCCTCGTCGAGTATCATTGCGTCGCCACAATATGGTGTTGAGGGCACCTAATCTTCCTTTCTGCCGGGACATCTTCTCAGCACAGACTATTTTACTGATGTAGTTTCCGAAGACGCGATGACTCGTACACGGTCGACAGTACTCGGTTTCGGTGACAGCCTGACTGCCGGCACGCCTGGCTACGACCCGGAATATGGGGGTGATGTCCGCTACCAGTACGGGCACTGGCTGGCCGAACTGGCCCGGACTGACGAACACGAGGTGGAGTTCGTCAACAGGGGTGTCCCAGGCGACCTGGCGGCGACCATGCCCTCCAGACTTGAGAATGAGATGACCAGGGGTCGATATGACTGTGTCATCATTCTCGCAGGAACAAACGATCTTGGCTGGGGTGCCCTACCGGAGGAAGTGTTGAGACGTCTCTCAGTGCTGTGGGACATCGTAGCGGCACACGACGTGCCACTCGTGACCTGTACCCTCCCGCCGGTCGGTTTTCTTGATCCCGGCCTTCAGGACCACCGGGCCCGAGTGAACA
>JAWAQK010000043.1:0-2409 GCA_038893995.1 Candidatus Thorarchaeota archaeon | reverse complement strand
GGGCGTGCTCGCGGCCCCACTTGCTCGGAACAGGTGTGTTGCAGTCGACATATTCAGTCACCTGGCGGACGCTGATGGCCTGCTCGTCGAAACGTATGACTCAGGCGATGGTCTGCACCTCAGTATCGAGGGTTACAGGGTGCTTGGCGAGACATTGTGGCGCGAGGGAGTCCGGAGAATCCTGTGACGGTCGCGACTGACTACGATGATCATCGGACCGGGCTCACGCCAGGTGTCTCGACCAGTTCAGGCCATTATCCTGTTCAGGGCATTGGTGAACAGGGTCCTCTCCTCCTCGCTCAACTGTTCCTTCCTGGTGTCTTCTATGAGCTGAGTCGCAGTGCCCGTGTTCAACCTGATTGCGATCAGCCTTTGGCCCAGCTCCGCACTGGCCGAGTCAAACTTCGCGCCCTTAGTCTCAGCAGGTATGACGACCATCGTCACGTCTGCCTCTCCCTTGTCGAGCATCTTCTTTAGACGAGCGACGGAGTAGTATGCAGACACGCCACCGCTGCGGTCCCAGTCCTTGACAGTTGGGACATCGAGCCCAAGCCTCCTCGTGGTCTCACCGCGCGAGAGTATCAGTATCGCAGTCGACTGTGTCTTGGTCCCGCCCGTCGCGGCCTGCAGCTGAATACCGACGCCATTCTCATTGCCCACAAGCGTCAGTGCCTTGGCGACGGCGCTCATTGCCATCGACGGTGTCAGCTTGATCGTATAGTCGGCCTGCTCCTCCTCGGCGGTAGGCTTGGCACCTGGCGACCTCCCCTCTATCCTACCGATGATGTACCTGATTGCCTCCCTCGGTACGCCCTTTGACTTCGAGAATGCTTCATCGATGTCCTTCTCGGTCAGCGGGAATATGGGGTCTGACGGAGGCTCCAGGTTGTTCTCCTCCCAGTAGTTTGACATTGTCTGTCGTACAAATGCCGCGAGGTCCTCTCTCGTGAAGGGCCTCAGATGGGCCGGCTCCTCCATCCGTGACCTTGTTGGCTGGTCTGCAAGAGAGTACACTCTGTCCCATATGTCACTTAGGCAGGAGGCCACTATCACTGTGTTGAAACATTGATTGTAGACCCTCTTGATGACCTCGACAAACTGACGTTCGCCGACCTCGCCATGAGTGTTGTACGGTCCCTCAAACTCATCGATGAACATCACAATGGGTACTGGAGAGGCCTCTGTCAGGATCTTCAATGCGGCTATTGTCATGTCATCCTCCTCTAGGATGCTCCTCACGTCGAGTAGGTCGAGGTCTTCCTGACTGACTGCGTCTCCGAGCAACCAGCGCTTCGCCACTGGTCTGGCGTCTTCGTCCAGTCGGAATCTGAGAAGGGCCTTCACGACATCCATCGAGACTCCTGGGTACGCATTGGCGGCCCTCGTGACAATCTCGTTGTAGTCGTAGCGTTGCCTCACGATACCCCTCAGCTGACCGAATCTAGATATGATCTGGTCCGCGGCCCTCTCGAAGAGCCAGTCTCCCTGTTCGTCAACAAGGCAGGCATAGAAGTGGAGAGGTACTCTGACAGGAGACGGCGGTGACGGCACGTAGACGGTGACATAAGGACCGTGGGTAGGTCCTTCCTGCGTGTCCCTGAGGACCCAGAAGAAATGAGTCTTCCCCATGCCCGCTCCCCCGAGGACGGGCTGAAGCCTGGACGTCTTGTCCATACGAGTCAGCCTGATTGCTCTGAACACCGAGGCATCTGCATCTGCATGGGGTCCGGCAATGTCAATCTCGTCAGGCACGTCACCACGAGAGACGTAACGCTTCAATGGCGGGTTGTCACGCAGGACCTCAAGATACATCTGTCTCTCAAATTCCCCATCAGAGGTGAACTCTTCTTCAGACAATGTGTGTGCACTCCTGTGTTGCGGCTGGAGCTGCACTCGAACACATGTGTTATTGAAGATGATGCTGTCACTCTGATTGGCCCTGACGAGATCCCTCAGCCATCAACCTGGGATATGTTTCTGCGACTGGGTAGGGGGCCCGCATAGAGTACACAGAGTCATAATTTCAATCCCCTCAATCTGGGATCTGCTTCTGCAACGTCTTGTCTCATTCTATATGGTGCAGACATGTTGGATGCTTTCAATCCCCTCAATCTGGGATCTGCTTCTGCAACGTCTGAACGGTGATAGAAAATCCAGACAGATATAAGCTCTCTTTCAATCCCCTCAATCTGGGATCTGCTTCTGCAACCTTTGTGGGCATATGCCACATCCTGAGGGAGAATCATCCCTTTCAATCCCCTCAATCTGGGATCTGCTTCTGCAACATACTCTATGCTCGACGTATACACACCACTACTTTCTGCTTTCAATCCCCTCAATCTGGGATCTGCTTCTGCAACAGCCAGAATATGCCCAGGTATATCTTCGCGACTATTGCTTTCAATCCCC
>JAWAQK010000042.1:0-21869 GCA_038893995.1 Candidatus Thorarchaeota archaeon | reverse complement strand
TCCATGACGACTGGGACTAGGTGGTCATTGCCACATGCGACCTCTCTCAGCCGCTCCAGTTGGGCCTTCACCTCAATGTTATCTCGAGTTTCTCTCAGCCGGGTCAGCCGTTGGACCTGCTCTCTCTCGCATTCAGGGTTGACCCGCATGTAGTCAATCCGACGGGTCTCATCTGTGGTGAAACGGTTCACCCCGACTATTGTCCTTCGTCCCTGATCTACAGATCGTTGGTATTCGTACGCAGCGTCGGCGATCTCTTTCTGTATGAACCCGCGCTCTATGGCGACAACTGCGCCACCCATCTTGTCAATCTCCTCGATGTATCTCATTGCCCTGGCTTCGAGGGAGTTTGTGAGCGTCTCGAGGTAGTATGACCCTGCAAGTGGGTCTACTGTGTCCGCCACTCCTGTCTCATACGCTATTATCTGTTGAGTCCTG
This sequence comes from Candidatus Thorarchaeota archaeon, assembly GCA_038893995.1. GTDB lineage: Archaea > Asgardarchaeota > Thorarchaeia > Thorarchaeales > Thorarchaeaceae > JAWAQK01. The sequence goes on along the minus strand of JAWAQK010000042.1, from coordinate 21,431 downwards.
AGTGCTATCTGCACCGACTCAGAAGTTGGCAACGACAATGCCTCGTCACGTGAGTTGGTATGCAGAGACTGGGTGCCACCAAGCACGGCCTGAAGGGCCTGTAGAGTGACTCTGACGATGTTGTTGTCTGGTTGCTGAGCAGTCAATGTGCAGCCTGCCGTCTGCGTGTGGAAACGGAGTTTCCACGAGTCCTCATCCTTGGCACCAAACCGCTCCCGCATTATCCGGGCCCACAGTCTTCGTGCCGCCCTGAACTTGGCAATCTCCTCGAAGAAATCGCTGTGCGATCCGAAGAAGAACGACAGCCTGGAGGCAAACTCATCGACATCCAGACCCGCGTCAATTGCTGCCTGAACGTAGGCAATTCCATTGGCCAGCGTGAATGCGATCTCCTGAACGGCATTTGCACCGGCCTCGCGAATATGATAGCCACTTATCGAGATCGTGTTCCAGAGGGGCATGCTACGCGAACAATACTTGAATATGTCAGTTATGAGACGCATGGATGGTCCCGGGGGGAAGATGTAAGTACCACGAGCAGCATACTCCTTGAGTATATCGTTCTGGATGGTTCCACGGAGGACTGAGGGATCCAGTCCCTGTTTTTCTGCCAGAACAACGTACATGGAAAGAAGAACGATTGCGGGAGCATTGATGGTCATCGAGGTGCTGACCTTGTCCAGTGGAATCGACTCGAAGAGCATTTCCATGTCGGCGAGTGATGATACAGCGACTCCGACCTTTCCCACTTCACCACGTGCAAGCGGATGGTCAGAATCATACCCCACCTGAGTGGGAAGATCGAATGCCACTGAGAGACCTGTCTGACCCTGTTGTAGGAGGAACCTGAAGCGTTCATTGGTTTCTCTTGCGGTCCCGAAACCGCTGTACTGACGCATGGTCCAGTAGCGTCCCCTATACATGGTCGGCTGAACGCCCCTCGTGAACGGATACATACCGGGGAAGCCGAGATGGTCCATGTAACTCCAGTCCGTCAAGTCGAGAGGAGTGTACAGACGCTTCACCGGGACCCCAGAGATAGTCGCCATTTCCCTCTCACGTTCAGGATACTTGGCAATGGTCGGCGCGACTAGTTTGTTCTCCCATTCATCGAGGGACCCCTTCAGGACCTTGTCGTCAACCATGCAGCGAAACTACCTCCTACTATATTCAGCAAGAAACTCAGCTATCAGTCTCTGTGCTATCGAATATGGGTCATCCTCACGCCGACTTATCTTTCGTATGGCATCCTCATATTCTGGGCGGCCCTGGAGGGCATGCAGCAACTCCCTCGTGAGACTGTATTCCATGATCTCCTGAAGCTCCTGCCTTGTACGCTTCAAGGCCCTTGCCTCGAGCAGTCCACTCTCCCTGAGATATCTCAGGTGGGCATCCACAGTACTCACCAGGGTTGGGATTCCCTCTCCTGTACGTGCATTGGTAAGGAGAACTGGTGGGCGCCACCCCTGTCTGCTGGAATCAAGATCTATCATGGCATTGATATCAGCAACCTTCTTGTCCGCACCTGGCAAGTCCATCTTGTTGACCACAAAAATATCTGCGATCTCCATGATGCCGGCCTTGATGGCCTGAATATCGTCTCCGCTGCTGGGCACGTCAGTAACAATGACGGTATGGGCAATCTCGATGACCTCAACCTCAGACTGACCTGCACCAACTGTTTCAACAAGGATCATGTCCTTGCCAGAGGCATCGATCGCACGCACAGCATCGGATGTGGCCCTGGAGAGGCCTCCAAGATGACCCCGTGTGCCCATGCTGCGCATGTACACGGAATCGTCCAGACTGTGTTCCTGGATCCTGATGCGGTCTCCAAGTAGCGCGCCGCCAGTGAAAGGGCTTGAGGGGTCAACACACACAATTCCCACGGACCTGCCCAGTCGCCTCAACTCGGATGTCATCATTGCAACAATAGAACTCTTCCCGGACCCCGGAGGCCCTGTTATCCCGACGATGTGGGCCCTGCCGGTGTGTCTGTATAGCCTTCTCAGGATGTCCTGTACTGTAGGCTCTTCATTCTCGATCATTGAGATGAGTCTGGCCAGAGCCCGCCTGTTTCCAGCCAATACTTCAGAGGCGATATCACTGGTCGACAAGTCCTCAGTCCTCTTGGAAGTATTACAACTTCACGTGTGCCTTGATGTACTCCACGATCTCGTTCAGGGGAGTGCCGGGGCCAAAGACCTCTGCAATACCTATCTTCTTCAGCTCAGGTATGTCGTCCTGAGGGATTATACCACCCGCAACGACCAGAACATTGTCGGCCTTCTCTTGCCGAAGGAGCTCCATTATTCGCGGAAATAGTGCCATGTGAGCACCGCTCAGAATGCTCAGACCTATGACGTCGACTGCCTCGTCAACAGCTGCGCGTACGATCATCTCAGGAGTCTGTCTCAGGCCCGTGTAGATGACCTCCATTCCTGCATCACGAAGTGCCCTTGCGACTACCTTGGCGCCTCGGTCATGACCATCCAGGCCTGGTTTTGCAATGAGGACTCGTATCTTTCTACCGGAACTCAAAGGCTCACCTCGGCGGTCCGAATCGACAGGAGTGCTCCCCCAGCTGGTATAAAGCCTTTCTATTCCCCTGGCCGAGGCGTCGTCGTACGTCGCCTGATGGGACGCCAATCACTGCTCCATCAGATACACTATGTTCTCGCGACCCTCACGAAACCTCTTGACCAGGTTTCGCTCCTCGAGGTTATTCAGTATGACACTGACTCTCGCCTGAGACATGTTAGACTCTTGATAGAGTTCCTTCTGCGGACATGAGCCACCCCTTGACCGAATGATGTCAAGGATCTCCTGCTCCTCCGAAGTGACGCCTACATAACGAGTGCGACCAACTCGCCTGAGGCTACGCACGACTACTGGACCATATCGCATCGTCAATGCACCCATGACAAACCCGAGTAGTAGCATCATCCAGATGAGACCTGAAACGACCAGATCCCCCGAGGAATCGAGCGGATACTGATACTTGACCATGAAGACACGTTCCTGGCCGATGAGTATCTCGTCATAAGTCCAGTAGAAGACCAGTATCTTTCCGTCAGTGTAGTTTCCTGTAGGAACCGGAAATACTGGGACTGCAGAAGATTCGGAGAGTGTAGCTGAGATGGGCAGGTGCACGTACAGAGTGAAATTCGAGAAGGTGCAGGCAGGTCGTACATAGTACACGAACTCTGATAGGTAATGCGCAGCATCAGGACCTATCCTAGGAGTCGACTGAAGGTCGTCGGTAGAGAACTCCAGATGGACTTTCGCGGAAGTCCCTGGCTGTAGACGATCGGATAGAGACACCAAGATCTCGGTGTAACGACTGTAAGTCGTGACTGTACTATGTGCAGTGACATCACCGACATCCACAGTCGACAGACTCACACGGAGCGAGTCAATCCTTATAGGTAGGACTTCCACCTCATCGGGGCCTGTGTTGTGAAAAGTCAAGTCGGCAATGAATGAAACTGGACCCTCCGTTCGGAGTACTGCTCGAATCTGGACAGGGTCCGCTGAGAGCCCGTCGTACTGTGATGTGCTATGAATCAGGCCAGGCGAGCCGACCTGGCCCACCAGGACCATTGTCATGATCAGCCACATGAATAGCCTGGATTCCATCCTCAGCACCAGTCCAGAACATGTATAGTGTGTCTTGATAACGTCAGGTCAGACCCCCAGCGACGTGATCTGTGCCACTTGGTCCCCAGTCCCAGTACGACTATGCAGACCGTCGCAACGAGGAGTACGACCGTCGTATCGACTGGCGGCCGAACAGGAGACGGAGCAGCATCCTCGTACAGTCCAAGTGACGGGTCGTTGACAAGGGTGCCTCCGTCGAAGTTAGGGTAACATATGTTTATCGCAAGTCCAGTTCCTACTGGGACATATGACGCTCCGACTTCCACCACCTCTCTCAAACCCCCAGGCAGTGTGATCAAAGCTCTGTCAAGCCAGCTGACGAATCCCTGTACGGTTGACGACCCTGTGTCTTCAATGTCAATCCGTTGTGTGTGAGTTTCGTTTCTAGGCTCGAACCTGGTCTCATTTCCTTCACTCTGATTCCAGTCTTTCCACGATACTCCAGTATTGTTTCGATTCCTCTCACGTGTAACGTATCTGTGTCTCCAATCAGCATGTGGGCCTGTCGCCATGTCCTCGCGCAACAGCATCTGGATGACAGCCATGGATGAGGGAGAACTGAACGGAAAGTTGCTCACAACAATGTCCATCTTCAGTTCCGACCCGTGTCTTACCGAGTAAGAAACCAACTCGCTACCGTCAGAGAAGTTTCCATAGTAGTCGTATGAGTACACATGTGCCCAGATCTGAATTGTCGTGTTCCTGAACCACGAGACCGATTCTGGAGTGGAGCCGACATCTGGAGAATCAACCTCCGCAGAGGGATGAACCCCTACACCTCCCTTTGTGTACTTGAGCCAGACCTCCACGGTAACATCGTTCACAACGACAAGACCTGTCTGCAGTGCCCACTCGTAGGCTGACAGGTGTGCAGTATGAACAGTCTCGTTGGACTGATAGACTCCATCTCCATTTAGGTCCTCGAACTCAATGATCGATCGAAACAGCAGTGAGAAATTTGCGGAAGCACCGTCATCACTGGTGAACCAGAAGTGGAACTGAGGTACTTCGGGGACTGCCAGTACTGTCATCACATTGGTCCGAATCAGGAACATGCCATCGTCCCTGGCGTAGCCGATCGGAGGACTCACCGGACTCGGAGGCATTGGCGTCTCGGTCGGTGGCCCGCGGGTCTGTGCTGAAGCCTCCTGAGGAATGATGACCACAAGGACCACGATCATCAATATGCACAGATGTCTTGTGCTGTCGAACACGGAACAGTCTCCAACCAGTTGCTATGATAACCACCCATATAATGGTGATTCCACGGACTGTAGAGGAAGGTTACTCAAACTGCAAGTAAATACCTGCTGAGAACCGCTCTGGTTTTATCAAAGCTTGTAATGATCCGGACAGGAATACTAGCATCAATTCATCTCAGGGAGATCGACTGTTCACTACAGGCAAACCCTACGCCTGCATCAGTCTGCTGCAGAGAAGCCATTGCCAAATATCCACGCGGATTCTGAATGTCGTGACATACAGGGGAGCTGGTTCAGTCAGTAGCAACAACCGAGGACTCGGGGAACAGCAGGACGTAGACGCCCTGGCTGAGAGTCAGTATCCCCCGATTGACCCAGTCCATCACCATCGTGACACTCTCCTTTGACGCCACTTGTTCCAATGCTCGCAGGATATCGGGTCGTATTTTATCATCGCCGAGGAGGGTCTCGATTGTCTGAACTAGAATTGTCTGTCTGACGTCTGGAGTCGTCTTGGTGAGCCAGGCCAAGACGGCGTCTCTAGTCGAGTCCGTTACTCCAGCCTCTCTTGCAGCAACTGAGAGAGCACCCCTTACTCTCTCAGCAGCATCGCCCTCCCTTAGATCTCTCAACTCGTTCTCTATCAGATTCACGATCATCTCGGTAATGCTAGAGCTGCCGCGAATTATGCCAACAAGATCCGACCGCACATCGGCCGGACTCCGACCTCGTCCCTCTTGGTTCAACAAGGCACATCTCCATGGGTGCATTCTCTCTGGAGTGTATTGAGCTTTCGGATTTGCTAATATGTGTGTCTGGTACGAGTCCTAGAGCAGCTTCAGTAGTTCGACCATCTCAGACACCACAAGTGAAGGTCTGTACTCCGGACCATGTTTCTCGAGATGTTGATCCAGACTCTGACCCCTGTGATTCAACCATACTACATCAATGCCCAGTCTCTTCGCGCCGACGACGTCAGCGTAGAACTCATCGCCGATGTAGAGCGTGTCTGGTGGTCGTGTGCCGAGAATCGCCATCACAGATTCAAATGGCTGAGGCATTGGCTTGTATGCTCGAACCATGCTTGGGTCGACTATGGCGTCAAAGAGGTCGATGATCTTGATGCGACTCAATATGGGGCGGATGTGTCCCTCAAATGAGTTCGTCACAACACCCAGTCTGACCCCATATCCGCGGAGCGTTGTCAGTATCTGACGAACACCATCTCTCAGTTCGGGGACCTCAACATGGAGGGCCCTGAAGAGCATCGTTGCTTCATCCAGGACACACTCGTCCACATTGAGACCGAACTCGCGAGATGCATTCCCCATTGCAGTACGTACAATTGCATATGGATCCCTGTAGGGCCCCCCCGTGACCACCTTCTCAAGACCCTTGAAGTACTCTCTGACCAGGATTGAAAGGAATGGTTCAATGTCTCGGTCTGGATCGACACCCGCCTCTGAGAGGAGCCACTTGCATGCTCTCACCGGATATCGCTTTGTGTCAGTCAGGGTGTTGTCAAGGTCGAATACGACGGCCCTGTAGTCGTGTAGAGATGACCTCAACTCACTCAACCCTGTTTCATTCTCCGCCCTTCCCAAGATACACACCATGCGGGTCTAGCTTGTGCATTATCTCGATCTGTTCCTGGGTTGGTTCTGGTGTTGTGGGAACCTTGTCGGGTACGATGAGGTCGAACATCACGTTGTCGAGCACATCATCGACGGTATAGCCTGGATGGACTGACATTAGACGTATCCTCAATGTGACGGGATCAAAGTCCATCTGACACATATCTGTTATGACCACATCGGGTCCTCCCCCGACAAGCGACCACTTCTTTCGTGACCCAGGACCCTGCAGATGACCCGGACTGGTGAGATAGTCGAGTTGCTTGACGAACTTACGTTTCTCGTGAGTCATCATGATAATCAGCCGCTTGGCACTGGATGCGATATCGTTGCCGCCACCACTCCCTGGCAATTTCACCTTTGGACTCTCAAAGGGTCCTATGTATGTGGTGTTGATATTGCCATACTCATCGATCTGTGCGGCTCCGAGGAAGCCGACATCAATCCGACCTGCCTGCAGGATGAAACCCAGAGTTTCTATGAGACCTATCGAGGCGGAGCAGCCGTAGTAGTATCTGGAATCTGCAACTGACAGAGGTACATTCCTCGGCCGGGCATCTATGAATCCTGCCTCCGAGATCAGATTGGCCCTCGGTGCGTGTGTTTCCTTGGCAAGCAGCGCTGCCAGAAGGGGCATTCCCGTGCCTCCAAATACATTCTCACCATCCCGAACGTGACGAGAGGCACAGGCGACGAGAAATTCGATCTTGCTATACTTGGCCATTGTGACTCCTCCTAGTACCCCCAGGGTTTCTTTGCTCTCAGTCGATTGAGGTTCTCCCAACCCAGCGTGTTAAGATACTCAAGATGATCCTGAACACCGAGAATGTACCTGTTGAGGTACTCCTCCCAACCTTCCTCGGTCTTGGTCATGTTGTGGAACATCATGAGATGGGGGAGGTCATAATCGTAGTAGTTGTGAACCTGCATAGGATGCGAGGCAAATGGCAGTATGACAACATGGTCCACGTACATCGACGGGATCTTTGTCTGATCAGGATGGTGACGGACCTCCTCCGTGCCTATCAGTTCCTCTGCCATGACTATCAGCTTCTTTCCGCACCGTGAACCCTCAATGTCCTCCCCGACGATCCCGTCGATCTGTGCATTGCCCATCGCATCGACACGCTGCACATGCACTATGCTGTAGTCGGGCCGGACGGAGGGAACGAGGCAGATCTTCTCTCCTGTGAAGGGACAATCAATGATCTTCAGCTTCTTGTCGCCTCTGTATCTGGACTTGTTTGCAATATCCGTGCCCATGAGACTCCTGATTGGCATGAATGGAACGTTTAGTGCGCCGCCGAGAAACCGCATTGCCATTGCGAGATTGCTATACTCTTCGACCTGAACCTTCCCTTCCGCCACGCGACGACGCATGTTGTTGGCCAGTCCCAGTGCCTCTATTGCAACAAACGCTATCTCGAATCGAGTGGCAACACCAGTGGCTGCCATGATCTCGAGGTCCACCTCTGACCCACAAGTATAGATAGTGAGATTCCTCTTCTTCTGTCGGACGAGTTCGGAGGCAAAGGCGATCGGCGGCCTCTGGTAACCAAATCCTCCCCAGAACAGGTGAGCACCGTCAGGGATCTTCTTTGCCGCCTCTTCGATAGAGATTATCTTGTCTTCCACCTCAGACGGGGACAACTGGTCTACCACCCCAGGCAGAGTTACAGTCGGCGTCCATTGTTGAAGGGTCTTTTATCTTTGACCTCCCCTATCGGAGTGTACTACGCTCGAAACGGGAAGGGAGGAGAGGTCCGATGAACACGAATGGCGTGTCAGGTTGGATCGCAGTCTTACGAGGTAGCAGCGGACGGCCACGAATGGGATTAGCACTTGTCTCATGGCTGCTGTGGTCACACGACATTACTCCGGGGCCCCAGGACAACACTCCATGAACAGAACTAGGTCCATGGCGACGGTAAGGATCAGTGCCTCTGTTGGTGTGAATGCTACTGCATAGGGACGTGCAGCCCAGAAATCGAGCCACAGAAGTCTGGATGAGCGAGCTCTGGTGCAGTAACCGTTCCTGTCAGTTGACTGCTGCAACCTGAGGCAACACCCGGAATCACCGGAGGATGAACAGAAAGAACCAAGTCATTACTATCATAATGACAAGAACGTATCCAAGGATACAACAGACGATGACAGTTCCTGGCTTTGGAGAAGACTCCGGGGTGGAGTCCTTCAGATCGGTTTCAGAGGCAGAAAACACACCGAAGCCTGGGATGTACTCGAGAGGCGCAGTGCAGCCGTGACATCTGAAATAGACCGAATCGGTCGAAGACAGGATGCGTTGGTCTGTAAGCAGCCTGTGACAGTTTGGACACTCGAAGTACTCGGACATCAACCACCACTATGCAACGGGTACAGACCAACATAAAGTTGCTGTCCCTGTCTGCTCGAGCGGGTCGCAACGAGACATCGAGCAGGAGAACCTTCATAAGATGCGCACCATCTCAAAGAGGATGAAGTCAGAGACCACTGGTGAATAGAGAGATGGTGCGAATCCGTTCGTGGAACATTGAGATGCCAAGGCTATTGGGTCTGGTCGCGCCTATCGTGGCACTGGTAGCAATATTCGTGGCAATTGCGATCTCTCCTTGGTTTGACTGGGTGACCAATGCCCTCAGCGATCTCGGGAACTATGACAACGGCATCCCGGCGGCAGTGGTGTTCAACTCCGGGCTGATATGTGCCGGGGCGATGGAACTGATCTTTGTCCGTTGGTTCCTGTCACAACTCAAGGACCCCATATCGAGAGTGGCCATGATTGCACTGGGAGTGGCCTCGATATTTCTAATACTGATTGGCATTCTGTCTGAGAATGCTGGGCGGATTCACTTCTGGGTTTCTGTAGGCTTCTTCCTATCATTCCCCATATCGATGTGGATTATGAGTGTGTCACTGCTTCGGCGCGGAGAGCTCAGGTGGCTAGGGGTCGTTTCGTTCGCCTTGCCCTTCTTCTCACTGTATATGTGGTGGGCGACATTTGCAGCCGCGTCATTCTGGACAGGCATGGCAATCCCAGAGATCGCGACAGCATCGACGCTCATAGTATGGCTGTGGACTGTCTGGTATCTACACTATCGCAGACAACTCTCCATCGCTTCGCAATGACTCAGGGAGTCTGAGGATGTGGGGACATCTTCTCCTGACAGCGAGTGACTGGAAGTACAACAGTGTGTCACTTCATAAGCCCCCTGCCCCGTGTGGAGCACGCTGATTAGACACATCAAGGTCTGCCTAAGACGGGCCCGGATCGAGTGACACACCTGCATGTGTTCGCTGTAGGTGGCTCTCAGAAGACGTTGGGACTTCCTCCCCTTGTGGCAGAGGTGCCCCCAGTGAGAACGCTTCATACAACAGGTCGATCCTGACCTGCGGGACAGATGCCGATGTCATTGGAGAATGTCTAGAGCAGTTGCTCTGAATCCCACTTGTACTGGACTCGACATCCTAGCATCCTCCCTTGCCCTGCGAGAGCTTATATTGAATTCATCGCTGACCCCATGCAAGGCGCAGTGAATTGAAGCTGCGGGAAGTCGCTAATGTACCACTTTCAGCCGAGGGGTACTCAGTCTACTTGAGGCAACGCCCCGATGGATATGCACAGGTATTTGCTCTCGACTACGCCGACCAACTCAGCGTATATGATGTGTCAGGGAATCTCAAGACCTCCAAGAGATACAGCAGCCGAGTAAGATGCATTGCAGTCGCTGACATTGAGGGTAACGGAAGCGATGCCCTCGTGGGAGGAATCGGCAAGAATGTGCTTGTCGTGGATCAGCGGGGAAGGACAGTCTGGAGTATTGCACTGGAGAGCGACGTGATAGCATGTGACGCACGTGATGTCGACGGAGACGGGTCAGCAGAGGTCGCTGTTGCGCTCGATAATCGACGGGTGATTCTGTGGAATGATGATAGGACTGCACTCTTCAGCAGGAGCATGCAGGACCCTGTGGCTGATGTCTGGCTAGAGGATATGACTCCTGATGATGGTGAGCTGGAGGTCATTGTGGCTGACAGGAAAGGCCTTGTGACAGTGGTGAGCACAGCTGGCTACAAACTACGCGAGTTCAGACTCGGAGACAGACTGACAGTCTTCGCTGTACTTACATTCGGTGATAGGAAACTTCTCATCACGGGCGATGACTCCAGTGTGCTCAAGATATGGGACCTAGAAGGAAGAGCTGTTGGCACCGTCCAGCTCCGCGACAGGCCTAGGGCCGTAGCAACAGGTACTCCCAACAATGTCTCGGACTTGGCGTACGTCGTAGTGGCTACTAGCGATCGCAGACTGTCATTTTGGACTGTCCACGATACTGACCAGCCCACGAAGACAGAGAGAGTCGTGTTGAACGAGATCATGTCAACCAAGCAGATCCTCTACAGGAGGGCCATCAAGTGTGGTAACTGTGGCGCCCCTACTACTCCAGAGAGCCCCAGGTGTGAGTCATGCGGAGCAGTACTTGAGATGCTGAGTGAATACGCAGTAGAGCAGTACCTCAGGGAGAGTATCGACTCGATAACCTCAAAGCACAGTCGGATTGAACTCAAAGACCTCGACAGGATTCTCAGGCGGACATTACCTAGGCCTGTTCCCTACAACCTGAGACGAACACTGCAGAAGATGATTCAGATCAGGGCTTTGGACGGTCACATAGAGGGCAATACATTCATCAGAACACCCAAGACAAGGCCCATCGATAAGCTCGGGCCCACCGTGTCAGAGATCCAGCAGGTCAGGCGCGTCTTGACAGATCTCCTACGCAACCGGCGGACAGTAGAGATACTCAAGCTTGAACAACAGACAGGTGTGCCTCGAGAGATACTCAGAAGGACTCTGATCATACTGCTGGGAGAGGAGGCCGTCCGAGGAACACTCTCTGAGAATACTTTCGAACTGGACGACAGACAGAACCGTGAGGAGTTTGTGAGACGCCTTGAACAGGAGCTGGTCGCTCTTACAGTCTAACCAGCAGAGAAACTATCATGGGAGAGATGGACCAATTGGAAATCAGCAAGAGAATCGTCGTGACGTTTGTCCTGGTGTCACTGATACCGATTCTGGCAATATCCGCAATCTCTGTTATCACCATAACAGATGCCTCCAATGAGAGTGCACTTCTTGCATCAGATGCACTGAGAAATGAGGAGCTCGCAGATCTAGAGAGATTGGCCAACGACACGGCAATCTTCATACAGGAGAAGATTCAGAACTACATTGATGGGGTCTACATGATGGAGAGGTATGCAGAAGACCTCTTCAACGCCCGTATCCTGGCCACCCCTCAACACTCTTACTTCTGGGACTGGGAACTGGAGTTCGCTCAAACAGGAATGCTGGTTCCAGGTAGACACTACGTGGAGAGATATGACTCGAGCGACATCTCGTTTGAGGTCAGCTGCTACTACATGCCCAGACCCTACTACAAGACCCCTGGCGACCCCTTTGACTGGAGTCCCAGTACAAGGTACTTCATTGAGGTGTCGTCCAACATGGATAACATGTACAGGGCACTCCACGAGATGAGTACTGACTACATCTGGCTCTACATGGCCTTTGACCCATCGTACTGCGACAGCCACCTGTTTCGCAACTATCCTTACGACAGACTCTCATACTTCTTGGGCGATACGCCTGCAGAAGACTACGACCCCCCGAACGAGGAGTGGTATACAAACGCAATTGCCTTCGGTAACGAGAGCATAGCCTTCACCGGGCCCTATCTCGACCCCTCGACCGGACTGGTCATATCTATGGCGCGTCCCATACGTTTCGATAATGGAACAGTCTTCGGGGTCGTATCCGCGGATGTGACGCTCGAAACAATCCTGCAGAGTGTCCTTGACGTGAAGATACTCAACAGCGGCTATGCATTTCTGATGGAGAGGAACTCCGAACTGGTGGCACATCCCCTCTTTACAGCCGAGGGACAGACTGTGTACGATCTCGAGTTCTCATCACCGACGAGTTCGGAGGCAAATGCATTCAAGACGATAATCAGCACTGCACTTGAGGAAGGGAGAGGTCAGGCCCAGTATTACAAGAATGGAAAGCTGTGGTACATGACCTATGCCGTGATACCAAATGTCGATTTCCTGCTTGCCGTAGTCGTACCAGCGTCAGAGGTAGTGGCACCGGCGATAGCAATGTTGAACGCCATTGTCAGCCAGACGCTCATACTCACTCTCATTCTGATAGGTGTCCTGGCGTCAGTTGCAGCCGTAGTGACTGGGGTTGCCTATGCGAAGGGAAAGGCGGTTGTACAGCCTGTTCGAGAGATGACGAAACTCGTCCAGAAGATGTCGACTCAGGACTTCACCCGCAGCATGAGCATGTCAGGTGCCATGTACGAGGAGATAGGCACAACCATCGACGCACTGTTGAGCTTCCAAGAGGCCTGCAGATACGGCAACCAGTCCTTCATCAGGGGAGACCTTCGAAGGGCACTCGCGAACTATGAGAACCTACTGGAGATAAGTCGTCGTCTTGCGATAGAGGAGGGCATACAGACCATGCTGTTGAACATCGGCAACGTCTACAGACAGCGTGGAGACACTCGTACGGCAACAGATCACTACAACCGTTCTCTGGAGATTGCAAAAGCAATGTTGGAACGATCTAAGGAGGGAGGAAAGGATGAGTCAGATGCACTTCAGCGCATAGGGTCGATCTATCACAACATGGCACTCGTGTCGATGGACCGTGGCGAGTTCGATACTGCAATGAAGCATCTCGAGGAGGCTGAGGCCATTGACAGGACCCTGAAGAACGAGCTTGGTCTGGCCAAGAGATTTGATGCAATGGGTCTGGTGATGCTCAGACAGAACCGCATCAGCCAGGCTCTCTCGAGATTCGAGGAGGCTGAGAGAATAGCATTGCGCCAGAACGCAGAACGCACGCTGGCATACATTCAGTATCACAAAGGCGAACTCTATGAGACCCAGAAGCAGTGGCAGAAGGCGGAGGTAGCCTTCGAGGAGGCTGTCCGGTTGTCTGAGCTGACCCAGGACAACTGGTTACAGGTCTATGCCCTGAGCAAGCTTGCAGATGTGTTAGACCAGTTGGACAAGTCTAGCCACGATGTACGTCGGAGGGCTGAGAGACTTCGCCGGTCTGCCCAGTTCAAGAAGAGCGTGATATTTGTCATAGACTACTCGGGAAGCATGCAGGCACAGGACCGTATCAGGGCGGCCGTGATGGGCGCAAAGGAGATCGTGAGGAGTCACGTCAATCCACAGGACGATGTGTCTGTCATAGTGTTCAACGATGCGTATACTGAGGTCCTTCCACTGACCCGGAGAGGAGAGTTCGAACGAGACAATGAGAGCAACATACTCAGGACTCTCGACACACTACGACATCCGAGCGGCGCTACAGCTTTCTACGATGCCCTCGGGAAGGCTCTTGAGTCACTCGACAGGATCCCAAGCAGTGAGCATAGGTGGGTCATTGCCCTGACCGATGGCCAAGACAACAGCTCCAAGACCTACTCGTTGGATCTTCTCAAGGGCATCGTGAGGGAGAAGGACAGGATGAAGAAGAAGAAACCTCTCACCATCGAGGGATATATCAGGGACAACCACCTTGATGTAAACCTGATAGTCATAGGTGTGGGTAATGAGCTCAAGCTTCCTGCTGCAGCAGGGGCCAAGTCCCTGAGATCACCGGTGACTGGACAGATAATGACCACTGAGGATCTACTACAGTATCTGTGCAACAATGTGCCTCAGGGCCAGTACCTCTCTGTTGTAGACAGCACCAATGTCAGACGTGATGTGCAGAAGGCATTCGAACAAGTGGCAGTAATGATGGCCCAGCTCGAGGTGGGCGGGAGCACGGTGGAGTACTAGGAGGTGAAAGACGAGTGGCAACGCTGACTGAAACCAGGAAGAAGGGCAGTTTCAAGCGCAATGTGATCGCGACATCCATTGTAATCACAGTACTCTCAGTTGCTGTGACAGGGTTCATCGCCCTCCAGTTTCTGGATCTGATGGGTGTATCTGCAATTGGAGAGAGCTCCACTGCACTGGAAACGCAGATACGGCGACACATGAACCAGACTGCGGTCAACAATGCCAGGGTGATAGACCAGAAGCTTGCCAATGCGGAAGCCATGATACGGGCACTGGCCTACGAATGCGAGAGGATTCTTTCCCCCAGTTCCACATACCAGCCACGCGCCGTCTACTACGACTACTTTTTCGAGTACGCGGGCCCAAGACCGGCGGACACTCACTATGACGCGAGATACGGGATAAATATCTCTTGGAATTACAGTAGCTGGTATGCTCCGGGCACCACCTCGAGCAACTACTCAGCGTATGAGAGCGCAAATGCGGGCAGACTGGGGCGTATATCAAACCTCGACTACATGTTCCAGGCGGCACATGCGCAGATGCCTGATTTCAGATGGCTGTATCTTGCCTTCGCACGCGACGGACTGTTCATCAATTACCCAGGCAGCATTGTAGGTGGCACTGATACAGACCGGATCAATGAGCCCTACAGGCCATACCTTGAGGAGTGGTACCTGCAAATCAGGGCCGGAAACGGGGATGTCGTCTTCGTTGAACCGTACTACGACGAGATCGATGGAGTACTACTGATATCTATCGGCAAGGCGGTATACTTCAGGGAAAACAATTCGCTCATTGGGGTCATATCCGGTGACATAACGATAGAGGACATCAACCAGAAGATCTTGGGAGTCGGCATACTCGAGACAGGCTATGCAGCACTTGTCAAGAGAGTGGTTGATCCAGGACCACCTCCGAGTGAGTATGTGGGCGTGATCGCTCACAGAGAAGTCCCGGCCGAGCAGTATGTGGCGGGCCTTCCTCCGCTCTCCCAAGTCGAGAGGAACTCAGACGGGACGTCGGCGTTGACTCAGGAACAGCTTGACATGCTGCTTGCCGGTGGTACGGGGACGTTTACATACACACGCAACGGGAAGCAATTGGTGATGGCATACGCCCCCATCGAGAGAGGTGGCTATGTCTGCATCATAATTGCGCCCATGGAGGAGGTCCTGGCAGCCATACCTGAACTGCAGAACACGATACGGCTCAATATCACACGGTCGATTCTGTTCATCCTGAGTATCACCACATTGGCTGTCATCCTTGCGGGAATTGTCACAGCGACCGTGGCAAACCAAGTCACAAAGCCATTGCAGTACCTGATGGACATTGCCCTGCGGAACGTTAGTGCAATAATAAGGGACAAACCACTGGACACCGAAGACTTGCGTGTCGATGCTGACTACATCTCCAAGGACGATGAGATCGGCGAGCTGGCAAGGGCCTTCCAGGGCATGCTCGACTCCATCAAGGGGGATGAGCAATAGGAGACATGCCTGCCACTGGGCGTGAGCAAGGTGAGTACAGACCAATGGACAATCGAGAGGTCGAAGCTTGTCTACGGAGTGGACAGGAGCGACCTCCACTTTCTTGACATAGATGCAGCAGGGAGACTGATACTGCGGATAAGAGGCCACACCATTCCAGTGGTTGACATCATCGAAACGGTCAATTCCAACAATGTCAACAGGGCTGCTTACACTTCTTCCTTCACGATCCGTTTCCCACAGCTGATCGAGTCCCAGATCATGAAGCTCAGAAAGGCATTTGCAGACGTCATGAAGGAGAAGGACTATCGAGGCGCCTTCAGGGCGGTCTATCCTGTCAAGGCAAACCAGAGAGCGGACTGTGTGCTTGCGGTCCTCGGCTCAGACAAGGACTATGGGCTGGAGGTCGGGACCAAGACAGAGCTCTTCCTGGCCAAGATAGTCACCTCCAACGAGAAACACAGGCTGATCATATGCAATGGGGCGAAGGACCCGGAGTATCTTCAACTGGTCCTGCGCTGTGCCGAGCTGGGGCACGAGGTCGCAGTTTCCATCGAGTCGCTCTACGAGGCCAGACTCGTGACCGAGATGCTGCCACCAGGCCTTGTACAGATTGTCTTGCGTCTGAAACCATACCTGACTGTGAGAGGGCACTGGTCTCACTCTGGAGGTCGTGACTCCAAGTTCGGCCTAGGCATCCATGACCTGTTTGACGTGATGTCTCACCTCAAGGAGAGGGGGTATGCAGACTCAGTCAGCACCATACTGGCGCACGTTGGTTCACAGGTCACAGCATTCGAGGACATCAGGAAATTCGCGCGGTTCATGTTTCGAGCCTACACTCAAGTCAGAGAGGAGGGGTTCCCTCTTCTCACCACAATTGACTTTGGAGGGGGGCTCCCCATAGACTACACAAGCTCGAACCCGTCAGATCTCATGGACACATATGCAAGAGCCATTGTGGAGAGTGTACTTGAGGAGCACCAGTCTGTCTCCCCCGGATCCGAGCATCCTGATATCATGATTGAGTCTGGTCGTGGTATCACTGCACTCAGCTCGGCAATACTGGTGAAGGTCCTTGAGGTCAGGTCTGTGTTTCCCCCCGCTGGCGACGTGCTTGACGAGGAACTGTCAAGGGAGAGGGAGAACTCCGTTTCCAGGCTGAGACAGGCAATGTCCGTCAATGAGATTGCTGAAACATGGACTGAGTTTCAGACGAATCGAACATGCACTGGAGCCACTCTCTCAGAGATTCGGGACAGCGAACAGATCCTCAATGAGGTCCGGGCAGAGGCAAGGAAGCAGCTGGCACGACTGGCGACCGGCAGCATCTGGCCAGACAAGACAGTCGAGAGCCTGTGGCATCCGGACTACATCGCAGTGGGCAACTTCTCCGTCTTCAACAGCATCCTGGACCATGTCCTTGTGAACCAGTACTTCCCGATACTCCCAGTCACGGACCTTCACGTACGGCCCGAGACTACAGTGAGGTTGGTGGACATAACTTGCGACTCTGACGGGGAGGCGTCCCTGTTCTACAGGAAGCCTGCTGACGACCTGTGGTTCACGCGCGACTATCGTCCACTGACCATGCCGAATGGAGGGATCGGAGTCGGAATTCCTGTTGGCAACCTCAGAAGACTTCAGGGTTCTTACTTCCTGATAGCCCTCACGGGAGCGTATCAGGACGTCATCGAGGCTGACCACAACCTACTGGGAGATCTACCTGACGTGGAGGTCACAGTGACGGATGATGGGCACTGGAACCTGAGGTGGACTGCGAATGCACAGAGAATAGAGGACATACTTGCGGAGTATGGCTACAAGGACATCGACAGTGGAGAGGACCCCTACATGAGTGAAAGATGAGCAATGGTCTAGTCTGATCTCATTGTCACATCACGACCTCTGGTGAGTACCCCCCTCCATAGTGCTGAATGATGAAGTCTGATTCTGGTGATCGTGAGCTGTACTCAGACTGCAAGATGAAACTCAGTGATCGGTATTTTGGACGCACAAGCATCAAGTCCGTCCTCGAGCAGATGCGGACCACCAGACACAACGATGCTAACAACGAAACAGCAATGATGCTGCCAAGGACTCACATAGTAGCCTCAATGTTTTTCCGGGTCTCTCTTCCTGTCGGAATCTCCATGACGCATATATATGTGGGATAACAAGAGCACCTAGTGAGAGACAATGTCGTTCAGACGTACTGACTTCATCATGATCGTGGCCGCCGTCGCACTAGGACTGACTGTACTAACATATGACCTGCTGACAGGGACCATCTCGATGGCCATGGGATCGACTGGATTCATCATGGTCATGCTGTGTGTCGGTATAGTGTCCGGAGGGATGAAGAACTCGCTGATCAGCGCAGTCCTTGTCTTGGCGGGGATGATAGCCGTTGGGTATGCACTCTACGAGATCGCAATAGGCAGTCTGCCAGAGGACCCATTCACAGCGGTTATTTCCATCATGATGTTGCTCACAACAAGACAGCTGCTCTATCCAGATGAGGAGAACCCTTGCAGGTCTTGTTTCCTGGTACTCATCCTAGTTCCACTTGCAATGGTAATCGCGCCAATAATCTACGCAGTATCGCTCTTGTTCGCTCTCCTGGGGGGATTACTAGGTTCACTCATTCTGACAAACTTGACTGAACTCTTTGGTCGCACCAAGAAGGAAGGAACTAATGCCGACACAGTGAAGGAGCCTGATAGCCCAACGACCCAGTCATAGCGAACCTCGCTGAAGAGCGAGGTACACCCTGTCTATGAATGCCGGGAAGAATGGGGCCAGCAGAACGGCCTCGGATGTAGTTCAGACTGACGAACATTTCTATGCATGGGTCTTGTGAGTGCGGGAGGGGTTCATTGTGCATTTGGCGAGGAAGATGTTCCACCGGGTTACCAGTCCAGCGACTGTACTACAGACATTCTCGACACGGTCCTGCAGCTGCAGGACCATCTTGAGTCTAGATCGCATCACTAGACCTTCGATCAATATTGGACAGAGAAATAGAGAGAGGGGGGATTACCTCACCCCCATTTGATAGACACTCTACAGTAGCTCATCAAGCAACTCGAGCAGCTCGACCACCTTCAACCTCGAGCCCACCGACGACAGGTCCTTGCCAGTGCGCGACTCTTCTTCTCTCAACGACTTTATCCCGTCATTGAAGTTGGTGACGCAGAAGGGGCAGGAAGTCATCAGGACTTCAGCACCCGTCGAGGCTGCCTCCTTCAGTCGCTCTCTTGCCGTCGACAGGGCCATGTCAGGGAACTGTGCCTTTACACCTCCGCCCGCGCCGCAGCAGAAAGAGTCACCCTTTATACGATACATCTCGTGTAGTTCGAGCTGTGGTATCGATCTCAGCACGACACGGGGTATCTCGTAGTGTTCCTCCTTGGCCTTCTCGGCGTTACGACTGTCAAGTAGCCAGTTCTTGGACTTGTGTAGGAATTCCTTCTCGATGGCCAGCCCTACATGCCGAATACTGTGGCAGGGGTCGTGCCATGTGACCTTCTTCGGATATGGTCGCTCAATCTTGAGGGTGCCCTGCTTCATGAGATCGTAAACCAACTCGACCGTGTGCCTGACCCTGAAGGGTAATGGTTTCCCGCTCATGCGTGGATAGTCGTTCCTGAATGTCTTGTAGCATCCCGCACAGGAGAACACCACAAGATCGAAGTCCTTGAAATTCTTGAGATTCTCGTTCATGACCTCTGTGAAGGTGGTGCGTTGTCCTGTCCTCAGAAGCGGCGAACCACAACAGACCTCATCAGAGAGTATCGTGAAGTCGATCCCGAGCTTCTTGAGGATACTGGTGGTGTGATTCGCTATCGGCTGTTGTCTGTATGAGGCCGTGCAGCCGACAAAGTACGCCGCCTTGACGTCTCTTCTGTCCAGCTCACCGGTCCACCAGGCAGTACGTTTCTCTCTGGGCTCGTTGTAGGGATTCCGCATCTTGGGATCTGCGACCATTGCCCGAAACTTGCCATGCTTCTCCAGCGGTTCTACTCCGCTCTCGATGATGGCTGCTCTCAAGGCCTCAGTGACGAGAACGGTATCAATATAGTTGGGGCACTGAGTCTCGCACATGCCACAGGTAGTACAGGCCTCAGCAACTTCAAGCAGTTCCCTGCTCGGCTTCATCTCTCCGTTCAGGAAGGCCCTTGCCATCCACTGCTTACCAGAGTTGAAGAAGCCCTCCCAGCCGTTGTAGATGCCTGCGGGACATCCCTGCAGCATCCCGGTGTACTCCTCGGTCTCTCCTTGCCGGTCTGGCTCACCAGAATAGGCGTATTGACATGCTCTACAGTGAATGCAACGTGCATTGATGGATCTCAGATCTTCAAGGGTCGTCATCTCATTCGCTCCTCCAGCCGCGACGATTCATATTAAACGTTGGTTTTGGTATCTTCATGACATCCTCACCCACTGGAACCACATGGATTCGGAAGGTCGGTCACAGATTCCCAGGGTATCGCCAGTCGTCCAGGATGAAGGATGAGGTTTGGATCCAATACCTTCCTGAACTTTAGCAGCATCTTGTAGAACTCCGGCGTGCGACTAAAGGTCTCGGGGGCATGGACAAATGGATCAGGTCGATAGTTGAGCCATCCCTTCTTCAAGAATGACCTCGTTGTTTCAAGGTTGAACTCCCTTATCTTCTCGTAGATGCCCTTCTCGGTGCTGTCAAAGCATACGATTGGCATCACGATGGCCTGTCGACAGTGGTCAATTGATGCAACCCACATTGTTGGCGGGAAACCGTACTCCTCCATCTTGGCACAGTACTCTGTCATGCAGGCGGGACTCTCAAGCCACGGGACATACCATGTGATGAAGAGGAACCCAGCCTGCCATAGCGAGTAGGGTATGGCAATCTTGTTTGGCTTCTTTAGACGCGAAGCGATCTGTTTGGGGTGTAGATCCCACTTTGGACACTTTGTATTCGCTGCAGTTTCATACGACTTGTAGATCTCATCGATCCTGGCCAGTGCGTAGTCAAGCTCTTCCTGGGACCAGGCCCAGACCTCGTAGTTCATCCAATACTCGCTTATTCCAATCTTCTTGTAGAACTCGTAGTTGACTGGCACATTGGTCTTTGGCCAGCGTGTCATCACAAGTGGCCAGTTTCCGCCCTGCACCATGACCGTATTGTCTGCAATTCCCATCTCGTGTTTGGAGATCTCCCAGGCAGGGCGAATGATGTCCTCCCAGTTCTGACCTCCGTAGGCGACGACCGTCTTGAAGTGTGGGTGAGGGACTATCTTAATTGCCGCCTTTGTGATGATACCCATCGACCCCTGCGAACCTAGGAACAGGCCGTCAGGGTTTGGCCCGGGGCCCCAACGGTAGTAGGGCTTCGCAGTTTCAAGCGCCCAAGAACCTGTCCTGAAGATCTCCCCAGTGGGTAGGACAACCTCCAGTCCCATTATCATGTCTGCCTGGGGACCATACACGCCTGTCACAAGAGAGAAACCTCTCTCTATGGCATCTCCTAGGACGGTTGCCGCAGGGGGCGCTCCGTCAGGTATCGGCGGAGCCCAGTCGGGATACTT
>JAWAQK010000041.1:0-22760 GCA_038893995.1 Candidatus Thorarchaeota archaeon | reverse complement strand
GGTGCTGGTACACTCCCTGACTGGTAAGGAACTGAAGATCGAGACCGATGTTCAACCAGACATGCTCTCGAAATCTACACGTGAGGCTGTGGCATCCAGAGTTGTGAACAGACTCTCTGAGCGGGTCCAGGTTCGAGAGTCCAAAGTCGAGCTGAGAAACGTCATCGTCAGACAGGCCTGGTCTATCGCGAGGTTCCTGTGTGGAGAATCAGCCCGTTACGAACCGTTCTATCTTCGGTGGTGAGGACAGTGCGCTGGATAGTCGTATATGACATCACGGATGACTCACTCAGGGAGAGAGTCAGTGAGCGTCTCAAGGACTACGGTCTGGAGAGAATACAGTACAGCACGTTTCAGGGAGAACTACTGCGTCACGTGCTGAGTTCGCTCAGGACCGACCTGCAGAAACTGGTCAATGAGGGGGATGAGACAGACTCGGTCATAATCTTCCCACTATGTGACCCCTGCTTCAGAGGCAGGATCGTCATTGGGGCCGAGAAGGAGATGGAGGGCATTGGCGAGAGAGTCAGAGTATTCTAGGACCACAGACATCGAGGATGAATACCTGAGTGTGACAGACGTGAAGCAGTACATGTTCTGTCCGATGGTCACCTACTTCACTAGGGTGATGCGACTGAGACCCATAGTGGGTTCCCAGCAGGAGGAGGCCAGAAAGGTCCATGAGAAGATTGCAGACCTAGAGGGCAGACGACAGTCACTATTGAAGTCTAGGTTCCCTTTCGACATCTCTGCAAAACAATTCGACCGGCTACTGATCTCGGATCGGCTAGGAACACTGGGCAGGGTCGACATGCTCGTAATCACGACGAGCGGGGAACGCATCCCTGTAGAATTCAAGGCAATGCGGAGCAACCGGGGACAGGTGCATCTGGATCACAAGTACCAGATTGCCGTACTGGCAATACTCGTTGAAGAGGTAGACAACACAATCGTACGCAGAGGGATCGTTCACTACCTCGACGACGAAACCTCGGTGATCGTCAACATCTCACATAGTCTCAAGAAGAGGACGGAGAAAATGATCAGTTCGATCTGGCGAATGGTGGAGTCAGGAACAGTTCCCCCTCACAGAAGACAGTGTTCTCGGGGTAAGGCAGGTTGTGGATTTGCAGATCAGTGTCAGACCTCATAGTATGCCGAGTCAATCGAGCGCCCATTCTGAGTTTAATCCTCATACTGGGGACAACATGGAGTCGGCCACACTCTGTTCGAAACAGCCAGAAAGTGGCATTCCTGGCTGAAACTTGCTTGCCGATGTTTTATATCTATCACACGGGACTGATTGAACCAGAAATCATACTCAAGGAAGAATTCTGGCAATGAGCGAGGATCTAGATCAGAGACTGAATCAACTGCTGCAGGCCCTGCTCTCGGTCTCGATAGAGCGAGGCTGGGGATACTGCTACGCAAAGTTCTCCTCCAAGAACAAACAGTCTCTACTGGTCCACTCCGTGAATGCATTCTCTATCGCAAAAGAGTTGGGTGCAAGTATCTATGGCCTGTCTGGCGACGATCTAGTACTCGGATGTCTTGGCGCGTTTCTGCACGACTACCAGAAGGCCGAGAGGAGATGGCAAGACGCAGCCATTTCGTTCCTGCGTGGCGAAAGACCGCCCGACGGCACATTCGACCACGATGATGGCTCTGAAGAACAGGGGCAGAAACTCGAAGAACTCCTGAGGGAGATTGAGGCGAAGATCAATGCACAGGGTGCCAGTGAGAGGATTGTCCCACACCTTCCAAGGCTACTGAACATGGTCGTATACACACACGACACTGAGAGTCCTGCTGTGTCCTCGAAACGACGAAATCAGGTCGGAGCTGCTGATGAACTAGTCCCACTGGTGAGAATGGCTGACAGCATTGCGAGCATGAAGGAACCAAAGGACATCGTTGGAAAGAAGCATGATCTCGCACTTCCACAGGGAACCAATGTCTCATTCGAGTACCACGAGATCACGACGATACGAGGGCTGATCACAAGCTTCCTGAATGAGGCAATAATTGATGTCATGAGGAGTGCAGGCTACATCCCTATAGCCTATTTCCCGAGGGGAGTCGCCTACGTGTGTGTCGGGGAGCCGAAACAGATTGACGATGCGCAGACATTGCTTGAAGCCGCCATCAGGAGGCAGATAGCGCTTTTCCAGTCGTCAGAGGAGTATAGACTCGGGCTGCTAAACGCAGTCATAGGACCGTTCACACAGACCAAGTGGCCCTGTCCCCAGCTGATCCGTGCTGATGACATCCCGCAAATAGTACGGCATCTCTCTTCGATGCCGGCCATGAATAAGGAGGCAAAGGACGTCGGGGAGATTCTGGACGCGAAAGACGGGAAGCTAGACCCAGACCAGATACAGCGCATACGGGACTTCCTGAGGAGCTGCGGCTCAGGTGGTAGTCCTGATACGGATGCGAGCATTCTGGCGAAGATGGTCGGAGACTTCTATCTCTTCGTGTACGTTGCGGACCTGATCAAGACGTACGGTGAATACGCCAGGAACGGGAGCCAAGGACAGAATCCTGTACAGAGGATGAATGACATTCTGAGCAAGAATGGGCTCTCCTTCACACTCGATGAGCTGAGCGGAATCTCGCATACGACTCCGATAGCTAGGAAGGCGTCAGAAACTAAGATCGATCAGGTCGATACTGTAGCAAGGCTCTGGGACGTGGGTCGTAACAATCTGCATCTCAAGAGCGACAGAAGGGGTGTGCTCGAACAGAGGTTCATCCAAGTACTGAGGGAAATCCTGCTAGCGTTCTCGGGCTCTATGCCAGACATCTTCACCCATGAGACAGTAGTACTTCTGCTCGCGGACATCGAGCACCTCCCAGTCCGTATGTCTACGTCCGAAAGTCTGAAGAGGGTCGCCAATGACACATTTCAGAGGTATCTGAAGGGGAAGGACCAGACTCAGAGAGTCTGTAGCTTCTGTGGAGCAATCGCAGAAGATGATGCGCCGGCCACCCTCTTTGGTGATGGATCACAGCGGTTCTCAAACCTGCTCAAGGCCGGGGCAAGGATAGGAAAGGGATACAAGGCTCAAGTATGTCCCCTCTGCAGACTGGAGTCCACATTCCGTGCATTCTACTTCCCCTCCGCTCCTGCTGCAACATTCATAGTCATTCCAGACATCTACCTGAGTCCCGACCTGGCAAGGCAATGGGCAGCTGGTGTGGAGGCACTGGTGCGCACCGAACGGCTGGGCAACTCAATGGCGTCCATGTGGAACATGTCGGAGGTCTACAATCGGTTGGCTCATGACAGACCGCTCGACAATGCCATTGAGCTAGCAAGGGCCCTGAGGCCATCTAATGATAATGTCAGTAGACTCGTAAAGTTCCTTGAGGACTGGGGGGACTTCAGTAGGGTCCCTTATGATGTGCTTGTCACGCCGTCCCCGCAGATAAGGAACATGGAAGACCTTGCCAGGGCACACATCAGGGGGCTCGTGATGATCAAGGAGGGGATTCTGGCTGACTACAAGGGTCCCACAAGGACCCAGGGCACTGCATGTTTGACCCCTAGCCACATGTTTGTCTTCTTCAGAGAGCTACCCCGTCTGGATGACGAGGAGTCACACAGCACGAGCACTCTTCGCATGTATCTTCTCGCCCTCATCATCGCGAAGGTGTTCTACGCAAGAGTGATTGTGACGGAGGGTTTCGAACCCATCACAGACCTCTCGATGGAGGGCATAGTCCGAGTGCAGATACCTCCCCCTGCAGAGAGAGCACTCGCGCAACTTGACGTCTCAACAGAACCACAACTGCATGAGCTCAGGACCGCCCTCCGCAACCTGGCAGCACTACAGCTGATCTCGATGAGTTACGTAAAGGGACTCGGAAAGGACAGCATGCTCCGACTCGCCAGCATGAGCAGGGGCGCAGTCCTCAGACGTTCTGAACATGAGGATTGGTCAAGACTCAGCCATGCTGAGAAGTCGCGCCTGGTAGCCCTCCTCGAGGTGCTACCAAGCATACGTGAAGATCATACAACATGAAGATAGAGGTGATCAGATGGCAATCCGAATGAGTAGAGAAGAAGAGAAGTTCGACATCAAGGAAGTAGTAAAGACCAGATCTGAGGCCGCAGAGGCACTGGTCAAGTATCTCAAGACATTCAGGCCAGAGGGACCTCAGAGTGACTCAAAGCATTCACTCATGGGTCCTGTGGGCAAGTTGCTCACACGGCTCACTACAACAGGTGACATCAACTGGGAGGCCGTGAAGGGATACGTCCTGAATGTCCAGAAGAACCAGCAGGCCGGAGCTGTACCTGCGACCGCCGCGGAGGCACTTGACGAGGCGGTGAGGCACCTCCAGCACTTGAGGAGTCTACTCCCACCAACGAAATGGCTCAGAACAGTAGAGGACCTCGATGACGAGGTGTTCTTCAGAGCATATCGAGACAAGGTAGTCGGCCAGAGAGCCTTCGTGCAGAGAGAGTTCCAAGAGTGGCTAAAGGGTAAGTTTGGTACAATCGAGAGAGTCAACGAACTTGCGGAGGTAGAGCAGTACGGCTCGTTCGAGGAGGTTCCTGATCCCTGGTCCGTGCCCTCGGGCCTTCAGGAATTGGTCAAGGAGTTCTGGGAACAGAGAAAGAAGAAGAAGGAGGCGAAAGAGTAGATGTCAGCAAAGATCCCAATCAGCTTCAAGAAACTGGAACCGTACCTAGTCGACAAGATCTCACCATTGCTTGACGCACGTGTAGTCCAGGTACTCTTGCTCAGACAGACGCACGACTACACGATACTTCGGACAGAAGAGAGCCGCGAACTGAACACTGTTGTGGTGCCTGAGAGCATCAGGTCAACGAAGCCGACCGTGAAAGTGGCGTTTCTTGCATCGAAGCAGAAGGCTCCGGAGTCAAGGATGTTTTCGCGACTTCTGAGAACGGTCCATGAGTACGACTGCAGTCTAAAGGACAGACTCTGCATGAAATGTCCCCGCTGTGCGCTCTTCGGTAGCGTGTCCGTAAAAGGAACAGACTACAACATCAAGCACAGAATAGAGTACTCCACGGCGTTCTCAATAGAGCCCTACGAAGACCTTCTTGAGTCCATAACATTCAACGCGGTGGAGGAGAACACACAGATGACGGGTCAGGCATTGAACCTGACACACAATGTCAGGCCCCTTGCAAACTTCCCATCTGTAGTCACTCTGACCTCGGTCACCTGGCAAGAACTGGCCCTCTACCTGAAGACCCTCCTTGCATGCAAGTCATACGGCGCTGAGACCCGTACCAAGGGAGACGTGCGTAACCTGGTCCTGGGCATCGCAGCAGGTTATGAGGAGATCATCACCTCGCTCGAATACAGTCTCGAGATGGCGGCATTGTGGGACGAGAAGCTGGACCTAGAGGCTGCTACGGAGGAGATACTGAAACGTTACTCGAAGCTGAGTGCCTCAAGAAACAACCTAGTAGTCCTGTCTGCTGAGGAGAGCAAGAAACTATTGGCAGATGTGCAGGATCTGAATCTTGACAAGGGCTTTGTCGAGGCGATGCAGAAGCAGGTTGATGAGTTCGTAGCCATAGCCACTTCAGAGAAGTCCGGGGCCAAGAAGAAACAGAGGTGATGACACCGATGTCAAAGGACCCGGTCGTCAACCTCGTCCTGATGACTTGCCACGACTACCTATACTACGCCAGCCAGGACTACGGCGCTGTTGCGCGTCCATCCGAGATAGTCGGCAACTACGCCCTCATGTATGCACTGAACCGACATGTTCCTGAGGTGCGAAGGATCGTATCAGAAGTCAAGCCACACTACTGTGATGACCTGGGCAGAATGTCGGTCTACGCCACTCCCGCGGCAATGATCAACGACTTTCCAGACTACCTAGTAGGAGGGGGAAAGAGCTGGGTCAACAGGCAGGCACCGCTCTGTGGTACGGTGGCTGTTCCCTGGAGTGGGGGTCTGCCCCTGCGTATCACCTGGAACAGCATCGGTGAGACTCTGCTCGACAAGATGACGCAGGACAACATCAATCTGCCAAAACTGGGGGCATACTATCGATATCCACCACTGACAATGCTCTACTTCTATGCAATTGGGGGTCCCATACCAAGCATCATTCGGGTGGGGAAGAAGTTTATCCCTGCCCGGCTGAGTGCATATCCTCTGGAGGCCACAAGGAGAGAGGGCGTCTTTCATCCGACCTGCCCTGTGAATGTGGTGGACCTTCCTGAGAATACCTCCATTCGGTCTGGCAGTCTCCTCACAATACCTCCTGCGCCCGTGCTCGTTGCTGCAGAGCTCGATGGGCCGTATCTGGAGTGCAGGGACACACAGGGCCTCGCGCACAAGATCCCCTTGCCTAAGGCAGACGTGTATCGTGCCGTGTGGGATACGGAGGCGGGGTGATTGGCAGAGGGCAGGCCGGTGAGAGTTGGAGGCGCATACATACCACAGACCGGGGTCAAGAGAGGAGAAGTAGAACTGAGCGAGCATCAGCTGAAGACGATCGAGTCTAAGAGCAGAGTGGTGGTGCTTGACGCACCGACAGGCTCAGGCAAGACGCTTGCCGCTCTTGCTCGCGTCGTCGAGCATCAGAGGCCTGCCGTATTCATCTACCCGACCAATGCGCTCGTGGAGGATCAGTTCAACAGCATAGCCAGACTCCTTGAAATGATAGGGTATGCGCCCAACTGTATCAGCGAGTCCTGGGATCCTGGGAGCGTGATACGCTCTGACGACAGGGCAGTCGATCTGATACTTGCGACCGGAGACAGCCTGGAGAGAATTGCCGGTGACCACGCCAAGGGGACGGCATTGGAGAGGATCCTCACTGCAACGGACAAGAGGGGCAGACTGAGGATCCTGCTCACCAATCCGGACACCCTGTATATGGTGAATGCCGGAATGTATGCCAGGTCTGGCCTGATAAGCGATCAGCTCTTCAAGTTCCAGACGATCGTCGTGGATGAGTTTCATCTCTACGCCGGTCCTACCCTGGCCAGACTCATGTTCATGCTCAACGATTTCTACAGCTCGCCCTCGCCACAGGTGGACCTTGTGTTCCTGAGTGCAACGCACGGTGATGTGATTGACCTGCTCAAGAACACTTACCCTGAGGCGGACATCATCAGGGCCACTCCGCTGCCAGAGGACGGACCTAGTCTGAGGCAGATACGACATGAATGCAGAGTGGAACTGAGGACGCAGTCGACCGTACTGGTCGAGGACGATCGACTGGATGAGGTTGCCGGCGATATCCTTCGCCTGTATGAGACTCCAGGACCACCAGGGAAAGACTATCACGTAAAGGTACTGGCGATATTCTCCTCGGTCATGTTTGCAATCTCGGTCGCTCGGAGAGTCAAGGATATCCTGAGTGATAGGGGGCTGGATGCAGATAGTATCGTCGTGCAGAATCATGGTCTGATTCCCAGATCGGCCAGGCCAAGCATCGAGAGGCTCTCTAACGCTATCCTGATTGGGACCTCGTCAATAGAGGTCGGCGTGGACTTTGACGTACCACGGCTCGTGATGGAGGCCCATGATCTGGCATCATTCCTCCAGCGTTTCGGAAGGGGTGGCCGGCATGGGCCGTGTGATTGTGTGCTCTACGTCCCCGACACCATGACGCTGCGACTAGGGAGGTCGGAAGAGTGGTCGTATCCGGACTTCATTGACCAGGCAAAGGAGGCATTTCGAGACATGCCATCATACGCAGACTTTGTCTGCAGCCGCCACGTCAGGACTATACTCTTGGCAATGGCGCTTGCCGCGTCAAGGGAACACGACATCTACCATAAGCGGACAGAATACAACGTGGCTGAGGCATGTGAGTACTTCAAGAGGCTAGTCAAGGCAAACGGAAAGATCAGCATGGGGCAGAAGCAACTCATCGACGTGATAGGCGGACTTGATGACGTGCTGGTCAGGAGCGAACTCAACAAGAGGACCGTCAGTGCACTGGCCACGAACGGTCTTCTCCGAGGATCTATAAACAACGTCCTAGTCATGTATCCCGGATGGTTGGTCGGTGCACCTCAGGGGGAAGTTGTAGCTGAGGCAGATATCTTTGACGTATTCAAGATGGAGGGCAAGCTAGAACGGGCTGAGAGGCACTGGCAGACCATCCCGAGGCAACTCCAGATGAAGTATTCTGTAGACGATCCGGTCTTCGTGGTCCGCGACTTCCGGAGGTCACCATTGCCCAGGGTTAGCGCTGCTGCTGACGCCCGGGCACGGCATAACGTCAGTCTGTTCAACAGGAGTGAAACGACAATCAAGTGCCACGATCGGCTGATGACAGATGTCATCAACGATCTCCTAGAGGGCAGAAACCTGGTCTTCCTGTGGAACTCGTTGCGGAGAGGAACAGACTTTCGAATTCCAAGGCTCTACTGTGAGGACGGGGGTGGAGCACTCGTAATTGGTGATTGGGCAATTGTTGCCCACTATCTCTGCGAGAAACAGCGTATGGAGGACACTAGACATGATTGAGTTGCGGTTCGAGGTGGAGAGCTCATTCACGGGCCAGTTTGGGTTCACCGGACCACCTCTCAGGGCTGCGTTCCTGAGTCTGCTCAGGGAGTGTGACGAACAACTCAGCGGTCGCGTCCACGACGAGAGAGGGATACGTACGTATGCCCTACAGCCTTTCCCCTGCGGCAGGGACT
This sequence comes from Candidatus Thorarchaeota archaeon, assembly GCA_038893995.1. Taxonomy (GTDB): domain Archaea; phylum Asgardarchaeota; class Thorarchaeia; order Thorarchaeales; family Thorarchaeaceae; genus JAWAQK01. Next base: position 14,101 of record JAWAQK010000041.1, on the reverse strand, counting down.
TCACAACGACCTTTCTCCAGGGGCAGATCTACTATTTCAGGGTGAATCTGTTGGACTCGGACCGCTATCGTGATGCGATACGGCAGTTTGCGCTCAGGGCGGGCAGGTCACTCAGAGTCCACCATGAAGTGTTTCATCTCAGGAGAATCGACTTCAGTTCCTATGAGACTGCAATGATGATGGACTCATGGATAGAGGAGTTCAGGAACACCTTTGACGACACTGTCAGGATAGTGATGTCGTTTATCACCCCGACTCAGCTGTCGGCCTATGGCTCGGACTATGCCTGTCTTCTCCCGTCACCCGAGCGCGTGTTCACATCGTTGCTGAGAGTCTGGAACCAGATTGAGGGGAAGACTGCCATCGAACATGTGTCGGACTACAGGGACTGGGTCGAAAAGAATGTCCATGTATCGGCCTACAACCTCCGGACGGCAGAGGTGGATCTGGGTCGTGAGAGAAGCATTGTCGGATTCTTGGGTCGGGTTGTGTATACGCTCAGAAATGCAACGTCTCCTCTTGGCATGATGACCGCAGGGCTCGCCAAGTTCGCAGAGCTGAGCAATGTGGGCAAGAACAGGACTGCAGGATTTGGTCAGGTCGAGGTCAGACTTGAAACGGGTTTCACAAGGGGGGAGCGTGAAACTGTACATCCTACCGGATGAGATAAAGCGTCGCCTGTTGAGGAGACATCGTCGTCGTTCTCGAGAGATAGTCGTCGACGAGAGGTTCAGGGGCTGGTCATGGGAGGTTCCGCCGATAGACCCGCCCTACGATTACCAGCTCTCCCTCAGCGAACTTGTCAGTCGATACTGTGAATCGATGAGAGACCTGTACCTCAGGTACGTCGAGGGGAAGAGAAGGCCGACCAATGCGAAGATGATCGAGGGAGGACTCTATCACGCCACAGTCGCGTCTGTGGTCTACCATGGAAAGAGGGAGCTGTATGGCATGGGACGGGTCTCGGCCCAGGAACTCGGCACAAGGATGGCTGAGATTAGAGACGAGATCATCGACGACCTGCTATCGACCGTCAGGCCTCCAGAGGTCACCGACAGAGGAGGTGTGTGGGACCCTGCAAAAGTGAGGACCAACATGTCATGGCTCTGGGACTACGAGGTCAACTTGCTAGTAGCAAAGACAGACCAGGTACTCACGATGCAGCCCCATATTGGGCTTGACGCACTAGTGAACACGGTCCTACCAATAGTGGTAGAGCAGAGACTGGATGGGAGAAACCTGGGCCTGAGCGGCCACCTCAGCGCTGATGCGTACGGTATCGAGGGTGTCGTACTAGATATCAAGACAGGGGAAAAGAGATACTTTCACAGGCTGTCGACGACGGGCTATGCTATGGTGATCGAGAGCATACATGAGTACCCTGTCGACGTGGGATGCGTAGTCTACTGCTGGTTCAAGAAACCGATTCCTCCTCAGATCGAGTATGATGTACATCAGATAGATGAAACACTTCGACAGGAGTTCTTGGAGCTCAGAGACCAGGCCATGAAGCTGATCTACGACCAGAGGGATCCAGGCCTGCCGCGAGTCTGCTACGAGGACTGTCCATACTGGAGCGAATGTCACTGACAGGAGGGGTTGTTGAAGTGACCGATCGAAAATGTATCGACCTGTTGTCGGCATCTGAATCAGGAACGGCAGCCTCGCGACTCGCAGCAATACTTGATCTGGACTGCCAGACTACAGAAATAGTGAAAAAAAGACGGGGAGTGCATCTCTTGCTCCGACGCAGGGGTGGGGGCCCAACACCGGAGGAGATGCGCTCCCTCATGACTGAACTAGACGACCTTAGAGGCCAGTTCCAGAATTGGGCCAAGACTACCATGGCCATTCTGGGTCTTCAGGAGGATGGAGTGTGACCATCAGTGCGTCACCGGGACTACGGTGACGCGAACACGTGTAACACAGAACCCCCCAACTTGTCATCCAGGAGTCGTGTTGGACTCTTGATGACTAGTTGAAATCAGGATGGAAACATTTGAAAGAGGGATGTTACAACCCTGGACGCGTTCAGATGCCAAACAAGGTACTGCAGATCGCCACACTGGGACTTCATGCGAACCAGAGAGTAGATCGTGTGCTTGTGGAGAAGGGCGCAAACAAGCTCGTCCTGGTCTGTACCCAGAACAACCTGGAAGATGTAGCTGAGATATCTGGACGTCACTCCAGACTGGGGTTCCCAATTGAACAGATCCTTGTCGAACCCTGGGACTACGAGGCCATACTCAGCAGCGTGCTGAAGGTCGTGATCGACCACCCGGGATACGATGTCATATTTAACATATCATGTGGCACGACGGCCATGAGAGCCGCCTGTCACATGGCCTCAATCCTGATCGGTGCACCTGTCTGTTTCATCACGGAGGAGGAGGGGCAGATCGTGAAGAATCTGGTAGAGGTGAAGCCTCTCTCTCCTCGCACTCTGACCCCTGTCAAGGCCAAGATCCTGGAGACGCTGACTAGATCGGGGGGCAGTGTGAAGAAGCAGAGGGACCTGTGCAGGCTGGTAGATCTGGGTACATCCTCTATATCCAAACACATCAAGCAACTGGAGAGGGAGGGCTATGTCAGGGTCAGCCGGGAGAGGGGAAGACACTCCATAGAGATCACCCAGCTGGGAGAGACCGTGTTGCAGCTGAAGAAGGCGAGGAGGATGAGAGCATGGTCCAAGTGACTGACGCTGACACGAACACTGACGTCACTGTTCTGGTACGTGAGTACTGGGCGGCCGTATCTGCCGTGCTAAGGGAAAATAGCCGACGGGCTCCCGCGTCGTCTCCCGTTCAGGTCAAGCTTGTGGAGGGTGGCAATGACCTCGGTCTTGGAGGAAGATTGGACGGCTCCACACTCATTCTTGATGCAGACATCGTTGGAAACCCATGTCGGATCTTCACAGTGGTATGTAGAGAGTGCGTCGGGTCTGTCATGTCCGACAAGGTCTGCCGCGAGGCTGTGGATGACCTGGGCATGGCGCTGGCATATTCCTTACTTGATACGAAGGACCAGGAACGGATTGCTGCATTCTGGCGGGAGTGTGTCAGGGACAAGTACGTTGACCGTGTGACCCGCTACAGTCCGGCGCGCTTCTTCACCACGCTCCACGACCTGACAGATGGAAGAGGTCTGTGGGAGATCGTGAACGAGATCGAACACATGTCGCGACATGGACTATCACTCGACTTTGAGGACTATGTACGATACTGTGAGAGAAGGTATCGTCTCTTTGTGACCACGCTCACGGCTGCGGATGTGAGGATGCTGAGGGTCCTGCTGAACGAACCAATGATACCAAAGAAACAACTCGCGAGGCGTACAGGCTTCACATACCAGTGGGTGTCAGAGAGGATCTCCTATCTGAGGAAGAAAAACGTACTCCGACAGTGGACGACGGTCCGCTTCAGCAAGATCGGAATAAGGATGTTCAATCTACTGATGGACAGCGAGGATCCCAACGAGAACCTCACTCGCCTGTTCGACCACTGTCCCTTCGTCTACTCCATGAGGAACATCATCACTGGACGATGGAGACTGCTCGTCACACTGTCCATACCTGACAATCACGATAGCATACGTGCACTCAACACCTTCGAGAGAGAGATAAGAAAGAGGGGAATCTCAGTTGAACACTCGGAGGTCATGTCTTCCGGAGCCAACTTCAGCCTCGAGTATTACGATCCTGATCGTGGGGTCTGGAACATTCCCTGGAGCATTGTCAAGACCGAACTTGAGAGGATACACAGGGACGGCCTTGCATCTGCCATGCCCAAGTTCTATGTCCAGAAGGAGGAGCTTGTCCGTGATCTCGACGGTCTCGACATGGTCATCGCCAGGATGGTCCATAGCGGTAGACAGTCGGTCAGCACCATCAGGTCTGAACTCAGAGTCGGTCAGGAGAAGGTGGCCTCGAAACTGAAGCGACTGAGGAAACTTGGAGTGTTAGGCACAATAGTGGAACTGCATAACGTCGGACTGGTGGAAAATGCATTCGTCCTCTCCCATGAACCGTCCGCCGGCGAGTCTCTTGCGGCGTGGGCGATCAGACTGCCGAGGTCCATCGTTGCGTTCGACATTGATGACTCAATGATCATGATGTGTGGCCTTCCATGCGGCGGAGGTTACGGACTGATGAGGACCATCGAGGGCCTCCATCCAGGTGTATCCGGAGGACTCATCGGAGATGTGATGCAAGACCGTTGGATAATTCCCTTTGAACTCTGGGACGAAGACAGACATGAGTGGAACTGTCCCGACGAACAGATAGGACTGTGGTTGGACTGTATCAGGTAGCTGCATCAAGACTACATCTGTACCCACCCCTACTTCTAGTCTGATTCAAACCGCTAAGTTCACGGTGATTCTCGACAAGACAGGGCTCATGGTCGCCCATTTCTTGTCGACTCTCATAGAACCGCCGGCTGTGCTGCCACCTCATGAAGGGCTTGAGGAAATCTGGACGACCACGACGAATCTGACGATCTTGTGACTCAGGACCCCCATGAGATACTGGTGTACCGGCTCAAATCGTTGGGAGATCCTCTCAGTGATCGTCGCTGACACCTGGATACGCGTAGAGGAGGTCTCGTTGTCTTGGCACAAGACGAGCGTCTCCTGTTGACTACTTAAAGAGAAAGTCTTTAAGTAAATCGACAGGCGTTGCACCAAGGTGTCGTTTCCCTCGTTGGAATTCAGTTTCCATACCGCCGAAACAGGTCTCGTCCGTGAGCACGCCCAACACTGAGTAATAGAAAGTCAGTAGAATGTCGTGGAGCGAACATGGGTTGAGATCGTTCGTCCTGGGCTTCTATGGCCACGGTAACGTCGGTGATGAACTTCTGTCGCGTGCTGCCGCCCAGATCATGTATGATGCTCTACACTCCCAAGTAGTTGTTGCGACTGTGTCATCCCCTGTCACTCGGAGTGTGTTCCAGGACATGCCTGCCGCGTCGCATGTCAGATTCACGAGGTGGCCCGGTTCGGTCTCTGTGCAGAACGTGGTCCATCCTGGGCTGCTCAGGACGGCCAGACGACTGCTCGACTCGGACCTGATAGTGATGGGGGGAGGGGGTATCCTCTCCGACTGGGAGGGCAGCAGGGTTGACAGATGGCTTCGTGTGATGAGGGCTGCCAGGCGGCTTGGGAAGACAACGGTGCTACTGGGTATCGGTGCGGGCCCCTTCTTCGATGGGAAGATTGTCCGCACCATAAGAGAGATCCTCAACAACTACATTGACCTCATTGTAGTCAGGGACTTGACCTCTTCGAGATACCTGTTGGAAACGGTCGGAGTGACAGGCAAGATACACATTCTTCCCGATCTCGTGTACTATCTGCAGGAACTGAGCTCGTGGGCCGTCGGCGCCAGGAACATGGTGGTCATGAACATGGTGCCATTTTTCCAGGGGACGGAACTCTACGATGTGTATGTTGAGGAGCTGGCGAAGTTTGCCCGGTGGCTGTCTGCATCCACGCGTGTATGGTTGCTGCCTTTACATCGAAGTGATGCTCTGTTTCAGCACAGGGTCGCGGAACTTGCAGACAGTGCGAGGATCACCGAGTTACCTCTGATGTCTCCAATTCAGACAGTCAGGGCGTTCTCAGCAGCAGACGTGGTGATTGGTACCCGGTTCCATTCACTCGTGATAGCATCCATGCTGGGCAAGTTAGTACAGCCCATAGTCTATCATCACAAGTCTCGTGATCTGGCGGGCCGGCTAGGTCTTCAAGACTACTTGGTCCACGTCGGGGATGGTTCTCAGTGGGTCAACAATCTCCCCAGCTGTTGTGAATACTCGGAAAGATTTCAGATGCTCGTAGAGCATCGAAATGAGGTACTTGACTCAGTCCGGCGTGGAGCGTTGACGATGAGACACGAGGCCCGAAGATACGTGGATCTCATCAAAGGTCTGGTCGACGGTAGAGTCACCTAGGCTCATTGTTCTCTGAAACTGTTGCTCTGTCTCTTTGCTATGGATCCATTCAGGACCTTTGCTGTGACGACTGCGAGATAGGCGGGCGTGACAAGTCTGATGAGCAGGATGTTGAGCGAAGCCCCGACAAGTCCCCACGTCATTATCAGGTACGGCAGGGCCACAATGGTGATGATGAGCTGAATCAGATTCAGATGAGTAAGCATGTCGGGTCTATCAACTGCAAGTGGAGCGAGAGACAGTGGACTTGATGCCAGACCCAATAGATAGCCCACGAAGATTATGGGAAATATTACGTCTGCAGCAGCATACTCGGAACCAAAGAGGAGTGACACCGGTCGGCTGATCAGGAACAGTGGTACGAGCATGAGCACGGATATGCCCGTTGTCATTCTGGTCGATCCCCTGACAAATCTGCCCAGCTCACCGAGGTCAGAGATCTCGGAGGCAGAGGGAAAGAGAACGGTGGAGAATGAAGTTGTCAGCAATGGGACGACCTGCGCGACAAGAATGGCCGAACTGTAGTTGGCTACATCTACATATGACAACAGGAATGCCACTATCAGCATGTCTGCTCGATTCACTAGGGTCACGGTCACGGAGCTGGCGGCTATCCATTTCGTGAAGTCGAATATCTGTCTCTGGTAGGCGACGTCGTAGGACCCTCGATTCCGCCCTGCGACACGTGCAAGCCCCAGACCCATCCATGCGAGGTACGAGAACGCAAGGGACAGCATCATCAGCACTGAACTGATGAATAGAGATAGGACGACCACTGACAGGCAGAGAAAGGCTAGGTTGCCAACGACCGAGTACAGCGCGTAGGCTCTGAACTGCTTCTGGGCCTGAAACACAGACCTGATAAACCAAGCCACGCTCATGCTTATCCCGGCCGTGATACCGACCGCAGAGAACAGCAGGGCGAGCTCAACTGGAGACTGAGCAAAGACCAGTACTGCAATCACGGGTACGAGGAGGGCTGCTATCACCGACGAGATCACAGTCAGTCGGAATTTCAGGACCATGAATGTACGGAGGCAGTCATCGGACCTGGCTGGGTAGCGTCTGCTTGTTTCTGACATATAGCGTACTAGGGTAGACTTCAGTCCAAAGTCCGACACGTCCGAGAGGATGTATGCGATGGAGATTGCCAGCGATAGCACAGCAAAGTCGTTTGGGCCGAGGACACGTCCGACGAGATACTGAACCAGTAGCAGGAGAGCAGTAGACATGAATGTGCCGATGGACACGATGATGGAATCGGTCAGGTAGCGCATGCTCAGCAACCGTCCGTTATCTGATGACGCTCCGGTGACGTAGAGAGTGTGTCTGGGCCCGTCATCTCAAGACCCTCGTCTCCGTTGTCGCCTGTGTTCCCAATATTCCTCGAGATGATGATGTAAGTACCAGCGCAGTGAGCCCAATGACCTCACGCTCCACGACGCATGACGCGGAATTCCCACGACCACTCCAATCGAGCCCACGAGCAGCATGGTCATCACGGGGATGTGAAACAGCCACGACGTAGTGGGAACATTTAGGTCAGTACAGAATCTCAAGAGGTCGAGTCTCAGCCAATGAGTACCCGTTATGTTCTCCCTCTTGATTATCCGTATTGCAAAGTATTCAAAGCTGGCTGGGCCCTCGATCAGTGCTCTGTAGATGTACGTCAACAGGCCATGGCTGGGTATGTAGTCAATGTCCGGGGTTAGGACAGTTTCGTTCAGTCCGCTGCCTCCGGGAGTCGAGTTGCCAGCGACGACATTCAGCTGGAATGGTCGCTGGTAGGTGGGTTCAGTTGAGCACATCATTCGAATGACGACCACAGAACTCTTGTAAAGCCTCACGTGACTGTTGTTCCACCCTATCTGACATACGAACGAGTCATTCACATACGACTCCGTCGTGAACAGGAGGGTCCCATCATCTACAGAGAACCTGCTGTCATGGCCCGTTTCGGTACTGAACCAGACGGTAGCAGCCTCGAGCATTGCTTCATCGATATCTTGTCCGAAGGGCCATCGGTTCTCCTCTGGTGTCGGTGTGAACTCGCCCGCGCTGACGGAGGGGTAGAGTATCAGCGAGAGCAGGAGTATTATCTTCCCCTCTCTTCCCGACTTAAGTAGTGCCACAGGGAGGACGAAGATGACGTACCACACATAGAACACAGGCTGATATAGCATCATCAGAAAGAGTATGAAGAGCGTTCCACTCAGCATGCCTCGTGTGCTCCAATCCCTCCTGCTGCCGGCAGACACCAGCCCGAGGATGATGAGCGCAATACCCTGTGAGATGCATACCTCCGGAAGTCTCCTCCAATAGTAGGCCGAGTAGGTACTCGAGAAGGGGTATAGTAGAATACCCACTCCGATCACAAAGAGTGTGAGAGTCACGACCATCCAGCTGAGAGTCTTTCCGAGTCGCTGGGCGGCATCTCCCCTCCTCAGTACGTACATCATGTATACCCCGCCAGCACCCAAGAGCAACATCTGGCCGATCGAGGGTGCCAGACCGGACAATGCTGACACGAAATACGGAAATGAGTAGTCGTAGAACTGACCTGACACACCCACAGCCGACCTGAACAGTATTGACGCATGTCCGCCAACGATTACAGGCAACAAGAATGACCCAGCTGTGATCACACTCACAAGAACGACAAAGAGCAGGCGATTGCGAAGACGGGAGATCGTCTGTAGCACGTCGGCCTGTAGGGCGAGGGGGACGTACTTTATCATTGCACCTATCAGTGACATGGCTGCTGCAGTCCGTGGTCTGGACTTCACGAGATACAGAGTCCCAAGAAGGGCGAAGAGCATCGTCAGTGCCTCGAAGTGACCGTTCAGTGCGGACTCAATCATTGTCGCCGGACAGAGAAGGTAGGCCGCTGAGAGGACATTTCCTCGGGCGAAATTCTCGTCGATATCTCCGATACTGCGGATCATGAGAGCATTCAGGACATCGACCAGCGCAAACAGGAACTTGAACGAGGTCACCGACGGATGAATGAGCTGTGCAAGGACAAAGACGCCAATCGTTGGCAGAGGGTATGGGAAGTAGAAGTCACGGAACGGGACCTGCCCAGACAGTACCTTCGAGGCGAAGACACTGTAGTAGTACACGTCGAATGACATTAGGGGACCTCTCATCACTAGGCCAATTCTCGTGACCGTTCCTATCAACAGGACAAACCAGAACATGCCATTCGATATGTTTCTCTCTCGAATCAGTAGTGCAATGAGGAATGTCTGCACACTGACAAACACGATGAAGGACGTCAAGCTGTCTACGAAGACGACCAGTAGCATGGCTGAAGTGCAGGCCGCAGCAACCACACACATTGTCATTCCCTGCATGTGCCGATTGAGAGTAGACCGAGGCCTGCCCACCAGCATCTCAGGTTCTGATCTCGTCTTGTCTGATCCCGTGCTGGTCATCCAGGCAGTTCACACTCCTTGACTATTCTGGTATCGTGAAGCTCGTATACTCGACGAGCTGCTCTCATACATCTTGGTGCTCCAATTGGGGGCTGTCTAATAACCCTGCTTGATTGGTGCAGAGGCCCACTGATATCCACCACATGGAACTACTCCGTCGTCTGGACTGATCACTGTAGTCTGACGACCACGGACCATGTCCTGCGGCCCTGCACAACAGGGCTGCGTCCACCGTGACTTTCGTCGTCACTGGATGCTGAGACTGACACATCTCCATCGTCTGGCCAGTTCAGGTCAGACACGGACGAGGCCTGCTGTGAAGTGAGTTGTCGTTCTCTCATCGATCAGCCTTCTGACTCTCAGAATGAGGTTGTAGCTCCTCTTGATGCGTCTTCCTGCGTCATGGTGCCACACCTCCCCGATCAACTCGTATCCCCTCCTGAGTTGTGCAAACCTGTGTCGTAGGTCTGCGTACTTCCTCCTCATGACTCGGGGATCCTGGGAGCCACACTGAAGGGCATCCAGCATCTGTCTTGCCCGATTGTCTACAGATGTGAGCTCTCGTTCGATCATCGTGTCTATGGTCTCGTCAAGGAGGCTGAGACTGCTTTCGTCGACAGTCCTGAGTCTGGAGATCATCATCACATCCGCTCCAAGCTCCCTCAGATGTTTCGCCAACTGGACAGAGCTATATAGCTGGGGGTCATTTCCTGTCAGCGAGAGTCTCTCCAGGTCCTTCTTTCTGAGGTAAGGGTAGATCAGAACTCCCGGTCTTACTCTGACCGAGGGGGTCCTGGCAATCAGACGCATCATCTTCTTCTTCTGTCTTGAGCTGGTATCTGTCAGTCGGTACGCGACGAGCGTGCAGGTTCTTCGATCAATGGCCTCCGCATCGCGTTCATTCAGTTTCGGCACACGCCTGACACGCCTGAATATCATGCACCTATGTTCAGCGATCTCACTCATTGGCTGGCCTCTGACAGTCCTCGTCCTGTATATTCCCGGTGCCAACCTCTCGATGCCCTCGACAGACTGAATGGTCCTACTGATCTCGGCCTGTCTACCACACAGGACAAGGACGAGAGTTGGTCTCACCTCAGGTGATGGAGTCATTTCCCCGCTGCCGTCGTTGTCGCTCAAGAGATCGGTCCCCTGTCAGGCCATGAGTATTGGTCTGCCACACTGTACTCTGGTCGTGACGTACGGTCGGTGGAGTATTGGAACACAATATTACCTTTTTGTGCATCATTGCTCCACTGGTCGTGTTGGAGGTTGTGTTAACGTCATCTGAACCAGCAGCAGTGCTCGAAGGATTGCAATTGGCATTACGATGATTATGATGACATGTATGATGTCCAGGCATCCTTTTCTTCAGATATGCCCTAGGATTGTCCGAGGTGTGTCCTTGTTCTTCGACGACGAAGACTGGGATGATGATTGGGACGACGAAGATGAAGACTGGGATGACGACTGGGAAGAAGAGGACGAGTTTGACGAAGATGAGGACTGGTGATCCCCTCTAGAGAATCTTCCCGTCCCTCAGTGCGCTCATAGTGAGCCCACGTGTGTTGGGCTCACCTGTCTTTCTCTCTAGAACAGTCCGTGTCTCATTGCAGTCTGGCAGTCACAGCTGGGCTTCTTTGGAATATCGCTCATCATCTCGAAGGTCAGCTTGCGTACCCTGTCAATATTGTCTGCCATCGTCTTGAGGACCATCTCGTGCGTCACATGTTCTTCGCCGTGCACGTCGTAGTCAGTGGGCATCGATATGTTGACGAAGCAGATTCCGGCCTCCCGAGCGAGTGGTGCCTCCGGATAGGCCGTCATACCAATCACATCCCAGCCCATGTTGTGGTAGAACATGGACTCTGCAGTCGTCGAGAATCGTGGTCCGTTGATGCAGACATAGGTGCCCCTGTCGTGGAACTTGAACCCGAGCCTCCTGGCGGTGTCTGCAGCAACCTTCCTGAGCTCGGGGCAGAATGGCTCTCCGAATGGCACGTGAGCCACCGGGCCTCCCTCAAAGAATGTGTCTGGCCTTCGACCAAATGTCCTGTCGAAGATCTGGTCCGCAATGACGAACTCGCCCAGCTTTATCCTAGCAGGCTGCAGGCTCCCACAGGCGGCTGGGCTGATGAGACGGGTCACACCGAGGGCCTTCATTCCCCATATGTTGGCCCGGTAGTTGATTGCATGAGGAGGTATTCTGTGGCCCCTGCCGTGTCTGGGAAGAAACGCAAAGGTCCTGTCCTTGACACGGCCGACAATGAAGTTGTCTGACGCAGGTCCATAGGGTGTAAAGACCTTGACCTCAACAGGGTCCTTTATGATGGTCGGGTCGTAGTTACCACTGCCGCCAAACATTCCAATCTCTATCGGTAGGAGACTCTCAAATGTCTCCTTCTGTCCCCTGTCTATTAGCGCATAGTTCAGCCTGGCCTCAAATGCCATTGAGCATCTCTCCTTGAGATAGAGCCTGGCCCCATTCACGCATTTATAGATGATGAGTGGTTGTCACCCATCACTCCTTGAGTTTCCAGACCTTGTCAAGCGGGTAGACTATCTTTCCCAGGTAGCCCATGTGTGCCTTGACCTTCGAGAGTTGCTCGTCGGACAGGACGATGTTGTTGTATTCCCTGAGGTGCCTCTTCAGCTCGGCTGTGGTGAGCTCTGTCACCTTCTCGCCCTCGAAGATCTTCATTATCAACGAGGAGATGTCCTCGTAGAAGTTCCACGGCCATATCTCCCACGCCCATGTCACTTCTACACCAAAGTAGTCAGGTACGAACTTTGAGCCGGCAATATGCATCAGTGTGGCCGACCTGACCTCTGAGGGCCCATGTTCCTTGACATGGTTGACCGCCATTGTGAGACTCTCCCCAGTGTCAGTAATGTCATCGACGACAAGGACCCTCTTGCCACGCACATCTCCCCCGAGGGGACATGTCAACTTGGCCTTTCCATCCCTTGTTGCGGTGACACCCCAGTGGTCGACCTTCACGCTGTACAACTCCTTCACACCAAGGAGATCACACTGAATCCTGGCGTGGACCCAACCTCCTCGGGCAACACCAACTATTGCATCAGGATGCCATCCTGACTGCTTTATCTTCAGGGATGTCTGATAGGCATAGTTGTAGATGTCATCAAAGTCTAGAATATAGCAGAGGGGGCCTTTCAGGTCCATTCTCATCCACCGGGCGAGGAGGGGGTCATTGGTCAAGTAAAAAGCTTTGCTGAAATCGATCCGGCCTTGGTTCAGTCAGCCAACTCGTAGTCGAGGTTCAGGGAACTGACATCTCCAGGGACATAGCGGATGTAGACCTTCAGATGCTGGCCCGGGTACAGATGACATGGTCTACTGAACGGTAGAAGAAGCTCGCGCCACCCGTCCTCCATCTGCAGCCGTATGTCGTGGCTCAGGCCGGCCTCAAGGAGGGCCAGCAGCCCGTGGCACAGCCCCTCCTGGACGATCCTGAAATCAAGCACAGCATCGACTACTGTCGGGATCTCACTGCTATTGAAATCAATCGTGAGTACCTGTTGCAGGTCAGCAAGGTCCACTGAAATCCCTCTGTCGATGGTCTGAGGGACAGGAGGGAACTCTAGTCCATCAACATGAAATCTCTCCCAGAGCTGAGCGCAGCTGACTGGGACCATGTAGACACTGGCCCATCGAGGTAGCATCACACCCCCGCGTCGTAGTACACGTCTCAGGGAGTGACGGACCGCAGGTACCTGCTGCTCCACCAGCAGGGCAGAATCGAGCATCTCGCAGACCACGATGTCAGCAGGCTCGTCAGGTACAAAGTCCTCGAAGTGGCACACGACGAACTCTATCCTGCTCTCCAAGCCATTCCGACGAGCGGCCAACTGCGCATATCTGATTGACTCAGCCTCAACATCGACCGCGATCACTCTCCTTGCTCCCATTCTTGCTGCCATCATTGCGAGAACTCCTGAACCAGTGCCGAGGTCCACGACGAGTGACCTTTCAGTCACGACTTCCTCCATCGCTCGCCTGAACTTGGTGATCCTAGACCTATGACTGAGGAGACTCACTGCATGAAGCATTGGAAACGGTGTCGCGTATCGGTTGGAAATCACAGTCTGTACACATGGAGACGTACTTATAATGAAACTCTCTGGGGACATGTATCAGCGGCGACTGACGCCTCCAGATTCGGGAGCTTCAACGATTGACCAAGAATAGCCTCAAGAAAGCGGTCGAGCTAATTGCCAAGGGCAATGCCGCCGAGGCAGTGTCTCTCCTTGAACAGGAACTCGCGTCTGGCAATATCGACACTGAGGTTATGGTCTGCCTGGGAATTGCCTACGTGCAGTCTGAACAGCCTGAGATGGCTATTGATGTCTTGACTCAAGTCCTCGACCGCACCAGGGACCAGAGCGTAGTGAAACTGTTTCTGGGTCGCGCCTACAAGGCCACCGGGAAGTACGATCTTGCAATGGAGCATCTGTCCGATGTACTGATGTTAGACCCACAGTTGCCAGAGGCGTGGAGCGATATCTCGGAGATACATTATCTGATGGGTCGGTGCGACCTTGCGCTGAGTACACTTGATGACAGTATCAGGCGCTTCCCCAAGGATCCAATGTTGCACAGGCTGAAAGCGCTCATTCTGCAGAGGCTGGGGGACTACACAGAATCAGTACGTGAGTTTGAGCTGGCCTTCAGGCTCAGGCCTGACACGCTCT
>JAWAQK010000040.1:2346-23112 GCA_038893995.1 Candidatus Thorarchaeota archaeon | reverse complement strand
TGAAGACAGGGCATTGTTCTCTTGTGATGCGTTCGGTGCATTCGGTGCGCTCAATGGCAAGATATTCGATGACGAGATCGACCTTAGGATGGTGGAGAGTGAGAGCAAGAGGTATCTCTCCGTGATCATCACTAGCTACTTCAAGTTCGTACAGCAGGCATTGGCAAAGGTGAGGCAGCTCAATATCCCCATCCAGATAATTGCTCCAAGTCATGGACCTGTCTATAGGAAGGATCCCATGTGGATAGTCGAACGCTACGACAGGTGGACCAGGCCAGAGCTGGAGAGATACTGCGCGATAGTATACGCAAGCATGTACGGCTACTGCCACAGACTGGCAATCAGGCTGAAGAGGGAACTGACGGGGCTCGGGGTCCAGGTAAGGGTACACAATGTGAGCTACAGTGACATCAGTCGGGTGTTGACTGACGCGGTTCATGCGGGGGTCCTTGTCATTGGAACGCCCACTTACGATGCCTATCCATTCCCCAAGATATGGGCATTCGTGAATGAGATAGAGGGAAAACGCTTTCCAAAGAGGCCAATCGGTCTATTTGGAACGTTCGGATGGGGCGGAGGCGGAGTGAAGAAGATAAGGAAGACTCTCACTGAAGACCTACGGCTCGAACTCATCGAACCAGTAGTAGAGGCAAGAGCCAGACCTACGGCGGAGGAAGAGCAGGCACTACGTCAATTGGCCCAGACTATTGCAGAGAGGCTGAAGACAGGTAACTTCAGAGACTGATTGACCTGGATCTCGCTGTGCCTACCCGACCAGCGTTCAGAGGAGCCGAAGAACTTGACGGAAGAGCCCAGAGCGGCCCACAGGTCGAATGCATCAGGGGGTAGCATGCAATCGACAAGAGTACGTCAGTCACAGTAGTTCACACAATACACTAAAGTGAGCGCGTGGTCTACACTCAAGACGATTAGAGATGGGACCACGCCCATCTGGTCCGCCCATGCAGAAGTCAACTTCGACACATGCTCTGGGTAGGGCTCAGACCTGTATCCGCCTGATCCGGGTGATTGGACTGTCAGGTGGCACCAGTAAGTCAGTACTCTATACATCTTCGCCTGCAGGCGGAAGAACTGAGGTAGTCGAGAGAGCAGGGTGAAGAGTGGTGGGTCAGAGTGAGAAACTGTTCTTTGATAGGCTCAAGGACATATTCGTAGGCGCGAAGATAGAGGGAGAGTCAGGATTCATCAATCTGATGAGGATCAAGTCGGCGTATTTCGACTCGATTTTCAGAGAACTCTGTAGCGAGATCGATGATAGAACGAGAGAATTCCCAGAGTTTAGAGAGGAGATGTTCCGAAGGCTCTACGACTTCTTCAAGACCTACTTCTCAGAGTCAGGCAGTATCTACTTCAGCTACACCCCCCTGAAATCGAACCTGTATGAGAGAGTCTATACTAACCAGAAGGATGTCGCACTGTTCTGGAAGACCCACATGCTCTACTACGTGAAGACCGACAGGCTCTGGCACAATCTGAACATCGAGTTCGAGGAACAGAGTGTCAGGTATAGGGTCGTCTTTGATGTCTCTAGGCTTGAACACAAGAGGGGTAATGAGAAGAGACTCTTGGTCTACGAACTGAAGAGCGTCACTGACCGAGAGATCGTGTTTTCTGTCCTATACTCTGAGAGAGGAAGGACCACAAGAGTGGATGAGATACTACGCGAGCTGAAGAGAGCGCATATACCTATAGACGATGAGCGCCTCGGCAGTATATTCAGGACTTTTGAGAAACAGAACGAGGTTGATTTCTTCATAAACAAGAATGCGCGTGCGTTCCTGAAGGAGCAGTTTGACCTCTGGCTGAAGAACTACCTGTTCGACGATGAGAGTGACTTCTCAGAGAAGAGGCTCAGGCAACTGAAGACACTGAAGGACATAGCTCACAGGGTGATCGATTTTGTCGCTCAGTTTGAGGACGAACTCGTGAAGATCTGGAACAAGCCAAAGTTTGTCCTGAACAGCAACTATGTGATCACGTTGGACAAGATTGCAGAGAGAGATATCAGCCTGGTCGACAGGATAGTTCGGCATAGAGGCTTTGCAGAGCAGGAGAAGGAGTGGAGAGAACTTGGACTGCTTGAGGAGTTCGATCGCGAGAGTCTCATCGTGATGACACCAGAGGGCAAGGAACTCAACAGGGAGTACCGGTTTCTGCCAATAGACACAAAGTACTTTGACCAAGACATCAAGTCTGAGATCCTATCTCTGTTCGACGATCTTGACGAGGAACTCGACGGATGGCTGATTCACTCAGAGAACTATCAGGCCCTGAGGACGATATTGCCGAAGTTCAGAGAGAGAGTACAGACAATCTACATCGATCCACCCTTCAACCTCGGGACAGATGCGGACTTTCTGTACAACGTGAACTACAAGGATGCCAACTGGATAACGCTTCTTGAGAACCGGATTGTCCTTGCCAGAGAGATGCTCTGTAGTAGGGGTAGCATGTTTGTCAGGTGCGACTACAACGGTAATATGTTCGTCAGACTTCTGATGAATCAGATTTTCGGGGAGGAGAACTTCAGGAACGAGATAGTGGTGTCCAGGATAAGCAAGCAGGACCCGAAGGTGACGAGGTTCAATGCCGCTACGGACTCGCTCTATCTGTACTCCAAGTCCAGCGAGCCTCACTTCAGTCTGATATTCAAGAGACTGCCGTCTCCGAGAGGTGAGAGGTGGCATGCAATGGACTCACAGGGGCAGGGTCAACCATTGCGTATCTTCGGATACCTGCTCGAACCACCCAGAGGAAGGCACTGGACCTACGGGCAGTCGAACATCGAACAGATGGAGGCCGATGGAAAGATCAGGATAGTATGTAGAGAATGTGGTCGCATCCACACATCGGGGTCCTGGTCGGGATGTCCGGACTGTGGCAACAGGGACAGGGTGAGAGTCGAGTACCTGTTGCCTCCCACAGAGGAGAAACAGATAGACTCGAACTGGACCGATATTCCGGGCTATTCCTCTGGTTGGAACTTCTCCACCGAGAACTCCGAGATCCTCCTCAAGCGGGTCATAGAGTCGACCTCGGACAGAGGTGACCTGGTTCTCGATTTCTTCCTGGGTTCGGGTACCACTGTGGCAGTGGCACATAAGCTCGGTAGAAAATGGATCGGCATAGAGATGGGGGAGCATCTCTACAGCGTTGTCCTGCCGCGGATGAAGAGAGTCCTGGCCTACGATAGGTCAGGCATCTCGACCGAGAAGGACGTCAGACAGAGGTACAACGAGAACGCCGCGGGTGGATTCTTCAAGTATTACGATCTAGAACAGTACGAACAGACCCTGAGAAGGGCAGTCTACAGACCCAGTGATCCGCTTGTGGGTTTCTCTGACAGGAGTATCTATCAACAGTACGTATTTCTGAAGGACCTCAAGCTACTTGAGGCGATGGAGATTGACGAGAGGAACGACAGGGTCACTATTGACTTGTCAAGGGTATACCCCAATATAGACGTGGCCGAGACTCTGTCCAACCTGACAGGGAAGGGGATAAAGAAGATAGAGAGATATGCAGTTGTCTTCAAGGACGGTCAGACAGTGACCTTCGAAGATCTGGACTTCAGAGTGATCAGACCCCTGCTCTGGTGGTGAGATGCCGGTCTCAGAGAGAATACCCCTGCTGTACCAGGAGATAGCACAGGGGATTGCTTACGAGTCGATTCCGACAGAGTGGTTGAGGATCGACCTGTCTCATTTCTCGGACTCGATCACCCTGTTTGACTACCAGCAGGAGGCCCTCGTGAATGCGGTGAAATTGCTTCATTACTACTATGGGTCATTGAGGAGGTACAAAGAAACAGAGACCGAGCTGGACAGTATTGAGAGAAAGAGACTACTTTTCAACGAGTTGAGGAAATCTGAGCCACATCTTGTAGATTCGATGGGAATTCAGAGTGGCAGGAATAGGCGTCTGTTCAATAGGCTCAGGCAGTACTACCAAGTCCTACAGAGTGGCGGTCAGGAGAGAGTACAGTTCCTGAACTTCGTCAACAGGATGAGCTTCTGGATGGCGACAGGTTCTGGAAAGACCATGGTACTGATAAAACTCGTTGAACTGCTGGACAGGCTGAGAGAGGCCAGACTCATACCCTACAATGACATCCTCATTCTGACGCACAGAGACGACCTCATAGAACAGATTGAGCATCACGTGAGGGAGTTCAACAGGGGTGCAACCAGGCCGGTGATGCTCTGGGAGCTGGACAGGTATGACGAGGTGAAGTCGTCAAACTCGCTGCTGTTTCCTGATGCAGTGCATGTCTTCATGTATCGATCCGACCTGATCTCAGATGAGACGAAGGAGAAGCTGCTTGGCTTCGAGGATGTCGAGAACGACGGGAGATGGTATGTCCTTCTTGACGAGGCACACAAGGGAGACAAAGAGGATTCAAAGAGGCAGGTCTTCTACTCGATAATGACGCGAAACGGCTTCCTATTCAACTTCTCAGCCACCTTCACTGACCCCTGGGACATCTTGACGACTGTCTACAACTTCAACCTTGACACCTTCATCAGGGAGGGCTATGGAAAGAATGTCTACCTGTCCCAGCAGGAACTGACTGCGTTCGGAGACCGGACCGACTTCAGTAGTAGGGAGAAGCAGAAGATCGTCCTGAAGTCCCTGTTACTGCTGACCATACTGAGGATGGCGAAACATAACGTCAGCGAGAGGGTGGGCAGAACGCACTACCACAGCCCCCTGCTCGTTGCTCTGGTGAACTCTGTCAACATCGAGGAGTCAGACCTGGAGCTGTTTTTCAGGGAGATCGAGAGATTTGCAACCGGGAGAACAGACGGGAGCCTACTCGAAGAGGCTAGAAAGGAGCTCGTGGACGAGTTCTCGGGGCAACCGAGATTCGTGTTCGGAGGAGGCCGCGTTGCCATTGACACACGACGCCTCATGCAGGCCGGCAGCAGAGAGATATTGGAGTACGTGTTCAACGCGAGCTCTTTCGGGAACATCGAGGTGATCAGGCTTCCACAGAATACAGAGGAGCTCGTATTCAAGCTTAAGACATCTGAGAGGCCATTTGCACTGATCAAGATAGGCGACATCAGTACCTGGCTGAGGGACAAGCTGACTGGCTACGAGATGAGCGACGCCTATGAGACCGTGAGTGTGTTTAGAGAGATAAGCCACGGAAATGACAGTGTGAGTATTCTCATGGGCTCGAGGGCATTCTATGAGGGCTGGGACTCAAACAGGCCCAACGTGATGGTCTTCATAAACATAGGGAAGGGAGATGCAAGGAAGTATGTCACCCAGTCCATAGGTAGGGGCGTCAGAATAGAACCGATACGCGGTAGGAGAAAACGACTCCTCCCACTGAGAAGGGAGGGGGACGCCGACGCAAAAGACATGCTCTCGAAACTGGACCAGACCGATGTGTCATTGATGGAGACCCTGTTTGTCCTCGGGACGAGCAGGAACAACGTGCAGGACATTCTGGAGAGCATAAGATATGAGAGAGAGGCATCAGGAGAGGTCATTGAACTCAGAGAGAACGAGCGGGCCAGAGAGAGGGAGCTACTGATTCCAGTCTACAGGGACGTGGGCAGGGTAATGCCACCCTCCGAGCTTCCTAGGTTCGAGGGCAACAGAGAACTCCTGACCAGGTTCTTTGACTGGATAGGGGACGACAGACTGATCCATGCCATATTCTCGCATGAGAACCGGTTGACTCAGCAGACCGTGAGGAAGATGCGAGAGTACTTGCGAGATGGCAATTTCCTGCCCTCGGATGACGGAGACCTATTCCTGCAGGTGTCAAGACTGATGAGGCATGTGAACGTGACTATGCAGGAGCTCGACAGGTTTCAGCGACTCGCAGACGAGATTGTTCATTTCAAGAGAATACGGGTGACTCTGGAGCCAGAAAAACTGAGCAGGCTCCAGGAAAAGATAGTCAAGGTACAGGAATACAGAAACCTGTCTGAGAAAGAAGAAGAACTGAAGCGAATGTTGGAACAGAGGAGAATAGGCATTGACGAATACACAGCAGAGATCAAGAGACTGAGCAGGGAGAGTGGGGAGGACGTATTCGTGGCGGACGGCTCTACTCTGAAGATAAAGTATGTCGCAAACCACTACTATCTGCCCATGATCCTCTCGGAGAGGGAGAAGGAGAGATACGTGAGTCACATAGTCACTGTCGAGAGCGAGAGGAAGTTCCTCGAGCAGGTAGAGGAGGCCATTCGGAGAGGAGATGGCCCACTAGGACGATTCGACTGGTGGATGTTCTGCAAGATAGACGAGCACTTGGACGATGTCTATGTTCCCTACTACAACAGAGCCAACAACAGGATAGAGAAGTTCAGGCCAGACTTTATCTTCTGGTTGAGGAAGGGCAGCAGATACACCATAGTGCTTGTAGACCCGAAGGGAACACGACACACAGACTACGAATACAAGGTGGATGGATACAGGCTCATATTCGAGGACGGGAGTGGCAAGAGGGAATTTGTCTGGGCGGATCTGACCGTCTGCGTACATCTCTTCCTGTTCACTGACGACGAGAACAGGCTGCCCGCGGGATACAGGAAGTACTGGTTCGACAGTTTTGAGGGAATGATGAGAAGACTAGAAGAGACCCACTCTTCCCTACAGGCAGCAACATCGACCGCTCTCGACCCATGATGGAGAACATCCAACATCGGCCACGTGCTGGTCTCACGCCCCTGTGTAGGCAGTACTTGGGCCCCGGCCAACCTCAGATCGGGAGCAGTGTCTGCTGTCATGTCGCCTTCCAACTCGCCAGTATCAACAGACCGGGTCCCGCATGCTGGTCTGGGAGGAGGGACAGCAATGAGAGGAGTCACCAGTTGATCGCTCCGTCTTCGAGCGTGATGTGCCCTCCAGCGAGCATTGGTTCGGTCGCTCGGAACTACGCCAGATACACTTTTAGAGCCGCTATTCTCAGGATGTCGCCAGGACCCGTGGGACGATGTTCAAGTTGAGTACAGTACCACTGAGGTTCATGTGTCCAATCTGCAAGGCAAACGTAGATGTGCCTCTAGAGAGGGCGAGGATTGAACAGGCTCCCAGGAGCCCTGTGCCAATCGTGATCACTCACGGAACACCTGAGCATGCCGTCACAGTCTTCGTCGACACTGAGTTTCGAGTCAGAGCTATCAGCGTAAGCGACATAGTCAAACGGATCGAGACGGTCGAGGCCGTCAGAAGGCCACTCTCCAAGAGGTACGTTCCAATTCCGAAGAAGGGCTTAGTCAACATGTCCGATCTCGACAATACACAGGTCACTGTAGTTGCGCTGGCAGACGGGAGACGAAGTGTCGAAGAACTTGCTCAGATCTTGGGGATTCCTGAGATGCGAGTGAAGATTGTGTGCGAACAGCTAGTGAGGATTGGGAGGCTCGATTCAGTAAAGGCGGTGATCGAGTAGAATGAAGAACTGGTTGATAGTCCAGGCTTCCAAGGCGAAGAAGATGATGAGTGAGAAGGGTCTGACACTCACGACCACAAAACTCAATCAGTTACTGATGCAGACCGCGGTGGAGCTACTTGGACCACAGGCTGGACCGAAGCACGTCTTCGAGGGGGGTATGGCCCTCGGACACGAGTTCATGATGGAACTCTCTGCACAACTGGAGGGTGACTTTGAGAGAGTCCCTGCCTATGGTGAAGCAGCCTGGATCATATTTGCAGGTCGGACTCCAACTAAACAGACATACGAGAAATGCACAGTGGACAATCAGACTGTCTATGTATACACACTTCAGGACGACGATAGCCCGTTCTCCAGAAACATAAGATTCCCCATGAAATTCTGTTGGTTTCCGGCGGGGGCCTACCAGGGGGCTGCCCAGACCTGGGCCACGCTGACAATGGGGGGCGCCTATCACGTCATCTGCCGAGAGACCAAGTGTAAAGCGGTCGGAGATGACTGTTGTGAGTTGACCCTCCTAATAATGAGCAGCGAACTACCGCTAGACTTCGTGAAGAGAAACTGGCCCGATTTCTTCAGCAGTATCGACACGGGCTTTGTAGACTACTAGTTCCTCAAGGACTTCGCAAGGGACAATGGTGAGCGTCTCAGAACGACGCTGCGTGCCTCGCCGTAGCGGGTGATACCCATTACCATTCGGGCAGCGGTCCTTCGCGTCTCCTCGTCGGCACTCATCAGTCGGACCATCAGCTCCATCCGTCTGGGAGACCTGTATAGGAAATTGGCCAACCAGAGACCAGGCCCCACCATGTCAGCACCAAAGTCACTCATCCAACGAGAAGTGTAGTCTGCAACAAGGTCCTTGGCAGAGTTCCCATCCATATGCTCTGCAATCGCCTCCGCCGCCAGACGGCCCGAGGAAGTACCGTAGTAGAGTCCCTCTCCCGTGACAGGAGAGACGAATCCACCGGCATCCCCCACAAGAAGTGCCCTCCCAATGCCAATAGGTTGGAAGGGTCTCCTGAACGGGATAGGGTGTGCAGTTCTACATGTCAGGTCGAGGTCGGGGGGAATCATCTTCCTGTCCCTCAGACGTTTCACGAACATGTCGAAGACCTCGAACTGTGTCATCGATGGCGGTGTCGTGTTTGAGAAGCCGATACCCACATTGAGATAACCTCTCTTCGGGAAGAGCCATCCATACCCCCGAGGAACTACGCCGAAGAAAATGTGTAGTTTCCTCTTGGTGCCAAGAAACTCATCGATGACGCTGTCCTCGACCGGCGCTTCAGCACAGACCGTCCTTGCCATATGATCGTAGGGCTGATGAAAACCCAGGAGCTTCTTGTAGGACCTGAGCCCTGTACCATCAGCCAGTACAAGGTACCTGCTACTCACAGTGTTGCCGTCGGACAACATGACGCTGAACGAGTCTTCCCCCATGTAGACCGACTGGACCATCGTTCCCTCCGCAGACTCGGAGCCCGCGTCGATGGCATCCAGCAACATGTGATGGTCCCACTCCGTTCTGACCACAAGGTCGACACAGTCATCCTCCTCATAGTCTACCATCCTCATCTTGGGGGAATATACAACCAAGCCATGGGCATGACAGTTGATGCCCCTGGTCGCTCTTGGACCAAGATTACGGTACGTCCTCTTCGAGAGGGCACCCCCACATGACTTGGACCGGGGGAACTTGGCCTTGTCAACCAGTAACACCTTGAGGCCACGTCTCGCGGCGTGCATGGCACATGCGCTGCCAGCAGGCCCAGCACCAACGATGACCAGGTCGTATACGGACATAGGAGCGGACCGGTGGTCGTCCAGGGTTCCTATTAAGGTACGGGTGCGAGCATATCGACTAAGGAAACCCATACAGAGGTGGCGTGCCCAGATTGGACATCCAGATCCTTCACGGCCCAGGAACAGAACGCTTGCTCGCTTACGTCTTATCAACTGCAGCAGATGTCCACGCACGCAGCACGTACGTGATGTCAGATTGCTGCGCAATCCTGCGGACATCCTGAATGAGAGTCAGACTATCCCCAGGCATGACACTCTGCCACCGGAACCGTTCTGCGTGGCCCCCCGCATCCTATCGATCCTCCCAGGATCTGCTCAGGATGACATCAGTACACCATATGACTTATCTCCCCATTATGCAGGTACACATACTACTCCTTTCAAGCATATGGAGGAGATGACAGAATGAACAAGGCTGCAACAGCATTGGTCCTAGTCATAGGAATTGTCGTCGGTCTCGGGGCAGGTTTTGTGGTCTTTGGAGGGCCTCGAAGCACCGCGATAATGGAGTCAATACAAGCCAGAGGGTACATTCTGGTTGGTACCAACACACCCTATCCACCATTTGAGATCTACAACTCCACTTCTCAGAAGTTCGAGGGTTTTGAGATAGAACTCATGGAGAGAGTAGCGCACCAGCTAGGACTCACAGTCCAGTGGCGTGACATGGACTTCGGTGCACTGATTGGTGCCTGTAGGGGAGGCACAGTCGATGTCATCATAGCTGCCTTGTTTCTGGACCCCGAACGTACCAGGCAAATTCCGGCCACAATGCCATATCTCTCGATGGACGAAGTGGTCGTAGTGAAGAACGCCTCAACATTGACCATAAGCGCACTTAGTGACCTGAACGGCAAGGTAGTGGGGGTTCAGACAGGCACAGTTGAGGATCAGGAACTGACAGAAATCAATGATGCGGGCGGCACAATTGATATCCGACGATATGCGGCGGCTGACCTGATGTTCCAGGATCTTGACTCTGGAATCTTGGACGCCCTCTACATAGACGAGCCAGTCTTCAAGGTCTACTCGAAAGTCTACAGCATCAAGACCATATTCGCTGTAGAGGCACCTCCCGTGTGCGCCTACGTGAGGCCCGACGGTACAGATCTACTCGGTGCGATCAACCTGGTACTGTACAAGCTCCTCGTGAACGGCACCATTACTAGCCTGATCGACAAGTACTTCGTGTGAGGTAATGTCAGATGCAGGGACCGGATATCTTTGGCATAGTATCGGCAGTTATGGCAGGGATACCGGTCACCCTGCTCCTGACAGCCTTTGGTCTATCGTTTGGATTTCTACTGGGTCTTCTCCTTGCAATAGTGCGAGTGTACTCAAAGGACTTTGGATTCATTGCAGAGGGATATGAGAAACTCGTCAGGGGGATCCCGGTACTTGTCATTATCTACATACTCTATTTTGGGTTTCTCAACACAATCACCTTTCTTCCCGAGATTGCACGTGCATTCTTCTCGGCATCATTGGCACTGGGGATTGCCAGCGCAGCATTTCAGTCACAGATCATCCGAGGCGCGATCCTCTCTGTCAATCCCGGACAGATAATGGCTGCAAGGTCCATCGGGATGAGTAATCGGCAGGCGCTCCTGCACGTAGTGCTTCCACAAGCACTGAGACTAGCACTACCTGCTTGGTCAAACGAGTATGCGCTGGTGATAAAGGATGCTGCATTTGCATCAGCCATAGGAATCGCTGACATGGTCAGACTGGCAAGAAACTACTATGCCAACGAGCCTGCCTTTCTGTTCATAGCGTACGTTGTTGTTGCACTCGTCTACTTGGTTCTGACATATCCAGTGACACATCACCTTGGTGAACGACAGACCAGGAAGCTTGCAAGAATTGGACTTGGAGGTAAATGACTTGCCTGAAACTGTCATAAGCGTCAGAGATGTTTGGAAGTCGTTTGGAGATGTTCAAGTGCTCAAGGGAGTGTCTTTTGACGTTGCAGAGTCGGAAGTGAAAGTAGTATTTGGCCCCAGCGGATCGGGAAAGAGTACACTACTTCGGTGTATCAACATGCTGGACCCACCAGACCGGGGCGAAGTGTACCTGAGAAACATCAAGCTGAACGACAAGTCCATCAACATAGACCGGGTTCGGTCCAAGATGGGTTTTGTGTTTCAACACTTCAATCTCTTTGCGCATCTCAGGGCAATAGACAATGTCGCCATCGGACCTCGCAAGGTGCTGAAGCTCAGCAAGCAGGACGCATACGACAGAGCATTCAGAGCACTAGACCGTGTGAAGATGAGCGACAGGGCGCACCACTATCCGGCTGAACTTTCCGGGGGTCAACAACAGAGGGTGAGCATAGCCCGAGCACTCGCCATGGAACCTGATGTGATACTGTTCGACGAACCAACATCCGCTCTGGATCCCGAGCTGATAGGTGAGGTCCTGCAGGTCATGCTTGATCTGGCTAAGGAGGGTACAACGATGGTCGTCGTGACGCACGAGCTGGGATTCGCAAGGGCAGTGGCAGACGAGATGATATTCATGGACGACGGAGTGGTTGTCGAACGCGGGACCCCTGAGCATTTCTTCTCAGGAGCAGACTCAGAACGAGCTCGCGCATTCTTGCACCAGCTTGAGGTGTTGTACGGAGGCGCCAACAAGAAGGACAGGGGAGGCTGATTGACGTGGCCATCAACAATGTGACTCAGGTCATCATTCCGCAGCAGTTCTTTTTCGACTGGCTAGCAGGTTACTACGGGCTCATTCTGGAAGGCTACGGAATGACCATGTACCTGTATGCCACAGGGCTGGTCTTCGGGTTCTTCTTCGGGTTGCTCCTTGCTGTGGCGCGGCAATACGGAGGCACTATCGTATCAGCGCTCGCAACTGGCTACATCGAGTTCATGCGTGGCACGCCGATGCTCGTGCAGATATATGTCATCTATCTGTTCGCTCCTTTCATCAATGCAACATTCGCTTCTCCCGAGTCGCCGCTGATAGACCTACGCTGGAGCGTAAGTGTTGGAGGAGTGATCATCCTCAATCATCAGATACTCTCAGCCATGGCCACGATGGGACTTAACAGTGCAGCGTATCAGGCGGAGTACTTCAGAGGCGCTATGGCCTCAGTGAGCAGTGGGCAGTTACTCGCGGCTAGATCAATAGGCATGACAAGGACCGAGAGCATATTGTCTATCGTGATTCCTCAGTCACTGAGAAGAGTCATACCGGCGTGGTCAAACGAGGCCGCATACTTGCCAAAGTACACTGTCGTTGCCTCTTTCATTGCCGTCAACGACCTGTTTCAGAATGCAGCATGGATAATGTCAAGAATCTTTGTTTCACTCCCGGTCTGGCTGGTCGTGGCAGCAATCTTTGTCGTCACCATTTCGCTCATATCCAAGGCGCTTGACTACGTCTATATGAAGACGAAAATCCCCATGTAGAGCACGCTGGTCTTTGACTCGTTTGGACAAATGGAGATCCAAGGATCCTGAGACGTACCACAACATCACGATTATATCTATTCAGACAGACCATCTGAATACCAAGACCATATCTTGGCTTGCTTGAGAGTGGAGATGAGATCAATGACGCAGAAGAGTATCAAGGGAACAGAGACTGAGAAGAACCTTCTGACATCATTTGCAGGAGAGTCGCAGGCACGAAATCGATATACCTACGCAGCCAGTATCGCCCGTGATGAGGGATACATGCAGATAGCCCAGGTCTTCCTCGAAACGGCGGATCATGAGAAGGAACATGCAAAGCGCTTCTTCACTATGCTCAGAGACTATGGAGCAGCACCTGAATTGGAGGTCAAGTGGACCTTCCCGACCGGCTCGCTCGGTAAGACAGAGGAGAACCTCCGTCATGCCGCTGCTGGAGAGAAATACGAGTTCAGTGAGATGTATCCCCACTTTGCCGAAGTGGCCGAGAAGGAGGGCTTTCCGAAGATAGCAGCACTGTGGCGCAGCGTGGCAAAGTCAGAGACATGGCATCATGAGAGATACATGACTCTTGCAGAGAACGTGGCCAAGAACAGGGTGTTCGCTAGAGAGAACAAGGTAAGATGGCGCTGCATGAACTGTGGCTACGTCCACGAAGGAACATCGCCTCCTGAGAAGTGTCCAGCCTGTGATCATCCGAAGTCCTATTTCATGATACACGTCTCAGAATACTGAGACTGTCTAAGCCTGGCCGGTATGCTCCCGCAGGACATGGGCCGGCCATGGTCTCCATTCTCCCTCGCAAATACTCAGGATTCTCGACAGTTGGTTGCCAACGCAGATCAGGTCCCTGAGGTCCTCAGACATCAAGATGATCCGGACGACTGGAGCCTGAACTGCAGTTGAGCCGGGTCCAACAGGCCGACCGCAGCAATCCAGATCAGCCAAGACAACTCGTAACGCAATCTTGTTAGCTCCGCTTCTCACCAATTAAAGTCAGCTCGTCAGAGATAGGGTCAGATCCGCCAGTGATGACATCTAGTTGGTGTTTTGTGCTCCAATAACAGACTGAATTCATCGGCCGAGAAATGACATTGCAGTGTACTAGGTCTCGCTGGACAGAGCTCCAGGAGACAAGAAGAAATGCAAGACAACGACTGGATCTGGAACAGGGTTGTGCTCCCTCCACTGAGTCCGACCATTCCGGATGACCCATTCTCGGCGCCTCCACTGAGTCCGACCATTCCGGATGACCCATTCTCGGCGCCTCCACTGAGTCCGACCATTCCGGATGACCCGTTCATGGCACCCCCAGAGCCGATCGACCCCGATCAGCCATTCTGAGGATGCTTCCGCAGAGGACCGCCGAGATATCTCCGGACTAGATTCCCTCTCCCGGGCCCGCTGCACGTGACCGATGTTGAGGATCACGTGTGGCGGGCATCTGTTTTTCCCACGTGTTGCACACACTTAATTTGGAAGGTTGCGCGAACTTGAATACGGAGCGTACCCCGTTGCCTGACCCCGTCAAGGCATACTGCACTAGTACGAAGATGATAGATTCAGGGGATATCAGGCGGGCCGATCTTGCCTATGGTGTGAAAGGTCTGATTGGGGTTGGTGCATCGACTAGGTTTGTCCCAAATGGGCTCCTCATTCTTGATGAGTCGGGCGTCCAGCAGTTCGTACCGACCGAGGACGTGGCCGAGGTAGAGGCCAGACACATCCTGACCGGGTTGGCCTCGTTCAAGACTGGTCCGTACACGATAGGTGAACGCATGTACCCTCCCCCGACTCACGGCTGGTACTACAGACTGATGCCAGGTGTAGGGAATCACCGTTACTTCATCCATCCCATTGTGGGGAGCTCCTCTTTCTGGCTGACAGTCGTTGACAGAGAGTACATCCCTGTCTGCGCGCATCCGATACAACCACATGAGCTTGCGTCGCTGTACCTGAAGGATGATTCAACGGTCTATGCGGCAGTGAGAAGTCTCGCCACGCGAACAGCCAGGTCGATGATCGTCCGGTTCATTGAGACTGTCGTTGATGGCCCTCCGCCCGAAGACAGAACTCGCTTCTGGTCGCTCATCAGGCAGATGGACGATATTGAGTTGCCCAAGAACGTGTCGAGCATGAGAGATCTGCTCGAGCCACTTGTGCCTGCCACGTTTCCGCCCCGGGTACGGGAAGAGTACATGCAATTCCTCGCGTTGTTCGTTCGCGGACAACAGCTCGATCTAGATCCTGTGGATGTATTCCTCTCGTTGGCGTCTAGACCTGTTCTCAGTTCGCTCATGGGTGTCAACATGAAGTATGAGATGGAGGGCATACCACCCCCACAGTACGTCAGGGTGATCAATGACGCCGAGAGAGCAAATGCAACCGTCCTGCCTGGCAGTGCCGTTGCGTCCTATCTCGAACCATGGTACGTCGCAACTGAGACCCTGATCGATAATGCACCAGACTGGACCCCCAGGTCCCTGCGGTATATCACAGATCAACCGATAGGTAAGGGCCTGCTAGAGTTCCCCGTGACGAGGGCAATGGCATCGACTAGTCGGGAGCTGATGATGGACAGAGCCGCGCTTGTATTCAACGGATATAACATACGCACACGCGTTGACTTCATGAGGATCGGGCTGGAGAAGATCGTCTACTCCGGTCGCGCGTACACCTGGCCGCATCGATATCTCGAGAAGTGGATAGAGCTGAAAGACAGCAGGGGAAGAACCAACTTCCTGAGAGTGATGACAGTACCGCGAAATCAGGTGGCAGTGCTGGAGGAGAACCTCAGGAACGTTGTGAGGGTCGACCACGAAACTGCGACCCTGAACCCGTCCTCCTACGACGTCGCTGCGAGATCTTGGACTGCACCATTCGTCAACGACCAAGAACCGGTCGATCCACTCTCTGTGTCCGAGTTCCAAACCAGGACGGGAGGACCAATGATTCCGGGTAACGAGCCGATAGACCGTGAAGAAGCCAGAGCCATGGATCTGACATCGAATAACTTCTACATCGATATGCTAGAGAATCCGAGCTTTCTTAGAGAGTACCAGATTGATGTCAAGAGGCTCGAGAACACCATACTTAGGCTCACAGAGCGGGGTATCGTGAAACCATTCAGGAGCGTGAGAATGCGTAACATGCCCACGCTACTGGCTGAACTGAGGGGAGAGGAGAGTGCAGTCTGTGGTCTGAGCATGTCTCTGCTCAGGGGAACTCCACGTGCGCATGTGCTACTGGGAGATGGGGGACGCCATGCCTACATCACGATGAAGGTCCCTCAGTTTCAGTACTTCGCCATGCACGAGACTCTGAGAAGACAGTCGGAATGTCTTGGTGTTGAAGCTCAAGTTTCGGAGGTGACCCATATACGGTCTTATCTCAGCACGATGTACCAGAGACTGCTCCGCAAGGACTGTACATGGGACACCGACCTCTCTGAGGTGCTCAGCCAGATCACCTTCACGCAGGAGTGCGCATGACTGCAACTTGGGTCCGCGGCTGATGTCCGATGTCGCAATGCTTTTTGCCATCCTGTCGAGCAGGTTACACACTGAATCGCGGAGGCAACCACGTTCGCGAGTCCTGCTGCTCACAAAGACGCATCGTACAGGACCCTGAGGTCCATCAGTATCGCAACCGGCCGACTCAGACCCGACGACACACTCGTACGTGAGTTGATCCAGCTTAACCAAGCCAGATACGACAGTGCAAGAGGCACGGCCAGTCAGAGGGTCTCGGGCAGACTAGAGACTCAGCGTCAGTCTAGGAATCTGGACGATATGATGAACGCTCTTCAGGTAGACTCTCTCCCGTGGCTTGCCGACCGTCGGGCCCTATCTGGTCTCGCCGAGAGTGACCCCTACAGAGCCATCAGTGAGTTGCTTCCGGAATCCATCGATGCCAGACGGAGAGAGACACTTGTCAGGGTCCTTATGGCTGTTGCACGTGCAACAGACGCACATGAGACTGCAAGAGCATTCAGCGATGAGACCGACACACTCGGACGCTGTCTGATGAATATTCACCACATCTCGTCCGCACTTGGCCAAAGTCTGCCCTGGCTCAAGGCGCTCTGGCAAGACGAGATAGTGTCGGAGAAAATAGAGTCCCTCGTTGAGGTCCTACCCCTGCTCAGGCCAGATGCCATGTGCCGCGATGTGATAGATGCATTGAGGAAAGCACAGCAGAGGATCGCGGCGATTGCGCCCCTCGACATGCTCCCCAGAAACAGGATACAGAACTGGCTGCTACGAATACCGACGAGCGACCCTGAGGCCAAGATTGAGACTGCCATGTGCAAGGCCGAGTCTGGAGAGAGCGAGTTGGCACGAATCAGAAGGGAGGTAGGGGAGGTGATAGGAGGCCTTCGTCACGTGGGAACATGCTGGAGCAGCACGCATCCCCAGCCTGATGGGGCAGTCGCACATGAACACCGACGACTGCTCCAGATTCTTCTAGAGTCATTCAATGTACTTCGCCACGACGAGATCAGGAGAGCATGTGTCGGTCTCGCCTCTGTTTCGGTTCCGGGAAAGTGTACTCGGTCCGCAATTGGGAGCATGCTGGGGACAGACCCCAAGATGTCAGAGATAATAGAACGGGTCATGACCGAGTCCTACGTCCCAGTATTCCCCCGTCTCGGTCTTCAGATGAGACACATCTTGCTCAGGAGGACCAAGTCACCAACTCCCACCAGAGGTCTGTTTGAGGCTGCTGACACGGGGAACCCCCGACTCAGGCGACTACTGGGATACGTGGAGCCGGTCACATCAGGTGGGCCCTCAGGCTGGCCAAGGGAGGATTTCGTCCAGACAGTGACACACACACTCGTCCAATCATTCAGGTGGGACCTGTTTGATCCAACGAGCGGAGAGTGGAGAGAGCCCTGGCTTGCTGAGCCCTCAGACGTCCTGGGCGGTACCGACACAGGTCTGGCCCAGCCGTCAGTCGATACACCCTTGAAACTCTCGGCCCGTGACGTCGACACGCTCGGACTTCTGTGGGGTCTTGACGGTACCCATGCCATGAGGGAACGTCTGCTTGGCGAGCTCGTGGTACCCAGGAGAAGTCGGTCACTTGCCAGAGACCGGTTGATAAGGGGAGGAGCAGTGACAGTCAACTACCATCCCCGGCTCGAGTACACGGGCCTATGGGACGGAATATTCGTCATGGCGTCAAGTTCCTCGCTCGCGGACGGTCTGAGGTTTCAGCGGTGGCTAGTCGCAGTGTCACCATACATCGAGCTCTCCACAAGTGATAGGACTGGTGATATGGCAGCTCTCGTTCGCGTCCCTCGGGGTCAGGCACTTGTCCTGCGTGGCAGATGTGAGGAAGTTGCAGGATCCCTGCAGATGAGGTGCGTCACGTGTTCACTCCGGACACACAGGACATACAGGGCCTCTGCATTGAGCAGACTGTTCGACCGCCACAGTCACAGATGGACAGACCCATGGGCAACCCGTAGACTAGACACTGGTGCCCGGTGATGCTGCCTCCTCGACCCATTCATCAGGTAGGAACCGTAACAACAGACGAAGTCGTTTCCTCACGAGGAGACCTACTCCTGCTAGCGCGAGGCTTCCACCAGCAAGCGACGGGGCAGACTCGACCATGGGCTCGTAGATTGTGAGCGATACCACTGTGATGACGAAGGCGGACCTGGAGCTGTTCAAGACCGGGACATCTGACAGACAGACTTCTAGGCTATAGTTTCCCTCCGCCATCGGGACGAACCAGAGCACGAGTGTGTGCGTGGGGCCGATCGTACAGACACGGGAGAGGAGTTCACCATCAGAGCCAGTGACCCGGACAGACAATGTCCCAGACCATGACGAGGACGCCCCGAGGACAGCTGACTCTACACTGAGCGTCACATTTGCCCTGACCGTATGTTGGAGTCCTCCAATGACCCTGACCTGAACTATCGGTTCGACCCAGATGAACCGAGTCAACCTACACGGTGCATACGCTGACGATCCCTCGTACAGGACAGTCACATTGAGCAGTCCCGCAGGCAATCCCTTGAGGTCCAACTGGTACGAGCCTGCCATGTTGACGCTGACATCAATAATGTCCAACAGGACCCCGTCGACCCTGAGGACTATCTTGAGCGGGCCGTTGGGGATTGTTCCTGTACCTCCTCTCAGTTGTATGTACATCCTTGCAGGGTCCATGTATCTGATCCTGTCAGGACTGCTCACCTGCAGTGTGCTCTCGTAGCGGGCGAGAAACGTCATCTCAATCTCAGATGACTGTATCCTGTCCTGGCCAGTATACACCATGACAAGTCTGTAGTATCCAATGCTGAGTGGGATCCACGATATCTCAAATGTTCCATTGACCACGTTGATCTCGGTCACTGTAGTCAGAGGACTCCCGAGTATCTCGCGGCCCTGTGGGTCGAACAGGCTGACCCTGACTATGCCGTCCAGTCTCGAGTCGATGGAGTCCAGCAGGAGGAAAACTATCCTGTGGGAGTTCCCGACCAGTCCTGGGCATGCCAACACCGACGTCTGGAAACGTGAGACGGTAGTCACTGAGAAGGGGAACGACTGAGCAGCCCCCGTGCGAAGAGGAGTTCCAGTGACTGAGACTGATAGCTCGTAATCGCCTGGCTCGAGCCCAAACATATCTAGGGATACCGATCGAGATGACACAGAGAGCCGGTCATGGATGGGAATGATCTGAGAACCTCTTCGTAGCACCAGCTGGACCTCAAGCAACTGTGGATCGAGAGGTTGACCTGTTTCGTCGAGGAGGACCAGCGAGGCCTCACGGTGCTCAGATCGGTCGAGAGTCTGCGGAAGGTCCACCTGTATGCTCACGAGACCCCTCACAAAGACGTCGATTGCAGCACTTGAACGGAAGTAGTGAGTGGTACCGGAGAACAGGAACACCACAGTGTAGTTGCCCATGCGTCCAAAATAGATCTCTATTGTCTCAGGCGATGGTCCGAGCTGAATGAAGCTTGCAGAGTCCACAAGTCCAAGAACAGAATGGTATACACAGTAGGTAATAGTACGTCCCTCAAGGGGTGTGCCGCCGGAGTCTGTCAGAAGGACCGACACCACCAGTGGAGTCAGACTCGTAACAATATCCTGTTGCGGAGAGTAGTTCAGGTAGATTCGTGTCCCGTAACAGACTGAGATGACGACCTGTGCATCGGAAGGTAGGTAGACTCCCATGCCCAGGAAACGAAATGTGACAGTCCAAATACCCTCGGGTGTCGGAACAAATGACCACTGAATGACTCCAGAGTCGTTGGTCACCAGCGAGAAGGGACCGACAACAGTTCCGCCAGGTCCAGTCGCCACTATCCCAATAGGCATGCCAGTCATCGGAGTCCCATCAGATGTATGGAGTGACACAGCGCTGTATGCTGTATCTCCTGTAACCAGTAGAGAGGTGAAGTTCTCTACTGACAACACTGTTTGCGTGTATACAACGAGGTAACGGTCAGTGTTGAAGGGATACACATATGCTGCTCCCGACGACTGAATGTAAACTCTGTAGAGACCTGTCAGGCCGGGAGTGAACTTGAAGGAACCTGCGCCATTTCGGACCACCACCGATATGGAGTTCGATATTGGACCAAGACGCACAGTATTGCCATAGGGGTCAATGACGGTCACTATGACCGTGATCTGAGCGATTGGAAGGCCAAGTTCGTCCTGACAGATCAACGAGACATTGACATCCTCGTGCCTCAGCGCAGGAGATGGAACGGTCGAGAGGTCCAGGACACACTCTGTCATCACGACCAACTGACACTGACAACCTCCGCCCAGAACTAGGGCATCGGGCAGTGGAGTAGCCTGGACAATAAGGACACCTGCAATCATGTCGACCACGCACGACGTCGTTGCAACCCCGTTCTCGGCGGTCAACACGATCCTGCTCCAGACTGGGAGGAGGTTGTAGTCGAGTATCTCGAATCGGATCGGTACGCCGGAGGGATTGCTGGCATTGAGTGTGTACGACAGGACCACTGAGCCAGAGATCGGGATCTGCGTGGTGGAGAGCGAGAGGGCCCCACTCACAATCTCGAGGACCGAGATGCTCGTTGACACCGAGTTCGAGAGA
>JAWAQK010000040.1:0-2336 GCA_038893995.1 Candidatus Thorarchaeota archaeon | reverse complement strand
TAGGCAGACTCGACATGGACGAGATTGACCTGGAAGACTCCCCTGCTGCTGGGGTACCACCGGACCGACACCGGCACATTCGATGAGTTCACTATCGTCTGAAAGACGACATTGCCTTCGCTGGTGATTGTCAGCACAAGCGGCCTGCCTGCAACATAGACACCGTAGGCATCGGCCACTGCGATCACGAACTCCGCTGCGTTCCCCAGGACACACGATACGTCATGCAGGATGTGTAGCGTTGGGGTCACCTGCACTCGCTGGATCAGGGACGCTGAGGACGGCGCATCCCATTCACGGCCCATGAACTCGATCAGTACATAGAAGTCGCCCACATTCTGGAAGACGTAGGAGAAACCACAGGTCCCATCTTCACCTGTTGAACGTTCTGACACATGGAGCACGACCCCTGCGTAGCTGCGTATGGTCAGTCGGACCAGTCCCCCTGCCAGAGGATAGCCCCTCCAGTCTCCGACAGAGACCACGATACCAACTGGTGCTCCCTGGCGGACTGGCAATCCAAGGAGGTTTGTGGACGTCGAGGTCAGGCCGAGCACACTGTCCTCAGACTGGCCACTCTGTCCATCTATGAATGACTGAGGTGAGAACGAGAAGGACACAGTGATATGCCCAGGCTGGGATAGCAGGATGTCCGCTCTCACAATACCACTGTCGTCCGTGACCATCAGAGCCTTGAGAACGATCTGTCCTGCAAGCACGACTGTCACATTTATGGTCAGTCCGGAAATACCTCTACCAGAAAGGTCTACCACCAGGACAGACAATCGATGTGTCTGGACTGCCCGAAGCTCCGAGGGGTTCCAGTACACACTTACTGTCGCCCGTTCAAGTACCGTCACTGGACTTACGCATTCTGCGCCCTCAAAGTACGACTGCCGGAGAGTCGTGACGATAAGCCCATACGTCCCTCTTGCTACAGGACACCACATCAACGACGCAGTACCATTCTGCGATGTGACGACAGCACTCAGTACTGTGGTATTGTGAGCATCAAGAATCGTGACATAGACCGAGAGCCCATTCACGGGTTGGCCGAGGTGATCCGTGACTGCAATCACAATGTCCTGCAGAGTGCCCACGTGTAATGTGTGTGTGTTCACAGTGAGGTGCACGGGGATGCGGACGCAGACATTCCAACTCGCGAATGATGCACCTCTACTCAGGTCGCCCCCGTAGATGCACTCCACTCGAAATTCACCGACGAGTGGGCTCTCCCACACAAGTCTAGCCATTCCAGTAGAGTCTGTAATGTCTGCGACCTCCACGACAGTCGTCGATGGCAGGAGTATAATGACGAAGCGCACTGGAACACCGCTTACAGGCATTCCTGACGAGTCTACTAGCTGGACCTGACCGTGGAGGGGCTCCCCCACCAGTCCGTCAGCCGGAGCAGCCACCAGTCTCAGGTTACTTGCAGACCATGAGACAATCACACAGGACGCGTCACTGGGGAGCAGGAAGAGGCCACCATCGTACCAGACGTATACACGATATGGTCCATTGAGGGACATGTTGATGTTGAGGACAATCATGCCGCGGTCATCAGTCGTGGCTGAGCCTGTCATGATCTCCTCCTGCAGAGGCGACAGTACTCGATAGTTCACGAGCAACCCCGCCAGTTGCACACCCCCGTCTGTGCGCAACGCCGCTGTGACATTGACAGAGGAGTACTGATCAGCGATCCCTGGAGCACTCAGAGTAAGGTTGGTGCTCTCACTGACCAGTACGGACCCCCTGTACAGGGAGGACTCGAGTGTACCATTTCTGACGAATCGGAGCGAATACGTGTAGTTTCCCCTTGCAGTGGGGACCCAGTAGAACACGCCCCCATCCATAGATGTTACCACAGAGTCGGACAGGAGAGTCTGTCCGTCAATACTGATCTCTAGCCAGACAAGCTGGAAAGGAATACTGGAGCCATTGTCTAGGTATAGGAGACTGAAGGGTAGTGCCACCGACGTTCCGACTGTAGCAGACAGCTGGGCTGGTGCGATGATGTACGTGCGGTGGCACTCAAGGACTACTAGCGATTCAGCTAGAACGAGGTCCGTGCATCCCGGCACGTGAATGATGGCGGTAAGCTGGTACGAGTCAGGCGCCAGACCTGATGACTCAATGGAGAACGGTAGCGGACTGGATGCGACATAGGAGTACTCGCGGTACACCCGGAGGGACTGGACCTTGATGGTGACCTGGGAGGCACCCGTATCACCACCTAGAGGAAAGCTCCAGTTGACAGTTCCAGCAATCGTGTCACCCTCTAGGATGACTGTCTCGTCGAGAGCCAGATCACCTACGAGGACACCCAAGACGAC